>PMTR01000183.1 GCA_003167255.1 Bryobacterales bacterium
GCCGGCTTTCAGCCGGCGCCTGGCCGCGTGCAAGGATTCGCGCCGGGCCCGAAGAAGCCGCCTAAAGGCGGCTGCGGGCAGGATTGCCCGCCCCACATTTCGCGCGTGCTAATGTGGTGTTAAGAGGCGCCGATGGCTACTCAGCCAAAGACTTATCTGACACCCGAGCAGTATCTCGAAATCGAGCGCAAGGCCGAGTTCAAAAGCGAGTACTTCCAGGGCGAGATGTTCGCCATGTCGGGCGCGCGCGAGCCGCACATCTTGATCGTCGCCAACGCTGTGGCTTCGTTACATCAGCAATTCCGCCAGAGGCCCTGCAAGGCCTATTCCAACGATATGCGGGTCCGCGTCACACCCACCGGCCTCTACACCTATCCCGATGTAGTAATCGTCTGCGCAAAACCCCAGTTTGCGGACGACACCTTCGATACCCTACTCAACCCCACCGTCATCGTCGAAGTCCTCTCCGAATCCACCGAAGCCTACGACCGCGGCCGTAAATTCGAACTCTATCGCTCACTGGAATCTCTTGCGGAATACGTGCTGATTTCCTCCCTGCGCGTCAGCGTCGAACGCTACACCCGCCAACCCGACAGCAGTTGGAATTACATCGCGAAAGCCAGCCTGGAAGATTCGCTCGACCTCAAGTCGGTCGACTGCCACCTGCTTCTGGCAGATCTGTACGAGAAGGTTGATTTCTCCGCATCTCAGCCCGGCAGCGGGGACATGGTAAGGTGAAGACACGGCCATGTCCACGCAGCCCAAAACTTATCTGACACCCGAGCAGTACCTCGAAATTGAGCGCAAAGCCGAGTTCAAGAGCGAGTACTACCAGGGGGAAATGTTCGCCATGGCGGGCGCGCGCTGGGCGCACAATCTCATTCTCCTCAATCTGGCAAGTGAACTCAGGCAGCAACTCCGGTCGCGTCCCTGCTCGGTAACGTCGAGCGATATGCGGGTCCGCGTCAACGCCAAGGGGCTGTATACCTATCCGGATGTTGTGGTGGTTTGCGGCGAGCCGCAGTTTCTGGACGAGCGGCGCGATACGCTGCTCAACCCTACGCTGATCGTAGAGGTCCTCTCGGAATCGACGGAACAATACGACCGCGGCCGCAAGTTCGAGCACTACCGGCCGCTCGAATCCCTCGCCGAGTATCTGCTGGTTTCTTCCGAACGCGTCAGTGTCGAACGCTACACCCGCCAACCCGACGGCAGTTGGAATTACATCGCGAAAGCCAGCCTGGAAGATTCGCTCGACCTGCCATCCGTGGGCTGCCACCTGGCATTGGCCGACCTGTACGAGAAGGTCGATTTCTCCCCGCCCGAGCCGGCCGCCGGATGACGCCCCCTCACTGGCGCTCCAGAATCTGCATGGAGCCCCACTTCCCGTTGACCTGCTCCACCTCCCGATAGTGCGTGCGCAGATACAGGTGCATGGCCTCCATGGGGATTCGCGAGGGATCGCTTCGCGGCCAGGCCGCCAGAATGGTCTCCCGCGGAACTTCCGCCATCACCACCCAACGCGGGCGGCCGGCCTCCACTTCCGCGATGGCTTGGCGCTCGTCGCCGGCCGTCATCATGCCCGGCTGCAGGTAGAGATAGCGCGTCGGGTTGTGCGCGTCGAGCAACGGGTAGAGCGCCGGCAGGTAGGGGAAGACAAAGAGCGAATCGCCCGGCTGGATGCGCCGTTCGAACGGCTCCAGGAATTCGACGTCCTCGGGCGTCCCGCGCAGGAAGCCCGCGCGCGTCGAAAACCCGCTATAGTCGAAGGCCGCCGCGGTCTTCTGAAAGCCTGAAATGGCCGCCAGCAGCAGGAATACCGCATAGATCGCGGGTCGCCGCCGCGCGTCCATCGACCGATGGAGCAGGATGCCGCACAGCGTGAACGGAACGGCGGCCACGAACAGCAGTTGCATGGACGACCAACGCGGCCAGGCCGAAACAACCAGCGCCAGGGTGACGGCCAGCAGGGGCACGATGGCGCGCGTTTCCGCGGCTTCCCGGCGCCGCGACAGGCGCCACGCCCAGCCGGCCAGCGCCGCGACGGGCAGAACGGCCGAGAGCGATTCGAACGCCGAAGCGGCCAGTCTGGCCGCCTGCTGCCACAGGCCGCTCGAAGCCGCCCGCGCGGCGCTGGAAACAGAGCTCAGCCCGCCGTACGGCAACGCATTGGCTTGCGTGTAGTTGGCCGCGGTCCAGCGCATGGCCTCGATCATCGGGCCGAGCGCGTGGGTGCCCGCCAAGTATCCGGCCGCTGCCGCCGTCACGGCCGCGCCGCCGGCCAGCCACGCCAGCGCCGACGCCAGGTTGCGGCGCGCCGCCCACAGCAGCAGCGGCACAGCCACCCATCCCACCGAGGGCGTAGCCCACGCCGCCGCGGCCCCCAGCGAGCCCGACAGCAGCCACAGCCTTCGACTCCCTCTGCGATCGGCCGCCACCGCAGCCAGAACGGCGGCCGTGGCCAGCGCGGCGCTGTCCCAGCGGTGCTTCACCACCAGTTGATGTACACGGGATTCAAAAGCCAGAAACACCAGCGCGAGCCCGGACGAGAACAGATCACCCGCAAATTGCGCCGCCAGCCAGTACACCGCCCACGCCAGGAAGGCCACGTCCACAAGCAACGGCAACCGCAGCAGCGGGATGTCCGTTCCTCCCCACCGCGCCAAGCTGCCTTCCATCCAGAACGTCAGAGGGCCGGTGAGAACGAAGAAGTCGCGATAGACCGCCTGGCCGGCCGCCACGCGGCGGCCGCCTTCGAGGTAGATCCCTTCATCCACCCCCAGGCTGAACACGTCTCCCGCAATCCACCAGACATAGGCAAAGCTAATCGCGAAGACCGCTACGCCCAGAAGGATTCGTTGCCGCCGGCGCATCCAATGCAAAGTTCAGACGCCTCCCCGGTGCCCGGCAGAAAAACCAAAGGGCTGGGGCGCCGTGATAGCGCACCAACCCTTTGCGATTCGAAACCTCAGAACCAGTCGTCCTTTACGCCTTCTTGCGAAGCTTGCTCGCTACCAGACCCAGACCCAGCAGACCGCCGCCGACCAGCATCATCGACATCGGCTCGGGAGTAGTGCTGTTTTGGGTGTAGTCGAATTCGATAACTACACCGGCGGATGAAGCGGTGACCGTCCCACCCGTCACCGAGGAGCTGATGGAAACGGTGAAGCCAGCGCTCGCGGTTGTAGGATTACCGCTCAAAAATGGTAACGTACCCATACCGCCAGGAGTGAAAGTATAGTTCGAATTGCAGCCGCTAGGGGAAGAGTTTGCGCCGCCGGTAACGTTACAATTTGCAGGGCTGCCGCCGAAAGCCGTCGCGCCGACCGCAGAATTCGTATACATTGTCTGGACGGTATTGGTTGTGCTGCCGCCGCCGCCCGTGTAATCCGCGATAGTGTATTCTTCGGCTGTCGTGAAGCTCCAGCCAGAGGGTATGGAAACCGCAGCGCAGGTTTCAGTCGTGGGGCCGCCGGTTCCGGCCGCAAATGTGAGTTCGAACGGGGTGCAGGTCCCAAATATGGCGTTCGCGCTAGCAACGCCGCTCACCAACGTCAAAACTGCCATCAGTAACAAAAACTTTTTCATTCGTTTAGTTCTCCTTCTCCGATTGATTTCGAAAATTTCTTACTGCATTCGAGGCAGGCTGCGGCGTTCATGTTTTGTGCGCCGCTGCGCGCTTGTTAGACACCCAGTGAAATACAGCCTTACGCCTCCATACGATCCTACGCAGTTTCGAACCGAAATGCAACTAAATTTACGCACTTGTATATCATTAAGTACTGTTGAAGACGCAGGATGCAGTACTCATGCCCTATTCCCAAGCCGTCCGCTTAGGGAATTCACCTGAACCAATGTGGGCTCAACGGCCCACCGGTACCCCTTTTACCATCGCCTGGAAGGCCGGATAGGCCTCCGGACCGTGCGATTCCATCCATTTAATGAAGGCATTGCCCACGACCTCCAGGTTGTGCCAGGAGTGCGGATTCTTACTGAATTCCCGGTAGGAGGGCACGATCTCCCGCAACCGCTCCCAGACGAAGAGCATTTCGCCGTTGGTCTGGAAAAACAGGTCCTGGTTCAAGACCCCCGAGGTGATGAAGGCCGCGGCCATCTCCCAGTAGCTCGCCACCATCCGCACGTAGGCGTTTTCCTGGCTTCCGGGCGGGGCGATGCGCTGCATATCCTCCACCGTGGAGGCTTGAAAATTGGCGGCGAACCAGGCTCGCGCGGCGCGCAGCTTTTCTTCCCGGCGCAGTTCGTAGAGCCGCAGCACCAGGTTGGCATCTTCGTAGGTGGCTTGTTGAGTAGGCATGTCCGCATTATAAACGGCGGGGGTTCAACGCGGAGAAAACGCGGGAGAAACAAGATTCCCGATGAGGGCTCCGCCCGCCAGACGCCGGCTGGAAAGCCGGCGTTGCGGGCCGGAGGCCCGCTCCACGGTGGAGCAGGCTTTCAGCCTGCAACGCCGACATTCTTGTCGGCGCACACCGACGGCAAGACCGGTTGGGACATTTCGGCCGGTGGATGCAAACCGAAAAACAAAGACACCGGCGGCGAGACCGCCGGCGCTACCAGTTGGTGATAACGGACCTTGAAAATACACACAGACTTTGAGCGCCCGGTGGTCGTCCATAATGAAAGAGAATGGCAAAACCGCAGAGCACGCCGCCGCCCCGTCCCGCCGAGAGCCGGGCGGCCACCACGATTCGTGAGATTTTCGAATCGGGGCGGCCGCTGACCTATATCCGATCGGCCGAGGAGCAGCGCATCGGCCGCCTGCTGCACGAAGTGGCGCTCGGTCTCGGCGCCTCCACGCCGCTGCCGGTTTGGGAATGGCGGCTCACCGATGGAATGCGCAAGGAAGGCGGACCCGTCGAACCGGGCACGCTGGCGCCGCGCGCGGTGCTGGACTTCATCGTGGCGCACCAGGGCCAGGCCATCTTCCACCTGAAGGATTTTCATGAGCCGCTACGCGAGTCTCCGGAGATCCGGCGCCGCCTGCGGGACGTGTATGACGCCTGTCTCGACCGCCGCAAGTTCGTGGTGATTACCTCCCCGGTGCGGTTTATTCCGGAGGAGGTGGAGCGCAGCCTGCTATTTCTGGAGCTGCGGCCGCCCGATCTGGTGGAACTGACGGACTACCTGCGGGACCAGATGCGGCAATCGCCGGTGAGCGAAGCGGTGCTGGAACAGGCGGGGCGCGTGCTGCTGGGGCTGACACTCGACGAATCGCGCTACGCGTTGCGGCGCGCCCTGGCCAAGACCCCGCAACTGGGACCGGACTCGCTGCCGGCTTTGCTCGAAGAAAAGCGGCTGCTGGTCAACCGCAGCGGCGTGATCGAGTATATTGCCGACGGCACCAGCCTGGCGGAGGTCGGGGGGCTCGAAGGCCTGAAGGCATGGCTGCTGGAGCGGCGCAAGCTGTTTCAGATGCGCGACACGCTGAGCAATGAGATCGTGCCCAAGGGGCTTCTGATGATGGGAATCCCCGGCTGCGGCAAGAGCCTCTCGGTGAAGGCCATCGCCACTTGTTTCCAGCTTCCGCTCTATCGCGTGGACATGGTGGAGATCTTTTCCGGCAGGCACGGTAAGCCCGAAGGCGCGTTTGTCGAGGCTTGCCGGATGATGGAAGACATGGCGCCGGCGGTGCTGTGGTTCGACGAAATCGAAATGGGGATTACATCGACCGAATCGAGCGGCGAGCAAGGCCGCATCTTTGCGTTCTTCCTCACCTGGATGCAGGAGAAGACGCGTGGCCTGTTCGTGGCGGCGACCGCCAACCGCATCGACCTGCTGCCCGCCGAGATGATTCGCAAAGGCCGTTTCGACGAGGTCTTCTTCGTGGACTTGCCGGTGGATGAAGAGCGCATCGAGATTTTCAAGATCCACCTGAGCCGCCGCGGCGTGGACCCCGCCCAGTTCAACCTGAAGCAATTGACCCCTTTCACCATCGGCTGGACGGGCGCGGAGATCGAGCAGTGCGTGGTGTCTTCGCTGACGCAGGCACGCCTGGCGGACCGGGAGATCAGCGAGCAGGATTTGATCGACGTTGCGGTGCACATTGTTCCGCTCTCGCGCACCATGAAGGAGCAGATCAACCACATCAGGGGATGGGCGTTTGAGCGGGCGGTAAGGGCGTCGCCGCAGGCGTTTGACCGGTGAGGGGAACCTCCAACCAGTCGAAATGACGCAACGTAAAGAACGTTATGTTATGGTATCGGGTCAATCTTTGCGCTCTTGCTCCCAGAATTTATCTTCTGTTGCGAGGCGCTTATCCTTCCAGTCTTGCTGGGCCTTTGGGCTCCGACCAACCTCGTTTTCGAGGTAAAAAGTGTAAAGGTCCTCAAGGTCTTGATAAAGACTGTCTTGCCATAGATCTCGGAGGTATTTGATCTGGCCGTGCTCGTGGGCGAAGAGGAAATACTGCGCGGCATACCAGCCGAGGGTGCTTTGGTAAATGAAGGGCATTTCGCCCGAGAGCTTGAACATTGAGGCGACCTTTTCGAAGAATTCGAGGATGCCTTCCAAGCGGGAATGATTCCACTCCGTGCTGCCGGGGGCACGAACGGCTCGGCGGGATTTGATCATCTCCTGCGAGTTCCACTCTTTGTCGAGGTCGAGGTAGGTGGAAAACGCGAGCTGTCGCTTGATAAGGTAGCCCTGCCAGACAACCACTTCAGCCGCGATGAAACCTACTAGCACGGTTGCATAGGCGGCGGCGGCGTCCCAGCGCGAGTGTATCGCGGAGATGACCAGCGCTACAAACGGGAAGATAGCCACCATGCCGAATAAATGTCTACGCGCCGTTTTCATCGAACCACCGATAAAGTAATCGCCGCGTCGCGCATTCGGTAGCGTGATGGTAACACCTCTCAATCTTGGGCAGTTGGGGACAGGTGAGACGTTCGCGACTGGTTGCGCGCCAGGTTGCAACTGCGGCATTGCCGCAGTACAATTCAGATATGCGCCGCTTGTTCCCGATCCCGCAGAGTGAGAAGGAGTCTCAGTGACGCCGAAAAATAAGCCCTTACGAAAATCCTCCGGCCAATCAAGCAACAAGAGCACTAAGCTCGGCCGCGTACTGGTTGAATCGGCAAAACAGATCGCACAACACATGAGGGGTGAAATCGAACTTCCCATGAAGGTGGTGCGCGTGCTGCCCGACGCAGACGTTCGTGCCATCCGTGAAGGGCAAGGCCTCACGCGCGAGCAATTCGCGGAACGCTACGGGCTGCAGGTGCGGGCCATTCAGGAATGGGAGCAGGGGAGACGCAAACCGGAACCGGCGGTGCGCGCCTATATGCTCGTCATCAAGAACCAGCCCGCCGCGGTGCGAAGGGCGCTGACAGCGGCGTAGCCAGAGCCGGCAGTCACGCCCGCTTGGCCTCGCGCCGAATCCCGTCGGCGATCCACATCCGCAACTGAGTCTGGTAGCCGACCGACTTTGCTGCCGCGATCTTCTTCGCCGCCGCAATCTGTTCGGCGGCCAGGCGTAGCGAGATGGGAGACTTCAGGCGGGCATGGCGCTGCCGGATCGACTTTGCCAGCGCCGCCGAGGGCTGGGCAGGCGAGGCCGGCGAAAGTTCGTCCCACACGTCCGCCACGGAGTGGGCTTCGAAATATGCGGCTGTCTCTTCATCCGAACTAAACCTGGGAAGAGGCTTTCTTGCGGGAGAGAGTTTCTTCTTCATTCGATCTGCCTACTTGCGGCGGAACAGCCGCCGTTCGCTGTCATCCATGTCCCGCGCCGTTATTACCCGGATTCGTCCTCTGGGTAAGCGGCGAAATACGACGAAAGCCAGACGGCCGTCGAACGTCTCACCCAGTGCGATGTAACGCTCCTGGCGGGTGCGCCTGACCTTGTGGCTGCCGGCGAAGACTTCCTCCACCTCCTCCGGGCTGAATTCGTGCCTTGCGATATGGAGGATGTTGTCATCGTTCCATTCGAACCCGGAAATGACCACGGATCCATCGTAGCAGATTGTATATACAAGCCGCTACGGCTCGGCTCACCCGGGCTCGCGGGCAATCCTGGCGAATGGGGACTCTGTGCCAACAAAAGGGCCGCGTTTTCCACGACCAAGTTTTCGATCCGTCCAATTTCCGGCCGCGGAAAGTTCTCGTCGGCCAGAAACTTCATGTGGCTTTCAGGGGAAAGACCTGTTCTTCCCGCAACAGCTCACTGGCGTAGCTGAGACAAGCCCGGACATCCTCCTCGGTGAGGTGGGGGTAGCTCGTCAGGATCTGCGCGTGGCTCCAGCCCGCAGCCAGCAGGTCCACCACCAGTTCGACCGAAATCCGCGTGCCGCGCACAACCGGTTTTCCGGTCAAAACCTTGGGGTCGACGACAATGCGATCCTGCCAGGACATAAGTTTTCACCTCCACCGTGTATGGATACCTTATATGCTGGAACGGAGCCAGGCATAAATGCAAGTCGGAGAGTCGGAGAAACCGGTCGACCGGCCTATACCTGATGAACCCGCTGCGCATCCCATGAAGGTGGTGCGCCCGACGTAGACGTTCGCGCCATCCGTGAAGGGCAGGGCCTCACGGAACCGGCGGTGCGCGCCTATATGCTCGTCATCAAGAACCAGTCCGATCGCGCAGGCGCGCCTGGCGGAGCGAGAGATCGACGAGCCCGACTTGATCGACATCTCGGCGACAGCGGAAGACAGGCGACAAAAACCGATCGCCTGTCCCACCACCACAGAATTCTCGACGGGCAGCCCATGCAGACTATTTCTTCAGCCCTGGCGCGCCGGGCGACGGGACCGCCGTCGAACGCTTCTTGATCCTGGCCCCGGCCTCAATCGCGGATAATCTCAGGTAACCCGCGGCTGCACGCAGGCGCACGGGCTCATTCTCGTCCTGCAACAGCGGTTCCAGTTCTTTCTTCAAAGCGGGGTCGTTTCGCAGACTGATGGAATGTACCGCGGCGGCCCGAACGGACGAATCCTTGTCGGAGAGCGCATCCCTGAGCGCGTCGATGGTTGCGGGATCCNNGCGAGGATCCCCTGCATGGAAGCAATACCTTCGCCCAGTCCAGGCAGCGGAACGAACCCAACACCCTGCTGCATGACAAACAGGAACGTGGTCCGCGGCGTGTGCATCATGCGCAGGGCCTCGCGTTTCTCTTTGGAGAAAAAATTGGATGAGCTCTTGCTTTCCCCTGCGAGAACCGCCAGCAGCGCGGCCCTGCCAACGGGGTCATGGCGGGCCCACAGTGCTTTGGCCGCGGCGAAACTCACTTCGGGCACGGCGTCCTCCAGGGCCTTGTGTAGCGCCGCCGTCGAGCGCTCACTCTTCACGTCCGCCAGGCTGGCCACCACGGCTTGCCGCACGTCGACATCTTTGTCCTGCAACATCTGCTCTAGCTGGTCAAACAACGGCCCGCGCCCAGACGCCAAGCTCAACGCGACCACCGCCTGTTTCCGCGTTTCCGGATTCCTGGCATCCAGCGCACGTTGCAATATTTCACTGCACTGCGCGTCGGTTGCCGCCAAACCGCGAGTCGCCAAAGCGGCTGCCATCGACACAATTAAAATCCATCGCATTTTATTTACCGCCTCACTGTCTGATTATGAACGACTACCCCGCTCGAAGTCTTGCGGCATGCCCCAGCAACGGGGAGTTCTTGGTGAGCACGACGCCGATCTAGCGAATCAGAGACACAAAATGGTCATGTCAACGTAACCGAAGACTCTTCCTTGCCTTTTCCCGCCGGTAAGCCAGTAGTGGGAGATACAATTACGCTCTCAGGCTTAGGAGGATGCACGTTAAGTTTAGCGTCCAGGCGAGAACCAAATGTCTCCGTATAGACTTTTGTGAACTCGGCACCAAAGAAGAACAATTGGGATGAGTAATACACCCACACCAGCACGATGACGAGAGAACCGGCCGCCCCGTAAGTCGAGCCGAAACTCGCTTTGCCGAGATAGATTCCGATGAGCTGCTTTCCAATTGTAAACAGTAAAGAGGTAAAGCACGCACCGACGATTACGTCACTCCATTTCAATTGAACATCCGGCAAGAACTTGTAAATGGCCGCGAACAGAAACGTGATCAGGAGAAACGAAATCAAAAATACGGCCACGTGCAATACGGATTCGGAAGCGGGCAGCAGTGAACCAAACAGGGAGCCCAAGGCGGCAATAGCGGCATTCAGCGCTAACGAGACCAGCAACAGGAAGCCCACGCCCAAGATCAATCCAAACAAGTAGAACCGCTCTTTTACCAGACGAAGAAAGCCGCGAAAGCTTGAAAAGGCCGCCGCCGGAACATGCCAAATTGTGTTTAGCGCGTCGCGCAGCTCCACCACCACCGCGGACGCTCCCAAAACCAGCGTGAGGACGCCAAGTACCGTCGCCGTAGTGCCCGTTCCGGGCTTGTAAGCGGACTGAATCAAACCTTGGATCGCTCGCGCCCCTTCCGTTCCGACCAGATCCTGGATCTCCCATATGAGCTGACCTTGGGCCGCCTTTTGGCCAAACGCAAGCGCGGCGATGGCAACAACGACGATGAGGATAGGGGCCAGGGACAGCAAGGTGTAAAACGCCAGGGAGGCGCCGAGACGCGGTGCGTTGTCGTCGATCCAGGCTTTGCCTGTCTGTTTTAGTAGTGTGCCGATTTCGGCGCGCCGGAGGCTTAAAAACTGTTGGATGCGCTGTACAACCTCGTGAATCGCCGAAGGTTCATCGGTTGACATTCCTGGCCTCCGCGACCCGCGGCCGCACAGCGATCATAATGGTCCCAGGGCGCGCTACCTTCTCATTGGCCGGTTTTGGGTGACCGCCGAGGTTTTGCCGACTGCCCATCCACCTCTTAGTATGGGGCACGAACTGCCGGTAGTGTTAGGTCCACCGTGCGGAGCGCGAGGGCAATGGGCAAGTGGCATGGTAACG
>PMTR01000198.1 GCA_003167255.1 Bryobacterales bacterium
ATTCATGCCCGGAACCGGGTGCATAGCATAAGAGCCAAACCGCTGACGCGCGTGTGGGGCCAGGCTTTCAGCCTGCCGCCGGGCTTCTGCCCGGCGGGTCGCGACAGACCGAAGAACGCCGTCTAAAAGCCGGCGGCAGGCTGAAAGCCTGACCCCACAATGATCCGCGGGCTTTGCTAAGGTGGAAAGACTATGAGCGAGGAACTGGCCGAAGTTGACTTTCAACGGTTCTGGCGGCGCCTGCAACAACTTGGGCTCAACGCGTACGAATCGCGGTCTTACCTGGTGCTTTTGGGACATCACAAGTTCAAAGCGCTGGAATTGGCCGCTCGTGCCCACGTGCCCAGACAGAAAATCTACGAGGTCCTCGACAGCCTGGTGGAAAAGGGTTTTGCCCAGGTGGTGCAGGAGAAGACGAAGCTCTTCTCCGCGGTCGAGCCCAGTCTGGCGATTCCCGGATACCTGGGGCGCAAGCGTCAGATCCTGGAACAAGATCTGACCGATAGCGGGCGCGCCGGCGGCGCCCTCATCGAAGATCTCAAATCGCTCTATTCCGAAGGACGCGGGGGACGCGGCACGCTCGATTTTCTGCGCATCGTTTCCGAGCCTACCCAGACGGCCGCGGAGTACCGCCGCATGCTGGCCGAAGTCAAACACGAGTACGTGGAATTTTCGCGGCCGCCCTACGCCGTCGATCCCCTCCACGAGCAACTGGTGAAACAGGCAGGCTCGAGCGGCGTAGCCTGCCGTCTCCTGCTGGAGGCGGGCACGCTCGACGACGAACACCGCCAGCGTCTGGCCGAGTACATCGCGGCCGGCGTCGAAGTGCGCATCGCCGAATCGCTGCCCATGAAACTCGCGGTCTTCGACGGCGAGCACGGCATGATCGCGCTGCTCGACCCCGTGATCACGCGTCCCACCTGGACCGCCGTGGTCTTCCATCACGAAGGCATGGGCGAGGCCATGAGAGGCCTCTTCGAAGAACACTGGCGGAGAGGGCGCAATCTGTAAACTCGCCGCGCTGCGATCATGACTCCCATGAAACTGACGATTCTCTCCGCCGCCTTGGGGCTCGCCAGCTTATCCTATGCTCAGCAGCCCCCCAATCATCATGACGCCGTGAACCAGCGTGGCGATCAGGTAATGGGCTTTTCGGAGGAAAAGACCACCCACCACTTCCGCCTGTACGCCGATGGCGGCTCAATCGAAGTTACGGCCAACGACGCCAAGGACACCGAGAGCCGCGATCAGATCCGCACCCACCTGGCTCATATCGCCGGAATGTTTGCCGACGGCGATTTCGAAGCCCCCATGCTGATCCACGGCCAGACGCCCCCCGGCGTGTCCGCCTTGCAGCGCCTCAAAGCCGAAGTCGCCTACCGTTTTGAAAAGCTGGGACGCGGCGGCCGCGTGACCATCACAACGAAGAACGCCGAAGCCCTGGAAGCCATTCACGATTTTCTGCGCTTCCAGATATTCGATCACCTGACCGGGGACAGCCCTGCCATCAGCTCGAAAAAGTGAGGACGGCCCTTCCGGCATCTTCCTGGCGTGGGCCACTGGCGGCCATTTGACCAAACGAAGCCAATTTTCTGTAACTGGCAGTTTTTCTTGGGATTGAAGGATGGGCGGACGAAACGAACCCAATTTTGGGAGCGTGGCGGGTGACGCAACCGTAAGCGGCCGGTGGCGCGGCCAAACCCGACCGGGGGGTCGGGTTGCAGACCTGGGGGTCTGCCCCACCTGGTTTGACCAAACGAAGCCAATTTGGCTGGGATAACAGACGCTCATACGATTCCACGATGGCGGGCCGGAGAGGCGGAGTCTGAAATTCGAAATTGGAAGTGAATGAAACCAGGGGAAATTGAGGTTGAGATTTTTGTGAACGAAAAACGGGGACGTGGGCTTTGTGGTCAATTTTCCGTGAGCTTATCGAGGTGGTCGATCACCAGAAATTCCACGGGCTCTTTGTACTTCTCCAGCTTCAGCCCGAGCTGCTTAACGGCGGCCACCACGGCGGTGTAGTCGGAAGGATCATCGCCTCTTGCGAACTCCACCTGGAAATTGTACTTGCCGCCGAGGCCGGTCTGATCGAGAACGGATGTGCTCAGCAGGCGCTGCAAATTTTCGGTAAATTGCAGCATCGTAGCTCGCTGTCCTTCGATGGCGATGACACCTTGCGACGGGCTGTGCGCCGAGACCCATCCATCTGATGTCGCGGGATCGTCGGAAGCTTTCTCTTCCTTGACTGCCCCCATTTTTGGGCCATCTTTCGCCGCGGTCAGAGCATAGCCCTGGACGGCGTCTTTAGTCTCGCGGTGGGCTACCATCTTGAAGCGCTCGATGAGGAGGGTTTGAAGCATCCGGCGCTCCTGATCTTCGGTGGCATCCGGGCCCGTAGTGGCCTCGATCTCGTAAATGGAACCGAGGCTGACGGAACCGGAGGAGAACTTTTCGGAAATCCGCCACCACTCCATGTGATAGGCGTACCCCAGCAGGTACATGAGCTGAGTTTTCCATCGGAAACGCCCGACGGTCCTTCTCGGCCGGGTTTCTAACATACTCTGATCGGCGGGGAACTTGACCGAAGCCACCTCGAATCGCATTGGTGCGGCGGTTAGCGGCGATTGAGCGCGCATCTTTGGCGTATGAGTCAGTCCGATGGACAGCGGTATGGCGACTGCGGCGATGCCCCGAGTCGCCAGCAACAACTTTTTCCCCGGCTCCAAGATGCGCCTCATCTGTCCTATGGTGACACGTTAGACCTAGCGCGTGCCGCCGGGGACGCCGCGCTGCTTCCGCGTCAGAATCTCGCGCACCGCGTAGATGCGCCGGTCCTGGCTCTCGAAGTACGTCCGCATCATCATCTCGCCGATCAGCCCGGTGGAAAACATCATCAGGCCGGCCAGCAGCAACAACGCGCCCGCCACCATGATGGGACCGTGCTCGGTCACCAGATCCTGCCGCCACAGCAACTTCTCAGCGGCCAGCCACACCATGATGCCGCCGCCGGAGATGGTTCCCAACAGGCCCAACACCCCGAAGAAATGCATCGGCCGCGTGAAATATTTCAGCAGAAACTTGATGGTGAGGATATCGAACATCACGCGGAACGTGCGTCCGATGCCATAGTGCGAATCGCCGGCCACGCGGTGCGTGCTGCGAATCGGGACTTCGGCAATCCGCGCGCCATAAAAACTGGCCAGCGCCGGAATGAAGCGGTGCAGCTCGCCGTACAGGTTCACGTCCTTCAGCACCTCGGCCCGATAAGCCTTGAACGTCGTGCCGAAGTCCCGCAGATCCACGCCGGAGGCTTTGGCCATCAGCCAGTTCGCGATCCGCGACGGAATCTTGCGCATGATGGCGTTGTCCACGCGGTGTTTGCGCCAACCGCTGGCGATATCGAAGCCTTCGTCGATCTTCTGCAGCAGCGCCGGAATGTCTTCAGGCGCATGTTGCAGGTCGCCGTCCATGGCCACAATGATGTCGCCTTTGGCTTCGTGGAATCCCGCCGAAAGCGCCGCCGTCTGCCCGAAATTGCGCCGCAGCCGGATCACTTTCAAATGGCCGTCGGTCTCCACCAGGTTCGACAGCAGCTCGAAACTGCGGTCGTTTGAAGCATCGTCCACGAACAGGATTTCGTAGGGACGCTGCACCTGATCGAGCACCACGCTCAGCCGGTCGTAGAGCGGCAGAATGGAAAGCTCTTCATTGTGAATCGGGATGACGATCGACAACATGGCCACGAAACATACTAGTTTATCATCATGGACCGCATCCCCTTCCAGGCCACCGTCGCGGGCGCCCGATACGAGCAGATCGCGCGCCTGCCCGCGGCCGTGCTCCTCGACAACGTGCGCAGCCTGTACAACGTCGGCGCGTTTTTCCGCACCGCCGACGCCGCCGCCGTCGAGAAGCTCTACCTGTGCGGCATCACCGGCCGGCCGCCCAAGCGCGCCATCTCGAAGACCGCCCTGGGCGCCGAAGAAACGGTGGCCTGGGAGCACTCCTGGGAGCCGCTTCCGCTGCTCCACAGCCTCCGCGAGCGCGGCTACGAAATCGCCGCCGTGGAAACTTCCATGCACGCCGTCGACCTGTTCGACTGGGCGCCGCGCTTCCCCGTCTGCGTGGTCTTCGGCCACGAAGTGGAAGGCATCCGCCCCGACGTATCCGCGCTCTGCGACACCCACGTGCGCATCCCCATGCTCGGCCTCAAGCAGTCGCTCAACGTCGCGACCGCCGGCGGCATCGTCCTTTATGAATTGCTTCGCAAATACCGCGCGCTGGGAAAAGCTGAGCTACGATAAGACTTGTCTCAGCCACTGCCGCGTCTGCGCCCGACCCTCGATTTCATGCCGTCTCCCTCCCCGGAGAATCCCGGCCTGTTCATGCGCGATCCTTACAAGTTCTCCGACGCCATGCTGATCGTTCCTCCCTTGCTGGTGGAATGCCTCCGCTGCTTCGACGGCACCCGGACCGAGCTCGATCTGCGCGCTGTGCTGGTGCGCCTCAGCAACAGCCTGGAGGTGGAACAGATCGCGCGGCACCTCATGGAAACCCTAAGCACCGCCGGCTTCCTGGAAGACGAAACCTTTGAGCACATGCGTGACGGAAAGCGCCAGGCTTTCGCCGAATGCGCGGTCCGCGAGCCCTCTCATGCCGGCGCCGCTTATCCCGGCGGCGCCGCCGAGCTGCGCGAAACCATGCAGGAATACATGACCGCCGATGCCCCCGCGGCCCCCGACGGCACCGGCGACAACCTCTTCGCCATCGCCGCCCCGCACGTCAGCCCGGAAGGCGGATGGCAATCCTACCAGTCCGCGTACCGCATGCTGCGCCCCGAACACCGCGACCGCACCTTCGTCATCCTGGCCACCTCGCACTACGGCGAGCCCGATAAATTCGGCCTCACGCGCAAGCCCTTCCGCACGCCGCTCGGCGACTGCGAAACCGATACGCGCCTGGTCGATTGGCTCGCCCAGCGCGGCGGCCGCGCGGTGGAAATGGAAGATTACTGCCACTCCTTCGAACATACCGTCGAGTTCCAGACCATCTTCCTGCAGCACACCATGGGCCCCCAAGTGCGCATCCTGCCGATTCTGTGCGGCTCCTACGCCCGCAGTATCTACCAGGGCGGTAGCCCCGAGGATTCCGACGAGGTGAAGCGCTTCGTCGATGCTCTGGCCGAATTGCGCGAACGCGAAGGCGACCGCCTCTTCTTCGTCCTCGGCGTCGACATGGCCCACATGGGCGCGCGCTACCAGGATCCTTTCGAGGCCGCCGCCAATCAGGGCCGGATGACCGAAGTCGGCGCGCGCGATGCCCAGCGCATCCAGTGCATCAATGCCGCCGACGCCGACGCCTTCTGGGACCTGGTGCAGCAGAATCACGACGACCTCAAGTGGTGCGGCTCGTCGCCCTTCTACACCTTTCTGAAGATCGCGCCCAAAGCCCGCGGCCGCCTGTTGCGTTACGAACAATGGAACATCGACGAAGCGAGCGTCGTCAGCTTCGCCGGCATGGCCTTCACCGAGTAGACGGGCGCCGCAGCCGAGCCGCGCGCACGTTAACGCGTGGAGGGCGCAGCTTCGTAGAACTCCTTCAAGAGAACGCCGCTCCGCTCCGCAAGCAGGTCGCGCAAGATGTAACGATGCTCGCAGCCGCAGAGGACCACGATCCGTTGGCCAGGGCGTTTCCTGGCCTGGCTGGCAATATTGTCGGCCATGATCTGATTGCGCTCATGCCATTCGTCCCGAAAAAAGGCGAACTCGCCAGCCAGATCGCTGAGCGACGGGACGCGTGCCGACAACCGCGGCATGAGTTCTTCCCAGATGTAGTGTTTGAGGCGGATGATCCGATCCAAGCCCTCGGAATTGATTGTCTCCGGGCCGGAGCTGGAATAGAAATAGTCCCGGCTTCGGGCTGCGTTTCCTAACAGCGGGCCGAGAAGCGCCGTTTCCGCCGGCGCCAGCTTGGCATTCTCCTCCGCGGCGAGCCAGGAATTGACCCGGCGGCTGAGTTGCTCCTGGCGTTCGAAATACTTGGTGTCCCGATAGAACTCGTTGCGTCCTTCGCGATCGTACGCCACCACGGGAATCCGCAGCGCGTCGGCGGCGGCGTTCGCCGAGTCATTCTCATTGCCCGCAAGCCGGCTGGCAATCCTCTCCTTTTCAAGGCTCGGCAGTCCGCCAATAGCTGGCGGGAGTTCGACCAGGATGGCGGTGGGCTTCAGCTTGACGATCAGGTCGCGCAGAACAGCGACCGAGTATCGCGCATTCTTCTGATGTCCGTCGTGGAGAGTCCCCAGCAGGACGATCTCGGTCGAGTCCGCTCCTTTGGCCGCGGGCGCCGACAAGCCTAAGGTTCCAATCAAAGTCAGAACGCAGAGTGTGAACCGGACCACTTGATCTCCTTCAGAAATCTGATCTCCTTCAGAAGCTGATACGCCTCAACGGACCTTTGGTTAGGAAACTCACTTTAACCGATACCGTTTTCCCCGCCACTCGATGGTGTTCCCAAACGCCGACGACAGCAGCGCCACCAGCCACACCCACGTCCCGAGCGGCGTCCAGATCGCGTGTACCCACAGATGCCTCTTGAACCACGCTTCGCATTCCGGCAGCGCGGCCTTCGCCAGCGTCGCGCGGTTCAGCCCCTTCAACATTCCCGGTGAAAGCTGCGCCACGAGCGCCCACTCCGCGAGCCGGTTTCCGCGAATCGAGGCAACGGCCGAGGCCGCCATCCCGCCGCAATAAAACACGTGCGCGATCAGCGCCGGCCACCACAGCCGCGCATTGTAAACGCGGGTGACCGTCATTTGCCGGCGAACCCAGCCGAAGAACCGGCCCATGGCGATGTGTTCGTAGCACGGCACCAGAGCACCCGGCGCGTACGCGATCGCGAGACCGGTCATCCGCACCGCCGCGCTCAGCGCGTAATCGTCGCTCACCGTGCGCTTCCAATAGTCCGGCACGCACGCGTCGTAGAACACTTCTTTGCGGATCGCCATGGCGCCGCCCCACGCGAAGCGGTTGTTGCCCGGCCCCAGCCGCCCACCGGCGACTGCATCCCAGACACCGCGCATCAGGCTCCAGAACGTCGGCGGCACGGGCGTGAACCAGCGGTAGCCGGTGGAAGCGCCCACGCCCTTTTCCGCCAGCGGCGCCGCCAGCGCACGCAGCCATCCGCGCGTCACCCGCCCATCGGAATCGGCGAATGCGAGGATTGCGGTCCGTTTGCTGGTGGCGCGCACCGCCGCCGCCAGGTTCTGCACCTTTTCGCCCGTGTCTGGATCGTCGCCGTGCGCCAGCACCACCCTGCACTTGTGCGGCAGCACTCCGGGCGGAATGTCGGCCGCCGAATGCGCCACCACCAGCAACTCGTAATCCGGATAATCGAGCGACTCGAGCGCCGCCAGGTTTTCGCGCAGTCCCTCGTCTTGGCCCTTCACCGGCACGATCACGCTGGCCGGCGGCCACTGTTCGCCCGTCTCGGAAAGCCGCCGCGCTACGTAGTTGGCGCGCTTGCGCTCGCCGCGCAACGAGAGAATTGCCAGCAACAGCGCCGGCCCGGCGAAGAACCAGTACCAGAAGACCAAAGAGGTAGCATAGCAACATGAGAGTGGAATCTCCGGCGGCACATATTCTTCTAATGAGCGAACCGGCGGCAAAGACCGCCGGCGCTACAAATCAAGTAGTACCTTCAAGCCTGAGATCTTCTCTTGAAATGCAGACTCCGGACGCCGGCTTGAAAGCCGGCGGCAGGCTGAAAGCCTGACCCCACATATGAAGCTCCTCCTCTTTTCCGACATTCACAACGATTGGAAGCGTCTCGAGGAACTGCTCTCGATGAACGCCGACCTCTACTTCGCCGCCGGCGATCAGTGTACATGGAACAAAGGCATCGACCGCTACGGCCAGATTCTCGAACGCCGCGGCGACAAGGTCTACGTGCTGCCCGGCAATCATGAATCGGCGGACAAAATCGTGGAGATGTGCGCGCTCCGCGGCCTCCACTATTTCCACGACGGCCATCTGCAGCTCGGCCGCTGGCACATCGCCGGCCTCGGCTATTCCAACCCCACGCCCTTCAACACTCCCAGCGAATACAGCGAGGCTCAACTCGCCGAACACTTGCAGCCCTTCGCGGCGCTCTCGCCACTGGTGCTGGTCTGCCACGCGCCGCCTTACGGTACCGCGCTCGACCAAGTCCGCCCGGGCCTGCACGCCGGCTCGCGCTCGGTTCTTGAATTCATCGAAAAGCGCCAGCCCGAGTATTTCTTCTGCGGCCACATCCATGAGGCCGAAGGCGCCAGTATCGAAATCGGCCGCACGCGCGCCCGCAACGTCGGCAAAGCCGGCTATTTGTTAGAATTGGATTGAACCCCCATGACATTCGACGAGTTAGAACGCGCCTATCAGCCCCTCCGCGACCAGGCCCTGGCCGTGCGGAGGTATCTTTGACGCCTCCGCTCAGAAACAAAAGCTAGCGCAATCCGAAGAACAAATCTCCGCCCCCGATTTCTGGAACCAGCCTGAAAAAAGCCAAAAAGTGATGCAGGTTCGCAAGCGCCTGGAAGAGGCCATCGCCAACGACGAGCGCATCCGCGGCATGACCGACGATCTCGACACCATGTTCGAGCTGGCGCGCGAAGGCGAAAAAGTTCTGCCCGATATCGAGCGCGATCTGAAAACCTACGGCGAACTGCTCGAACGCCTCGAAACCGCCATGCTGCTCTCCGGCGAAAACGACGGCCGCAGCGCCATCATGACCATCCATCCCGGCGCCGGCGGCACCGAAAGCCAGGACTGGGCCGAGATGCTGCTCCGCATGTACCTGCGCTGGGCCGAGCGCGCCGGCTTCCAGATCGCGGTCACCGATCGCCTGGAGGGCGAAGGCGCCGGCATCAAATCCGTCACCTTCGAGATCAACGGCGACAACGCCTACGGCCTGCTGCAATCCGAAATCGGCGTGCACCGCCTGGTACGCATCTCCCCTTTCGACTCGAACGCACGCCGCCACACCTCGTTCGCCTCGGTCTTCGTTTATCCCCTGGTGGATGACGAGATCAAGATCGACATCAAGTTGGACGATCTCCGCATCGACACCTTCCGCTCCTCCGGCGCCGGCGGCCAGCACGTCAACATGACGGATTCGGCGGTGCGCATCACGCACTTCCCTTCCGGCATCGTGGTGCAGTGCCAGAATGAGCGCTCGCAGCACAAGAACCGCGAGACCGCCATGAAGCAACTCCGCGCGCGCCTCTACGAGCGCGAGCTCGAAAAGAAGCGCGAGGAGACCCGCAAGACCGAGGACACCAAGCTCGAGATCAATTTCGGTAGCCAGATCCGCAACTACGTGCTGGCCCCCTATCGCCTGGTCAAAGACCTGCGCAGCAAGCTCTCCCTGGGCGACGTGGACCGCGTGCTTGAAGGCGATCTCGAACCACTCATCCACGCCTTTCTGGTTTGGCGCAAGACCGGCAAGATTGCCGGCGACGACAAGGACGAGCTTCCGGAGTGAGCGTGGAGCGCGCAGCCGCGTTGATCCGCGCCGGCCGCCTGGTGGCCTTCCCCACCGAGACCGTCTATGGCCTCGGCGCCAACGCTCTGGATGCCGAAGCCGTCGCGCGCATCTTCGCCGCCAAAGGCCGCCCGCGCACCAGCCCGCTCATCGTCCATGTGGATTCCATCGGCATGGCCCGCGCTCTCGCGTCCCAGTGGCCGCCGGCCGCCGCCTCGCTGGCGCAGCACTACTGGCCCGGTCCCCTCACCCTGGTGCTACCCAAGCAAGCCAGCATTCCCGATATCGTGACCGCCGGTCTCGCCACCGTGGGCCTGCGCATGCCCGCGCATCCGCTGGCGCTCGCGCTCATCCGCGCCGCCGGGGTCCCCATCGCCGCTCCCAGCGCCAACCGCTTTACGGAACTTTCCCCCACCGCCGCCGCGCACGTGCCGGAAGCGCTCGCCGACTACATCCTCGATGGCGGCCCCGCGCGCGTGGGGATCGAATCCACGGTGCTCTCTCTGGTCGAAGCCCCTAGGCTGCTGCGTCCCGGCGTGATTCCCGTGGCGGAACTCGAAGCTCTGATCGGCCCCATCCAACTCGCCGGCGCGGCTCCCACTTCTGGCCCGCACGCCTCGCCGGGCATGCACCAGCGCCATTACAGCCCCGCCACGCCGCTCCTCCTGTTGGCTCCGGGCCAGCCTCCGCCCGCCGGCCATGGCGCGCTTCTTCGCCTGGGACACGAAATGCCGGCGGATCCGCTCGCCTACGCCGCCGCGCTATACGAAACCCTCCATCGCCTGGACGCCCAGCATCTCGATTGGATCGCCGTGGAGCAACCGCCCGATCTCGCCGAGTGGGCCGGCGTGCTGGACCGCCTGCGCCGCGCTTGTGAGATCCTGTGAGGCAGGTGGTGATATGACGAGCCCTGCCTTATGGTGCTTGGTTTTGGTGTTCGCTTTCCTCTCTCAGCCACAGAACCCGCCCGGCCTCGAAGGAGCATGGCGCGGCAGCCTCAACACCGGTCTGGCTGATCTGAGCCTCTTGCTCACCGTCGAGAAGTCCGGCGACCGTTACTCCGGCAACCTCAATAGCCTCGATCAGGGTGCGATCATTCCGGCCGATACCATCCGCGTCGATGACGATTCAGTCCACCTCGAGTTCAAGGCCATCAAAGGCACATATGACGGCAAATTCGATGCCGGTCATACCACGCTGACAGGGACTTGGACGCAACTGAAGCCATCGCCGCTGGTGTTCGCGCGCGACAACCAAGCCGGGGTTGCTCCCAAACCCGGACACGAGGTCGATGTCGAAATCCCCATCGCGCCGACGGCCTTTCGCGGCGGCGGCAAGGCCCACCTGGTATACGAACTGCGCATCACCAACTCCAGCCCCGCGGAAATCAACCTGAAGCAGATCGACGTCCTCGGCGACGGGCCGCTCGCGAGCTTCTCGGGCCACGATCTGAGTCGCATGATGAACCCAACCCGCGTCGCCAGCGGCGCCCGGGGCCTCGCGTATGTCTGGGTGACCCTGGCGGACAACGCCGCCGTCCCCGCGAAAATCCGCCACAAGCTGACCTTCGACAACCGCACCTTCGAAGGCGCCGAGGTCGCCGTCTCGACCGCGCCAATGCCGGTACTCGGGCCACCCTTGAAGGGCGAGGGTTGGCTTGCATTGAACGGTCCGCAAAACGAGTCGGCTCATCGCAGAGCCTTGCTCCCTATCGGCGGGAAGTCCTGGATCGCGCAGCGATTCGCCATCGACTGGGTGCAAGTGGGCTCCGACAGCGCTACCTACACCGGCGATCGCAAGGACAACAAGAGCTACCACGCCTATGGATCCGAAGTGCTCGCCGTCGCCGATGCCGTGGTGGCGACCACCAAGGACGGCATTCCGCAAAACGTGCCCGGCGAAAACTCACGCGCGGTTCCCATGACCATTGAAACCATCGGGGGCAATCACGTCATTCTCGATCTCGGCCAGGGCCGCTACGCTTTCTATGCGCACCTGCAGCCCGGCAGCCTGCGCGTGAAGGAAGGCGACCACGTGAAGCGGGGCCAGGTGCTCGCGCTGGTGGGCAATTCCGGCAACTCCACGGAACCGCATCTCCACTTCCATGTGAGCGATCGAAACTCGCCACTCGCATCCGAAGGTGTGCCCTACGTGCTCGAATCGTTCGCGGTCCGGGGCAAAGACAGGCAGTACGAAAAGCGCGAGAAGCAACTTCCGCTGGCAGGCGACATGGTCAAATTCGACTGATATGAAGTGGGACAGACCATCGCGTTTCGTGGTCTGTCACTGTCGCGCTAAGCACGCCTGCCGACAGACGACAGAAAACGATGTCCTACCTGTCCTACGCCGATCCCGCCATCGCGCGCCGCGGCTCGAACGTGTAGCCGAAACCGCGCACCGAATGGATCATGATGGGGTTGGCCGGATCCTGCTCCACCTTCTGCCGCAGCCGTAGAACGTAGACGTCCACGGCCCGGTCGGTAATCGCCCGGTCCTGCCCCCAGACCGAATTCAGCAGTTGCTCGCGGCTGAACACCACGCCCGGCCGGCTCATCATGAACTCCAGCAGGCGGAACTCGGTAGCGGTCAGGGCCAGCGGAGCGCCCTGCAAACGGACCTGGCGGCTGGTCGGATCGAGCTCCAGCCCGCCCGCCTCGAGCACGCGCGGCGGCGCCGTTTGGCTGCGGAACTGCAGCTTAATCCGCGCAATCAGCTCGCGCACGAAGAACGGCTTCACCACGTAGTCGTTGGCGCCCAGCTCCAGCCCTACAATGCGGTCGGTCTCGGAGGCGCGCGCCGTCAGGAAAATGATCGGGATGGCCGCCAGTTCGGGAGTCTTGCGGATGCCTTTGCAAATGTCCAGGCCGTCCGAATCCGGCAGCATGATATCCAGCAGGATCAGGTCCGGCCGCACCTTCCGGCACAGTTCGATGGCGCCCTTGCCGGTCTGCAATCCGTTGAGCGAGAAGCCTTCCTTCTCCAGGTTGTACTTCAACAGCGAGAATAAGTCCGTGTCGTCTTCGATCAGCAGGATTTTCTTCATAACGAAACCGTTGGCGCAAGTTCCAGCTTTCAACCTATCAGCGCCTCGGTTACGAAATCGTTAAGACGCGGTGAATTCTGGATTAAGCTCTCCCGGCCGGAGTGCGGATTCTTCCGTTGGGAGCGTGAAACAGAAGGTCGACCCTTCTCCGGACCGGCTTTCGACCCTCGTCACCCCGTTGTGCGCCGCCACCAGGTGCTTGACGATCGAGAGCCCGAGGCCAGTGCCGCCCAACTCGCGCGAGCGCGCCTTGTCCACCCGGTAGAAGCGCTCGAACAGGCGCGGCAGCTCGTCGTCCGGGATGCCGATGCCGGTGTCGCGCACATGCACCTCCACGTACCGGCCGGCCGGCCGCGCGCCGACGCTGATTCGCCCGCCCGCCGGTGTGTACTTGATGGCGTTGTCCAGCAGGTTGCTCAGAATCTGCGAGACCGCCTCGCGGTCGCACCACGCCGAAGCATCCTCCGGTCCGGGTTCCATCTCCAGACGGATCTCGCTCTTCTCCGCCATGGGGCGCACCAACTCGATAGCTTCCTTCAGCAGGCCATTCACCGCGAACGGCCCAAACTCAAACTTCTGGCGGTTCTGCTCCACGCGCGAAAGCGTCAGCAGGTCTTCGGTCAACCGCGCCAGCCGTTCGGCATTGTGGCGAATGATGCCCAGGAACCGCATGTTGTATTCGGGGTCTTCGAGGGCTCCGTCCATCAAGGTCTCGGTGTACCCCTGAATGGAAGCGAGCGGCGTGCGCAGCTCGTGGGATACGTTGATCACGAAATCCTTGCGCACACGCTCCACCTTTTCGAGCTCGGCCTGCTCGTGCTGGAGCTGGGCCATGGTCTTCTGCAGCGCTTCGGCGGTCTGATTGAGCGTAGTGGCGAGCTGGCCGAACTCGCTCGCGCCCGGGTGTGGCAGGCGCGCGCGGAAGTTGCCGCGCGCCAGCTCGCCGGCGTGCGCCATCACCGCCGCGAAGCGCCTCGAAATCAGCCGCGCCAGCCAGGCCGCAATCGCAATCGCCGGCAAAAATGCCAGCGCCGTCCCAGCCAGAATCTTGGCGCGGATCTCGCTCACCTGCCGGTCGATCTGCGCGGTCGGCATCGCGATGCGCACGGCGCCGCCGGGCATCGGCACGGCCACGTAGAGGAATTCCGTTCCCAACGTGGCGCTGCGCCTCCGCTCCGAGCCGGCCTGGCCGCGAAACGCCTCGATCAGTTCCTTCCGGGTGCCGTGGTTCTCCATGCGTGCGGCATCGGCTTCGGAATCCACCAGTACTTTCCCGTCGGAGCGCACAATCGTGATTCGGCCGCCCACCGCCGCCGCCAGCCGCCGCACCTCCGCCCCATCCATCGCCGCCGCGTCCGGGTGGACCAGTGCCACCAGCCGGCAGGCATCCGCCAGTTGCCGCTTGAGATCTTCGAGATACGCATCCTTGGCCACGTTGGTGGCGAACGTATCCACCGCCACCAGCGCCAGCAGCAGCAGGCAAAACACGCCGGCGATCAGCTTGAGAAAAATCTTGCCGGTCACGCCGGGTCCTCGAAGCGATAGCCGAAACCGCGCACCGTGGTGAGATAGCGCGGGTTTTCGGCCTGCTCTTCAATCTGCTCGCGCAGCCGCCGCACGTGCACGTCCACGGTTCGCGGCGTGACGTTGCGCATCTCGCCCCATACCGATTCCAACAGTTGGTCGCGGCTGTAGGCCCGGCCCGGATGCGTCACGAAGAATTCCAACAGGTTGAATTCGGTGGAGGTCAGCGCAAGCTCGCGCCCCGCCAGAAACACGCGGCGCCCCGTACGGTCCAGGCGGAAAGGCCCAATCTCCATGGCGGCCGGCTCCACGTCCATGTCCTCCCGCCGCAGATGCGCCTTCACACGCGCGATTAGCTCGCGCGGGCTGAAGGGTTTGGTCATGTAATCGTCGCCGCCGATCTCGAGCCCCAGCACGCGGTCCACTTCGTCCGACCGCGCCGTCAGGAACAGCACCGGCGTCCGCGACAGCACCGCCGATTGGCGGATCTGCCGGCATAATTCGAAACCGTCCGTGTCGGGCAGCATCACGTCGAGCACCACCAGGTCCGGCCTGCATTGCTCAAGCGCCTTCAGCGTTCCCTTCGAGCCGTTGAGCACCTGCGTCTCATAGCCGTGTCGCGTCAGATTGTAGTCGATGAGCGACGCCAGCTCCGCTTCATCTTCCACAATCGCGATGCGTTTGGGCATGCCCTATATCTCCGGTTCGCGCCGGCGCTCGCTCAGGCGCATCACCCAGTACAGGCCCAGAGCCATCGCCAGGACGGCGCCGCCCAGCGGCCAGCCGTTGCGCCGCAGAAATGGCTCTACGTCCTTCCCTAACTGTACGCCCAGGTAGGCTTCGCCGAAATAGCGGATGATTCGCGCCGCCAGCAGCACCACCAGAAACCGGCTGGTCCGTGTGCGCAGAGCGCCCGCCGAAACCACGAACACCTTCAAGGGTAGCGGAACGATGGGGGTCACGGCGGGGACAAAAACCGTCAGCAACCCGTAGCGATCAAACCACTGCTGGAATTTCTGTCCCCTGGCTGATGTGAGCTCGCCTTTAGTGAAAAACTTGCGGCCGTGGCGCGCCGCCAGGAATAGTGCAATGCTTCCAACTGAAGAACCAATCACCGCCATCAGCGCGATCAAGTAGGCCCGCTGTGGTGCGTCGACAGCGACCGTCAACATCCAGTAGTCCGTGGCAGCGGGTAGCGGAACCCCCAGCGAATCGATCAAGCTGAGGAGAAAGATGCCCGGCGCTCCAAACGCAACCAATGCGAGTGTGATTTTGTGAAGCAATTTGCCGGTGACCCGCTAGATCATGTCCGCGAAGGACTTTCTCAGTTTATAAAACCACGCGTGGCCAAGCACGAAGACCACCACGGCCAGCAACGAAAACTTCCATAACGCGCCGAATGCCGGGTGTTGATTCTCCAGGAAAATGGAGCGATACGCTCTCACCAACACATACATCGGGTTCTTTGCCAGTATCGGAGCCTTGGCCAGCATTTGATTCTCCGGGTAACAAATCGGCGTCATGAAGAACCAGATCGTCAGCACGAACCCGATCATCTGCCCCAGGTCCTTTACATAAGCGCCCAAGCCCGCCAAAAACCAGCTCACGCCGGTAGTGAAGAGGATCTGCGGGATCAGCAGCACAGGCAGCCAAATCACCGTCATCGGAATACTGTGCCGCAGCGCCAACAGAAACGCGCAATAAAGCGCCACTGCAAACAGTTCCGTAACCAGCCCTGACGCCACCAGGTTCACCGGCAGCGTGTCCACCGGGAACACCAGCTTCTTAATCAAGTTGCGATTTTCCAGAATAACACCCGGAGACCGTCCGGCGGCTTCGCTGAAGGGCAGCCACGGCAACATACCGGCCAGGAAGTAGAGCGCGAACTCGGAGCGGCTGCGGCTTGGGTCGCGAATCACCACTCCGAAGACGAAGAAATACGTCAGCATCAACAGCAGGGGGTTGATGATGGTCCAGAACGCGCCGCCGAACGAGCCCTTGTACCGCCCCATGATGTCGCGCTTCGCCATCACGCGGATCAGCGCTCGATTGCGCCAGATGGTCAGCACCGGGTAGACAAAGGCGTGGCCCACCCCGCGCAGTTCGCGCTCGCGGCGCAACGCCTGCTTCTCCGTCACGCGCGTCCGGTGGAGTGCCGCGACACCATCCTTCGTGGTCGTCTCTACCAGCAGGAACGGCCAGCCGCGGTCGTAGTACCAGCAGACGTCTTCGCGCATGGGCGAGATCACAGTCTGATACTCCCCGTCTTCCGCGGGCAGTTCGAACTCCATCCGCACGTGCGCCTCGCCGCCGGGCTCAACGTCGCGCTCCAGCCGCACGCGCGCGCCATCCACAATCAGCGTGCCGCTGGCGCGGTCGAAGAGGTGGTAGCCGATGCCGAAACCGTCAGCCGCGCGCCAGGTCTCTTCCGTAAGGTTGCGGATCTCGAATTCGGCGCGCACCGTGCTTGTGGCGGCGTCCAGCGCCGCCTGCGGATTGAGCCAGGCTATGCTCATGAATACAGCCATCCGGGGTAGCGTTCCTTCACCAGCCCGGTCTTCCGTCCTAAAGCGTAGATGCCGTCGCCGCGCAGCTCCGTCTCCAGCCGATAGCGGCGCAGCAGGTGCGTCACCCAGCCGAATTCCGGATGCGGCAGGTCGCGGAACTCGCCCGTCTCGAGTCGTGCCACCGCGAAACCCGAAGTATCCAGCAGCCGGTGGATTTCACGCGCCGTGTACTCGCGGTTGTGCCGCGCATCCACCTCGCCCGATTCCGCGGCCGGCCTGATGTACGCGTGAAAGAATCCGGGGTGATAGCCCAGCAGAATGGCGGAGATGCCGCGCAGCGCCGCCACGTTGGGAGTGGTGAGCACCAGGTGCCCGCCCGGCTTCAGAATCCGGTTGACCTCCGACATCAGGTGCATCGGATCTTCGAACAGGTGCTCGATCAGCTCGCAGCACAGCACCGTGGAGAAATGTTCGTCGGGATAAGGGAAGCGGTCTTTTTCGGCGTCGAAGTGGTCGATCTCGCAGGTGAATCGCTCGCCGTCCGCGGAAGTGACGGTGCGATGGTCGATGCGGCCCGCCGGCCCGTAGTAGCAGCCGCGCACTTCGCCGTACCCGAGTTTGTTGTGAAGGGCCGGCGTGACCTGAAGGTACGCGCCCATTTCGAGGATGCGATCCTCGGGGCCGCCCGCCGGCGTGATCTCGAGCGTTCTCACCAGGCGCGTCCGGTGCGTGTCCAGATAGTTGCGCGACGCTTCATCCACCGCCCAGCCGCGCAGATACTGCTCCACCTCGGGCAACTCCGCGGCCGGCGCGGCTTGCTCCGGAGCGGGCCGTTGTTCCGCCCCGCGGTATTCCTTGCCTTCCACCACGGCTTCCAGAAATGCCGCGTACTGCCGCGCCACCGCGCCCCAGTTGCATTCCCGCGCCACGTAATCGCGGGCATTCGCGCCCAGCGCCTGCGCCACTTCCGGACGCGACACCAGCAGGTTCATGTATTCGAAGATGAGATCTTCCTCGCCCTCTCCCACCGGAACCTTGAGGCACACGTCCTCCGGAAATTCCTGGAACGATCCCACGTCGGAAACCATCACCGCCTTGCCCAGGCCGAGCGACCGCAGCAGCGTGCCGGAACTTTCTCCCACCGTGGGATACCGCAGGTTGAGCACGATGTCGCATGCGCCCAGATAGCCGACGAAATCCTCGATCGGAGCGAACCCCAGCACCCGCACGTTGGCCGAAAGACCCATGGTGCGAATCATCGCCGCCAGCGGAAACTCCGCATGCGGCTCACCCACCAGGATCATCCGCGCCTGCGGCGCCAGGCGCACCAGGCGCCGGAACGCGCGCAGCGATTCCGCGATGCGCTTATACGGTTTCAAGTATCCGAAGATCCCGATCAGCGGCGTGATTTCGTCGAGGCCGAGTTTCTGGCGCCAGGCGTTGCGATCGGCGTCGGGAATCCAGGCGCCGTGCGGAATCACCGCCACCGGCCCCGTGAATCCCGCGGCTCGCACTTCCCGTTCCATGTGGCGGCTGTGCACCACCACCCCGCGCGCCCGTTCCAGCAGCCGCCGCGTCATGGGCAAGCCTTCGTAATCCGGACCAACTTCCAGTTTGCGCACCCGCTCGGCATAGGCGCCCGCCGCGGCCCCACCGTTGTACTCGCACTCGCGCACGTAGCCGTCCCAATCGTCGCGCCGGATGGTGAGGTCTGAGATCAGGTGGTGCAGGTTCGATTCGTGCATCACCACCACGCCCGGATGTCGCAGCGCGGTCTCGTACACGAAATCGTGATACTGGTTGTTGCCCACCTGGTAAAGCGCGATATCGAAACGCGAGGGGTCGAACGCATCTTCCGCGCGCGCAAATACCTCCAGGTCCGCCAGGGGCCGCAGCGATTCGATCAGCGCTTCGGAATAGTCTGCGATCCCGCTGCGCGCCGGCGGCAGCGGGGAGAAAAAGGCTGCGCGCATTTCAGCGCACCAACTCCATCGACAAGGTTCCCACGGCCTGCGGAATCTTGATCAGGAGCGGCGTTCGCGCCGCGTCGCGCGCGTAGAAAACCTCTACCGTGAAATCGGCCTTTGGACCCTTCACCGAAACCATCAGGTGGTCCGTGACTTCTTTCTTGTCGCCCACCGTGATGGTCTGCGCGCCCGTGTATTCCATGCGCACCGAATACGCCGAGCCGAAGTAGCTCTGTTGCGCCGGAGGCACCCTGCCCTGCCCCAGCTCTTTGCGGCTGAAGTAGACGTACGCGATGGCGTCGCGCGCGCAGGTGGAAATATTGAAGTCGCTGGTCCCGCCGTCGGCCGGATATTCGGTCGCCCGGTGGGCCGTGCCTTTCTCCTGGTCGAAGGTGGTCTTCTCCTTCACCTTCTTGCCGCCCTGGCTGATGTCGCGGCTGAGCTCGGTGGAACAGAGCGCAACGGTGGCCGAGGACTTGAATTTGTCCCGGATGGCGAAACCGGGGACGGCCGCATCCAAACCGATTTCGAAATCCCAACCGTTGGCGGTGTGGTGCGCCGAGAGCGTAGCGTCGCCCAGACTGAGACCGCTCGGCCAGTTGACGGTATAGTGCAGACCTTCATCCTGAAAGGGAAAGCCCGTCTGTGCTACCGCAGGCGCCGCTGCCACGAACGCCGCCGCCACCAGGAGGAATAAACCAGGGGAGTGCCTCATCGGTGAATTATGCTCGGAACCGCCGGGCGCTG
>PMTR01000022.1 GCA_003167255.1 Bryobacterales bacterium
TGAGCCGTGGGTCCCCGTAGCCAATTGACCAGCCCCGGAACGGGGCGAAAGAAGCGCCGCTGTAGAAACCCTTTCGCCCCGTTCCGGGGCTCCCTGTGTCTTTCACCTATTCCCAGCGCTGACGCGCTGGGCTATTTTCTTTCGTCCTACGGACTCGGGCCCCGCCAAAATCGTCGCGGGCTGCGAAGAATTGGCAATGGTGTAATACAAGGTGTGCAGATGTTCGTATTGGAAAAACTAAATGGCATTGCGCACGAGTGCGTGCGCCACGCGGCAACGAAATCCCCGCCATGATCGAAGAGACTGAGCTGCTGCAATACCCTATGCCACCAGTTTTTCCTTCAGCATAGGGGCGTATTTCTGGTCTGATGCGGCGATGTGGCCTGTCAGCCAGTCCTTCAGGAAAATCATCAGTTGGACGGTTATGGTTGTCTTTCCCGCATTGAATTCGGCCTGAAACTGCTGCACCTGTTGGGTGAGCGCCTCATGTTGCGCCTGATGGGCGGCCAAGCCGGGATAATCGTGGAGACGCATCAGCCGCTCTTCGTCCGCGAAATGGACCATGGTGTATTGCACCAGGCGGTCCAGAATCGGGGAAAGCACAGTCTTCCCGCGGCCCGCTGACATGGCGGTATGCAGTTCCTCCGCGAGGCCAAACAGAGTTTGGTGCTGAGCGTCGATGCTGCCGATTTGAACGCTATATCGATTGTTCCATTCAAACATGCATACCAAATCGGCGGAACGGCGGCGGAACTTTAGCCTTTGGGGGGCGGACCCCAGGTCCGCGCGGGTCCCCTGGACCCGCGATCCCACAACGAATGCAACCTCATTCAATGGCAAGTAGGTCGGCCGGGGGGCCGACCGTAGACCAGGGGGTCTGCCCTGGGGTCTGCCCCACGTTTACTCGGTGCCGTTCTTCTTGCGCTCGGGGACGCCCAGCTCTTTGAGCAGGCCCGTGGCTTTGTAGACCGTATCGAGCGCCTCGGCGATGCCCTGCGATGCCACGTGCACGGCGCGCGCCAGATCGTCGGTATACATATAGGTGGACGGCAGAGCTTCCAGGTTGGCGTCGAAGACCATGCCCACCAGTTCGCCTTTGCGGTTCACGGTGGCGCTGCCGGAATTGCCCGCGGAAATATCGCAGGTGCTCACGAAATCGAAGGGCGCGATCAGGTCGAGCTGCGCTTTGGCGTCCACCCATCGCTGCGGCAGTTTGAAGGGCTCCTTCGGACCGGCCAGGTGAAAGAGGCCGCCGAAGGTGGTGGCGAAGACCACGGAAGATTCGGTGCGGTCGTGATAGGCCTTCACCGCCCCGAAGGTCACACGCGGCGTGGAGGTGGCGTCGGGATAATCCGCCGGGCCCCAGATGCGGAAACGGTATTGCGCAATCTTCTCCGATGCCGAGGCGGCCAGCGCCTCGATGGTTTCCTGATGTTTCTTGAGCAGCTTGCGGGCCGGTTCGTCCAGCGCGCGGACCAGCCGCAGCATGCCGTCGTCGGATTGCATGGCGGCAGCTTTGTCGCCGGCCAGCCGCTTTCGTTCCGCCACGTCTTTCAGCTTGCTCGAGGTCACGAACTCCGCGGCCATTTGCGCCGGCGTTTTGGAGCCCAGGATGGCTTTGAGCGGAACCTCTTTTTCACCGAGCGCTTTGAGCTCTTCCAGATACTGAGTGAGCAGGGCGGTCTCCAGCGCGTCGTCGATGGGGGCGGGGGAGTAAAGCGCCAGCTCGAGCGAAGCGAGCGCGGTGTCGCGGTATTCCGGCAGGCGCTGCTCGCTCGGTTTGGCGCGCTCTTCGCTCAACCGCAGCACCTGGCGCGCGATGCGGAAAAGCGCCGAGCCTTGCGCGGCCGGCTGTTCCAGAATCTGGTAGGGCCGCTCGAACGGCGTCCAGGTCTTGTAAGCGGCGGCCACTTCGTCCCACACCTTGCCGCCTTCGGTTCCCAGTTTGGGATCGTGTTCCACGGCGTTGCGCAGGCGCTTCTCGAAATTCACCTTGCGGATCAGCAGGCGCTCATCGCGCAGGCCGATCAGCAGTCCGGCGGTGGACTTGTAATTCAGCCCGAGCGAGGAAAGCGCCGCTTCCGCGACGCGTCGGCTCTCGTCGGTCTTGGGCGTGAAATTGCGCAGCATGTCGATGCGCGCCGCCAGCCGCTGGGCCGCCACGGGCACGGCCGTATCCCGGTAGAAGGTCAGTTGCGCGCTGGTGTCCAGCCGCGAAGTGGCCGCGGGGTTCCCGGCCACGAAGAGCAGGTCGGTATCCTTCACGCCCTCGGCGCTCCATTTCAGGAAGTGCGGGGTGGCGGCCGGCTTGCCGTTCTCATAGGCGCGCAGAAAAGCGATGTCCAGTTCATACCGCTGATAGGTGAAGGTGGCGGCGTCGCCGCCGAAAAAGGCCATCGCGTTCTCGGGCGCGAACACCAGCCGCAGATCGGTATAGTTCTTGTAGTGGTAAAGGTGGTAACGTTCGCCCGAAGATAGCGCCACTACCGTGCAGACGTCCCCGGCTTTTTCCGCGCAGGCCTTTTCCACCCGCGCGATTGCGGCGTTGCGTTTGGCCAGCGTGTCGGCGGCTTTCTCGGCCACAGCCGCGGCCTTGGCGTTTTTGGGCGCTTCCTTCACCGGCTCTTTGATTTGGCTGGTGACGTCTTCCAGGCTCACCAGGACGCTAGCTTCGAGGCCCGCGCAGGCTCGCTCGTCCGAGCCGGCTGGCGCGTAGAACCCATCCTTGACATAATCGTGCTCCGGCGTGCCGAGCTTGGCTACGCAGTTCGCCACGGCCTCGCGGTTCGTCAGCACCAACCCGCCCGCCGATACGAATGAGCCGGAAGAACCGCCGATCCGCAAGGTGGCCAGCCGCATGCTTTCCAGAAACGCGTCGGTCACTTCGAAGCTGTAGGCCTTCTTGACCGCGTCTTTAGGAAACTCGTTGAAAAGCCACATACCCTCGTCGCCGAGAACGGGCAGGGCGAGAGCGCACACCAAAAGCACACCGGGGATTTTCATGCAGACTCCAGGATATATTGATTCCGGGGCGCGGACCAATTAGTTCCCAAAGTTCCCCGCCGGCCCGCGTGGCTTGACAACGCTAATGAATTAGTACTAAATCACATATATGCCGCGCATCGCTCTCTTCCTTCTGATGGCAGCCACCTGCCTGATAGCCCAGGACCAAACCACGCCGCCGCTTCCGGCCATCCCCGACCTCATCAAGACCGGCCACGCCAGCTACATGAAGGGCGATTACGAAGCCGCCCGCCAGAGCTTCCAGCAGGCCTGGGATATCGTCCGCATGGGTCCGATGGACGATCCGGTTCGCTACGACATCCTCAAGCGCCTGGTTTCGGCGCGCGCCGCCGCCGGTGAATTTGCCGACGCCGACGACTTCCTCCAACTGGCCATCTCCTGGCGCGAACAGAACCTCGGCATGAACGATCCCAAGATCGTCGACGACGTTCTGCTCTCAGTGGGCTTCGCGCGGGCCATGAAGGATTTCGACAAGGCGCTAGGGGTGATGAGCCGCGTCCTGACGTTGCACCGGATGGCGGCCGGCCTCGAAAGCATCGCGATTGCCGACGATCTCAGCCGCGTGGGCCAGATCCACGCCGAAAAGGGGAACAAAGAGGCTGCCATCTCCTCGTTCAACAATGCGCTGGATCTCCGCGCCAGAATTCTCGGGCCGCTCGACCCTTCGCTGGTCTACGACCTCGATCGCCTGGGCGGTTTGCAGATCGCTTCGCGCGCCTACGCAGATGCCGAGGCAACCTACCGCCACGCGCTGGTGATCCGTGAGACGCTCTACGGCAAGAAGCATGCCGACCTCATCGCCACCGTCGATGGACTGGGCTACGCCTTGTTCGGGCAGAAGAAGTACGCCGCCGCCGAGCCGCTCTATCTGCGGCTTCTGGACTTGTGGAAGGCTTCGGTGGGTAGCGAAACTCATCCCATGGTGGCCATGGCGTACGACAAGATTGCGATCTTCTATGGGGCTCAGAAAAAATGGGACCAGGCCGAAGAGGCCACCACGCGAGCCAATGCCATCCGCGCGTTCCAGTTGGCGGATGGCCTGTCCGGTGAAGCCTCCCAGCGCATGGAAGAAGGCAAACTGGCCGAAGCCCTGCCAATCTATGAGCGGGCCATCAAGATTCTGGACCCGCCCAACCCCGTTTACGACTCTGAGCGTGCCGACCTGGAGAACATGGCCAACGAACTCAAGAAGGTCGTGAAGAAGCCCACCACCCAGGTCCCGCCGCCGAGAAAGAAGTAGGTTGGGGGCAATGGCGAAGTTGAAGTGATTTGGCGTGATTTGGCGTGAAATTTGCCATTGGCGATACGGCGTAATATACTAACGGCATCGATTTTGTCTGGTGGTCGGCATGAATCCGATCCCCGGCACCTTGGGCAACGGCAGTTCAGGTCTGAGAGTCGGAGGGGTAGAGCAATTGCAGGACGCAGTCACCCACCAGGGTCGCCTTACCGCCAGTGTCCTCGTTCAACGGCCGGCAATCGCGGTTCACGCCTACCCGGCTATGCTTTGTGCCGGAGCAGTCTTCGGTATAATCGGCGCTACGCGTTGGGCTGAGATCCACGGCATTGCCGCGCCCAGGGCGTTCGCGGCCATGCTCCTGCTGTTTCTTCCGTCGCTGGTAGGGGCGAGGCTGCTATTTGTCGCATTCCATTGGGAACTCTATCGGCATCAGCCGAGGCTGATCTGGCAGCGCGCCGGCGGTGGCGCCGCGCTCTACGGGGGACTGATCGTCTCGTTCCTGGCCTCCCTGCCGTTACTTCGGGCGCTCGAGATCCCTTCTTTGGCCTTCTGGGACGCGGCCTCCATCGCCCTCCTGATTGGGATGGTCTTTACCAGGGCTGGCTGTCTGCTGCATGGCTGTTGCGCGGGCCGGCCCTCAGAGAGTTTCCTCGCCTTTCGCCTGCCCGGTGCACGGGGCGTATGGCGCCGCCGTTTGCCGGCGCAGTTATTCGAGGCCGGGCTGGCCGGAGTTGTGCTACTCGGTTCCGTCCAGGTGGCGAGCCGGCTTCGGTTTGACGGTGCACTGTTCCTTTGCGCGCTGGCAGCTTATGCGGCCGGACGCTGGATGCTGGAGCCGACCCGCGAGACCGTTGACCGGGCCGGACGCTGGAGCCTGAATCGGAGCATCTCGGTAGCGCTGATGGCGCTTGCCGCGACTGTATTTCTTTTCCTGTGGGTTTCGCGGATCGGGGCCGCTCCTGCAAATGGTTAAGTTTGTGCCGAAGGGAGAGTCGGGATGACGGATTGGTATTTCCTGTTCGCGCCAATTGCCGTGTTGGCGGTGCTGTTGCTCTTTCGCTTTGTGGGGTGCACTTTCCAGGCGTCTTCGGCAACCTATGCGGAGATCATCGAAGATGTCACACCGGTTGTCTTCTTTCTCTTGCGGGAGACGCCGGGAGCCACGGTCGCCAGCAATGAGATGGGAACGCCGGACGGTGTCATCGACTCGACTCCCCCGGCGATCGACGCAGGGCATCCCAGTTGGCATTCTACGGAGGTGGACCGGCCCGGTCTCGATTTCGGCGTCACCGATCCGCCGCTGATCCAGACCGAACCTAGTGTTGCGGCCATCAGATTCCGCGGAGGATCCGTTCAAGTGTCGGCCAGCGTTCCGCCGCTCAATAATCTTACCGAATTCACCGTGGAGGTGCTGGTGCACCCCGAATGGGACCTGATATCCGGATTGGGTAATTACTACTGCGTTCTGGAGTCGGCCGATTTCGTCCAGGTTGGCGCCCAGCCCCCACCCCAGCAGAAGAACGCCGGTTTCGGGATCTATGCCGGCCCCGATGACCCCGGCGACCCGGCCTCACAGTATTTCTGGCAGGTCTGGTTGGGTGTCGGAGAAGACGGTTTCGAGCGGGTCTTCCCCATGCCCTATGTCGATGTGCCGGGCAATCCTGTGTCAAATCCGGGACCGAACGTGACGGCGGAGCCCACATATCTCGCCTTTACCTTCAGCCAAACCCAGGGTCAGGCATTTCTGTATATATATACTCCGAATCGGGATATCGACTATACAACGTACGCGCTGAATCCGCTCCCTTATCTGCAAGCCTCGAACGCCCTGTCCATAGGCATTGCTCCCCAGGGTCCGCTGTTTCCGCCCTTCCTGGGCGCGACCCCCCTGTATCCCTTCGAGGGCTTGATCGGCAATGTTGCAATCTATGACAAAGTGCTGGACGAAAGCACGCTGAGAGACCACGTTATATATGCCTTCTATAACATTTAGTCAAATCGAAAAGGAGAGAACCGATGCCATCCGCAACTGACATCTTCAATCAACTGGTAGCCGCGAACGGGCACTTAACCGACATCGCGACCAAGCTGGATGCCGTTAAGGCGTCCACGGACGCAGTGCAAGCGGCGGAGGAGCAAGTGGCAAGCATTCTTGCGACGAACTTCAGCCAATTGATCACGCTCACGGCGTATACCAACCAGGCGCTGTATCACAACGATCAGCAGAACGACACGATCATCTGCATTCTGGAGAAGATCGCGAAAAACACGTGTGACCTGGTAAACCAATCCCATCTGCAGACAGCGCTGCAGACGATCATCCAGAAGAACACCACCGGGTTGGCGGGGATGTATGCGTCGGCGCACGCCGAGGCAGCGCTGGCGCTGGAGCGGGAGCGGGCGCTGCGGCAGGAGATAGAGAAGTGCTGCCCGCCGAAACCGCCCACGCCGCCCTGCCAGGAGCAGCCGTGCGCGACTTCCAAACCGATCGGGCCGCCGCCGAACCTGAATGTGCTCGAGTGACGCAATAATAACTTCGCAGTTGCTGTGGTGGCGCACCGCCCGCGAGGCGTCGACACGAGTGTCGACGCGGCACGCACGAGTGCGTGCGCCACATCCGCCGGCCAGCCAATGTGAAGCGGCTGGGCACCGTGTGGGTGGTTAAGTTTGAGTCGAAGGGAGAGTCGGTATGACGGATTGGTATTTGCTACTCACGCCAATTGCAGTGTTGGCGGTGCTGTTGCTCTTTCGCTTTGTGGGGTGCGGTTTTTCACTGCCGCTCGGGCCCTATAACTATATAAAGACCATAGAAAACGACGGACCCGTTGCCTTTTTTCTCCTGCGGGAGACGCCGGGAGCCACTGTCGCCAAGAATGAGATGGGAACGCCGGACGGTATCATCGACCCGACTCCCCCGCCGATCGACGCAGGGGATCCCAATTGGCATTCGACGGGGGTGGCCCAGCCCGGTCTCGATCTGGGCGTCACCGATCCGCTGCTGATCGAAACCGACAATAGTGCAGCGAACTGCGCCATCAGATTCCGCGGAGGATCCGTTCAAGTGTCGGCCAGCGTTCCGCCGCTCAATAATCTTACCGAATTCACCGTGGAGGTGCTGGTGCACCCCGAATGGGACCTGATATCCGGATTGGGTAATTACTATTGCGTTCTGGAGTCGGCCGATTTCGTTCCGGTTAACGCCCAGGCGCCGCAGCAGAAAAACGCCGGTTTCGGGATCTATGCCGGCCCGGACAACGCCGGCGACCCGGCCTCACCGTATTTCTGGCAGGTTTGGTTGGGTGTCGGAGAAGACGGCTTCGAGCGGTTCTTCCCCATGCCCTATGTCGATGTGCCGGGAAATCCTGTGTCCAATCCGGGACCGAACGTGACGGCGGAGCCCACATACCTCGCCTTTACCTACAGTGAATCACAAGGCCAGGCATTTCTGTATGTGTACACTGAGAATCGGGACATCGACTATACAACCTACGCATTAAATCCGCTCCCATATCAGCAAGCCGCGAACACTCTGTCCATAGGCATTGCTCCCCAGGGTCCACTATATCCGCCCTTCCTCGGCGCGACCCCCCTGTATCCCTTCGAGGGACTGATCGGCGAGGTTGCAATCTATGACAGTGTGCTGGACGACAGCACGCTGAGAAACCACGTTATAAATGCCTTCCATAACAAATAGTCAAGTCTAGTGAAGTCGAAAAGGAGAGAACCGATGCCATCCGCAACTGACATCTTCAATCAACTGGTAGCCGCGAACGGGCATTTAACCGACATCGCGACCAAGCTGGATGCCGTTAAAGCGTCCACGGACGCAGTGCAAGCGGCGGAGGAACAAGTGGCAAGCATTCTTGCCACGAACTTCAGCCAATTGATCGCGCTCACAACGTACACCAACCAGGCGCTGTATCACAACGATCTGCAAAACGACACGATCATCTGCATTCTGGAGAAGATCGCGAAAAACACGTGCGACCTGGTCAATCAGTCTTACCTGCAGACGGCGCTGCAGACCATCATCCAGAAGAACACCACTGGATTGGCGGGAATGTATGCGTCGGCGCACGCCGAGGCAGCGCTGGCGCTGGAACGGGAGCGGGCGTTGCGGCAGGAGATAGAGAAGTGCTGCCCGCCGAAGCCGCCCGCGCCGCCCTGCCAGGAGCAGCCGTGCGCGACTTCCAAACCGATCGGGCCGCCGCCGAACCTGAAAAATGAACTCCAGTGACGCCGTGACCGTTCAGCCACTCCTGTTTGCCGGATTTGTGCCCGGCGCCAGCGTCGGTTTCATGGCTCACTGTCAGTGCGCTCGCTGGCGCCTTGGGGCTTGTCAGGAAATAACCGATTCAGTGGCCCGCGGGCGCTCCCTTACGGTCGCGGCTCTGAATGCGCATCGGAGCCGCGACCGTGAGGGAGCGTTTGGAATGGTTGTTTCGGAACGAGCTCTTAGGGTTCACGCAATAATAACTTCGCAGTTGTTGTCGCGCACCGCCCGCGAGGCGTCGACACGAGTGTCGACGCGGCACGCAAGAGTGCGTGCGCCACATCTGCCGGTCAGCCAATGTGAAGTTATTCTTGCGGCTGTCCTTGGGCGGCTGGGCGCTGTGTGGGTGGTTAAGTTTGAGTCGAAGGGAGAGTCGGTATGACGGATTGGTATTTGCTGCTCACGCCAATTGCAGTCTTGGCGGTGCTGTTGCTCTTTCGCTTTGTGGGGTGCGGTGCTTCTATCACGGACGCGCCCGACCCGTATAACATAACCGTGACTGCAGACGCTCCCGTTGCCTTCTTTCGCCTGCAGGAGTTACCAATAACCACTGTCGCCAAGAATGCGGCCGGAACGCCGGACGGCACGATCGGGTTCGCGCCGTTCGACGCGGGCGATCCCAACTGGCGTTCTACGGCGGGGATCGCGCCTGGTTACGTTCTTGACGCTACCGATTCGCTGCTTGAGCAAACCGACACCGATTCCCGCGCCATCAGGTTCAACGGCGGATATGTTTCAGTGCCGACCAATGTTGCGCCGCTCGATAACTTGCCCGAATTCACCGTGGAAATGCTGCTGCTACCCGAATGGGACGTGGCGTTCGCATTGGGGAACTATTTCTGCGCTCTGGAGTCAGCCGAATTCATCCCCATTCCCAACCAGCCTCCACCGCAGCAGAAGAACGCCGGTTTCGGGATCTACGCGGGCCCGGACGACCCCAACAACCCGGCCTCGCCATACATGTGGCAGTTTTGGATGGGGGCCGGGCAAGGCGGCTTCCAGCGGCTCTCCCCCAAGCCTTATGTCGATTCTCCTGGAAATCCCGTGACGAACCCGGGACCGATCGTGCAGCCCGAACCCACATATCTCGCGGTCACCTTCAGCCAGACACAGGGCCAGGCATTCTTGTACGTATATACTCCGAACCAGGATATCGACTATACAACGTACGAATTGACTCCGGTCGCCGATCTGGAAGCCTCCAAGCTTCTGAGCATCGGCCTTACCTTCCAGGGTCCACTATTTGCGCCTTTCTCCGGTCCGACGTCTCTGTATCCCTTCCAGGGATTGATCGGCGATGTTGCAATCTATAACAGAGTTCTGGACGAAAGCACGCTTAGACAACACGTTATCAACGCTTTCTTTAACATTTAGACCAGTCGAAACGCCGTGACCGTTCAGCCACTCCTGTTTGCCGGATTTGTACTCGTCGCGGACCAAGTCACCAAGGCGATGGCCGCGAGCCACCTGGGCACGAGACCGCCGGCGACGCTGGGACCTTGCCTTCGGATCCGGCTCACGGTCACGCGGTTCCCATCCCGTGGGCCGATGCACAGCCGAACCGCGGTGCTGTTGCTTTGGGGAGCGGTACTGGCCGTGGTGGTTTTGGGCGTGCGTTCGGGATACGTGTTCCAGCGGCCGGCGGCGCAAATGGCGCTGGGTGCGGCGTTGGCGGGCGCCGCAAGCAACCTTTACGACCGCTTGCGGCGTGGCGCCGTGGTTGACTTCCTGGACTTGGGCTGGTGGCCCAGTTTCAATCTCGCCGATGTTGCCATCACGCTGGGAGTGGTGGTGGCGATTTGGTTCATTTAGGTTTAGGCTGCTGCGCGGGCGTTTTCCCGGTCCCTTGTCGTGGAACGGGCCGCGATGCTCGCCCGCTCTGTTGGGGGGCAGACACCACCCTCGGTTGTGCCCCCAGCCTCTTCGACTACAATATACATAATGTCCAGATCGCTGTTTGCCACCATTGCGGCCGTGCTCATGCTGGTTGCGGCCAGCACCGCGCAGAGCGAAAAGAAATGGGTTTTCAATAAAGCGGAAGTGGAAACCTATGTGCGGCACCTGTGGGTGCTGCCGCCCGCCCTCGGCTTGACCGTGGGCGACCCGAAGCTCGCGGCGGACTTGCCCGGCTTCCAGGAAGTCGTGGTCAAGATCATTCAGGGACAGGCCTCGCAGGACGTGACCATCTACGTTTCGAAAGAAGGCAAGATCCTCCAGGGCAACATTTACGACATTAATCTCAACCCTTTCAAGAAGGATCTCGACCGCCTCAAGACCCAGTTCCAGCCCAGCCTCGGGACGCCCGGCGCCACTGTTGTGCTGGTGGTCTTCAGTGATCTCCAGTGCCCCCACTGCAAGGCCGAAGCGCAGATGCTGCGGCAGAATCTGGTGGCGAATTATCCCACCCAGGTGCGCCTCTATTTCATCGACTTCCCGCTCGAGCAGTTGCATCCCTGGGCTAAGGCCGCGGCCATCGGCGGACGCTGCGTCTTCCGGCAGGATCCGGGTTCGTTTTGGGAATATCACGATTGGGTTTTCGGACACCAGGAATCCATCACTCCCGAAAACCTGAAAGAGATCGTCACCATCTGGGCCAAGGACCGCAAGGACATCGATTCCCTGCAACTCGGCCAGTGCATGGACACCAAGGCTACCGAAAAGGAAGTCGATGCCGAACAGGAAGAAGGCCGGGCCTTGCAGATCGAATCCACTCCCACTCTTTTCATCAATGGGCGGCGGGTTCAGACTTCCATGACGTGGCCCGACCTGAAGGCCACCATCGACAACGAAATCGAATACCAGAAGGTCGCCAAGAACGCCGGTGAAGACTGCGGCTGCGATTTGCAGCTCAACGTGCCGGGCCTTCCGAAAACCGGCGCGCCGGTAGTTAAGAAGAACTGATTGGTAACGAATCGAACACCCATGAGTTCCTATAAGAGCCGGCTCCTGTGGCTGGTTTTGTGCGTAGCGCCGTTGGCTTATGGCGCCGACGCCAAGATTGATCCAAATCTTTATCTAAACGACGTCAAGTTTCTGGCCTCGCCGGAGTTAAAGGGACGCGCCACGGGCAGTCCGGAACTCGAAAAGGCGGCCGCGTTCATCGCCGGCAAGTTCCGCGAGTTCGGTTTGAAGCCGGTCGCGGGCAACACTTTTCTGCAGGCTTTCCCGGTGACCACCGATGCCACGCTCGGCAAGCAAAACCACTTCGATTTCCGCGACCATGGCCGCGTCACTACGCTGCGGTTACCGGAAGATTTCGTGCCCTTCAATTACTCTTCTACGGTCAAGGTGAGCGCTGCCGTGGTCTTCGCCGGCTACGGGATTACCGCCCCGGAATACCATTACGACGACTATGCCGGCTTGGATGTTAAGGGCAAATTTGTGTTGGTGATGCGGCATGAACCTCAAGAAAACGATGAACACAGTATATTCGCCGGAAAGATGCTCACGCCGCACGCCCAGTTCGTCAACAAGGCCGCCAACGCCAAAATGCACGGCGCCGCCGGTCTGATCCTGATTGACGACCGCGCCGCCCATCCCAACGAGCCGTGGGAAATGCAGAAATTCGGTTCCACGGCGGGGCCGCTGGATGCCGGAATCGCCATCCTGCAGGTCAAGGAAGAGCGCATCGACGCCTGGTTTCAGGAGGCCGGCAAGAGCCTCACCGCAGTGGAAGCGGCTATCGATAAGGACCTCAGGCCGCAGTCGTTCGCCTTCCCCGACGCGCTTCAAGTGGATGCCGGCGTGGATATCGCACGCGTGGTCAAGACCGTCCACAATGTGGTCGCCTATGTGCCCGGCGAAACCGGCGAATACGTCATCATTGGGGCACACTACGACCACCTTGGCATGGGCGGCCAGTATTCCCTGACGCCATCGGTCACGGCCATTCACCCCGGCGCCGACGATAACGCGTCGGGGACCGCCGGCGTCATCGAGCTGGCGCGCTGGTATTCCAGGCAGCCAAAACAAAAACGAGGTATTTTGTTTTTGTCGTTCGCGGGCGAGGAAATGGGCCTGCTGGGGTCGGCTTACTACGTGGCGCACCCCGAGCTGCCGCTGGCCAAGGCCGTGGCCATGATCAATATGGATATGATCGGCCGCATTCGCGACGGCAAGGTCTATATCGGCGGTGCGGCCACCGGCACCGGCCTGCGGCCGATGCTGGAGCAGGTGGCGCCCAAGTATCACCTGAAGGTGGACTATTCGGAGGGCCCGGAATCTGGGTCGAGCGATCACACGTCGTTCACCAGCGGGCAGGTGCCGGTGCTGTTTTTCTTCTCCGGACTCCACTCCGATTACCACAAGCCCAGCGACACCTGGGACAAGATCGACGCCCCCGATGCCGCCCTTCTGCTCACCTTGGTCGCGGAAGTTGCCGACGATCTGCGCGCCGTCGCCGTGCGCCCGGAGTTCGTGCATGTGGCGCCCCAGACCCCGCCCATGGGCGGCACTTCGGGCTCCGGCTACGGGCCGTGGTTCGGATCGATTCCGGATTTCGGCGAAGGAACCAAGGGCGTCAAGTTCGCCGATGTACGCGAAGGCTCTCCCGCCGCCAAAGCCGGCTTCAAGGCCGGAGATGTGATGATCGAATTCGACGGCAAGAAGATCGAAAACCTCTACGATTTCACCTACGCCTTGCAGGCCAAGAAGCCGGGCGATGAAGTGCTGGTGAAAGTGCTGCGCGACAACCAGCCCGTGGAGGCCAAAGTGCTCCTGACGAAGCGGCAATAGTATTACACCTCTTCAAATTCT
>PMTR01000040.1:0-14623 GCA_003167255.1 Bryobacterales bacterium
CCGTACACCTGTTTCATGGAAAACGGGCGAGTGCCTTGCGAGGACACTTTGTGCCGCCGTCTCAGGAAATGACGTACCCGCTCTTCAACGTACTCATCGATCGCCCGATACGCCCGCGCCGTACTCCCCAGTTCGAAGTATGCTTTCCAGCCTCTCAGTTTCTGATTCAGCCGGTCGCGCACTTCCTCCCATGGGCGGTTATTGCCGGGCGCCAGGTAATCCCCCACATTCCGCTTCATCTTGCTCGCGCTCTTCTTTGAGGGACTGTATCCGATGTACTCCCTGCCAGTCCGCCCGCTGAAGTGCGGCCCGAATGTGTAGCCCAGAAAATCGAATCGCTCCCGCCGCGCATTCCGGAGGCTCGTCTTCTTCTCGTTCAGTGTCAGTTCCAACCGCTCCAGCACCCCGCGCGTCCATCCCAGTGCCTCGGCCGCTTTGCCGCGACTGAGAATCACGAAGTCGTCCGCGTAGTTCACGATTCGCGCCCGAAACTGCTCCGCCCGACCGGTCTGACGCCATCCCTTCAACATCCGGTTCATGTACAGGTTCGCGAGCAGGGGGCTGATCACACCACCTTGTGGAGTGCCACGATCATTGTCCTTACCGCCCGTTAGCCGCTTATTCCCCTTCTCATCCCGTTCCTCGACCGGCACTTTTAACCACATCTTGATCAGATGCAGCATATGCTTATCGACGATTCTCCGAGCCACACACTGCATCAGCTCGGAATGTGGAATGGTGTCGAAGTATTTGGACAGATCCGCGTCAACGATATCCGTGTAGCCCTGATGCAGCAGTTCATCCACCTTCTGGACCGCATCCTGCGCACTCCGCTTCGGCCGGTAGCCGTAAGCACTCGGCTCCAAATCCGCCTCGAAGATCGGTTCAACAATCAGCTTTACAGCGGTTTGCGCCACCCGATCCCTGATGGTTGGGATTCCCAGCGCGCGCTCTCCGCCCCCCTGCTTTTGGATCATTTTCCTCCGCACGGGTTGTGGTCTGTACGTCTTGTCGTGCAGTTCTTTCCCGAGTCCCTTCAACCATTCCATCACCCCGCTCGGGCCTCTCGACTCGATGTCGTCGAAGGTCTCCCCATCCACGCCCGGCCCGCCATCATTGGCTTTCCCCAGCAGGTACGCGCGCAGCAGGATATCTTCCCGGTACACCTTGTCGTAGAGTTGATAGAAACGGTATCCCGGCTCGTTCTTCGCCTTTCGATACAGCTTGATCTGAAGGTCCCGAACTTTATCCGGCATTTCCAGACTTGCGTCAATCACCGGTCCTTTCCTCCTTCCCAAACTCACCAGAAGCAAGGGCCCTTCCCTCCACCGGAGTTACCCGGCTTCCTCGGTACCTCTGGCCCTTTCCGACGCCCAGATGGTCCGCCGCCCTCTCTGACGACGTTCGCGGATCGCGACTCCCGCGACCATCCCGAGCCTCCCCCACTGACGCTCGATTACCTTTCCGGCGTGCTGTGCTCACTACCCCGGTGGACCCGATGAGTGCTCGACGGTTATCGTGGTGGCGCGCTCCCGCGCCGGGTTCTTCCCCATCGGTTCTGCCTTCCCCGGTCTTGCGTCGGGTCGGCATCCACATTGCCGCTTTCGAGGCCTGCTCAAGCTTTACGCGTGTTACGGCCCGCCAGATTGCTCGCCCACCATACGTGGACTTTGTCGCGAGGTTTCGGTCAGCGCGGTTACCCGCGCTCACCGCTCGCCAGCTATCGAATCTAACCATCAACTATTCGAGTGGGTCCTTCCCCCACTGGTAATCAGCCCCTTTGGGGCACACGCAAGACCGCCGGCGCTACCAGTTGAGCAGCAGTGCCGGTTAATCGATCAGGGCGGCGTGTTCTTCGTGTTGATCGAGCACGCTCGACTGCAACAGCTCCAGGGCTTCGACCACTCGCTCCACCAGGTCGTCGGTCTGCGCCATGGCGGCGCGCGCCGAATCGATGGCGGCTCCATGCTTGGCTAGGCTCTCCTCGATCCCGCTCAGATCGGCCGCCAGATTCTCCTGCAAGGCGGCGGAACGGTTGGAGAGATCCTGCAAAGTCCCCTCCACAGCGGCAATGCGGCGGCCGATCGGCTCGAAGGTGTGCTCCACCCGTGCGACGATCTGGTCGCCCATGGCTCGCACTTCGGCGATCGGCTGAGCCACGCCCCCCTGCGCGTCGGCGATTCGGGCGCTCACTTCGGCAAGTTGGCCGCGCAGCGTGTTTACGGCGTCGCTGGCTGCTTTCTGCGTCTCGCCGAGCGATCTCTCATGCTCTTGCCGCATTTGCGCCAGGGCTCTTGCATGGGCCTCCTGCATCTGGGCGGTGGCTCTTTCGTGCGATGCCATACGGGCTGCGACGCGCTCTTCCAGTTGGTGCACTTCGGCGCGGAGATGGGCGTCCGCCTGCCCGCGGTGGGGAGACGGGTTTTCTGAGCGGCGGGCGGCCACGCTCAGCAGCTTGAGCTCCATGATGATCCTCTGCATGCGCTGGCAGCGGACCGCGGGATCTTTGGCGACACAGCTTGCCACCAGCCGGTCCACCAGCGGGCTGCCCGAGGATGGCGGAGCGGAATTGGTGAGAGCCGCGGTGAGCGAGGACTCGCCAAAGCCGTCGAAAGCCCGGCGGCCGGTCAGCATTTCAAAAAGAACGGCGCCGAACGCAAAGATGTCGCTGCGGGCGTCCGCCGGTTTACCGTGAAGCACTTCCGGAGCCGTGTAGGGCGTGACTCTGCCGGTGTGCTCAGGCGCGGCCGCGAGATCCACGCTGGTTCCGGTGAGCCCGATATTGGACGGCGTGAGCGCCCCATAGACGCGTCCGCTATCGTGAATCCTGCGCAAGGCCTCTGCCAGCGTCATGGCGAAATGGAGCGCTTCGCCCACGGGGAGTTTTCCTTTGTGGAGCCGTTCGGCAAGGTTTTCTTGCGTGATGGTTGTGGTCATCGGAGTCCTCACTCAAGAGTTACCAGTTTTCGGCCGTGCGGAGCAAGACCCACCTTGGGAATAGGAGTTCTACATGGGTACCAGCGGTACGCTGTGATTGGTTAGCTTAGCGGCTGGCTAGTAACGCCCCACGACTTCCCGGAAGAACCGGAGCGACCGTTCGGCACACGTCTGCCACTGAAATAGTGCCGCCCGTTCCCGCCCGCGCGCGGCCAATTGTGCGCGAACGTCCGGAGACAGCAACAGGCGGCTGAGTCCGTCGCGCAGTTCGGCCAGGCTGCGCGGGTCGATCAGCACCGCCGCATCGCCGGCGATTTCCGGCAGCGAGGAGACATTCGACGTAATCACGGGAACCCCGGCGGCCATGGCCTGCGCCACGGGGAATCCGAAACCCTCATAGAGCGATGGATACGCGAAGACGGTGGCGGCCGCGGTGAGCGGTGCGATATCGGTCTCCGGCACATAACCAAGATAGCGGACGCGCCGCACGCGCTCCATGGTGGAAGCCGCCGCCCAACCCATGGGGCCGGCCAGGACCAGATCGAACTGTTCGCGCAGCGAAGGAGGAAGCGCCTGGTAGGCGGAGAGCAGGGCATCGGTGTTCTTGCGCGGTTCGATGGTGCCGAGCGACAGGATGAATGGCTTAACCAGTGAGTAGCGCGCGCGCACCGCATCGACCGCCGCTTCCTCTACATGGAAGAAAGACTCGGCCACGCCCGAGTGAATGACATCGATCTTCTCCGGCGCGATCCCCAGCACGCGTACCGCGTCCTGCCGGGTGCACTCGGAGACCGCAATCACGCGGTGGGCGCGGCGCGCGAGCGCGGCGAGATTTTCGTCGGCGCGCCGGTTGGCCGCCGGATGCAACTCGGGCATGAGCCACGAGGTCAGGTCATGAATGGTAATGGTGAGCCGCGCCCGCCGGGGAGTCTTGCGGGTCAGGCTGCTGGCATGAAAGATATCGGCATCTCTTCCGACCCAATCCATCACGGGCGCGGGCGTGTAATTGGCCGCCGCCAGCGCGGCGAGCGTCCATTGCGTGCGCCAGAATCCGGCTACCGAGCGGTCGTGATGGAGCGAAACCCCCGCATCGAGCGCCGGGAAAGTGCGAATGCTCTCGCCGGGCCCGGCGGCGCGCCGCAGGTGTTCGATCCAGTGATAGAGATAGTTCTTGACGCCCGCGCTGCGAACCAGCAGCGGAGTGGCATCGACGAGCACACGCATTGTTTACAGGATACCTGCCTTCGCGTGCCTTCGCGCCGCGCCTACACGCCTTCTTATGATAGGATGACGGCCAACGGCTGGGTTGGAGGGTATCAAAATGATCACTAGCGCCAAGAACCAAAAGTTCATGCAAAAGGCGATCCCTTTTGCAGGCGGGGCGATATTTATAACTATGTTGCTTTTCGGAGCAGGTGTCATGTATGGGGCTGACGCGGCGACGTTGGTGAGCCAGACGATTGCGGACAACACCCAGGAGGCGGCGGGCGCGGGCTACACCCAGGTCTGGACGACCAAGAACAGCGGGACCACGACATGGGACTCCAGCTACAGTCTGCAGTACGTGTCGGGAAACGCGGGGTGCGGCCACGGCACGGCTGCGCTGAACTTGACCGTCGTGCCCAACGGCAGCGTGACCTGGTCGCTGGGCTGCACGGCGCCCTCGGCGGCGGGGACGTACCGGGAAGACTGGAAGTTGGTGGGGCCGTCGGGGACCGTCCCGGTGGGCGGGTCGAGCACTATCTGGGTGCAGATCGTGGTGTCAGGCGGCGGTGGCGTCGGCGACGCGGCGACGTTGGGGAGCCAGACGATTGCGGACAACACGCAGGAGGCGGCGGGCGCGGGCTACACCCAGACCTGGAAGATTCAGAACAGCGGGACCACGACCTGGGGCTCCGCCTACAGCCTGCAGTACGTGTCGGGAAACGCCGGGTGCAACCACACTTCTGCGACGCTCGTGACCATCGCGCCCAACACCAGCGTGGACGTGTCGGTGAGCTGCACGGCTCCGTCGGCGGCGGGGACATACCGGGAAGACTGGAAGTTGGTGGGGCCGTCAGGGACCATCGCGATCGGTGCGTCGAGCACCGTCTGGGTGCAGATCGTGGTGACGGCCGCTGGCGGCGACTCGGCGACATTCGTGAGCGAGACGATACCGGACAACACACAGGAGACGGCGGGCGCGGGCTACACGCAGGCCTGGACGATTAAGAACAGCGGGACCGCCACCTGGGGCTCCAGCTACAGCCTGCAGTACGTGTCGGGAAACGTGGGGTGCGGCCACGGCACGGTTCCGCTGAGCATCACGGTGGCGCCCAGCGGCAGCGTGAACTGGTCGTTGCCCTGCACGGCTCCCTCGACGGCGGGGACATACCGGGAAGACTGGAAGTTGGTGGGGCCGTCGGGGACGATCCCGGTGGGCGGGTACAGCACCATCTGGGTGCAGATCGTGGTGCCGGGCAGCGACGCGGCGACGTTCGTGAGCGAGACGATTCCGGACAACACGCAGGAGGCGGCGGGCGCTGGCTACACCCAGGTCTGGACGATCAAGAACAGCGGGACCACGACCTGGGGCTCCAGTTACACCCTGCAGTACGTGTCGGGAAACGCGGGGTGCAACCACGCCGCGGCTGCTACGCTGAGCGTGCCCATCGCGCCCAACACTAGCGTGAACTGGTCGCTGAACTGCACGGCTCCCTCGGCGGCGGGAACATACCGGGAAGACTGGAAGATGGTGGGGCCGTCGGGGACGATCGCGGTGGGCGCGGCGAACACCATCTGGGTGCAGGTCGTGGTGCCACCGGGACTGGGGAACTGAGTTTCGAATCACAAAAGGCGTTAATTCTTAGAGGAGAAAAACTTATGCATGGATACACAAGCAAAGATCTGGGCCGCGCGTTCCGCACGGTCCGCGAGAACACCATTCAGATTGCCGAAGACATTCCGGCCGACCAATACGGGTTCCGGCCGGCCGAAGGATCGCAGAGCGTCGCGGAAACGCTGGCGCACATCGCCGTGATACCTGGAATGCAGATGCGGGTTCACGGCGACCGTATGACCGAGTTGAACTTCGAGTTTTTCCAAACCAATATGCCGCTGCTGATGGCGGAAGCGGCGCAGTTGACGACGAAGTCAGATATCGTGAAGGCGCTGCACAACGAAGGCGAGGAATTCGGGACTTTCCTGGAGAAGCTTCCCGATGAAGCCCTGGCAGAAGAAGTGCATTTCCCGCCGCAGATCCAGCCGAACGTGAAGACGCGCTTCGAGATGCTGCTGTCGGTGAAGGAGCACGAAATGCACCACCGCGCGCAGTTGATGGTGGTGGAGCGCATGCTCGGCATAGTGCCGCACCTGACCCGCCGGATGCAGGAGCGCATGGCGCAGATGCCGCAGCCGAAAGCCGGCGCGCAAGGCGCCTGACGGTTTTGCTAGACTGGAAGTTTATGGAAGTCAGCACCACCCGCGCGCGGCATCACCGGCACCACCATGCCCATGCGCGACGGGTGATCTTCTGATTGGAATTCAATCAAATTGGAAAGGACGCCCGCCAGCAACACCGGCGGGCTTTTTTATTGCACTACGATGAATTTGGATTTTGCAAAAACCGGCGGCCTCATCACCGCGGTGATCCAGGATCACTTGACGGGGCGCGTGCTGATGGTCGGTTACATGAACCAGGAGGCCTTTCAAAGGACCGTGGAGACGGGGTTCGCCACTTTTTATAGCCGGTCGCGGAGCAAGCTGTGGCTCAAGGGAGAAAGCTCCGGACATCGCCTGGTGGTGAAGGAGATTGCGGCCGATTGCGATCTGGACGCGGTGCTGGTGAAGGTGGAAGCGCTGGGGCCGGGGGTTTGCCATGAAGGCTACCAGAGCTGCTTTTTCCGCCGCCTGGATGCGGGCGAATGGAAGGTGGCGGAAGAACGCACATACGATCCGCAGGCGGTCTACGGGGGGCAGAAGTGAAACTCAAACTCGGAATTCCCAAGGGCAGCCTGGAGAACGCCACCATCGAGCTCTTTCGGCGCGCCGGTTTCTCCATCACCACCAGCAGCCGCTCGTACTTCCCGGGCATCGACGATCCGGAAATCGAGTGCATGCTGATTCGCGCGCAGGAAATGGCGCGGTACGTGGAAGACGGCGTCCTGGATGCCGGGCTCACGGGGCGGGACTGGATTCAGGAGAACGAGGCCGATGTGGTCGCCGTGGCGGACCTGATCTACGCCAAGCAGAGNNAGCTTCGGCAAAGTGCGCTGGGTGCTGGCCGTGCCGGAATCGTCCGGGCTCCAATCGGTGAAAGATCTGCAGGGCAAGGTGGTCGCCACGGAATTGGTGGCCACCACCAAGCGCTACCTGGCGTCGCACGGCGTCACCGCCAAGGTGGAATTCAGTTGGGGCGCCACCGAAGTCAAACCGCCGGTGCTGGCGGATGCCATCGTGGAAGTGACCGAGACGGGGTCGTCGCTGCGCGCCAACAACCTCAAGATCATCGATACGGTGATGGAATCGAACACGCAGTTGATCGCCAATCATCGGTCGTGGGCGGACGCGGAAAAGCGGCAGAAACTGGAAGACATTCGCATGCTGCTCGAGGGCGCCATCAACGCGCTGGGCAAGGTGGGGTTGATGCTCAATGTTCACAAGGACGATCTGAAGGGCGTGTTGGCGGTGCTGCCGGCGCTCAAGCGTCCCACCATTTCGCATTTGAGCGACGAAGAGTGGCTGGCGGTGAACACGATTCTGGATGAGACGACCGTGCGTACCATCATCCCGCGGCTGAAGCAGGCGGGCGCGCAGGGCATCGTGGAATATCCGCTGAACAAGATTGTGCTGTAATGCGCATCCTGCAGAGTAAAGAGGCGGGCCGGTTGTTGACCCGCAAGGCGGCGCGGTTCGCGGAAGCCGAAGGGGTGGTGCGGCCGATTCTGGAAGCCGTGCGCCAGCGCGGCGACCGCGCGCTGCTGGAATACGCGCGGCGGTTCGACGGGCTGGAGCGCAAAAGCGTGCGCGTGCCGGAGCGCGAGATCGAAGCGGCGCGGGCCGGTTTGGCGCCGGAGTTCCGGCGGGCCGTGGAGACTGCGGCGGCGAATGTCCGCCGGTATGCCCAAAGCCAGATGCCACGCGAGTGGATGCGCGAGATGCAGCCGGGCATACGGCTGGGGCAGATCGTGAGGCCGCTCGACACTGTGGCGGCCTACATTCCGGCGGGGCGCTATCCGCTGCCATCCACCTTGATCATGACGGCAGTGCCGGCGCAGGTGGCGGGCGTTCGGAACATTTGCGTGGCGTCGCCGAGGACAGTGCCGGAGGTGCTCGGTACGGCGGGGCTTCTGGGTGTGCGGCAAGTGTTCCAGATGGGAGGCGCTCAGGCCATCGCCGCCTTCGCGTTCGGGACCCGCACGGTGCCGCGCGCGGACCGCATCGTGGGGCCGGGCAACATCTATGTTGCGGCGGCCAAGAAGCTGCTGGCGGGGGAAGTGGGAATCGATTTTGTGGCCGGGCCGACGGAGATCCTGATCGTGGCGGAGGAAGGCGATCCGCGGCACCTGGCGGCCGATATACTGGCGCAGGCCGAGCATGACGTGGATGCCTCGGCGGTCCTGCTTACGACGTCGAGACGGCTCGCCGCGGCGGTGGTGAAGGAGGTCGACCGGCAACTGGCGACGCTTCCGACGGCTCGCGTTGCGCGGCGGGCGATTGCGCGCAATTCGGCGGTGGTGCTGGTCGGTTCGCTTGATGAGGCGATGGGGATGGCCAACCGGTTTGCGCCGGAGCATCTCAGCATCCCGGACGCGAAATGGCTCGCGCAGGTGCGGCACGCGGGCAGCGTGTTCGTGGGACCGCACAGCCCGGAAGCGGCAGGCGATTATGCTTCCGGGCCGAATCACGTGCTGCCGACCAGCGGGGCGGCGCGCGTGCGCGGCGGGCTGGCCGTCACGGATTTCCTGAAGGTGATCTCGGTGCAACAGTTGAGCGAGCGGGGCCTTCTACGGCTGGCGCCGGCCATCACCACGCTGGCGCGCGCCGAAGGCCTGGAGGCGCACGCGCGCTCCGTGGAGGTGAGGACCGCGAGCAGCCATGAAAAGATCGGTTGGCAGGCGAAAGCGCCTGCCCCACAAAAGCGCAGGCCATTGCGCACGAAAGTGGGACAGACGCTTTCGTCTGTCAACCCGGCGCGGAACCCGAGAGGGTATTGATGGAACGGTGTGCTAAGAAAGCCAAGTTACCGAAGGGAGCCATTCAGCCGCGGGCGGCGGTGTTGCGGATGGCGCCCTATTCGCCGCCCACGGCCGGACGCACCGGCAAGCTGCGGCTCGATTTCAACGAGAACACGGTGGGCTGCTCGCCGCGCGTGATCGCCGCGATTCGCGACCGCGTGGAGGCGGGCATGCTGGCGGTCTATCCGGAATACGGCGCTGCCAAGGAGGCTATCGCGCGATACTTCCGCGTAAGGCCGGAGCAGTTCGTTTTCACCAATGGCACCGATGAAGCCATCCAGGTCTTCATCAACACCTACGTTGACGATGGGCAGGAAGTGGTGGTGCTCACCCCGGCCTATGCCATGTACCGTTTCTACGCCGAAGTGGCAAGCGCGAAGATCAGAGAGGTGCCATATCCACAGCCGGGCATGGAGTTTCCGCTCGAGGCCCTGCTGGCGGCGATTACGCCGCGGACGCGCGCGGTGCTGCTGGCGAATCCCAATAACCCGACCGGGACAGGCGTATCGCTGCTGGGGATCGAGCGCATTCTGCATCGCGCCCGCCACGCGGCGGTTCTGGTGGACGAGGCCTATTACGAGTTTTGCGGCGTCACGGCGTTGACGGAGATCGAGCGGGTGCCGAACCTGTTTGTGTGCCGCACGTTTTCGAAAGTTTTCGGGATGGCGGCCATGCGGCTGGGCTGCCTGTTTTCGCACGAGGCCAATATCGAGTTCCTGCACAAAGCGCAATCGCCCTACAGCGTGAACGCGCTGGCCGTGGAAGCGGCGCAGGCAGCGGTGGAGGATACCGGGTACGTGGAAAGCTACGTGGCGGAGGTGCTGGCGGCGCGCGAGCTGCTCTGCTTCGCGCTCGAACGGCTGGGAATCGCGTACGTGCCAAGTTCGGCGAATTTCGTGCTGGGCCACTTCGGCGCGCGCGCGATTGAGGTGCGCGACGCGCTGCGCGAGCAGGCCATCCTGGTGCGCGATCGCAGTTACGAAGCGCCGGGATGCGTGCGCATCACGGTGGGCACGCGCGAGCAGACGCGGCATCTGGTGGCGGCGTTGGAGGAAATCTGGAAACGATGAATCCGATGCTGGTTTTCGATATGGACGGCGTGCTGGTGGACGTGACCGAATCCTACCGCGAAACCATTGCGCGCACGGTGGAACACTTTGCGGGCGTTCAGGTCGAGCGGGGACAGATTCAGGATTACAAGAACCAGGGCGGCTGGAACGACGATTGGAAGCTCTCGCACCACATCATCGGCCGGGCCGGCGTGGACGTACCGTTTGAAACCGTGAAGGAATATTTCCAGGAATTGTTTTTGGGCGATGGCTCGAACGGCATGATTTTGCGCGAGCGCTGGGTGGCGCGCCCGGGCGTGCTGGAGCGGTTGGGGGAACGGTTCCGGCTGGCCGTCTTTACGGGGCGGCCGAAAGAAGATGCCGCGCTGACGCTCAAGCGTTTTGCCGGTGACCTGGTTTTCGATCCGGTGGTGGGGATGTACGAAGTGGAGCAACAGAAGCCGGCGCCGGATGGCTTGTTCGAGATCGCGCGCCAAAGCGGCGGCGCGGAAATGTTCTATATCGGGGATACGGTGGATGACGCGCGGGCCGCGCGGGCCGCCAAGGTGCCGTTCATCGGGATTGCGGCCCCGGCAAACCCGCGATACATCGACCTGGTGTTCTTGTTTCAGGCCGAAGGCGCCCACGCCATTGTGGACGATATCAATTATCTGGAAGAGGTGTTCGAGCGATGAGGAAGGCACAGGTGCGGCGTGAAACCAAAGAGACGCAGATCGTAGGCTCGCTAAAGATCGAGGGCCGCGGAAAGTATGAAGTTTCGACGGGCATTCGCTTCCTGGATCATATGCTGGAACTGGCCACGAAGCACGGCGGGTTCGACCTGACGATGGATGCCGAGGGCGACCTGGACGTGGATCAGCACCACACCGTGGAGGACGTCGGCATTGTACTCGGACAGTTGTTTTCGCAGGCGCTGGGGGACCGCAAGGGTATCAACCGGGCGGGATACTTTGTGATGCCGATGGATGAGACGCTGGCGGTGGTGGCGGTGGACCTGGGGGGCCGCGCGGCGCTGGTCTATGACGACCAGGTGAAGGTGCGGTTGGTGGGCGATTTGCAAAGCGAGCTGGTGGAGGATTTCTTCGGCGGTTTTGTGAATCACGCGGGCGCGAACCTGCACGCCAAGGTGCTCTACGGGCGGTCGAACCACCACAAGATTGAGGCCATTTTCAAATGCTTTGGGCGGGCCATGCGGTATGCCTGCTCGAAGGACCGGCGGATGAAGGAGCAGTTGCCATCGACCAAGGGGCTGCTGTGATCGCGGTGCTGGATTACGGCGCGGGCAACCTGCGATCGGTGGAGAATGCGCTCGAAGAGTTGGGGTGCCGCTACACGCTGGTGCGCGATGCCGCGGGGCTGCGCGCGGCGGAGAAGATTCTGCTTCCGGGCGTAGGCCATTTCGGGCAGATGATGCGGTCGCTCGATGCGCTGAAAGTGCGGGAGATGCTGCGGGAACGGATCGTCGCGGGCGTGCCATTCCTGGGAATCTGCCTGGGTATGCAGGCGCTGTTCGAGGGAAGCGATGAGGCGCCGGAGGAGCGCGGCCTCGGGATATTCGCGGGCCGCGTGGTGAGGTTTCCGGCCGGGGCGCGGGTTCCACACATGGGATGGAACCGGCTGGAGGCGCGCGGCGAGTCCCGGTTGCTGAGCGGTGCAGGCGCGAGTCCGTATGTCTACTTCGCGCACAGTTACTATGTACCGGAAATGGAGCACGCGGCGGCGACTTGCACGTATGGGGTTCGATATACGGCGGCGCTGGAGTGCGGGAGTATTTTCGGGGTGCAATTTCATCCTGAAAAATCGGGTGATGTGGGGCTGGGAATGGTGCGGAATTTTGTGAGTTAGAGTGGGGCAGCCAATCTTGGCTGCCGCCGGCTTTCAGCCGGCGCGCTGGCCACGCGAGAGCATTCGCGCGAGGCCGGAGAGCCGCCTGAAGGCGGCGGCGGGCAAAATTGCCCGCCCCACAACGCGGAGTGTATCGATGTTAGCGAAGCGGATTCTTCCTTGTCTGGATGTGACTGGTGGGCGGGTAGTGAAGGGCACCCGGTTCGTCAACCTGCGGGATGCGGGCGACCCCGTGGAGCTGGCGGAACGGTACAACCGCGAGGGGGCCGACGAACTGGTCTTTCTGGACATCACGGCGTCGAGCGACGCCCGCGCGACAATGGCGGACGTGGTGGCGCGCACGGCGCGGAAGGTATTCATCCCGCTGGCGGTGGGCGGCGGCATCCGGTCGGTCGAGGACGCACGAAGGATTTTACTGGCGGGCGCGGATAAAGTCTCGGTGAATACGGCCGCGGTACGCAGGCCGGAGCTGATCACGGAGCTCTCCGGGGAGTTCGGCGCGCAGGCGGTGGTTCTGGCGATTGACGCGCGGCGGCACGCGGGCGGAGGCTGGCACGTGTTTACGCGCGGCGGGCGCGACGACGAAGGCATGGATGCGGTGGCTTGGGCGGCGCGCGGCGAGCGACTGGGCGCGGGCGAGGTTCTGCTGACTTCCATGGATACGGATGGCGTGCAGGAGGGATTCGATTGCGCGCTGACCGCGGCGGTGTCGCGCGCGACGCACGTGCCGGTGATTGCGAGCGGCGGAGCGGGGAAGCCGGAGCATTTCGTGCGCGTGCTGACGGAAGGATGCGCGGACGCGGCGCTGGCGGCGTCGATTTTCCATTACGGGACATACACCGTGAACCAGTTGAAGGAAGAGCTGGACAAGCGCGGCATCGCGGTGCGGGTGGCGGCGTGATTATTCCGTGCATCGACTTGATGGATGGCAAGGTGGTGCAACTGGTGCAGGGCCGCGAGAAGGCGCTGGAAGGCGGGACGGTGGAGGAGATGCTGCGGAAGTTCGCGCCCTTTCCGGAAATTCAGGCGATCGACCTGGATGCGGCCATGGGCCGAGGATCGAACGACGAATTGGTGCGCACGGTGGCCGGGGGGGCGACGGCGCGGGTGGGCGGCGGCGTGCGCACCGTGGAGCGGGCACGGGCTCTGGTGGAGCAGGGAGCGCATCGCGTGATTGTGGGGACGGCGGCGTTTTGCCAGGCGGGCGCGAATGCGGCGTTCCTGCACGCGCTGCGGGATGAGGTGGGGCGGGAGCGGGTGGTAGTGGCGCTCGATTCCAAGGGCGGGCGGATTGTGGTGAAGGGCTGGCAGGAATCGACGGGGCTCAAGGCGGAAGACGTGTTGGGCGCGCTGGCGCCTTATTGTTCGGGGTTTCTGTGCACCTACGTGGATAAAGAAGGGATGATGCAAGGGACGGACCTGGAGTGGTTCCGGCGGTTGCGTGCGGCCACGGATCTGGAGCTGACGGCGGCCGGCGGCATCACGACGATGGAGGAAGTGCGGGCGCTCGCGGACATGGGAGTGAACGCCGCATTGGGAATGGCGATCTATACTGGGCGGCTGCGGTTAGAGGAGTTAGCGGGGTTGGGTTAAGCGGCTCTTTGCAGGACGCGGTTGAGCGAGTCGAGGCGGTTGAGGACGCGTCTTTCGTAGTCGGCGCCGAAATGGATCCACTCGACCTTGGCTAGCTCGCCTGCGGGCGTCAGGCAGAAGAACCACACCACCATGCAAACCGCGTTGAGGATCGTTATGGCGCTATTGACGGTTTCGCCGATGCGCTTATCGAACACCACCACGAGAATTGTCGCCAGGGTGTTGGCGAGGTAATCCATGGTGAAGAGGAAGGCATTCAGGAGGACGTTGCGGCTAAGGCGCACGGGATACCGGCTTACCGCGAAAATCATCAGGAGTAGAAAGATGGCGAGACCGAGGCCAATGCCGCGATCGGCCGCCAGGGCGTACCACAGAACCCGGGAGCGCGCCGGCAGGGTAGAGTTGATGCGCGGAAGCAGGCTCAGGAAGGTGAGGACGCCGGACGTCGCGACGCCAGTGTACATCACCCAGCGTCCCAGTGTATAGAGGCCTTGGTGGCGTTCCAGCACGACGCGGCAGAGTTCCCGCACCATCAGGATATTGAGAGCCCAGACGAAAGGAAAAGCAACGCACCAGAACCAGAAATAGGCCGGGGAATTCGATTTCAGGACCAGTGGGAATATGCTGTATAGCGCGTGGAAAACCATGTAGGAGAAGAGCGCCGGGTAGCGGCGGAAGAGGCCGGAGCGATATAAGCGGCCGGCGATCAGGGCGGACGCCAGGGTACAGACCATCTGGATGGTCGAGAGCAGTAGTTGCAGCGGCATGACAGGCCCCTGTTCAAACGTATCGGCAAAGTGGCGAGTTTCTTGAAGGTTCCTTGACTTCCGCCCGATAGGAACGACAGGCTCGCCGGTCGATCTTGCGAGGAAACGGATGGACTGTGATTCAGCGGAGGAGAGCCGCCTGAAAGGCGGCTGCGGCCAGGATTGGCCGCCCCACAGAGCGGCATAGCCGCAACCA
>PMTR01000040.1:14635-42336 GCA_003167255.1 Bryobacterales bacterium
CCAGCGCTGACGCGCTGGGCTATTTTCTTTCGTCCTACGGACTCGGGCCCCGCCAAAATCGTCGCGGGCTGCGAAGAATTGGCAATGGTGTAATACAGTGCGAGATGGTCAGAGGCCGAAGACGGCGGCGATAGTCTTGGTCCATTCGCTCAAGACGAATTTGCGGCTCTCACGGACGCGCCACCAGGAATCGGGGAGAAAGAACTCGGCGGGCGCGGCGACGGTGCGGAACGTGAGGCCTCCGCCAGACTCGGCGGCGAGCGAACGATAGGTACGGGCGGCGCGCGCCGTGTGGTAGGAGCTGGTGACCAGCAGAAAGCTGTGGACGTTGCGGCGGCGCAGTTCGGCGAGGATGTCGATGGCTTCCTCGTGGGTGGAGAGCGAGGAGTTGGGGAAGGGAATGAACCACCCGGCGGGATAGCCGTGGCGGACGGCGAACGGGATGGCGAGATCGGATTCATACTGGCCATACTGGCCCGCCGGACCGCTCACCAGGACGGCTGGCACATAGCCTTGTTTGACCATCTCGGCAGCTTTGAGGATGCGATGGCCATAAGTATCGCCGGCGAGGACGATGGCGATATCGGCTTTGGCGGGGCCATCGTCGTGGATGAGGGCGTAGCCGAAGACCGGCAGCCAGAGGCCGCGCGTTACACAGAGGGCGGCCAGGAGAAGAAGGAAGCCAAGCAGGAAGCGGACGCGGAATGAGCGAAGCGCCACGGACTATTCGTCCGCCGAGTTTTTCTGGTCGAGGTTGCCTACCGTCTTGAGCCGCTGGTAGAGGCGCTCCACCTCGGCCTCGTCTTCGGGGCGGAGAATGCGGTAGCGGTTGGGCGACTGGGCTTTCCGTTCGGCGCCGCTGGAGAGAACTTCGCCCCAGTATTGGCGGTAAGGGATGCCATCGATGAGGGCGTCGCGCGACAGGCGGCGCAGGTTGCGGAGGAGGCTATTGCAGGAATCCAGATCGCCGGGATAAATGAGGCGCAGGCGCGAATCGTCAAACAGGGTGATGCGAACAATCAGCGGAGCGTTCCAGCCGGTGCGGTCGATACGGCGGATATCCATCCAGGGGATGATGCGCTTGCCGATGGAAAGATAGCTTTCGTGGATTTCGACGGCCGGGCGGGAAGCCGTCAGCAGGAACAGGATGGCCATGAGCGCGCAAAGTCCGGCGGGAAGGTAAGCCAGAGTGAATTTGAGGTCAAACGCGATGCCCGCGCAGGCGCCCGACAACACCACGGCGGTGGCGCCGGACCAAAGGTAGTGTCGTGCGGGCAAATAGCGAGTCATAGACAACCCTGTAATTTTAGACTACTCCCACGCGTCGAGCCCGTCAATGCTCCCGGACGATAAGGAAGCCCTTCCAGGTGTAGTGAAGCCCGCTCCAGAGGGTGATGGCGGCGGTGGGCCAGAGCATGGCGGAGGCCAGGGAATCGAGCCAGGGGGTGGGGACGGCCTCCCGCGTCATCCACACCACGGCTGTGCAAATCTGAAGAAAAGTAGAGGCTTTGCCCCAAATGCTAGGTGGGAAGGCGCGTGCCGTGGTAAATCGCATGACAAGCGAGGCTCCGATCAGGATATAGAGATCGCGGCCCAGAACCAGCGCCACGAACCACCAGGGAACCAGGCGGGCGGCGGCGAGGGCCAGATAGACGCCGCTCATCAGGCACTTGTCGGCGATGGGGTCAAGGTAGGCGCCGGCCGGGCTGGCCTGACCCCAGCGGCGGGCGGCGGCGCCATCGGCGATATCGGTAAAGGCGGCCAGAAGGAACAGAGCCAGGGCCAGCCGGTGCTGGCCGGTCAGGACGGCGTGAACGATGAATGGGACCAGCAGGAGGCGCAGGACGGTCAAAGAATTGGCGACGTTGAGCCAGCGCGGCATGGGTGCTAGCGGGGGGTCGATTCCTCGCCAGCGCCGGCGGACGGATGGCAGGGATAGAGGCGCGGGGTGACCTGGAAGCGGGCTTCGTAGGCGCTCTCAATCTGCCGCTGGAAGTTCGGCATGGCGTCCGGACGGAGCATGGTGACGGTGCAGCCGCCGAAGCCGCCGCCGGTCATGCGGGAACCGTAGACGCCATCGATGGAAAGCGCGGTATCGACCAGGAAATCGAGTTCCTGGCAGCTCACTTCGTAGTCGTTCTGGAGGCTGCGGTGGGATTCCACCATGAGGCGGCCCATGCGGGCAAGATCGCCGCGGGTGCTGGAATCGACGAAATCGGCGACGCGCGCATTCTCGGTAACGACGTGCCGGGCGCGGCGCTCGACGACGGCGGGCAGTTCGTGGGCCCTCGATTCGAACTGGGCAGGCGAAAGATCGCGGAGGGGTTGACCGAGCGATTCGGCGGCGGCCGCGCATTCGGCAACGCGGTCCTTGTAGGCGGAGCCCGCCAGAGCGTGCTTGACCATGCTGTTGACGGCCGTGAAGGTGATGCTTTCCGGCAGGGGCACGAAGCGGTGGCCAAGGCTGCGGCAATCGATTTCGACGGCGGAGTTGAGGCGGCCGAAGACGGAGATGTACTGATCCATGATGCCGCAGGGCATGCCGACGAAATTGCGCTCGGCGCGCTGGCAGAGGCGGGCAAGCTCGAGCGGATCGATGGGGCGGCCGCTCAAAAAGGCGAGCGCGGAGGCGACTTCAAGCGCGGCCGAAGAGCTGAGCCCGGAGCCCTCCGGCACGCTGCTGCAGATCAGCAGGTTGGCGGGCGCGACGGGGAAGCCGGCGCGGGCGAGTTCGACGGCGACGCCGACCGGGTAATCGGTCCAATGGTGAGCCGGTTGGCTCTGCGCGATCCCGGCCGCGCTGAATTCGCGCAGTTCGCGACGCTGTTCGGAGTAGATGCGCAGCATGCCGTCGGGAGACTGAACGGCGGCGACGTGCGTGGCTAGGTCGAGGGCCATCGGCAGGACGAATCCCTGGGTGTAATCGGTATGCTCACCGATCAGATTGACGCGGCCGGGGGCCCGGTAGATTCTGGCGCCTTCGGCGGAGCCGTAGAGTTGACGGAAGGTTTCCAGCATGGGAGTGAAGAAAAACTGAGTCTAACATTTTTGAGGCGCCAGTCTTTCCGCAACGCGGGGCCTTGTGGGGCAGGTTGGCAACCTGCGGCGGGTTGGCAACCCGCCTGCCGACGTTTGCAAGTGGCCGTCCCAAAAAGGGGGACAGAAAAAGGGGGACAGTAACCAATTACCCAGTTTCGGGAGCAGTCCGGGTGCGGTGGCTGCAAATGGGGTAATTGGTTACTGTCCCCCCTTTCGGGCATCGATCCAACGCAGCCACTCGTCGAGGCCCTGCTTTGTGGTGCATGATAGCCGCGCAATCTGGATCTCCGGGTGGATGGTGCGCGCGTTGGCTTCCGCCACGTCGATGTTAAATGGCACGTACGGCAGCAGGTCGATTTTGGTGAGCAGCATCAGCTCCGATTTGAAGAAGATGCCGGGGTATTTGAGCGGCTTCTCTTCGCCTTCCGTTACGCTCAGCAGCACGATCTTACAGGCTTCGCCGAGATCGTAGCTGGTGGGGCAGACCAGGTTACCCACGTTTTCAATGAAGAGAAGATCGATCTGCGCGAGCTCCCAGCCATCGAGCGCGCGCCGGATCATGCGAGCGTCCAGGTGGCAGGCGCCGGCGGTGGTGATCTGGCGGACGGGGAAACCGTAGCGCGCCAGGCGCGCGGCGTCGGCATCGGTCTGGATGTCGCCGGTCAGTACGGCCACGCGGCGGCCGGCATCGTAGGATTCCAGGGTCCGCTCGAGCAGCGCGGTCTTGCCGGAGCCGGGCGAGCTGATCAGGTTCACCGCGAAGACGCCGTGCCGCGCGAATTCGGCGCGCAGTTCGGCGGCGGCGCGATCGTTCTCATTGAGAACTTTGCCTTCCATGGGTACGCGTGTCATGGGACTTCCAACTCCAGGTAAGCGAATTCCAGTTCATCCAGGACGCCGGGTTCGATGGCCAGGTCGAGCGGCTCCAGGTCGCTGCCTTTGACCAGCACTTCAAAGGAAAAGGCCAGGGACTGAGGATCGATTCCCGCCATTTCGCCAATACGGACGCCCACTTTGACGGCGCGGGCGGGCTTGTGCGCCTCGGTTTCTTTGCGCACGGCTTCGAGAATTCCGTTGGCGATTCCGACTTCGTGCATATCAACAGATCCTCGGCAACTGGTCGCCGGGCAGCATGTCGACGATGCGGGTGGTGCCGAAGGGCGTGTGCATGGTGACGAGTCCGGAGTGGCGAGCGACCACTTCGCCGATGATGGCGGCTTCCGCGCCGAGCGGATGCCGGCGCATGGCGGCGAGTACGGCTTCGGCCGACGCGGCCGGGACGATGGCGACGAGCTTTCCCTCGTTGGCTACATACAGCGGGTCCAGGCCCAGAACTTCGCAGGCCCCGCGCACTCCGTCGTGTATGGGGAGGGCCGTTTCGCGGATGGCGATGCCGGCGTGCGACTGTACCGCGATTTCATTGAGCGTGCTGGCGAGGCCGCCGCGCGTGGGATCGCGCATCACGCGGACATCGCCGGCCGCAGCCAGGATGGCGGCGACCAGCGTGTGGAGCGGCGCGGAGTCGCTCTCGATAACGCCTTCGAGTTCGAGGCCCTGGCGCCGCGTGAGGATGGTAATGCCGTGGTCGCCGAGCGATCCGCTGAGGATCACGACGTCGTCCGCGCGCGCGTTGGCGGCTGAGAGATCGACGCCGGCCGCGACCATGCCGAGGCCCGTCGTATTGATGAAGACGCCGTCTCCGCAGCCCCGCTCCACAACTTTCGTGTCGCCGGTGACGATGGGCACGCCGACGTTTTCCGCGGCGCGCGCCATGGAATCGACCACGCGGCGGAGGTCCGCCATTGGAAAACCTTCTTCCAGGATGAAGGCCGCGCTGAGCGCGAGAGGCTGTGCGCCGCCCATGGCCAGGTCGTTGACCGTGCCGTGTACGGCCAGCGAGCCGATGTCGCCGCCGGGAAAAAACAGCGGCTTGACGACGAAGGAATCGGTGGTGAACGCCAGGCGGCCGCGTTCGACATCGAGCACCGCCTGATCTTCCAGGCGGGAGAGCAGCGGGTTGTGGAAGGCCGGGAGAAAGATCTGCTGGAGCAGCGCGGCGCTCAATTTTCCGCCGCTGCCATGACCCAGCAGCACGGTATCCTGAACGGCGATCGGCGCCGGGCAGACGAAAGCGGTCATGCGGAGGCCTCTGGCGCGGTGTGGCGGCGATAGGCGTAGTAGGCGGCGCAGGCTCCTTCGCTTGAGACCATGGGCGCGCCCAGCGGTTGTTCGGGCGTGCATCGCGTCCCGAACGCCGTGCAATCCACAGGCTTCTTCAGGCCCTGCAGCACCAGCGCGCTGATGCACTCGGCGGGCTCTTCCACGTGGATTTCCTGCGCGCCGAAAATCCGTTCGGCATCGTAGGCTGCGTACTCTTCGCGGAAGCGGTGGCCGCTCAAGGGAATCATGCCGATGCCCCGCCACTTGCGGTCGGTGATCTCGAACACTTCCTCCATCAGCTTTTGCGCGGGTATATTTCCTTCGCGCGTCACGGAGCGGGAGTATTGATTCTCGAGCTGCGCGCGGCCGTCCTCCAGTTGATCCACCAGCATGGCGATGGCTTCCAGCAGATCCACCGGTTCGAAGCCGCCGATCACGATGGGGACGTGGAACTCGGTGCTGAGCGCCTGGTACTCCCGGTGGCCCATGATGGTGCAGACGTGGCCGGGGGCAATGAAGCCTTGCACGCGATTCACGGGCGACCCCAGGAGCAGCCGGACTGCCGGCGGCACCAGCACGTGCGACACCAGCATCGAGAAATTGGTCAGGCCCAGGCGCTTGGCGTGCCAGACCGCCATGGCGTTGGCGGGCGCGGTGGTTTCAAAGCCGATGCCGAAGAAGACCACCTGGCGCGTGGGGTATTCCTGCGCCAGCTTGACGGCTTCGAGCGGCGAATACGCCATGCGCACGTCGCCGCCGGCGGCGCGGACCCGGAACAGATCGGACTGCGAGCCGGGCACGCGCAGCATGTCGCCGTAAGAGACGAAAATCACGCCGGGCCGGGAGGCGATTTCGATGGCGCGGTCGACGAATTCGAGCGGCGCGACGCACACCGGACAGCCCGGACCGTGCACCAGCTCGACTTCGGGCGGCAGCAGGTCCGGCAGACCGTAGCGCATCAGGGTGTGAGTTTGCCCGCCGCAGATTTCCATCAGCACCCAGGGCCTGGTGACGCGGGCGCGGATGCGCGCGGCCAGGGCGCGGGTGATATCGGCGTCGCGGTACTCGTCCAGATATTTCACAGAGGTTCCTCCGGCGCGAGCTCGTCTGCCTCCTGAATCTGGCGCAGCAGTTCGTAGGTTCGCTCGGCTTCCTCGGGAGAGATGCGGCTGATGGCGAAGCCCACGTGAACCAGGACGTAGTCGCCGGGTTGGGTCTCGGGGACGAAGTCGAGCGAGACCTGGCGGGTGATGCCGCCGAACTGGACCTTGGCGATGCGGCTGAAGCCCAGGTCGGTGGCTTCAACGACCTTACCAGGAATGGCTAGGCACATAAGTGAGGTATGCAAGGCACTCCGGGGGCCAAATGGGGAAGGGCAGCTTATTGGGCTAAATTTGGGGGAAATGGTCCACAATCAATGTTGAAATTCGCAGCAGGCATGGGTAATTGGTGTGCACAGGTTGGGGGATTTCACCCAGCAAGCTCCGATATTGGCGCTGCCCACTACATTCCTCGCAGCTCAAAGAGTGTGGGCGCGGGTTCAGAAGTCTCAGAGGAAATGTGCGCACTCCGGGCTCGGTTTCCTCTACCGGTCTTTCCCAAATGTGACACTGGTCGCAGCCTCGAAGTGACGATGATTCTTATACTCGACGAGCACCCTCTCGGCGCTGCCATCCGACTGCCGGGCCACGAACTCGGCCGAGATCGGAAGCAGGTAGGTCGCATCCCCAATTCTCACGTAATCCCACGATTGCGTCATGGTACCTCGGTCCTTCCCGAATTTCTCGGGAAAACCGGCGGATTCTTCCTGGTATCGAACCACGTTTCCACGACCGGCGTCGACCAGAATGCGGCCGGTCCGGGCGGGATTGTACGTGTTCTTCAGGCTGCCCCAGGCGTGCGGCCAGAAGCATCCTTCCGGGGGTGAGCTAAACAGGTAAACTAACAGCTCGCTTCCACTGCCCGCTTCGGTCCCGGCGAAGTCGATTTTGGTGGGACACGTGGCGTCAAACAGGGCGTGGAGTTCCACTCCGAAACCGCCGCCCCAGCGAAAGTGGCCGAGCTGGATAAAAGGGCTCGGAAAACGTTTGCCGTTCTGGCGGATGTTCCGGCGACCGAGTTCAACTCCCCTGAAAGTTATCTCGTCCTCGATGGTGTCGTAGAGCCGCCAGGGCTTCTCGGCGTCATCGCTCTCATAGCGTCGCGCCGTTTCGTCGGCCACAAAATTCGGCATCTTCGAGAGGTATTCCAGATTGACCTGGCGCACGCGTTCCAACTCGGATAGTGAACGGGGCGCGACCGGCTCCGGCCGATACAGCAGATTCTCCCCTGGCTGCCAGGAGAGCAACGCCATCACCTCGGCGCGCTCCTGAGGTGTGGCTGTCCGCACCAGCCGGAGGCTCTTCATCAGCAAGTGAAAGTGCAGCGCTGCTTGCGCATCGTAAACGGTCTTAACCGGCGTGCAGGTAATCTCCACCTGGTCGGCGGCACTGTAGGGAACTGCGATCCCGGCCGGAAGAACGGCATCCACCGCCCGGCCGTCGGCCATTCGGATCGAGATCGAGGTGTGCCTCACGCCTTCGAGCCTACCTGCAAGGACGAAATCCCTCGCGCTCAAAGGAAGGGAGACAACCACCAGCAGCGCGCAATATTTATTCATGCCGCGCCGCCTTCGTCGGGGGGATCCGCAGTCCCTCGCCCGCCAGAATGTGGTCCAATGAAATCACCCACGGAAAGAGACTCGTTTCAGACTCTTGCCATTAGCACCGCCTCGCCGATGGCTCAGAGAAACGTACCCCCAGCACTCCACTTTCCAAATGACTTATTCCAATCTGAACACGCCACCAGGGTTGAAATCCGGCCTGGTATGCCCCGTGAAAAGACACTGCAGGCATCGCCCTGCGTCGTGACCACCACACTGTGCCGCTCCATCACGCTCACCTCCGAATATTCACGGAGTGATTGGCTAGAGTTCACTTCGGCCAATCCAATACTTGAACCCGGTCAGGTCACCCACAGATTCCCCCGACGAGGCAAAATTATTGAGGCTCGCGGAATACGATTACACTCGGCCGGCTTGGTGGGGCAGGATGGTATCCTGCAAGAGCCCGCCAAGAGGGCAGGCGGAATTCACGATATCCTTGACAGAGGACAACAAGGCCCCGAAAGATGACCAGGCCGCTCACATGGATCGCGCTGCTGTTCGCCTTTGCGGCGTTTGCCCAGCAAGGGTGGTATCCGCATGAAGGAGGGTTGTTGCAGTACCGGGCCACTCCCCGCTTCGGCCTGGAGCCGGAAAGCATGCCCGCGGGCTGGACGTTCGGCCGCGTGTCGGCGGTGGCGACGGATTCGGCCGGCAACCTCTATGCGTTCCAGCGGGGAAAAACAGCCGACCCTCTGATTGTCTTCGACCCCAAGGGCAAATACCTGCGCTCCTGGGGCAGAGGCATGTTTGGAACTCCGCACGGCCTGCGCATCGACAGCGCCGACAATGTCTGGATCACCGACAGCTCCGACCACCAGATCATGAAGTTCACGAAACAGGGTGAACTGCTCCTGACGCTGGGAGTGAAAGGCAAGTCCGGCGCGGACGAGAAGACTTTCAACAAGCCCACCGACATCGCGTTCGCCAGGAATGGCGATCTTTACGTCTCCGATGGCTACGGGAATTCGCGTGTGGTGAAGTTTTCGCGCGCTGGCAAGTACGTGGCGGCCTGGGGCAAGAAGGGCGCGGGCCCGGGCGAGTTCAGCACGCCGCATTCGGTCGCGGTGGATTCCGCCGGCAGCGTCTACGTGTGCGACCGCGACAACAATCGCGTCCAGATCTTCGACGCGTCGGGGAAGTTTTTGCGGCAGTGGACCCACCTGGGCTGCGCGCTGAGCATGTTCATCACGCCCAACGACGAAGCCTGGGTGCTGGCTTTCCGCGACGCCACCGAGGGCGCGGCGTATGAATGGCTGTCGGGGCGGATCATGCGGATCGATCTGGCCACCGGCAAGATTCTGGGTTCGATGGAGAGCCCCGGCCACTGGCTCACTGTGTCCCCTCTCGGCGATATCTTCGCCGCCAGCCTGACCGGGAACGTTCTCCGCTGGACCCCTGGTTGGCCGGAGAAACGCTAGTCCGAGCCGCGAACGTAAGAGAGCGGTCGTCGCCGGCTGCGAAGTCTCGGAATTGAGGAAAAGAATGATGGATCGACCATGGGACCGCCGGCAATTCCTGCGAAACGCGGCGCTCGCTGGCTCGGCGCTGGCGCTGCCGGGGAGTGAGGCAAATGCAATGGAGCCGGCCGCCGGTCCGACGCTGTTGTTCGACCGGCCCATGCGTTGGGCGCAGTTGACGCTGGTGGAGAACGATCCCGGCCGCTATGACCTCCACTTCTGGCTGGATTACTTCGCGCGCACTCACTCCGACGCGGCATGCCTCAGCGCGGGCGGTTGCGTCGCCTACTATCCCACCAAAATCCCATTGCATTACCGCAGCCAATGGATGGGCGATACCGACCCGTTCGGCGATTTGGTGGCCGGATGCCGCAAGCTGAACATGGTGGTGCTGGCGCGCACCGACCCCCACGCTGCGCACCAGGATGTGTACGACGCGCATCCCGACTGGATCGCGGTCGACGCCGAAGGCCGCAAGCGCCGCCACGGGTCGATGCCGGAATTGTGGCTCACCTGCGGGTTGGGACCGTACAACTTCGAGTTCATGACCGAAGTGACGCGCGAGATTGTGTCGCGGTACCAGGTAGACGGCGTTTTCAGCAATCGCTGGTCGGGCTCGGGGATGTGCTACTGCGAGCACTGCCGCCAGAATTTCCATTCGGCAGCGGGGTTGGATCTGCCGCGCACGCTCAATCCGCAAGACCCGGCGCGGCGCGCCTACATCGAATGGAGACAGCAGCGCCTGTTTGAGCTTTGGCGCGTGTGGGACGGTGCCATCCGCGGCGCGAACCCCAACGCCCGGTTCATCGCCAACGCCGGCGGCGGCGCTTTGAGTGAGCTGGACATGAAGACCATCGGCGAGCTGGCGCCGGTGATGTTCGCGGACCGGCAGGCGCGCAGCGGCGTGGCGCCGCCATGGACCGCCGGCAAGAACGCCAAGGAATACCGTGCCGCCATGGGGCCGAAGCCCATCGGCGGGATTTTCAGCGTGGGAGTGGAAGAGGCGTACCGTTGGAAGGATTCGGTGCAGAGCGCGCCGGAGATCCGCCTGTGGGCGCTCGACGGTATCGCCAACGGTTTACGGCCCTGGTTCACCAAATTCGGCGGCGTGCTCTACGATCAGCGATGGCTCCCCGTGGTGGAAGAGATGTACGGCTGGCTTTATCGCAATGAGCGGTATCTGCGCAACGAAGCGCCGCTGGCTCGTGTCGCGATGGTCTATTCGCAGCAGACGGCGCAGTTCTATGGCGGCGAGCGCGCGCGTCAAAAGGTGGAGGATCACACGCTGGGTTATTACCAGGCGCTGATCGAGGCGCGCATTCCCTTCGAAATGGTGCATGACCGGTTGCTGGACGCCTCGCGCCTGACGCCGTTCAAGGTATTGGTGCTTCCGAATATTGCCGCGCTTTCCGGCGAGCAATGCCGCCAGATTCGCCAGTTTGTGGAACGCGGCGGAAGCCTGGTGGCCACCCATGAGACGTCGCTCTACAACGAGTGGGGCGTGCGGCGCGCCGATTTCGGACTGACCGATTTATTTGGCGCGCACTTCGATGGCGCGATGGACGAGCGCATGATGAATTCCTACCTGCGTCTGGAAACCGATCCGCAGACCGGCCGGCGGCATCCGCTTCTCGCAGGTCTGGAGGCCACCGGGCGCATCATCAACGGCGTCGCGCGCCTTCACACCAGGGCCGCGCCGGAGTACCGGAATCCGCCGCTGACGCTGATTCCGTCGTACCCCGATCTGCCCATGGAAGAGGTCTTCCCGCGCGTGCCGAAGACCGATATTCCCGAGGTCTATGTGCGGGAAGTGGGCGCGGGCCGCGTGGTCTATTTCCCGTGGGACATCGACCGGACATTTTGGGAAGTGCTGGCGCCGGACCATGGCAGGCTGCTGCGCAATGCCGTGGAATGGGCCGCTAACGAACCGCGCCCGGTTACCGTGGAGGGCCCCGGCGTGTTGGATGTGACCGTGTGGCGGCAGAAGGAATCGATGACCGTGCACCTGGTCAACCTGACAAACCCCATGATGATGAAAGGGCCGCTGCGGGAGTTTATCCCACTGCCGGCGCAACACGTCGCGATTCGCGTGCCCGAAGGGCGGAAGGTGAAGCGCGTGCAGTTGCTGGTCTCCGGGCTTGCTCCGCGTGTACAACAAGCGGGTGGCGAAGTGCGGCTCACTGTCCCTTCGCTGCTGGACCACGAAGTGGTGGCTCTGGATTTCTGAGAGAAAGTGGGACAGACCTAGACTCCGGTGCCTTTCGGGCCGTCTGGCAAGGCGCGCAACCGGACACGCGCGGCCGCCCACCTGGCGGCTCGCGGCCAGAGCTCCGAAGGCCGTTCCATGTCCAGGTAAAAGCAGAGAAACCGGGGGAAACCCGCCACCTGCTCCCGAACGCCGCGGCCGCGCGCCCCGCGCTGGTAGCTTGCGTAAATGGACCGGGCCAAATCCGCGAAACCCTGTACCTGCGGCGGTCCCTGGCTGCTCTCGTAGTCCAACCGCTCTGCCGCATCCACCCGCAGCCGAGCCAGGCCGCTCCGCACCCGCTCCGGAATCGGGGCGTGGAAGACCCGCGCCAGATAGTCGCATGCCGCCCGCACGGGGAGCGTCAGGCGCAGGCGCCGGGTCAGCGGCAGCAGGCGGTCCCAATCGATGGCCGCCGCGCGCATCACCGTCATGGCATCCGCCACCCAGCGTATGGGTGGGATCTCGTTCCACCTGGGTCCATGCACCAAAGCGTGCAGCAGTTCATCGGTGGGGCACAACACTTCGACCGCCATCCCCTCGAATTCCATCGGTTCCGCGGATTCCCAGAAGGCCGCGTCCGCGCCGGGAAAGGTGGCCTGATACAGCGCATGCCAGTGGAGATCCACTTCGCGGCCATCGCCGGCGGAGTACGGCAGAGCCTGGCGGAAGCCCAGGTCGCGTGGGCCTAAGTGGTAGCGGTGCGGCCAGAGTCCCCGCCAACCGGCCGATTCAAAAAGCTGGATGGCTTCCTGCGCACGCTGCTCCGGCACCAGCAGATCCAGATCGCGCATCGGCCGCAGTCCCACGTCGCCGTAATAGCGCAGGGCGAGCGGCACACCTTTCAGCACAAGCACCGAAATTCCGGCTTGCTGCAGCATGGCGACCGCCGGCGCCAGCCTGGCGAACAACAGGCGGTTCTCGCACCATGTCTTGCGGCGCAGCCCCCGCAGCGTTCCCATTTCCTTGTGCTCAAAACCGTATCGCTCCAGATTGTGGCCCACCAGCGGCAACAGCCGGTAGGAGCCGGTATCCAGCCGCTCCAGGCCGCCCTGCGCCTGCCAGTCGCGATAGGCCTGGCAGGCCGCATCGCCATCGAACAGAGCCGCCTTCAGCAGCAATTCCTGCAGTTCGGTGGGCCAGCACCCGCCATTCGGATCGCCCAGGATCACCGCACGTTCTCCTGTGTCCCCTGCCGCTCCATCGCGCAGTAACGCCAGGCCACGCGCCCCGCTCCGCTGTGAGTGCTATTCATGCCGAGCCGCCCGCGCCGGCAGTTGCCTCCGCCGATCCATGGCGTCTTTCAATAGCCGCAGGTAGTCGCCGCGCGCATCCCGTTCGCGCACGCCCAGGTTGTCCTCGTGAATGCGCCGGCGCAGCCACATCCTTCCGTCCATTCGCTCGCGCATCCCCTGCTGCCGGGCCCGCAACATCCAATCCAGAAATTCGCCCACTTTCACGTCGCTGCGCAACGGACCCACCCGCATCCACACGTCCCGCCGCGCCATCAAGGTTCCCGGCACATGTCCCGGCATCGGTTCGGATTCGCCGCCGCCGTTCTGTCGAAACTGTGCGGCGTGGCCAAACAGGAGGTCGCATTCCGGTTCCTCTTCCAGAATGGCCACCTGGGCAGCTAATTTCTCCGCCGGCCAGAGATCGTCGGCATCCAGGAACGCCAGGTACCGCCCGGTGGCCAGTTCCACGCCGCGATTGCGCGCCACCGATTGGCCGGAATGCGCCTGACTCACGCGGCGCACCCTTGGCCCGAATTCGTCCAGCACTTCCGCGGTTGCGTCGTTCGATCCGTCGTCCACCACGATGATTTCCACGGGCTGATAGGTCTGGTTCAGGATGCTGTCGAGGGCTTCGCGCACAAACCGCGCGCCGTTAAAGACCGGCACAATCACGCTCACCAGGGGCGGCGTCCCCGGCCACCACTCATCGTAGGAAAACCAGCGGTCCGGCGGAGCCATGGCGCCCGCTCCCAGGCGGCGTCGCCGGTCTATCGAGCGCTTCAGCGCCACCGAAAGAAACTGGTCAACGCGCCCCCTGTCACGCGTCATGTTGCCGCCGTGAAGCCGGTAGATCAGCGTCACCGGCCGGAGAATCCTCAGGCGCACGCGCAACTCGCGAGCCCGCATGAACCAGTCGAGGTCCTCGCAGTAGTGCAGGCTTGCGTCAAAGTTGCCCACCTGGTCGAATACGCGGCGCCGGTATAAGCCGCTGCCGAGGTGCACGTTGCTGAGCACGTGGTCCGGCTCTTCAAATTTGTAGTAGTCCGGAATCTCGCCGCCTTCGATGGCCACATAGTGCACCCGGCCCAGCACTATGTCCAGTTCCGGCGACGCCAGCAGACGCGACATCTGGATGGAGAGCTTTTGCTCCGGCCATTCATCGTCGGCATCCAGGAATCCTACAAACTCGCCCTGCGCGAGTTCGAGGCCGCGGTTGCGCGCCGCGGCAGGCCCGGACTGCTCTTGCCGGACGTAACGCACCGGTTCCCCCAGTTCCGCCGCAACGCGCGCGCAGCCGTCTTGCGAGCCGTCGTCGACGATCAGGATTTCGAGCGGCGCGTAAGTCTGCCGGCGCACGCTGGCCACCGCGTTCGGCAGAAAGCGCGCTGCGTTGTAGGCCGGAATGATCACGCTCACCAGGGGGTTGGTCATGGTGTCACCCGCCGGCGGCGTCCCGATTCAACCGTTCCACCAGACTCGTCAGCGCCATCGGAATCTGCGCCAGGTCTGTGCCGACCAGCAGCTTGTAGCAGCCTGCCGATTTGGTCAGCCGGATCAGTTTGGCGACCGTGCGCGCCCGCGCTGCCGGAAGGTGCCTGGTGGTGGTGGGCGCCAGCGCCAGCATCGCCAGCGATTGCGCCGCCAGTTCCACCGCCGTGTCACGGCGCCCGGTTACCTCCGGAACCACCACGGCGCGCACGGGAAACCCGCCGATCAGAGCCGCCGGATGCGACTCATACAGGAACAGCATGGCCTTCTCGCGGTCCAACCGGTCGCGGTTCGCGACGCTGGCCGCCAGATGCGGGAACCGTTCGAGCCCTTGCGGGTCGAGCTTCGCGGTGTTGTACAAGCAGTGAACGTATGGCGCCGGCTCGACCCGCGCCAAAGTGTAATCATCGCCGGCATATTGAAGCCGGCTGCCCAGGCAGGAGAGCGCCGTGGTCGATTTTCCCGCTCCGCACGGTCCGGCGATCAGCAAGCCGCCATCGGCGTTCCCTACCGCCGCCGCGTGCACCGGTTGCAATTCGGTGTCGCGCAGCCACCAGTGCAGGATCACTCGCAAAGGGAAGCTGACTTCCCACCATGGCAGCAACCGCCACGACGGCGTCCAATACAGCGCCACCTTTCGTTCGCGGTCGAGACATTGGAATACGTCCCACCCAGGCTGGTAGCTGGTCTCTACGCGCTCATCGCAGAAACCGGCGATCTCGCCGCCGCCAGTGTATTGATGCCGGCTCCACGCCGGAGGCGCCATCGCCGTCCTCGTGGATTCGGTGTCGAAGAAACACACCCGCAACTCCGCCGGGCCATCCGCGCGCGCCGCGCAATGCGCCAGCGCCCGCGTCATCGGATCCAGCAGCTTGGTGCCTGCGAACTGCATCTCGATGCGATGCCCGCCCAGGTCGAACGTGCGTTGGTGCAGACCGGCGGCCTTGGCGGCGCGGCCGAAGCACCCTTCCGCCTCCTCCACGAATTCGGCCGGCGTTGCCGCCCGCGCCATCATGGGACGGCGTCCTGCTTGCGCGCGGGCCACCCGGTCTCGTCCACATCATGGATCGGATCCAGCAACAGCAGATCCTGCATGTCTTCATACACCGTCAGTTTGGGAGCTTCCCAGCTTCCCGCCGGACCGTCTAGCGCGGTCGCCGGAACGCTGGCGACGGTTGGTTCCGCGGTAACTAGCCCATGCGCCACCAGGCTATTTGTGAACAACTCAAGGTCCGCCGCCACCTCTTGGGGCTGCCTGGTATAACGCTCCGCCAGGTGAGCGACCATTCCATCGACGGGCACTTCGCCTTCGATGAGCCTCCAGACCTCCTTGGCGGTTCCGCCCATCCCAAAGTAGGTCCCTGTCTCGAGATTGATGGCCACCACCTCATCCTCAAAAACTTCGCAAATCACCTTCGGCCTGTTGAGGCGGAGCACCACCCGGGTCATCGATTCCTCCAAGAGTTATAATTTATACTAATCCATTCGAAATGTACATTCTGGCGCGAATGGTACTAGCGCGAAGCGTACTAAAGGTGGCGCTGGATTTCTGAGAAATTCGCCCGCGCCAGCCCACTACTTCTCAGAAGCAGTGGGACAGACCATCGGTTTTTGTGGTCTGTCGCCCTCGCCAGACCACGATGGCCTTCACCCGCAGACACCTGCCTCACTGGATTCCGGAGGAGACCCCTGTTTTCATGACATGGCGTTTAGCCGGCTCCCTCCCGCCTCGAGCAGCCGAGACAGACGACAAAAACCGATCGTCTGTCCCACGTCCCTTCCTGCAACGCGACGAGCAACTCGACCGGGCGCCGTCCGGCCCTGTCTGGTTGCAGGATTCACGAGTCGTGCGGGTGGTGGTAGACGCTCTGCTGTATGGCGAGACGGTGCGCCGGTTCTACCAACTCCACGCGTGGGTGGTCATGCCCAATCACGTCCACGCGATCTTCCAACCGCATGCTGCAATGCCCACCATCATGCGATGGCTCAAAGGGAGAACTGGCCGAGTGGCCAACCAGATTCTGGGACGCACCGGGACGGCCCTCTGGCAAGACGAGTCATTCGACCACTGGATACGGTCTGCGGAGGAGCTAAGGGATCTGATCGAATACGTGGAAAACAACCCGGTCAAGGCCGGCCTGGTCGAAACTAAAGAGCAGTGGCGATGGTCGAGCGCGGGCTGGGAGACAGACGACAAAAACCGATCGTCTGTCCCACGGCGCCGCTTCTGCTATGATGGCAGTAGTTGACAGTTTCTGTCAGGGGAGTATTGGTTATGTCGATGACCTCCATGAACATCTCGCTGCCACAAGAACTCAAGAAGTATATCGAACAGCAGATCAAGGCCGGCTACAGCACGCCCAGCGAATATGTCCGCGAACTCATCCGGGAGGATCAAAAACGGCGCGCGAAAGAGCGCCTCGACATTCTCCTCTTGGAAGGCCTCGACTCCGGCAAGCCGCTGCCAGCGTCGCCGGCCTTCTGGGATGAACTCAAGCGCGAGGCTCTGGCGAAGCTTGGCAGGAAGACCAAGAAGTGAACCCACCTGTTGCGTTTCGTCCGCGCGCCCGCCTGGATGTCTTGGAGCAGTTCCTGCGTCTGTCCCCTTTTCGCACTGGATTTCTGAGAACTTCGCCCGCGCCAGCACACTACTTCTCAGAAGCAGTGGGACAGACCATCGGTTTTTGTGGTCTGTCACGCCTCGCCAAACCACGATGGCCTTCACCCGCAGACACCTGCCTCACTGGATTCCGGATGAGGCCGCTGTCTTCGTGACGTGGCGTTTGGCCGGCTCCCTCCCGCCTCAGGCGGACTTGACAGACGACAGAAACCGATCGTCTGTCCCACATCCCTTCCTGCAACGCGACGAGCAACTCGACCGGGTGCCATCCGGTCCCGCCTGGTTGCAGGATTCACGAGTCGCACGGGTGGTGGTAGACGCTCTGCTGTATGGCGAGACGGTGCGCCGGTTCTACCAACTCCACGCGTGGGTGGTCATGCCCAATCACGTCCACGCGATCTTCCAACCGCATGCTGCAATGCCCGGCATTATGCGATGGCTCAAAGGCAGAACTGGCCGAGTGGCCAACCAGATTCTGGGACGCACTGGGACGGCCCTCTGGCAAGACGAGTCATTCGACCACTGGATACGGTCTGCGGAGGAGCTAAGCGGTCTGATCGAATACGTGGAAAACAACCCGGTCAAGGCCGGCCTGGTGGAAGCCAAACAGCAGTGGCGATGGTCAAGCGCGGGCTGGGAGACAGACGACAAAAACCGATCGTCTGTCCCACTTACGGTGTGATGCTCCCCAGCACCACCGCGCGTCTTGCCCCCGTGGCCAATGGCAGATTGCTTGGTTTCCGCCGCCACGTCTCGTGCGCCAGCACCGCGAACGAAATGGCCTCTTTGGCGTCGGCGTCGATGCCGTGGTCGGTGGATGTGGAGATCGAGGCCGCGGGCAGGAACCCGGCCAGGTGCGCGACGATCTGCGAGTTGTGAACGCCACCGCCGGAAATGATCAGATCGGCAGTGCGGCTGCCGACGGCCATCGCGATCGTCGCGGCCGTCAGCACCGTGGCCGTCGAGATGAGGTCGGGGAGCGGTAGGCCGGTGGCCTTGAGGCGCGCTACAAAGACTGCGCCGTATTGCTCGCGGCCCGCGCTCTTGGGCGGTCGGCGGCGGTAATAAGCATCGGCCAGCAACTCGTCGAGCAGCGCGGTGTCCACTTTGCCGGAAGCGGCGATCTTTCCGCCGCGGTCGTAGGGCTGGCCCATTTCGCGTGCCAGCGCGTCGATCACCATGTTGCCGGGACCCGTGTCAAACGCCACGACATCTTCCGGCGCGGCGGCGGGAGGGATTACCGTGATGTTGGCGATGCCGCCGATATTGAGCGCGACGCGCGTGCGCGTGGGATGGCGGAAGAGCAGGTAGTCGACGTACGGGACCAGCGGCGCGCCCTGGCCGCCGGCGGCGATATCGCGCGCGCGGAAATTCGCCACCACTGGCAGGCCCGTGCGTTCCGCCAGGATAGCCGGTTCGCCCAGTTGCAGGGTATTCGATCGGCCTTCGTGATAGACCGTCTGACCGTGACATCCGATCAGATCCACCGGCCCGAATCGGCGCACTGCGCGCAGCACGGCGCGGGCGTAAAGTTCGGCGAGCTGGAAGTTGAGACGAGAAATGGCGGAGGTGTGTGTCACGGCGTCGGAGACCGCAAGAATGGCGGTGCGCGTGGCTTCGGTGTAGGGCGTCGAAAGAAAACCGATGGTGCGGATGCGGCGGCCCAGCACTTCGACGATGGCGACGTCGATGCCGTCGAGCGACGTGCCGCTCATCACTCCGGCGATTTTCATGGGCGCTTCAGCTCCTTCTGCAATTCGCTCAAAAGCTGTAGCGCTTCGATGGGCCGCAACTGGTCGATGTTCAGGCTGCGAATCCGTTCCGCGATGCCGTAGCCCACGGGTTCGAAGAGTTGGATCTGGACGGGCCCGGCCTCTTCCGTCTTGGCGAGTTCCTCGGTGACGGCGTGTTCGGTGCGCTCGTGCAGCTTCAAGACTTCGCGCGCGCGCTCGATGACGCTCAGCGGCAGGCCGGCCAGGCGGGCCACTTCGATGCCATAGCTGCGATCGGCGCGGCCCGGGTCCACCTTGCGCAGAAAGATGATGTGATCGCCGGCTTCCTTGACCGACACTTTCAGGTTGCGCACGCCATCGAGCCGATCCGCGAGTTCCGTGAGCTCGTGGTAGTGAGTCGCGAAGAGTGTCTTGGCGCGGGTGCGCGTGTGGATGTGCTCGACCACCGCCCAGGCCAGCGCCAGGCCATCGTACGTCGCGGTGCCGCGGCCGATTTCATCAAGCACCACGAAGCTGCGCGCCGTCGCGGTGTTCAGGATGACCGCCGTCTCCGTCATCTCCACCATGAAGGTGGAGCGGCCGCGCGATAGGTTGTCCGAAGCCCCGATGCGCGTGAAAATGCGGTCGATGATGGGAAGCCTGGCTGCCTCGGCCGGCACAAACGAGCCCATCTGCGCCAGAATCGAGATCAACGCGGCCTGCCGCAGATAGGTGGATTTGCCGCCCATGTTGGGCCCGGTGATGATGGCGATCAGGTTGGTGGAATCGTTGAGGTAGAGATCGTTGGCAATGAAGTGGCCGGATTCCTGGTCGGTGAGGCGCTCAATGACGGGGTGGCGGCCGGCCAGAATGCGCATTTCGCCATCGTCTGAGAATGACGGCCGCTGGTAGCGGTTTTCGGCGGCCACCTGAGCCAGGCAAGCCGTGACGTCGAGCTCTGCCACGGCCGCGGCGGTGGCGCGGACGCGCTGCGCGTGCGCCGCGGCGCGCTTGCGGACGTCGGCGAAGAGCTCTTTTTCGAGTGTGAGAATCTTGTCTTCGGCGTCCAGTACTTTGTGCTCGTAATCTTTCAGCTCGGGCGTGGTGTAACGCTCCGCGCCGGCCAGGGTCTGCTTGCGCTCATAATCCGGCGGCGCTAGGTGGAGGTTGGCGCGCGTGATCTCGATGTAATAGCCGAAGACGTTGTTGAAGCGGACCTTGAGGGATTGGATGCCGGTGCGCTGGCGCTCGCGGGTTTCGATTTGAGCGATGTACTGGCGCCCGTTCTGGCGGAGATCGCGCAGCTCGTCGAGCTCGGCGTGGTAACCGGCGCGGATGGTGCCGCCATCGGCGATGGCCAGCGGCGGCTCATCGGAGATGGCTTCCAGAATCAGGTTGGTGACGTCGGGCAGTTCGTCGAGCCGTTCGTGAATCGCGCGCAGCCGCAGAGCCTGCTGGGTGTCGAAGCATCGTTTGAGCGCCGGGATTCTTTCGAGCGAGCGGCCGAGCGCCAGCAGGTCGCGCGGTCCGGCCGAACCCAGGGTGATTTTGGCGAGCAGCCGTTCCAGATCGAGGATGCCGCCAAGCTGCTTGCGGAGTTCGGCGCGCAGAATGGTCTGCTGCAACAGCTCGCCGGCGGCGTCGAGGCGCTCCTCGATTTCGGCGCGGTCCATGGAAGGGCGCAGGAGGCGCTGGCGCAGCAGGCGGCCGCCCATACCCGTCAGGGTTTGGTCGAGGACGGCCAGCACGGTGGCTTCGGGCTGCGGGCCGCCGGCGTCGGCCGCGAAGAGCGGCTCGATCAGCTCCAGGTTGCGCACGGTGACGGCGTCGAGCACCATGGAATCGGCGCGATCGTAGAAAGTCGGGCGGTCCAGGTGATCGAGCGCGGCGCGCTGCGTGTCGCGCAGGTAATGCAGGATGGCGCCGGCAGCGCCCGCGGCGGCCGGCCGGTTGGCGAGGCCGCAACCATCCAGCGTCAGCAGCTTGAAATGGTCGCGCAAGGTGCGGCCGGCGTAATCGGCCGTGAAGATCCACTCTTCGAGCTCCGTGCGCGTGAAGCGCGGGTTTGTGCGCTCCTGCGCCAGCAGCGGCAACTCGCCCGGGAAGAGCACTTCGCGCGCGCCCAACTGTTCCAGCACGCCCGCCACCTCCGCCGGTTCCACTTCCGTCACGCGGAATTCGCCGGTCGAGAGATCGACATGCGCCACCGCGGCGCGCCCGCCGGCCTGTGCCACGGCTGCCAGGTAATTGTTCTCGCGCGCGCGCACCAGGTTCGCGTCCATGGCGGTGCCCGGCGTGACAATGCGCGTGATTTCGCGCTTGACCAGCTTCTTGGCGAGCTTGGGATCTTCCACCTGATCGCAAATGGCCACGCGGTATCCGCGCTGGATCAGGCGGGCGACATATCCCTCGGCCGCGTGGTAGGGGACGCCGCACATGGGGATGGCGGCGCCTTTTTCCTTGTTCCGCGCAGTGAGCGTGATTTCGAGCTCGCGGGCGGCCACCACCGCGTCTTCAAAAAAGAGCTCGTAAAAATCGCCTAAGCGGAACATCAGCAGGGCCCCGCGCACCTGTTGCTTGATGCTGTTGTATTGCCGCATGAGCGGCGTGGAGGCGTCGGACGCCATCAGACGCGCCCTGTCTTACGCGTAAATGCCCCGCAGCCGGATGGCATTGGCCACGCGGTCGAGCGCCAGCATGTAGGCGGCGATGCGATTGTTGACCTGATGCGCGCGGGCATACTCCACCACCGCATCGAAGCTCTCGTCCATGATCTCCTGGAGGCGGTCGTTGACCAGTTTCTCATTCCAGAAATAGCCCTGGCGATCCTGCACCCATTCAAAATACGAAACTGTCACGCCGCCGGCATTGGCCAGGATGTCGGGAATCACGAAGACGTTTTTGTCCGCCAGCACCAGGTCGGCCAGCGGCGTGGTGGGGCCATTGGCGCCTTCGCACAGAATCTTGCAGCGGATGCGGTCGGCATTCTGCGAAGTGATGACGTTTTCCGTGGCGGCTGGAATGAGGACGTCGCAAGGCAGGAACATCCCCTCGGCCTTATCCATGTCTTCGCCGCCGGAAAAGCCGGTGATGGAGCCGGTCTCTTTGCGGTGCTTCTGCAGCGCGAGGATGTCGAGTCCGTGAGGGTTGTAGACGGCGCCATCGTACTCCACGATGGCGACGATTTTGAATCCGGCCGCGGTCATGAGCCTGGCGGCCATGCCGCCCACGTTGCCGAAGCCCTGAATCACCACGCGGGCCGCTTCCGGCGCCACGCCGAGCACCTGCAGAGCTTTCTGCGTGACCATCATGCAGCCGCGGCCGGTGGCTTCCGGGCGTCCGCGCGAACCGCCCAGCGCCATGGGCTTGCCCGTGACCACTGCCGTGACGGTGTGGCGCATGTGCATGGAATAAGTGTCCATGATCCAGGCCATCATTTTTTCATTGGTGTTGACGTCGGGAGCCGGCACGTCGCGCTCCGGCCCGATAAAATCGATGATCTCGGCCGTGTAGCGCCGCGTGATCTTTTCCAGCTCGGTATCGGAGAGCAGGTTGGGATCGCAAATCACTCCGCCCTTGCCTCCGCCGAACGGGATGTTGACCACCGCGCATTTCCAGGTCATCCACGAGGCCAGCGCGCGGACTTCATCCAGCGTCACGTCGGGAGCGAAGCGGATGCCGCCCTTGGCCGGGCCGCGGGCCAGCGAGTGCTGCACCCGGTAGCCGGTGAAGACTTCGAGCCGGCCGTCGTCCAGTTGAACGGGAATGTTGACCGTGAGTTCCTTGGTGGGCGTGCGCAGCACCTTGCACATGCCGTCATCGAGCTTCAGCCGCATGGCGGCCTCGTCGAAGCGCGCGGCCGCGGCTAGCCACGGATTTTTTTCGTTCTCGAGCGATATGGAAACTTGCGGCGTCAACGTGGCCACGGGTCAACCCTCCAACAACATTGTATTATGGCCGCCTGGGACGAAGCTGCCGAGAAAAGTGGAAGCATAACTTAGCCGCCGATGAACACGGATGAACGCAGATTAGGATAATTGGTTTATCGGCGTTCATCGGCGTTCATCGGCGGCTCAATGTCATTCTTTGGAATTATCCACCCAGCAGTTCGAGCGCCTTCAGAACCGCGGGATCGCGCTGCAATTCCACCTGGTCGCCGCGTTCCACGCCGAATGCCTGGTTGAAGATCTCGGTCTTGATCCGGTTGCGCAGGAAATCCAACTCGGCGGCCCACTCGCCGATATTCGGCTGGATGCCGCGGGCGCCCGCGAAGGCCTCGAATTCGTCCAGAATGGCCGGTGTCACTTCGAAGTCGGCGTCCGGCTTGTTGCGCTGCAAATAGTCGGTGGCGAAGCTGGTGATGGAACCGCTGGCATCGAGCGCGATCCGCAAGCGGTTCAGGGGCGGTGGGCTCGCCAGGTAATCCGGGTGAATCCCGCCGCCGCCGGTTACCGTGCGGCCCTTGTCGGTGTGAAACTCCACTTGCTTGTTGGGGTGAACCGTGGCGGCGGCCAGCTCGAACTGGCTGGTATCGAGCGGCTTTTGAATGGAGCGGCCGCTGGGCGTATAGTAGAGCGCCGTGGTGAGGGCCAGGCCCGCGTTCTCACTCAGCGTGAAGACGCTCTGCACCAAGCCTTTGCCATAACTGACTTCACCCACGATGGTGGCGCGGTCGTGGTCCTGCAGCGCGCCCGCAACAATCTCCGAAGCGCTGGCCGATTTTTCGTTGACCAGCAGCACGAGTTTGAAGTCATACGGAGAGGCCGTTTCGGGGACGGTCTCCGCCTTCTCCGGCACGCCGCGGCCGCGGATGGTAAAAACCTGCTCTCCGGGCTTGAGGAACAGAGCGGCCGTCTCGAGCGCCGCCGCCACCACGCCGCCCGGGTTGTTGCGGAGGTCGAGCACCAGGCCGGCCAGATGCTCTCCGCCCAGTTTTTCGATGGCGCGGCGGATGTCCTTGCCGGTCCTTTCATCGAAGCTGGCAGCCCGGATATAGCCGATGCCGGGGCCAATAAAAAATGTGCGGTCGACGCTCGGGGTCTCCATGTCTTCGGGGGTCATCACCATCCGCGTAATCCCGCTGGCGCCCGGCCGCCGGACATCGAGCTGCGCCGGGTGCTGGCGCGATTCGGTGAGCAACTCGGTAAGCTGATCGAGATCCAGGCGGTTGATGATATACCCGTTGATGCCCACGATTTCGTCGCCCGCCGCGAGGCCCGCTTTCGCAGACGGCGTGCCCGGCAGGGTTTGCAGCACGATGACGCGCCCCGGCAACAGCGAAACGATCGTGCCGAAGCCCTTTTGCGTGGACGACTCCATCTTGCGCAACTGGTCGAACTGGCCGGGATCGAAGAAGACGGAATGGGGATCGAGCTTGCGCAGCAGCCCCGGAATGGCGCCCTGATAGAAACCCTGTTCGGAGGAAACCGGTGTGGCGGCATTCTGCTCGACGATGGCGAAGGCGTCGATGACCCTTTTGATTTGCGTGTCGAGATCGTCCGCGGCGGCGAGCGCCAGGGCGGCCGAAAACAGAATGGTGAGGAAGCGAAACATCGGTTGGACCGGCGTTCCTCCATTCTATCGTGGTGCTGGTGGGACAAACGATCGGTTTATGTCGTCTGTCAGCCGCTCTGGCTTGACGAGGAGTGACAGACCACGAAACCCGATGGTCTGTCCCACTTAGTTTCTTGAGCCCGCGAACTCCACATACCCCCAGCGGCCCGGCACGTGCATGTTGATCAGGCCTTGCGGCGACCAGACCCAGTTGTCTTCCGGCAGATTAGGCACCTTCACATACTTTCCGCCGGTGATGCTAGTGCGCCATTCCACGCGCGAAAAGTTGACACGCCATTGGTCGCCTGTGGCCGGTGTCTTAACCGGCGCCCGCGAAGCGAAGGCCACCCAGGGGAAGGCCATCTCAACGCTCCAGCCGCGATCGCGGTCCCGCGGATCATTGAGCGTGCCATTCACGTGGACCGCCGTGCGCAGGCCGGGAATTTCCCAACTGTTGTCGGCGCTGCCGCCTTCGCGGTAGGGCTTCGGCAGAAAGAGATCCCAGCCGGTGTTGAGGGCGTTGATCTCGAATTCGAAATAGTTGCGGCCGTCGCCGGAAGGATTGAGGAAGACTTCGAAATCGTTGTCGTGAAAGATCACGGAATCGTGCTCCGTGAGGGTGGCCCAGACGTGCGGCTCAGCCAGTTCCGCGCCCACGTAGAAATACTTGTCGTCCCACAGCATCTTGACGCGCGTGCGAAAGCGCGGTTGCGGATGGCCGGCGCCCTGAATGTCGACGAAATCGTCCGTCCAGGGAGCGATGCGCCACGCAGCGTCGTTGAGGCGGCCGTCGATCCGCATCGGCGGCGACGCCCGCATACACGTATAGTGCTTAGGCGCCGGCTGGGCGAATGCATCCATTATTAGCAGGAGCAGGACCGCGTTGCGGAGCATTAATCCGGCCAGATGGTGGCGATGTCGATGCTTACCGCGGGAAAACCTTGCGGCGTCACGATGCCTTGTGAGGAGATCTGTACGCATCGCAACCTGCCGTTTTCAAGCCGCAGGACTTCCACCGTGCACGCTTCCGGCGAAACCAGCCAGACTTCCGGGACGCCGATCGCGGCATAATCCTGGAGCTTCTCCTGCATTTCGCGCCGCGTGTTTCCCGGTGATAACACTTCGATGACGAGCTGCGGCGCCGAATGAATGTATCCGTCCTGTTCGACCACCGTCCGCAAGTCAAACACTGCGAGATCCGGAACGCGAGAAGTTAATGGCGATTTCCGGATCACCAGACCAAAGACGGTATCCAGTGCAAGGTACCGTTTCGGATCAAGCTGCGCGTCAAGACCCTTGCACAGGCGCCGAACAATCTTTGCGTGTCGAAACTTTGCGGGCGGCATGATTCGGACTTGGCCATCTACGACTTCCTCGATGGCGTCATTCACCTCTGGCAGGCGGAGCCACTCATCGTACGTGATTGCCTTCGAATTGGGCAAGCTTGTCATGCACCCTCATTCTAGCGCGGGGCCCGCGGCAAAAACTTCGTCATCCGCCGCCTACCGCGCAAACCTGGTGGCCTTTTTCTGTGTATGACGCTGGAGCGCCAGGGCGATCAGCTGGTCGATCAACGCGGAAAAGCTTACGCCGCTATGCTCCCACATTTTCGGAAACATGCTGATCGACGTGAAGCCGGGGATGGTATTGATCTCGTTGATATACAGCTTTCCGGTGGCGGCTTCCAGCAGAAAATCGACGCGGCCCATGCCCTCGCACTCCACCGCGCGGTAGCATTCCACGGCCAGGCGCCGCAGTTCCTCGGTGTTTTCCGGCGGCAGATCGGCGGGCACCTGGGTCTTGGCCAGGTCGAGCAGGTACTTGTCGTCGTAGTCGTAGAAATCGCGCGACGGCAGAATCTCGCAGGGCAGGGAAGCCACCGGATCTTCGTTCCCAAGCACGGCGCATTCCAGCTCGCGGCCGGCGATCGCGCGCTCGACGATCACTTTTCGGTCGTATTGCGCGGCCAGCGCGACAGCGGTTTCCAACTCCGCGCGGTTGTGGACTTTCGAAATGCCAACGGAAGAGCCCAGGTTGGCGGGCTTGACGAACATCGGGAAGGGCAGGCGGCGGCAGGCTTCGGCCACGTCCGGCTTTTGCCGCGTCACGGTGACGTAGTCTACCACCGGCAACAGACGTTCCGCGCAGACACGCTTCATCATCTCTTTATCCATCGAGACGGCCGACCCCAGCACGCCCGCGCCCACGTATGGCAGATCGGCCAGCTCGAAAAGGCCCTGCACCGTGCCGTCTTCGCCGAAGGTGCCGTGGAGCACCGGGAAGACCACGTCGATGCCCGGGTGCGCGCCCGGCTCCGGGCGGATCGCTTCGGGCTTCCACTTGCCGTTCCGGTCGATAAAGTATTCGAGCTTCTCGTACTTGGCCGGGTCGAGCGCGTCCAGGATGGACCGCGCCGAGCGCACCGACACGTCATGTTCCCCGCTGCGGCCGCCGTAAACGACGGCTACCCGTAGTTTCATAGAATTCGTTTTCCCAATCCGGACATCACCAACTCCACGGCAAGATCGGCCGTACGGTTTCGCTCGTCAATCACGGGATTCACTTCCACCACTTCGATCGATGTCACCTTGCCAGAGTCACAGAGCATTTCCATCGCCAAATGCGCTTCACGATAAGTGGCGCCTCCGCGCACCGCGGTGCCCACGCCGGGGGCGTCCTTGGGATCGACGAAATCCATATCGAGCGAAACGTGGAAACCGGCCGTACCTTCGGAAGCGGCTCGAATGGCCTCTTCCATCACGGCCCGCAGCCCGCGCTCATCGATGTCGCGCATGGTGAAAGCGCGCACGCCGGAGGCGCGCACATATTCCTTTTCGGTTTGGTCCACGTCGCGCAGGCCCACGATTACGGTGTTGGCGGGCGCCACCTTGGGACGGTAGCCGCCGATATCGGTCAGTTCAACCGGCCCCATACCCAGCAGGCAGGCCAGCGGCATCCCATGGATGTTGCCGCTCGGGCTGGAGTCGGGCGTATTCATATCGGCGTGAGCGTCCAGCCAGATGAGGCCGACGCGCTGGTTGCGCTGGCGAAAGTGCCGCGAAACGCCGCTCACCGTGCCGATGGCTACCGAATGATCGCCGCCCAGCACCAGCGGAACGTTGCCGCCCGAGAGCGCCTGCTCCACCTGCGCGGCCAACGCATGGCAGGCGGCGGCGATCTGCGGGAGGTATTTCGCGTGGGGGTCGCCTTCCGGCGAGGCCTCGGCCTGCTCGGTGGGGATGTTGCCGAAGTCCTCCACTTCGTAGCCCAGCGACATGACTCGCGCGTTGAGGTTGGCCACGCGGACGGCAGAAGGTCCCATGTCCACGCCGCGGCGTCCCTGTCCGAGATCGAGCGGCGCCCCGATGATAGCGATGTGGGAATGGGGCATCCTAGTAGTAGGGTGACACATGTCCGGTCCGTCGCGCATCAGGCGGTGACCGGCAAAGAGCGGCTTCTTGATACAGGGGGTGTGCGACATAGAAGTG
>PMTR01000019.1 GCA_003167255.1 Bryobacterales bacterium
GCTTGGAAGCCCGCTCCACGAGGGCTGTGAAATCTTCGCGTGCTGCGAAGGATTTGAAGTGGTGTAATACAGGCGGCGCGAACGGCTATGGGTGCGTGAATTCGTTGGCGTGGGGGATCAGGTCGGAGTAGATCTGGCTCGGGAGGTTGGTGTCCCAGTGGCCGGTCAGCCGGGCGTAGCCGCAGACGCCTACGAAGAGAAGGGCCACCCCGGCGGCGATGGCCCAGGCCGGGACCCGGCGGCGGCCCGGCGCCGACATCAACAGCGCGCCGGCGGCGGGACAGGAGGCCACGCATTCCAGGCAGCCGGTGCACTCGGCCGATTGAATGGCGATCAGGCGGTCCACGGGAAGGTTCGATGGGCAGGCTTTGGTGCACTTGCCGCAATCGATGCACAGCGAAGTCTCCCGGCGGATCCGCAGCGGGCTGGCCAGCGCCGCCAGGCCCATCATCGCGCCGTAGGGGCACAGGTAGCGGCACCAGAAGTTCTCCACCAGGACCGAGGCTATCACCAGGCCAGCCACCACCAGGCCGCCGGCGAAGCCCAGGAGACGGAAGAAGTTGAGCATCTTGACGTCGTCCACTATGCCGTAGGGGCCTTCCAGAAAGGCCCGGATGGCCGGCACGGACATCGATGCCACGGCGTAAACGAACAGGCCGAGCAAAATGTATTTGAGGCTGCGCAGGCCGATATCCAGGCGGCGGGGCAAGCGGAAATTGCGGCCGAAGGTCCGGCGGCCCAGGCGCCACAGATACTCCGAGACGGTCCCCACCGGGCACAGCCAGCCGCAGAAACTCTTGCGGAAGAGCCACGACATCCCCAGGAATGCGATCAGCAGGAACATGCCGGCCGGGTGCAGGTTCGGCAGGCGCCCCGCAGCCAGCAGCACCTTGAGGTTCATCATGGCGGCGATCGGCAACCAGCCCTCCACGCCGGGCGGCCGGCCGGCCCAGACCGTGCGGCCCCCCGTTTCGTAGTACCGCACAAAGAGGTAGAACTGGACGCCGATCCAGATGTTGAGCAGCAGGAAGGCCAGTTGAAAGGCGCGCCGCAAGCCTTGCGACCGGTCGGGCGCGGCGCGCTTCCCCAGCTTTTTTCGGGGAGTGGCGGCGGGCTGGACGGGTGCAATGGCGGCCATGGACGGAACCTCTAACTCCAGGGTAAGGGAACGGTCCCCGGAAGGCTGTGACCCAGGTCACCGACCGTGGGGCAGGCTGGGCCGGCCAAACACCGGCGGCAAGACCGCCGGCGCTACCAGGCCAAACACCGGCGGCAAAGACCGCCGGCGCGACCGGCGCCGGCTGAAAGCCGGCGGCAGCCAGGATTGGCTGCCCCACCAGCTTGACTTTGGTAACCTGGGTAATCTATTCTGACGGTTCGCTTTGACTGCGCCAGAAGGCCGTTCTAGGTATGCGTGAAAATAAGCACCACGTGCCGGAAACCGTGGAACGGCTCCTGGATTCGACACTGGAGAGCGTGGAGAGCGCCGAAGAGTTGGCGCTTAGTGTGGCGCAGCGGGCGGGATTCGACGACGACGACCTGATGAAAATCGGGATGGCCGTTCGGGAGTCGATGGTGAACGCGGTAGTGCATGGTAACCGCTACAGCGAGCATAAGAAGGTGCGGTTTTCGGTGACCCACAATGGGGCGCGTTACACCATCAGGATTGCGGACGAAGGCGAAGGGTTTGATTTCAACGCCCTGCCCGACCCGCTGGCGCCGGAAAACCTGATGCGAACATCGGGACGCGGCATTTTCCTCATCCGCTCCTTTATGGATGAGTTCGAGATGCAGCGCCGGTCGCCCTCCGGGACCGAAGTAACTTTAGTAAAGTACATGGTGTCAAAGTAAAATACGGCAGTTTTCAGCCAGGAGGCATATTCAGTGAGCGTAAAGTTGAGTACTCGGCAAGTCGGAGACGTGAGCGTAGTGGATGTCGCTGGGCGCATCACCCTGGGTGAGGGTTCCAGCATGCTGCGCGACCTAATGCGCGAAATGGTAGGCAAGGGCCAGAAGAAAATCCTGCTCAACCTGGGCGATGTCTCGTACATCGACAGTTCGGGAATCGGTGAGCTGGTCTCGGGCTTCACCACGGTGACCAATAGCGGCGGTGAGATGAAGCTGCTCAACCTCAACAAGAGGGTGAAGGACCTGCTGCAGATCACCAAACTCTATACCGTCTTCGACGTTCACGAAGACGAAGCCGGCGCCATCCGCGCCTTTGCGTAGCGCATGGGGCAGGTGAGTCCGCCTGCCCATGTTGCGCGCTTCGCCGAAAGCTACCATACCCTGAACATGTCAACGCGTCTATCGCCCGCCGCGGCGCTTGCGATCGTGACGGTGGCGGCATTCACTGTCTGGATCAACTGGCGGGCCAAGGCGCTCGAACTGGATCTGGGCGCCAGTTCCACAAAACTGGCGCTGGTGGGCAAGCAGGCGCCGGATTTCCATCTGCCCGCGCTCGATGGGCGCACCGTTTCGCTTTCCGATTTCCACGGCAGAAAGGTGGCGGTGGTCTTCTGGGCCAGTTGGAACAATGGCAGCCATCCGGCCATGGCGTCGCTGGGCCTGTTCTATCGCAACAATCGCCCGGCGGACGCGAATTTTGACATGGTAGCCATCAGCGTGGGGGACGACCGCAAGGCGGTCCAGGACTTCGTGACCCAGAACAAGGTGACAATGCCGGTCCTGCTGGACGGCTCCGAGGCCACCGCCAAGGCGTTTCAGGTGCGCAGCATTCCGGCCGTCGCGGTGATCGACGGCGACGGCAAAGTGACTTGGGGGAGCGTGGGTTACACGCAACGCTGGGGCTTCGACCTAGCCCGTGAACTGGGCGTCACGAACTTCCGGGGCATGGAGTTTGGAGGGCCAAATGGCGGCCGCCGCAATTGAATTCCAGGGCGTGACCAAGGTCTACAAGCGCCTGTTCAGCGACGAAAAGATCGCGGCCCTCTCGGATGTGTCTTTCCAGGCGGCGCCGGGGGAAGTCTGCGCTTTTCTCGGCCCCAACGGCGCCGGCAAGACCACCAGCATCAGCATTCTGATGGGCTTTTTCTTCGCCGATTCCGGTGAAATCCGCGTGCTGGGCTATCCGCCGGGCGACGTTCGCGCCAAAGCCCAGATCGGTTTCCTGCCGGAGAATTTCGCGTTCTACAAATACCTGACGGCGCCCAAACTCCTGCGGCTGCACATGGCCCTGGCCGGCCGGAACCCGGCGGGCTCCGCGGGGCTGATCGCGGAGATGCTCCGGAAAGTCAAGCTGACGGGCTACGAGAACCTGAAGATCGGCAAATACTCGCGCGGCATGGTGCAACGCATCGGCATCGCGCAAGCGCTGCTGTGCGACCCGCAACTGGTGATCCTCGACGAGCCGACCAGCGGCCTCGATCCGGCCGGCCGCCGCGAGGTGCTGCAGATTCTGGCGGGATTGAAGGCCGAAGGCAAGACGGTGTTCCTGAGCTCGCACATCCTTCCGGAAGTGGAACAGATTTGCGACCGCGTGGTGATTATCGATCGCGGCAAGCTGGTGCGCGCGGGGCGACTGGAAGATATGCTGGCCAGCGGCAACCGCGTGGAGATCGCGGCCGATCGCGTGCCCGATGGCTTTGAGCAATCGCCCGCTGGTGTGGGCGCCACAGTGGAACGCGGCGCGCACGGCGTCCGCATCCTGGTGGAGGCGGCGCGCAAACGGGAGACGGTCGAAACGCTGTGGGCCGCCGGTTGCGACGTGACCGCCATGAACCCTTTGCGCAGCACGCTCGAAGAACTCTTCCTCAAGGAAGTGGACCACCAATGAAACTCCGCGCCATCATCATGAACACGTTCTCCGGCCTGGTGCGGAACAAGATCATCATCCTGTTTTGCGTGGGCTGCACGTGCATTCTGCTGCTGATGCTTTCGTCGCTGCTGTTGATCCGCAACATGCGCAACGTGCAGAACGCCGAGCAGATGCAGGCGGCGGTGCTGCCGCTGATCGGTTCCATGATGGCGTTAGTCAGTGGTTTCGGCAGCCTGCTGGCGGCCTGGTCGGCGGCCGATGCGCTTTCCTCGGAAATGCGCTCGGGCACCATTCTGGCGGTGATGGCGCGGCCGGTGCGCCGCTGGGAATTCCTGTTGGGCAAGTACCTGGGCGTGCAACTCCTCATGTTGGTTTTCGTGATGATCATGGTGGGGCTGAACTACCTGCTGGCCTGGATCGGCGGCGCGCACATCCAATCGGCGCCGTGGGAACTGGTAGTCTACCCGATGGTGCGCTACGCCATGTTCAGCGCGATCGGCCTCGCGCTGGTCACGCTGATGCACCCCATTTTGGCTTTTTGCGTGGTGCTGTTCATGTCGATTGCGGCGCAGCTCGTGTCGCCGGGAGCCAACACCACTTTTCTGCCGGCGTGGCTGAAGACCGGCCTTTTCTACTTTCTCCCCTCGACCAACCTGTTATCGGAGATGCGATTCCTGACCATCACGCGCGCCACCTTGCAAGCCGCCACGTGGAGCGAGCACGCGCTGGCGCTGGCCTACGGACTGGACTATGCGCTGGTCTGCTTCCTGATCGCGGCGTGGATTTTCCACTCGAGAAGTTTGTCGAGAGACTAGGGAGCAAGGACTGCGCCCTTGATGTCCCTTCGGGACATGGGAGTCAGAAGTTGAGGAAGTTAGAAGCTAGGAGCTAGGAATTCACCGCAGAGACGCGGAGGCGCGGAGAAAAGACACTTGTGGCGTGAGAACGATGGGAAATACAAAAGGCGTTGCGGCGGCCGGGGCTCTCGGACTTTTCGCCGGGCGTGTCTCCGGATTCTCTCGGACCCTATTACGGGGCGGCCGCCAATGATTTGAACCGCATCTTCAGGGTTGACGACGCTGGATGGCGCCACGCTCCCCAATTCGATGATTGATTATCTGAAAACCGTACTCACCGCGGGCACGAATGCAGATATGTTTCGGGGTTGTGAAATCGACGTAACGTTTCTTCCGTCGGCCCACATCGGTTAACAGCACCGAAAGTT
>PMTR01000016.1:0-2926 GCA_003167255.1 Bryobacterales bacterium
GGCGGTTTTTCTTCCTCTGCTTTTTCAAAATTGGGGTGGGTATTGCCTGCCTGGGGAAACTGCGGGGCTGGTGGTAGCTTGTCGCGGGCCGGCGCCCTCCACTCGCTCGGAGAAGAGGACGAGGAGAGCGGCCGGCCCGCGCCCCGTTTGGGGATTCCGTTTAGACGCCGCCGGCGCCGTGGGCGAATTCGGCCGTGCAGATGAGATTGACTCCCTTGAGCCAGACCATGTGCAGGTCATTGGTGATGCGATGCGCTCGGGGCCTTCTGGCGTGTTGTCGAAGATGGTGCGCGCCGTTGCCAAAGTGGTTTGACGCAGAGCGATGATACGCCGCTGCTGGTCCGCGTTGGGGGAGGCGGTCGTCAACGACGCCTCGAATCACGCGTGGTTTGCCTACGCGCGGGAGGTCAAGTAGATGGACTTCCCAATACGCAAGGGCCAGTCGGTTGAAAGTGTTGCGGGCCGTGTGCCGCGAGACCGGCGACGATACCCTGGTGTGGATGTACAATCGCCTAAAGCACGTGGACCGGCGCCGGTTCTGGACTTTGCAGACTCCCGGCGAACGGCTGCTGTTTCTGGTGGACGGCGGGAGTTGCCATCGCCGAAGCCAAACGCGCGGCCATCGACGACGGCAAGAACATCAACGATCATCCGCCGCTCGATGCGCGTCTCGGCTGGGAAGGCCGGTTCCGCAAGGCGTCTCGCTAGCCAAGGGCAACTTCACTGCGTTGCCCGCGGTGCCTGAGGAGCTACATCGGATTTTCCGCCAGGGGGAAACCGGTGATGCGCCGATTTCCGGCCGTGTGCAATTGGACCTGGACTTCACGCGGGCGTCTTTCGAGGCAGCCATGCGCCAGCCCGATAAATCGGTGGTCCATATTGCCACTCACTTTGATTCGCAGCCCGGCGTTGCCGCCAATTCGCACTTGCTGCTGGGCGACGGAAGCGAGATGAGCCTGGCGGAGATCGAGGCCACGCCGCGGCTGTTCAGCGGCGTGGACCTATTGACGCTCTCGGCATGCAGCACAGCAATCACGAATGGCGCAGAAGACGGCCGCGAGGTAGACAGTTTCGGCACCATCGCGCAGAGGCTGGGTGCCCGGGGCGTCATCGCGAGTTTGTGGAGCGTGAGCGACGAAGCAACCGCGCGCCTGATGGAGACGATGTACCGAATCCGGCAAGACAAGCCCGAACTGGGGAAGAGCGAAGCGCTGCGCCATGCCCAGCAGCAGATGGCCGACGGCATTCTGAAGCCCGACGCTACTAGCGCTGCGGACCGTGGGGTTCGCGTTACAGCCGGCAACGGCGCCGCGACCGCCTGGACGCATCCCTACTACTGGGCGCCCTTCATTCTCATCGGCAACTGGAAGTAATTCATCGGCCCTTTTGCCCCTGCTCAGCTAGGGTTGACGACCTTGCGGGGACCGTCTGGCTACCGATAAGGGCGGATATCGCTGTTCGGGCCGTAAGCATCGGGCGTATAGTTTCGGACGGGTAATCGGGGCTTGTTCTGGCGCCGCCCGCGGAGGCCTGCACACTCGGCGGAGTGCTTTTCGCGGGCGAATGGGCGGTGCGGCCCGTAGGCATCCGGATTCCGGTTGCGTTCACAGCAGCTTTTTTCGAGGCTACGCTGGCTCTCACGGTCGCCTATCTCGCGGTGGAAATTCATCTGCTGCCCGAAGGCCGGATGCCGGTGGCTCGTCGTGGGTGCATTGGGACTCTTTCATGGATTGTCATTTGCGGCTTTCCCCCCGGCCTATCTTGGAGGAGCTTCGGTTGTGCAAGCGGCATTGCTGGCACCTCTGGCCCTGGTTTCGGTCAAAATGCCGCGCTCCTGGTTGCGCCCGCTTGCCGGAGCGGTGCTGGCAGCGGGGCTCGCGATGTTCGGATTTCATCTGTGGCGGCGATAAGGCAGCCACGTTGGAGTTCCGGCCGCTTGAGCCCGACTGGCTGATTCCGGCCGGCTGAGCTTGACACGCGGATGGCGCTTTCAATATGATTTATATCGCAATCAGCACACAGGAGGAGAACCATGGAAAAGAGTCCTTGCGGATGCGGCGGCCTGTCGCTCAAATTGGGCGCAGCGGCGGGGGTGAACTCTGTTTGTCACGGCTTTACGGGCGGCGTAACCAGCCATCAATCGCACGTGACGCCCAATCCACGAATCGTGCTCATCCTCTGGGATCAGTACTTCACTGACACTCCGGCGGCTGTCACGAGCCTGACTCAGTTCGTAAACGATTTGGCGACGGGAGGCTATTGGGACGGGCTTAGTCAATACGGAGTGGGAGCCGCAACGCTCCAAGGCCACGTCGTCATCGACATGAAGACGTACCCGACGCCTAACTCTCAAAATCCCGGCAAGCCGTTTTCGGAAAGTCAGATGCAAAGCCAACTCATCACCTGGTTGGACAAAGGCGTCGTCACGCCTAAACCGGCGGGGAACGAGGAGAATCTCGTGTACCTGATCTTCGCGCCCACTGACACCACGCTTTCCCTGAACGGGCAAACCGGCGGATTTTGCGGCTATCATCAGCACGGAAAATATAACGCCACCGGCTCACGGGACAACCTCATCTGGGGAACCGTTCAAGGGTATTCGAAGGCAACCACGGGTACGGCGTTCGTGAACTCAATCAGCTACTGCATTGGCCACGAGCTGAGCGAAGCTTTTTCAAACCCCGACGGGCAAGGGTGGTTCAACGACAACGGCTGCGAGATCGGCGATATTTGTGAGGCTACGAAGACCGGCTCCTGCTGCGTCACGATTCCCTACAAGGGTTGGCAGGTCGAGACGTACTGGTCAAACGTCGACGGCAGTTGCATCATTGGACCGACGGGGGCGCGGTGGTTTCTGGTTCACAACGAAGTCAAGATGCAGGTCGGAGCTGCGGTCACGGCTGTGTGGCGTTCCAACGATACGCAT
>PMTR01000016.1:2980-81269 GCA_003167255.1 Bryobacterales bacterium
ACGGCGCTGTCTGGACCACGTGGTGGGAGAGCGCGCACGGCTGGCAACCGTGGTTTTTGGTGCATAACGAAGTCAAGATGCAACCCGGCGCTACGGTTACGGCATTGTGGCGGTCGAACGATACGCATCTCGACTTGTTCGCCACCGGCAATGACGGCGCGGTGTGGACGACGTGGTGGGAAAGTGCACACGGCTGGCAGCCCTGGTTTCTGGTTCATAACGAAATCAAGATGCAGGTCGGGGCTACGGTCACAGCATTGTGGCGGTCCAACGATACGCATCTCGACTTATTTGCGACGGGCAATGACGGCGTCGTCTGGACCACATGGTGGGAGAGCGCCCGCGGTTGGCAACCCTGGTTCTACATCTATGATGCGTACTGGAACAACGTCAAAATGCACCCCGGCGTGACGGTGACCGCGCTGTGGCGCTCCAACGACACTCACCTGGATCTGTTCGCCACGGGAACCGACGGGGCCGTCTGGTCGATATTTTGGGAGGCGGCCAGGGGTTGGTAGCAGCCGGGTGCTGGTAGCAGCCCAGTGAACGATAAGCCCGATCTCCACTACCCCTGGTATGTCGTCCTGGTGCTGACGGTGATCTATATGCTCTCGTTCGTCGAATCGCGACGCGTCGGCGACTTCGGGAACGGATCGCTCCCAGTTGCCATCCGCTTGGCGCAGCAGTTCCCACGCTTGTTGCCGGCAGCGGAGGCTGTAATGCCCTGACGGCGGCGACCAGTCGGGCAGCACCGTAAATGTCTTCTGGCACGGACGACAGAAGCCCCGGCGAATCCAGATCTGCCGGTGCCGTTGGTCGTGCGCTTGTTTGAGCCGCTGTCCGTGGCCGATGATCGTCCGCTCGCCGCAGAACGGACACAGCCGAGGTAGCAGCTCCAGCGGGATCTCGGTCACCCCGGGTCGGTCTTGTTTTCCGTCTCTGGCAGTGCGATAAAGAGAACCACGGCTGGAGTGAAGGCTGGCTGCAGCCCGTCCTACCGAGTTCGATCGCGTGGCTGGCCTTCACCCTCCTGGTAAGTCAGTATCGAACAAAAAAAGAATACTGCTCTCAGCCTGCCAGCGTATGATCCCTTCTTCAAACTACAAGATTGGCCGGTATATTAGTAAATAACGCTGCCCAAACCGCGATCTGCGGCTGGCCGGCACGGGGCCCTGGGAGATCAGCCAAGCTCATTCTACGATAAGAGGGTTTCACGGCCTCAATCCGTTCGCAGCCCAGTGGCCAGTGTCGGTAAACGCTGCACGACTTTGCGGGAATGATAGGTCGAGGCGTGAGCCGCGCTCACGTTTTTGACCCGCCACTCCTCACCCTTGTTGGAATTCTGTTCACTGGGTTTACTTGGCACCGTGCCCCATTGTTGTATAGGCTGTACGCCGCGCCCAGCGTGCGACCGCAACCAGGGCGAGTGGCCCAAGTATCATCACCGATATAGCCCCCCAGTCGAGCCCTTGGCCACGCATCACCGCCGCGGACGTCACGACCGACGTTAGACCGTAGCCGGTGAGCAGAATCCGGCGGTATCGGTCGAGCGGCTGCGAACTGCGGCGCAGCTCGCGCATCAGGCGCTGGTCGAAATCAGGTGGCAGGCTCGGGACAGGCCCGGCCATCGAACGCCGCAGCAAACTATCGATCTCGGCTTCGCGAGGTTCCATCTCAGGCACAAGAATATCCTCTCTCTTTCAGCATGCCTTGGAGAAGCTGGCGCGCGCGATGCAGATATGATTTGGCAGTATTCTCGGGAACGCCAAGCAATTCCGCCACTTCGCCTACGCCTACACCCAGCCAATAGTACAGTCGTAAGGCCGATTGGTAGATCTCGGGTAGCGTTTGAATGCACTCGGCAAGGGCCTGATCGCGCTGAGCCGTTTCAGCCTGCCGGTCCGGTCCAGGCCCCGGACTCACCGCCTGATAAAGAACCGTCTCGTCCGCGTGTGGGCGTCGGAAGCGAACCCGCGCCTTCAGGTTCACCGCCTGATTGAACGTGATCCGGTAGATCCAGGAGCTGAATTCGGCCTCGCCGCGAAACGACTCGATCGCGTGGTGAACCTTGAGAAACACCTCTTGCGCCACGTCTTCCGCTTCCGGAATAAACTCCCGGCCCAAAATCGAAACCGCGAGGCGAAACACCAGAGCGCTATAGCAGCGAACCAGTTCCGCGAAAGCTTGCTGGTCGCCGCTCTGCGCGCGGGCCACGAGTTGGGAATCGCTGTCCACTGGCGTTAACGCCCAGGCTTGGCTTGCAAGAAATGGAAGGCAATCAGGCCCACGCCTAAGAAAGTGAACGGCAGAGGGGCCACCCAAAATCCATGGGACGGAGTCGGAAGAATGAGGGCGAGCACGATCATGGCTCCAACGGAAAGACTCAAAAGAACCGTCCCCAGAATCGGCAGGACGGTCGGATCGGGCTGACGACGCTCCCGCGCCGGCTCCAACGGAAACTCCGGCAACGGTATTCCTTTTTCCATCGCCGCCATCCGCTCCTGATGAATCATCTCAATCCTCTTCTGCCGACTCCGGTGCGTCACATAAAGATAACCAACAATGCCCCCCGCCAACGCGAGCGCAACCACACCGTCGCCGATTGTATAGCTCATTTCTCTCTCACCTCACCCTTAGGACAAGGTGTGCCGGGCACGCGGTTGCAGCGGGTCGAACAAAAATTCGGTTTCGCATCACCAGTCGCGGGGCCGGGGACCAAGTTCGACTGCACAGGGGCTGGTTGCAGTGAGCGGATCGGTCCAGGGGGCTTAGATCATGACACTCCTCCCTGACGCCGCAGCGTTTACCAGTTCCCGCCCACTTGACCGAAAGTGGGCTTCTCGTAGAGTGGGCCGAAGCGTGCCGCTGGGCCACTGGGGAGGTAGATCCCGTGATACGCCCTCCACGTCAGCAGCATTGGAGGTTGCCCCTCGACCCCGACATTGACCGCACCGGACATCACGAGATGGCCGTCACGCTGGCACGCTGCCCTGACCGCCAACATCTACCGATCGGCTGGCTACGCCTCAGCCTGTCTTGGAGCCTTGGTGGTTTTTTTCGTCTCCGCCTTCGCAGCTTCGGCCCTCTTTAACGCCCAACGCTTTTTCGTGGCGGCGATGATCGCCCTCCTGCCGGCCGCCGAGAGCCTCCGCTTGGGTTTTGGAGTTGCCTCCGCGGGTGACGGTTCAGCCGCCTTCTTGGAAGCCGCCCATCTCTTTCGCTGCGCTTCAGCAATCGCTTTCCTACCAGCGGCGCTCATCTTCCGCCGTTTGCGCTTTGTCGGTTCCGGCCTAGCTGCGGGTTCGGTGGGTCCACCAGTTAGCACAGCTCGGAGTTCGGCAATCTGTGTGTCGATGTGCCGCCTCTGTTCCTCGAATCCAAGGATGGCGGCGGTGATAATCTCGGGAGTGAGTTTTGTTGGCATGTCAGCCTTTCGTGACCATCCAGATTAACGCATCTGGGAGTGCCGCCACAGGCTCCGCAAAGGTTGGCATTCGACTGGCAGGTTGGTGGGCGCTCGCGATCCCCGCCTGTGGCGACTTCGGACATAGCTTGTAGCCCCGGAAGAAGAACTGCGCTCGAATTCTGTGTCAGGCCATCGTCTGCATTGCCTTCCATTCGGCGGCGCACAACGGGGTCGCGGATCTGAGGAAGACCTCGGGGAGAATATGGCTGCTAACACCGCCAAGTCCGGGGCGCGACAGGGCCGAGTTTTTCTTCTGGTTCCGTGCGCGGCTGCCGCGTGCTGCCCTGCGGCCCATAAGTCTTTTGTTTCTGGTAGCGCTAACGGGAATCGAACGTGTATAGCGCCAGTTCAGTTGGGTCCAACCCGGTCTAAGTGTTTGCAAATACGTGCGTCTGGTATGGCAGCAGAGGCGCCGAGACCGCTACGGATTCCCGACGTGGCACCTCGGTGGCACCTTGCTGGCCTGACGTTGGCAGTGTTCCGCGCACCGGGCGCGCACGTTCGCGCCGGCTCGGCGCGCCAGAACTCGCTAAGGCTGTAGTCCCCACTCGGACCGGATTGAATTCAGTTGAGCGAACGCCTCTATCATTTTGTGGCCACAATCTCTTCTGGAAATGACTTTCATCGGAAACCGCACGCAGCAGATCTGCTGCGGCGCGAGTGGGCCCAGGAAAACGAGGAAATGCAGGCCAAGCGCGAGCATCGCAAAGGCTGTTACAGAAATCGGGAAAGTGGCTGGCGTTGGCATATGGAACACCCGCGAGTAGATGTCGCTGCAGACCGTGACCATAACGCTCACATTTGCGGGAAAGGCCGTTTCGCCCTGCAGGTAGTGGCGCAGGATCTCCTCATGCTCGCCCAAAGCCACGTGGAAACGCGAGTCCTTCGACGTGGTCCATTCGCGCACCCCGGCGCGCCACAAGACGCTAAGCGCAAAGTAGGCGAGCTTCTCCGTATCGATACCGATAGAGCTACCTGAGTAGATGAGCATGTCAGCCGTGCAGCGGGTCTCCACCGCGACGTTCAGGCGTTCGAGAAGCGGGAACTGCTTTCCGTTCCAGACCTGGCGCATGACCCAGTCCTCGCCCAGCCGACTGAAGCGGCACTCGCACTCGGAGCACAGCAGATGCGCCCTGACCTGATTGACCACCGGCGCTGGGACCTGGGAGTCGGCCAAGCTCATTCTACGATAAGGCGGTTTCACAGCCCCTAGCGCTTTTGCGCGAGGCCGAAACGTCGGTAAATGCTGCGCGACCAGGAGTGACCAATTGACCGCAAGACTGTTCCGGCGCTGGGTCGGTCGTTGGCCAGAAGGGCTCGTTTCTCGCCGAGGAACCCCTCCACCGCAACAAGTGAGGTCGCCGGGATGTTACTCGTTCTGTAACAAAACGGCAGACCGCGAGGGATCACGGCGATGTGCAGCGGCAGGTCCGGGGTCAGAGCGTGACCCACAGCCCCACCGAAACGCTGGGGCCGGTCGATGAGGGGCCGCTGACACCAAGACTAAAATAGATTGGGCCGCCCGGAGAGGCAGAAAAGGTACCAAGCTGGACATTGAATTGAGTAACTCCAGCGACCATGCTTGGGGCATCGCCTCCATACAGCACCGTGGCGGGGAAAACGATCTGGTTGGCGAAAGGGAGTGGAATTGTCATAGCACCCCCCACGCAGCTCCCGCGGCAGGCGTCTTGCGCTACGGTTGCGACCTGGCCGTCGGCGAGCGGAGAGAAGTTCGATTGCCAGCCGGTCGCATAGAACGTCACCACGGAGCCGGTTTTCGCCGGATTAGTCTGCGAATTGACCGTCCCGTCATGATTCATTACTGGCCCAAACGCCAGGGGTGTGTTGGCCACGATCCACACTGGATAGCCGGGGCTTACGATTGTCCCGTTGGTCACGCGGACGGTTGCGGCGGCATCGCTCGAAAGCTCCATCGGGACGACCGCGTTGATCTGGTCGGCGCCGGCGTAAAGCAGCGGAATCTTCACACCATTGATCGAAACCTGGACACCGGCGAGCGTGGTGGGATAGAAGCCGTTGGCGGGTGAGGCCGTAGCAGGGGTCGCCGGGCCGATGCCTGGGCCATAAATAGAGATCACCTCCGCCGGTGAAATCCGCGCGGTCGCGCGGCTGCCGGCGGCGTTTCCAAAATAGAAAATCTTAGGTGTCGGTACGGTAGTGGGCGCGATGGCGGAGACAAACCCATTGACTCCAGCGACATGAACGAGGCCGGAGGGATCGAGGGCCACCGACTGCGCCACGGTGCCGCCCGGATAGAGCGCCGAGTAAGTCAATTTAGAACCCGCGGCATTCACCTCTGCCAGAAACTCGGGACCCGTGGACCATCCATTCAAGTTGGGAAACGTAGTAGTGGCGGCTTGGCCGGTTGCCCAGACGTTTCCGCCGGCGTCGATGGCGATCGACTGCGGAGCCTCGAAGTAGGTCGCCCAAATCATGGCGCTCCCGGCGGGATTAAGCTTCGCCAGAAACCCGTTGTACGTATTCGGGAGAAAAGTAGGTTGGACGGAGCCGGGAGTCGCGGGGAAGTTCGGATCGATGGTCTGTCCGCCCAGGTACGCATTCCCTGCTGCGTCTACCGCAATCGCGTAGAGAGTGTTCAGAGGAGTGAGGTAGGGGCTGCTGCCGGTTTGTCCCGATCCAATATAAGTGAGATAGCCAAAGCCGGCGCCGCCTGCATTGACCTTGGCGACAAATGCGCCGATGCCGTTTGGCGACAGCACACCCGCGGTGGTGGGAAGATTGGTGGCGTTGCCGGCATTGCCCGCAACGTAAGCGTTCCCCACCGCGTCCACCGCAATCCCGACGCCTTCCCATCCGATCCCGTAACTGATGCAGGCGCTGTCGGACAGGGTGCACGGTGTGGCCATGGGGATCGCGCCAGAGTATAGGATTCTGTCGCCGGATGCGGAGATGGACGCAACGATGGCGCCCGGCGATGCGGGGCTCTGAGCGATCGTGCCGAACGGCATTCCCGCTGTGTGCGGAAAGTCGGCCGCCAGGGTATAGCCGGTCAGATAGAGATTGCCGTTCGCGTCGACGGCCAGTGAGCTGACTGCGCTTTGCCCTAGCGTGCCGCCGAAATAGGTGGAGTACAGGATGGTCGTGCCGTCGCTACTTAATTTCACGATGAAGCCGCTCCCGGCGCCACCGGGGAAGATCTGCGTCTGCAGCGCCCGGCTCAGAGGAAAGTCGGGTGATGTGGTGACACCCGCGATGTAGATATTTCCCGACACATCGACCGCGACGGCTGTTCCCACGTCGACGCCTTTGCCGGCGAGGGTATCGGTGAACAGGACGTTGCCCTTGGGGTCGAGCTTGGTGACGAAGACATCAGAGTTGGCCTGATTGGCGAGGGAGGAGTCTACGATTGTAGGGGCGCCGGGGAGTTGGCGGCTGCCTACGACGTATGTGTTACCTGCCGAATCTGCCGTGATGGCAGAGATGGCATTTGGATAGAAGCCGCCGATTGAAGTAGTGAATTCGCCGGCCGTTGCCAAGGACGTGGCGATCAAGAAGAGGACGAATCGCATGCCCAATAGTAGCTCTGGCGAACGTTCGAGAGCGTAAGGCATTCGCTGCGACTGCAACAAAGGTTACGTTTTGACTCCCTCGCGGAATCCGCAACAATGGCGGGGCCTTGGTAGTTTGCGTCGCGGCCACAGACGTTACCCCCGTTTTTCGGGCGAAATCTCCTTCGCACCAGCAATCGGAGGTAGATCCTGTCTGACGCCGTAGCATTTACAGATCCGGGCCCACTGGACAAAAAGTGGGCTTATCGGAAAGTGCCGGGGGCGGGGGGCCCGGATAGCGTCACCGCGGCACATTTGAATGAGCGCACGCAGAAGTTCCGGCCCCCGTTGGCTCCGCCGTCTTGCCGTAAAGGTCGAGCCCGTTCTGTTTTCGGTACGCGGCCCAGCGCTTTTCGAGCGTCTTGACTTGCTCTGCTGACGCTATGCCGAATCGGCCGAGCGACAAGATCATGGCGCGCACGGTGACGTCGGGCTCGGCGGCTTCGCCAACATGTCCGCACTGCGGGCACCTGATTACGGGCGGCCGGATGTGCCGCCCAGCCCGAATCCGGTACAGCATGGTGTCAAGCTCGTCGCGCAGCTCAATCAGCGCAGCAAACGCCAGGCCGACGTGCCAACGAGCCCCCAGGATATCAATCATCTCCGGAAACCAAGTTCTTTGAGCGTCGCCAGCGGGCATTTCGCCTTTATTCTAATCCCGCGCTCGGCGGGACACTTTCCGATATCAACGAATAACGCTCTCGCAAAACCGTTGCTGCTGCCCTGGTGGCCGTTCCGCGCACACTCTCCGAGTCGCCGACGATACGGACGAAATCGCGGGGCCGCGAAGCCGTTTTTCCCGGCAGGCGTGGTTCCCATCGAACGCGAGACGAGTCGGTCCCTGATATCGTGTCTGTTATGGTTCTCGTCAGAATACCGGCTGTCGTGGCTTTTGTCGCCTTTTCCTGGGTCTGCATGGGAGCGGCACGCGCGCCTGGAGCAAGCCAGGCCGCAAACCAAGCACCGGAAATTACGGATGCCGGTCTGATTGTGCGTGAATTGTGCGGCAAGAACGTCGCATTGCTCGGCGAATCGCCGCTGCATGGTTTCGGAAAAGCGCTGCAATTCAAAGTTGGACTCGTCCGCCAGCTCATTGACGAGTGCCATTACAACGCGCTCTTCATGGAAAGCGGCATATACGATTTCTTAAACATTCAGAAGAAGTCGAAGTCCGGCCAGGATGTGACCGAATCAATGATCGCAGCCGCGATCGGCGGAATCTGGGCGACTCGCGAAGTACAACCGCTGATTCCGTTCCTGCGGGAAAAGGCGAGAACAGGCAACTTAACCATCGGCGGCCTCGATGATCAGCTTGGGAGAGGGACCTACGCGCAACGTGAAATGTCATCCGACCTGGTGGAATATCTTCCGGGTGACGAGAAAGCACGGTGCCTTGCGATCCTGCAGAAGCACGCCTTGTGGCAATACAGCGCCGATGCTCCGTACCGCCCCAACGATAAGGCTCTGATCCTGGGGTGCCTCGACGGAATCGAAACCCGCCTCTCGCAAGTGCAAGCGAGGGAAGCCCCTTGGCGCGAATATGACAGGGCCATGATCGAAAGCCTCAAGAGAAGTTTTGCGAGGGATTTCCGGCAGGATCTTCCAAAAGGCGTTGATGAAAGAATTCTGTATGACAACGACCGGGATCGATCGATGTACCTGAACTTCCGGTGGCTCCTGTCGCGGTTGCCGGGTCACAGCAAGGTGATCGTGGGGGCTGCGACGACGCACGTGGCAAAAGACCTGAGCGGCGTTGACGGAGACGAGGGTGTAGTTCCGGTTGGTTCCTATATACGGCGGGACTTCAAGAGGCGCGCCTTCGCTCTTGGGTTCTCCGCATATTCGGGAAGCTATGCGATGGCCGGTCAGCCCGTCCGGCAGTTGAGCGTTGCGCCCGGCACTTCATTGGAACGTAAGGCCTTCACAGCCCGCGACTCCGATACCGTTTACCTTTCTCTTAGGGAGCTTCGGAAGTTCGGATCCATTGCAGCTCGCCCGCTGGGCTCCAGCTTTAAGACGGCCCGGTGGAATGAGGTGTTGGACGGATTACTCATTTTTCGCGAAGAGCAGGCTCCGGAGTTTCCTAGGCCCTGACCCCCGCGCTTACCTCGCAGCTACGCCCTAAGCTTCTGCGGCGGCGGGACTGGACGACAAACGCGGGAACGTCGAACGCTGCGGCTCCAGAACTGAGCCCTCCGGCAACATATTCAGGGCCATTCCGGGCGTATGACGCGCCACTCGGAAACAGTCTGGTGGGCTCGGACTGCCCGCACGAAAACGCTAACGATATCGCGCCTTAACGCTGGCCTGGAACGAGCGCCGTGCAGGGCTGAATCTGCCGACCTCGGCTACCCAATCCCGCCACCTTGTCGAGTGCGGCCGGTAGGCGGGGATGGCACAGCGGGGCGCCGGTGCGCAATAGCGGGATTCTCTTGGCAGGCATCTGCCCCAGCGGTCACCGCTTAGTCTCTAGAAACCTCTTCCACCCGGCAATGTCCAGAAACTCCGCTTCCTTGCCGAAAACCGCACGCAGTACACCACAGGTCGCCGCAACCTTCCGCAACGAGTCCGACTCCTTCAACACACGAAGGGCCGGCGCAACCAACTCGCTTTTTGGCCGCTTCACAAGGTACGCCATGAACCTGCGGATCTCTGTATCCGGCTGGTCCGGTGAAGCAAGCGGCTCAAACAGGTCCGCCGTAGAGGTCTGCTCGACCCACTTCTCGCGCCCGCCGACCACGACAGACATACCGTGCGTGCCAGGACTGCCCTCCCCTGCAGGAGCCGGAGAGCTATAGAGAGAGAATTTGCTAACAACAGACTCGACCCATGACTGCGCCAAGCGCCGCAAGTCGGCTTGCGAGCCCGATGCAATTTCTTGAAGTCCTTCAAATGCTTGCTTGGATCCCTTCATTGCGGAGGCCGCAAGTCCTTCAACTGTTCCCCGTGCCTTCAGGCCGCTATCTAGGTCCTTAACTTGCTGAGCCACTTGATCCCGCTGGGTTTCGAGAGCCTTTTTGCCCCGTTCCAACTCGTCCTTCTCCCGGCGCAGATCCTCTACTTGCTTGCGAAAGCTGTCGCGATCCGCTCTGGCCCGGGCTGTCTCGCGCCGGGCCTCTTGGGCGTCGCGGTAGGCGGCCGAATCGCGGTAGGCAATAAAGCATGTGCCGCAGAGGGCTATAATCGGCAGGATCGCCGCGATGTACGACGCCTGCAAGCACCACGGTCGATTCAGCAGCCTTGTCTCAGCGGCAAGCTTCTCATTTTCCCGCCGCAACTTCTCCGCTTCCAACGCTATACGTTCCTCGTCCTCCATGAATAGATTCTTGCACGCCCCAAGAGGCTTCGGGGGCAGGTCGAGCGACACGGCGCGGCGCTGGCGGTTGCGAAGCGGGAGGCACTGGGGAGAGCGGAGAGTGAGCAGACAATAGCCGATATTTGCCGTTAACTAGGTCGAAGATTGGCTGCTATGCGCTTCTTCTGCGGTGCACGGCGACCCGCGCTACAATCGCTTCTTCCGAGGAGGCTGCCGTGAAATCGTTCCCAACCCTAGCCCTCGCCGGCGCCGTTGTTGGGCTGGCGCTGGGACAGAGCGGAGCGCAAGCTCCGCAACCAGCCAAACTTCAAGTTCTGATCATCACCGGCCAGAACACCACCAGTCACGACTGGCGCTCCACTACGCCCGTGCTCCGCAAGATCTTGGAAGACTCCGGCCGATTCGAAGTACGCGTCACCGAGGAGTTTCGCGGCGCCGGGGCGGACACGCTCGCACCCTACGATGTGGTGGTGGTGAACTACTACGAAAACAAGCGCGCGGACCTGCGCTGGGGCGATTTCGCCGACAATGCCCTTCTGAACTTTGTCCGCGCCGGGAAAGGTCTGGTGGTGTACCACTTTTCGCTGGCGGCCTTTGAGGGTTGGACGGAGTACGAGAAGATCTGCGCCGGAAACTGGCGCCCCACCAACGGCCACCATTCCGCGCGCCACGACTTTACTGTCACCGTCCAGGATCATGACCACCCCATCACGCGCGGCCTCAAGACCACCTTCGCGGAGGCCAACGACGAGTTGTATGCGAATCTGAAATGGCAGCCGGCGGGGGCCTTCCACGTGCTGGCCACTGCCTGGGACGATCACTCCCTCTATCGGCAGGGTGAGAAGCAGCCGCTGGTGGGACCCGGCATTGCCGAGCCCATGCTATGGACCGTGAATTACGGCAAGGGGCGCGTGTTCGTCACCGCCATGGGTCACGACACCGAGGCCATGAAAAACGCAGGATTCGCCGTCACCCTGGCGAGGGGCACGGAATGGGCCGCCTCCGAGAAGGTGACCATCCCTGTGCCGCCGGAGCTAAAGTAACCACCTGCTTGCCGGTTTGTCCGCAGGATAGCTAACGATAAGGGCGGATATCGCTCCCCGAAACCGCGCACTGCAGGCCCGGCACGGGCCGGTGGCTTAGATTTTCTGGAGCCCGTGGTAAAGTAAGGCGAATATCCCATCGGAAGACCGCGGTTGTTACGGAGCGCTGTGCGAATCCTGAAACCCACACTCATCTCAATCGGAATCTGTGTAGCCCTGGGACTTGCCGCCCAGGAGCCGTCCCCCCTGGCGGCCGCGAAGGCGATGGATCAGGAGATCCTGAAACTGCAAGATCTGCCCGACGATGTGCAGGCGATTGCCGCCAAGGCACTTGCGCTTCGCATCCGGCAGCAGCCTGGGCAGTACGCTATCGCTTTGGCATTCAACCTTGCCATCACCGCGACCGACGCGGATGACCGGGACATGTTGCAGGAAGTCGCCTGCACGCTCGCCGATGCGTTGCGGAGGTCGCCTGCCGAGAACAAGAATGACGATGAATACCGGGTGTTGGCGGAACTGGCGCGCTACGACCACATGCAGGTTTCGCTCGACGACCCGCGGTACGCAGCCGCGATTTCGAGACTCGAAGCCGACGACCAGCATCGCAGCGAGTCCGACTTCACTCTTATCGACCTTCAGGGCCAGAAATGGAACTTGAAGAGCCTGCGCGGCAAGGTGGTGCTACTCAACTTCTGGGCCACCTGGTGCCCACCCTGCCGCATGGAGATCCCCGATTTGGAAACACTGTCCAAGCGCTTCCGGACCCAGGGGCTGGTCGTCCTCTCGATTTCCGACGAGAAGGCCTCCGTATTAAGGCGGTTCCTCTCCCAACAAAAAGTAAGCTACCCGGTACTCCTCGATTCCGGACATAAGGTGAAGGATTTGTTTCGACTGCACGGCGTGCCCCAAAGCTTTGTCTACAATCGCGAGGGACGCCTTGTGGCTGAGTCGATCAGCGGTCTTACCATACACGGGTTTCTGGAAATACTCGGGCAGGCCGGTTTACAGTAGCACCAATCGAGTCATCCATCATTTTTGTCTTTTCGCCGGTTGTGGTCTTGAAGTGGCTTTCCGGAAGCTTGCCCAAAGAGGAAATCGCTCGACCGGCTCGCAGGGCCAGTGGCCCGGCTGACCTTGCCCACGCGGAATGGCTCCCGATAATACGAATTAATGCACCGAGCGCGGTCGGGCGGTCGTGCACCATCCCGTGTGAGGGACAGAAGTGCAGCCGGGTGTCAAGTTGGGCCGTCATGGGGGTTTAAGTGCTGCATGGGTGAATTATGCTTATTGCCCGCGAAGGCTGATAGGGGGAAAATAAGTGCCGAGCGATTCGCGCTTCCACCAGTTGCCGGTCTGGCGCCGCTCATCGAAATTCGTAAAACGATACCGGTAGACCGTCGCGCGGATGTATTTGGGCGGCTGGCCGGGGAAGGGGTTCCGGTCCATCAGTTGCAGCACGGGAGGCGACCCTTGCAGAAGCCGCATCATAAAGCGCAGTAGCCACGGGTTTTCACGGTAGGTTCCCAACGCGGCGAACCACATCTGCCAGTCCAGCCGTGGTTGGGACGGCGCGACCCAGCCCGGCGCCCGATTGAGCGGACCGGGCTTGTAGCGGAAGATGTAAGGCTGCCATTCGATGTCGTCGTTCGATCCTTCGATGGAGATCTCGGGGCGCGTGGTCGTCATCGTGGCGAAGAGGCCGTAACTGTTGACGACACCGAATGGCGACGCCCATGCCAGCGCTCTTCCGACCGGCTCGGGAGCCTCGATCCCGATCATGCCGCCGAGCTGCGGCAGCGACAGAGCCATCAGGAAGGCGAACAGAAAGGCGGAAACATAGCGATTCGAGCGGACCAGTTTGATGGAACCGGGATGCCGCGGTTTTTGCCGCAGAGGTCGGTCTCCAGCTATGCGAGACAGGAACCTGTCGTCAAGAAGGAACAGGCAGAGCGCGATGGCCAGCAGATTGAAGAACGTGTAATTTCCGGTCAGCAGAATGAGGATCTCGAAGAGAATGGTTCCGATAGCCGCGATTTGCTTCAGGCGCCGCGGGCCGAACATCAGGAAGGGCAATATCAGCTCGACGAAAAAGACCGACGCGGTGGATACTTTCTGGAACCACAGGGGCGCCTGCATCATGTACCAGGCGACCGGTGTGGGTAATGGCTGTGTTTCATAATGCACGGCAAGCGCCGTGAGGCCGCGCCAGGAAGGGTCGCCGCTCAAGAGCTTGACCGCGCCCGATTCCAGCATGAGGCGGAAGAGAAGCCAGCGAAACAACCATACGCGAGTGTAGGCGGGCTTGAGGAAGATGGCCAGGAAGCCGGCTTCGAGGAGCAGATAATCCCACTGGTAGCCCATGAAGATCTGTCCGCCGGTCACGATAGACAAGTAGCACGCGAACAGGACTGCGAAGGCGGCCTTCTGGCCCCATGAATGGGGGCGGGCAATGGCCGCGACACACGCCAGCGCCGCTCCACCCCAGACGATGAACTCGAGCGCGAGTTCGCCGTTGGCCCACCAGAAGAGCGTCGGCGCCTGCCAGAAACCGGAAGCTCCGATTTGTCGTTTGACTTCGACAAGGAATTCCGCGACCGGGAGAATTCCCTGCGCGCCGATCAAACCCCGGATCTGGCGCCCGAAGGACGCGAAGGCGATGAGATAAATCAGTGCCAGGGCGCGAGAGAAGAGCGACGAAGCGATGCTGTAAGAGGCGTTTTCAGCACTCTTGCCCCATAGGGCGCGGGAAACTCTATATCCTGCGTTACGATGGCCGGCGACAAATGCGTAGAGCCATTCCGTGAACGCCGCAAGGCCTGGGATGTGCTGGTAGAGCCAGAGAGTCCAGTGCCATCCGGGAACTGATGCTAGGAGATGAAGAACGGCTTCGGCCCCGCTATAGCGTTTGCCGTTTTCGAAATACTGCACCGCCTTCTGGAAATCGGAGCGCGGCACATCGGGGAAGCGGCGAGCGGCGGATTGCCATGGGGCGTATTCGACGCGATCGCCGGTGAGCGAATTCCAGTAACCGACCCACATCCGGCAAAAGGCGCAATCGCCATCGAAGACGAGGACTGGGCGGTCTGGCACTTTTTGATTACACCATTTGATTGAGGCATCTGGTGGTTATTCAACTCGCTCGACGCGCCGCGCCAGGCTGCTCCGTGTTTTCGAGGCGGCGATTCTGGATTGCGGTGAGTGTCGCGTTCTGGGGTTGGGGTCCGCAGAGGCAGCAGGTTTGAATTCGCGCCGTTGGCACGCTACCGATATCCCCAGATAAGGCACCATTGGGCATAGCAGTCAATGTCTAAACCGCGATTCGTAACGTGAAGCCCGTTCCAGTGGCTTGCGCGTTATCACTCAAGGACTACCGGGAGATCGTCACGCCCGGCAAAATTAGAAATAAAATCGGATCGGCGTGCAAGCCGCTTCATCCCGTACGATGGTGCGTTCTCCCAACGCCGGTCGAGTTGGTGAAACTCCAGTTGCATCAGACAGGCTGAATGTAAGGCGAGCGCCACCGGCGGATCAATATCTCCGGATTAAATCGCGCGCCTGTTCCCAGCGCCGTTTTCCTGGCTCAAGATGCCACGGGCGATCTCTTCAAGCGGAAGCGGGATGTCTTCGGAACGGACTGCCCAGTTGCGGAGCCGAATGGCATCATGCGTAGGCACAGGATGATCTTGGGTAAGCGCTTCGAGGACGCGTTGCGCCAAGTCTGTTCTGGCGGAATCCATACGCAACCTAGAGGATAGCATCGCGTTCCTTCCAATCACATCAACCGCAGCCCCTCGATGAGCCCGCCAGGCGAGACCTCGTTTTGACCGCCACCAGGAAAAGATCGTCCGCTATTTCGCCCGCTTCACCGCGGCTACCAAGCCCGGGTATGGGTCAACGGCCTTCCCCTTCCACCACAGCCTCTCCGGCCCCAACTCGAAGATCGCAAAATGCAAGTGCGGCGAACGCGCATCCGCATTTCCCGTCGATCCCACAAAACCGATGACGTCCCCACGCTCGACCCGCATTCCCTCACGCAACCCTTTCGCGTACCCGTCCAAGTGCGCGTAGTAGTAGCAATACACTTCCATTTCGTCGAACTCGTATATCGTGTTGCCGCCCGGTTTGCTGAGGAACAATTTGCGGACGGTCCCGGATACCACCGCACGCACGGGTGTCCCTCTCGGCTCCAGAATGTCGATCGCCTCATGCGGATGTCCGCTGTGAACTTCTTCGAACATATCCCGCAGATTCGCGAGAGCAAGTCCGCGGATGGGCGGAGTCATCTCGAGAATGGAAGATGTCGCGCCAATGGCAAGAAGCACCGTGAAAAGCCCGGCAATGCAAACGCAAAGCCTCAAAGCTATTCCTCCAGGATGACCGGTGTGCCCCGTCGAACCATGTGCGATAGATCATCCACATCCCAATTCGTCATCCGGATGCACCCGGCCGATTCGCCGTGCCGGATATGCCCCGGATCCGGCGTCCCATGGATTCCATAGTGTTCTTTCGAGAGGCCGATCCACGCTACCCCGGCGGGACTGTTCGGGCCCGGCGGGAGTGCTACTTTCACTTGTTTCGGGTCCGCATTCCAGAAGTGCTCCGGGTCATAATTGAACCACGGATAGTGCAGAACGCTCGAGATGGTCCAATGACCAATCGGCAGCGGATCGTGCGTGTCGCCAATCGTGGCCGGATACTGCGCCAGTTCCTTGTCCCCAGCGCCGTAGGCGGTTACAGTGCGTTTTGACTTCGACACTACCACGCGTAACGCCAGGCGCACACCGGCGCGCCGCACATTCGGCACCGTGATCCGCTCCCCAGCCGTGTCCAGTTTCTTGCCGGGATTCAACTCGGCCAGCAACTTCGGAGAGCTATGGAACCTCTCGCCCAGTTCCTCTTGCGGCGTTTCGAAGCCGAGCCACTTCATCTTCGCCTTTTCCTGGGTGTCGGCCGGTGTTGGTTGGAACGGGCCTTTCTCATCCGCTTTGGTAATCGTGTAGGTCAACAGAAGAGGGCCGGCATCGCTATTGAGCTGACGCCACATCTCCGCATCAATTGTGCCGGTCGGCTTCAGACCATGGTTTTCCTGATATCCCTTGACCGCAATCCCGAAATCGTCGCCGTAGACACCGTCAATTTCGCCCGGCGAGAACTTGGCACGGTCCAGAAGAATCTGCGCCCGCACGACCCGTGGCCCCGTCGCTCCCGGCTCCACCGCGCCGGTTTTCGTTGAATCCTCTATTTCATTCGCAGCAAGACTCCGGGCGACCGGCGCACCAGCACGCCTGTTCGCCTGTCTGGCTGCGCCCGCGCCGGCCAGAGCCAGAAACAAAGCAGTCACCGCTAGATAACTTAGGCGCATACCGAACAGTAGGCACTTTGCGGGCCGTTCCCAAGCCACTACTGGTCTCGCCCCCGTGCCTGCTTGTGCATCGTCAAAAGCATAACCCCGGGGCATGCGCGTGAGCATCCCGGGTTGCAGTCTGCGGCGGACGTGTGCAACAAATGCTCCGACTTTCACTTCCTGAATGTCCTCGCCCAGCGTGAGCTTCGCTTCACCGCTTACAAAATGAAGGGATGCGCCATGGACCCTTGGCATCTGGTAGCAATACCAGCGACGGCACGACTCAGCGCCGCGATTGACGATGCGCGCCACCACCCAGTCCGCCCAGATCAATTATCACCGCGATCAGCAGCCACAACAGATTAATTCCCGCCGTCGGCATGCCGCTGTTCAGTTCCCATGCGTATACGATCGTGGTGAGCGGCAGGAAAATGAACCCGAGTACCGGCAGCACCAGACCACCGTGGAATGCGCGCTGCAGGTAGGTCGAGAAGATCCACATCAACACGAGCGCAACACGCGGAAACAGCAGGAGAATGAGCAGGAGGAAGCAAGGCATAGTCAGTCCTCAGTGGTTGTCGTGGAGGTGGATGACGGCCTTGACCTGGAATTTGTTATCAATCAGGCCGACATGGCCGCCGATCACGACATAGCGGTGGTCGCTTGGAGGAGGAGGCAACCGGCGCGACAGATCGGGAGGTGCCGGGTGCACCTTTCGTCGCAGACCCTTGTCCAGCACCGCGCCCTCATGCAGGCGCGATTCCTCGTCGGCAGACAGGCGGTCTTGGTTCCTCAGCCCAGCCGGCGGATGGGCTTGGTTCTGGTTGTACCAGTCGCGCGTCGCCTGTTGGTCGTGCTCGTCAAACTGGGTATGACCCTGCTGGTTTCCCCGGTCTTGTGCAAGAGCCGCGCTGCCAGTCAAGGCCAGAATCGCAGCGGCGGTCGCAGTCAACAACTGATGTGTTTTCATAAACATCCTCTCTTTCCGCCTCGTGATTTCCTTTCAGGGACTACCGTTTTCAACGGAATCGTACGAAGCGTTGCGAATGCTGGAGCACGCGCGGTACCGTTCAGGCGAAAACGGTGACGCAGGCGGGATCTGAGGATCTGGCGAAGGTTGTCGTGAAATGCGGGTTTGACGACTGGGCTGGCTGAGCAAAGCCTGCACTCGTTGTGGCGGATTCTGCACGCGGCTTTCGGGGTGGACGTCGTGCGCCAGGTCACAAAGGCAGCCCTTGTCGTTGGGCGCGCCGCGGGCAGCGAGGAAATTTCAGGGTTGTGTAGAAACTCCCCGAAACCGCCGGGCAGCGCGTTCGGGAGTAGCGACCCCAAGCACCCACTAATGATTGATGTCCGACCCCGGGAGACTAGTTAATTTTGCGCCGGCGCTAAGCATTTGACTTCCGGGTTGTTTTATCCGAAACTGCGGTTATGCAAGGCAAACCAAAGGTCATCGCTCTATTGAATGAAGCACTTCAGAAAGAGTTGACGGCCATCACCCAATACTTCCTCCACGCCGAGATGTGCGAGAACTGGCACTATGACAAATTGGGCGGCTACATCAAAAAGCTGTCCATTGTTGAAATGAAGCACGTCGAAGCACTTATCGAACGCATCCTGTTTCTCGACAGCACGCCCAACCTCACCGAGTTGTTGAAGCTCTCCGTGGGGCAGAACGTCAAGGAACAGGTCGAAAGCGATCTCAATCTGGAAATTGAAGCCGTGGCGCTGTACAACCGGGCAATCCAGATCGCTCGTGATGAAGGCGACAATGCCTCAAGGGAGTTGTTCGAGAGTCTTTTGAAGGCCGAAGAAGGTCACGTCGATTGGCTGGAAGCGCAACTCCATCAAATTGGCGAGATCGGCTACGAACGCTACCTGAGTCAGCAAATCCGGGAAGAGAAGTAGGGACACGAATTTCAGTTCCGCTCTTTGCGGAGCGGACGACGAGCTTTCCTTGCCATCGATGTGTTCGGCTTTTGGCGACCACACGCCGGGCTCTCGTCCACGATCCGGTCGTGGGGTATTGTCCTCGAACCCAGCCCATCCGGTTGCCTCGTGTACCCTGGACTCCGTCCCGAAGCATACCCGCCTGTATCAGCCCCGGAAAAGCCCTACTATGTCCTATCCCCAGGCAACGTGTACAACATGAAAACGCGCACGATCGAAAAGTATGGCGCCGGAGGCCTGGTTCTGCCTGCGGTTATACCGGGGAAGTAGAGAGGGCCGAAAAGAGGGCAGTCGAGGGTGTCGGTCGGCCGGGAGTGAAGCAATTCCTCAAGTCTTCATCCAGCCACCCCGGGATGGGCGGCTGAGTGAAGGGCCAAATAAGGGAAACGTGCGGGCAGCCTCGCTGCGCGCGCGCTCGTCGCTTCGTCAGACAGCGATTCAATCAGTAGCCCGAATAGAGGTTCGGATAGCACGGAGCCGGCTGCCAATAGCCGTATCCGTCATAGTAGCCACAACCGGAACCCGAATTGTAGCCCCAGCCGAATGGGATGCCGATACCGATGCCAAAGTAAGGGCGAGCCCAGAAGCGTCCACCGTAGTAATAGCCTCGGCCGGCGTAGAACCGACCAGGGTAGTAAGCGCTTCCTCCACCGTAGTATCCGCCGCCGTAGTAGCTGCGCCCGCCGGAATAGCTGCGGCCCACGTAAGGGGTGGCATAGCTGCGCCCGCCGGAATAGCTACGGCCTGAGTAGGGAGCGGCATAGCTGCGCCCACCGCCGGAATAGCTACGGCCCGAGTACGACGGGGCAGAATAGCTGCGTCCACCGCCGCCTGAGAACGAACGTCCGGAAAAACTGCCGCCAGAGTGCCCTCCGCGTCCCCCGCCGCCGCGCTGGGCCAAAGCGGCCGTAGGGCCAAGCAACATCAGGACCGCGCCAACAGCAAGCGCCGGCATCGCGGATTTAAACGACACTGTCTGCATTGTCCGATTCATGAGAACCTCCAATACTTCCGGCCCTGTAATACGCAAACTACGTGCCAATCCCAAACAATTGGAGAATAAACAACTTATGTCATAGCGAGCGTGAGACCCTGGCTGAAAACCACCGCTTGTGGTGCACCTCAGCCATGCCCGCCGGGTGATGGGGGCGGAGTCTACCGAATCCAGAAGTGCATCCCCGCTTGATGTCCCGGCCACCCCGGGGTAATGTCCATGTGGCTACCGATATGGCCCAATAAGAGGACTGAAATGAATGATTTGATTGTAGTTCCGCAAACGAACCAATGGCAGAAACTCAAGGCACTCGTGCTGGATACCAACGACGGACTGCGGGCGCTCGAGGCGGGTGCGGATGCTTATGTGCGCAAGAGCGAGGACCTCGGCGTCATCCTGGTTCGCCTCGCGGCGCTCCTGCGCGGCGCGANNGCGCCTGCTCGCCGTCGACGACAGCATCACCTACCTTCAGGAGCTCGGTAGCCAGCTTCGCCGGGAAGGTTACCATGTGGTCATGGCAAGGTCCGGCGAGGAGGCGCTGGAACTCCTCGCGGCTCAGCCGGTGGACGGCATTCTGCTCGACCTCGTCATGCCTGGATTGTCCGGCCAGGACACGTGCAAGCACATCAAACAGCGGGCCGAATGGCGCGACATCCCCCTCATCATGCTCACGGCGCGCGACGATCGGGATGCGATGATCGAAGGCATCAACGCCGGCGCTGACGACTACATTGCCAAGTCCGCCGACTTCGACGTTCTCAAGGCCCGCTTGCGCGCTCAGCTCCGCCGCAAATACTTCGAGGATGAGAACCGCCGTATCCGCGAGAAGCTCGTTCGGAGGGAGACCGAAGCCACCGCGCGCAAGCAGGGGTAAGCGGAACAGAAAAAGCTCGATCAGCGCCTGCGCGACCAGCAGTTCTACACGCGCTCTCTCATCGAATCCAACATCGACGCGCTGATGACCACCGATCCGCTCGGCATTATTACCGACGTCAACAAGCAGATGGAGGCGCTCACCGGCTGCACGCGCGATGAGTTGATCGGCGCGCCGTCCAAGAACTACTTTACCGATCCGGAGCGGGCCGAAGCGGCCATCAAGCTGGTGCTGAGCGAAAAGAAAGTCACCGACTACGAACTCACCGCGCGCGCCCGGGACGGCAAGAAAACGGAGGTATCCTACAACGCCACCTTCTACGACCGGAATAGGACGCTTGCAGGGCGTATTGGCTGTCGCGCGGGACGTCACGGAGCGCAAACGCAACGAGCAGGCGCTCCAGGAAACGAACATCGAGCTGGAGAGCGCCAAGTCCGCCGCCGAGGAAGCCAACCTCGCGAAATCGGATTTCCTTTCCAGCATGAGCCATGAGCTTCGTAGCCCGCTCAATGCGATCCTCGGTTTCGCGCAACTGATGGAGTTGGCCTCCCCGTTGCCGACGGACTCTCAGAAGGAAAGCATTGCCCAGATTCTTCAGGCGGCCCTCAGCGCCAATGCCATACCCCGCGACATCGAGATGGGCCTGGACGCGGGGTTCTTCCGCTATCTCACCAAACCCATCAAGATCAAAGAATTCATGGATACGCTGAACACGGCACTGGAATTTGCGGAAGAGGAACTTTGCCGGCACAAATGAAGCGGGAGGAATGTTATGGTCGGTTCATCTGTCTTTCCGCTCGGCGCATATGGGCGATCCACGGCCGGGCCAGAATCTCCTGGCCGCCGAAACGGAACGACTGGACCTCGCCGCCGTCCGCCCACGCGCTCCCGACGTACTGGCCCGGCCAAACGCCCGGAATGACGAAGCTGCCATCCGGTTCCACCTTCGCCATCAAGCGGAAGTTCGCGATCCGCCGCTGGAACGCGATGCGCACCTGATCCGGCTTGACCGCGCCTTCGCACGCGATGGTTCCCTTGAGGTCCCGGATCGCCGTCTGGGCCACGTTCAGCGTGATGCCCTCGATATTGTCGCCGGAGACCTCGATCGTCCGCAGGGCCGAGTACTTCGGCGGCGCGGAATTGTCCGTGAGATTGCGACAACAGCACAATATACCGCTCCAACTGGTGGTGGAACGTAGATTACTCGCGCTGAAACTGCCCAATCGCACCGCGTCCCTACGTCGTTAATTAACCGGGGGGGTGCAAGTTCGAAACCTGTTTGGGGAGCCAAATAATCCGACGACGAACTCTCTGGCCTTCTGGTTAACGGCGCGGCGGCAGGGACTTGCTGGAAATGGCCAATACTGCGGGAAGGCGGCTCTCTCAAGCCTGCCAGGACTGGCCGTCGGCTTGCCCAAGTCGCCTCTCCCGGGCCTTTCAGGGTGCGCGTCTCAGAGTCTCCGCCGAGGAGTGTGCGTTTGGTTAACTGCGCTGGTGGGCGATCCAACGGTTCAAGCCCCTGGTTCGCTCTTCTCTCCTTTGTGCGGGATCTTCGCCCCGGCCTTCCGCGCCTCGCTGAGACCGATGGCCACCGCCTGTTTGCGGCTCTTCACCTTCCCACCTGTGCCACCCTTGCCGGATTTCAACGTGCCGAGTTTGTATTCGTGCATGACCTTTCCGACTGTGCCCATGCCTTTGGTCGACGAACTCGTCTTCGCGGTGGTGTTTCTGGGGGTGCTCTCTTTCGCTTTAGGCATATAGTGTCCTCCTGTCCTCCAGTCGCAGTGTAGCTCATCGTCGCGATTCACTAGCGGACGTCTGCGGTCAAAACCGCTGGCGGCGGTATCGGCGCGCCTGGACCATAGCTCGGTGCGGACAACCCAGGAGATTTACGCGCACATGATCACCGGCCAGGACCAGGAGGCGGCCCGGAAGTGAGAGGAGTCCAGAAGCGGAACCGGCCGGAAGGTCGAACCGGGGTCCAGTAAGACCCCGATCAAGCGCTCTTGGATTCCTGCGTGTGATCCTCGGTTAAGTGGATCGGGCCGATGAGCCGCTTTCGTTTCGATGATGCATTCCATCAGCACCTTTCCGGCGGCGTCACTGACCGCAATCGAGATGCTTGCCTGATGCACGTCCATGCCAATATACTTTCTGTTGTCCATTGGGTGCTCCTTTCCGTCGGTCCTGAGCCGACGCCTCAAGCCTACATTGAAAGGGGCGCCCTTTTTTATAATGCGTTAACTTGCAGTCGTGCCCGTCACAATCTGCCGGCCTTCCTTCGAATACCGTGCTCGGCCCCGGTTTCGGAGTGATCAGCAAGACCGCCGGCTCCTCCCGCCAGATTCAGCTATCGCGGACAGTGATCTACTGAGTGCCACCTTCCCCGTTACACCAACTGCGCCGTAGTCACCTGAATCCGCGTCCCCCGCCCCCCGTATCCGGCTTCCCGCTGTTGATCCGCGTTTCCAGCGCAGCGATGCGGGCGGCCTGGAACTCCGGTTGCTCGGCTTTCGCAATCGTGAGCGCCTTTTGGTAGTACTGATTGGCGGCTTCGGATTGGCCGTTGGCGTCGAGAACCTGCCCCAGCGCCTGGTTCACGGCGGCCGAGTCCGGCGCCAGGGCTAACGCCTGTTGCGCCAAGGCGAGGGCGGCAGGAGCGTTTCGTTGGCGGAGGAGCGCCTGCGCTTTCACATCGAGGCTGAGCGCCCCGGCCAGAGGGATATCGAAATGGCCGTCGTAGACGAAAACGCCGTAGTCGATGATCGCCGCCGGCTTCAGATTCTGAAACTTTCCGTACGGGTTGAGGCGGCCCACGCCGGTTTCAAAGCCGGAAAGAACGCCGGAGCTGATGAGCACCGGTCCGTCGACGGCAGGCGGCGTGTCCGGGGACCGAACCTCGGCCGTGTACAACGGCGTGCAAGGAATGCCGTAAGAAGCGGGGTCCACCACGGACTGGCTGAAATAGGCGAACCAGCAGTTCTTGACGCCGCGCGCATCGAGATAACGCTTGACGGATTTGAGCTGCTGGCCCCAATCGGCGCTGGAGTCGCTGACATACTTGTAGGCGTTCGCCGGGCCGCCGAAGGCCTCGTTCGTATACGCTATGTAATCGGGGAAGGCATGAAGGACCGACACGGCTTGAAAGACTAGCAGCACAACCACCGCGTAAAGCCAGCGGCGATTGCGCTCAGCCAAAGCCCAGGCAGCCCCAGCGATGGGAACCGCGAGGAAGATATAGACGGGTAGGATGTGCCGCACGCCGATATTCATGCCGCCGGTCATGGAGAAGGCCATGTAGAGCGCGGCGGGAGTCACCATGTAGAGAACCCCGCGGGAGAGGCGCACTTTGCCGGCAACGACCGCCCACGCGCCGATCGCGAGCAGGATGAGAAACGTGAGGCTGGACTTAATGAGCATGGTGATGGGGAAGAAGAACCAGACCGCGTGCGGGTGGACCACGCCCAGGATGTAGCTGGTAAACGACTTGGCCTGAGAAAGAATGTAGGCGAAGGCGTAGGTATAGGGCGCGGGCAGCAGGTGCAGCTTATCGACCTCAGCGAGCACCTTGGCGTCAAACGCGCTCGGCACGCGGCTGAGTTGCGCCGCCATGGGAGGATTGAACGGCACGGCGTCGGCTTGGGCGTAGCGGAAGCCGTAGGCGGCCCACAGGATTGTTATGGAGATTGCGCCAATGACCACCAGTGCCAGCGCCAGGCGCCGGGCGAGGCGCGCGGTCGGGACGGGCGGAGCATCGGGAGCGAGCTTGTTTGGCCACAGAAGCTCGAAGGCGGCGAGGAGCACAAGCGTGGGAAGCAGCAGGATGGCGCTGTGCTTGGCCGCGAGCGCGAGCCCCACGACAAGGCTGGTCCCGATGAGGCGCCACACCGCCGGGAATTTCATGTAGCGGTAGAAGGCATACATGGCCCAGAACATGAAGAAAGCGTTGCCCGAATCCAGGGTAGTCAGCGCCGAATGGCCCATCAGTGTGGGGTCGAATGCGATAAGGCCGAGCGCGACGAATCCGGCGCCCAGGCCGAACATTTCCCGCGCGGCGGCAAAGACAAGAATCGCCAGCAGGAGCGTGAAAACCGAATCCGCCATGCGGGCGCGGAACATGATGGTGTTCGCGTCGTTCTGGAAGACCAGCGCCTTGCCGGCCTGAAATCCCAATTGCTCGTAGGGGCGCCTTGGGATGGGCGGTTCCGGCAAGTTCATGCTGATCAGGGGCAGCGTGATTAGGCGCGTGACGAGGGGTGGATTCAGGAGGATATAGCCATGCTTCCATTGCAGGTAGCCGGAGTAAATATGGAAGGGCTCGTCAAAAGTCGCCGAGTTGTCGCGGGCCATCAGGAACATTTGGAGGAAGATGACGAGGAGAAAGGCGGCGACGACTCCGAAAACGACAGGTTTGCGATTGGCTCGTTTCATGGCGCCTCCACAGTACCCAGACGCGGCGGCCGAGGAGTGACAGATCCAGACAGGACCCTTGACAGTCGAAGCGCGAGTGTATCACGGCGCGCTCCCGTAGAATCCGAAAGCTGGATACGCTGTGGCCGCTACGGCGGACCGTTCTGGCTGCCCCACTGCCAGAACTACGTCGCGGCTGGTGGTACGGAAACGGCGTTCGCGTCAACGCGATCGATGGCGCTGGTGTTCGTGGCGGCCCTCATAATCAAGGCGATCCGGTGGGCGAACATCCCCGCGCTTCCGCCCGCGCTGGATAAGTACCTGTCCGAACGCCTTCCAGCGGAGATCCAAACAGCGTTGGAACGTCTGGTCCGCGAGGGGCCCCACAGCCGCGGATGGATCGCGTGGCAAGAGAGTTTCTTGAAGGCCCAAAATTTTTCTGCGGAGAGCTTCTGCCAACCAAGCCCGGGGATGGATCGCCCGTAGTTGTGGGCAAAGCATACGATTTCGCCTTGTGGCTGCTCCCGAAGGTGGAATCATTCCCTCGGTCGCACCGCTTCACCAGGAACCGCGTTCCGAACTGGCCCCACCTTGCCTGCGCGTCCTCTGACACAATGGATTCGTGAACCCACCAATCCTCTCCCGCCGCAACCTGTTGGCCCTCCCGGCTGGCTTGCCCGTCGCCGCTTATGCGCAGGCCGTGCGCGCCGTTGATGGCTATGTCGATATCCTGCGGCTGCCCGACCTCGCCATCGCCTTCCTCGAAAGCGGCCCACTTCCGCTCGCCCGCGAAGGCCACCGATGGAACGGCACCGGCATCTCCGTCCAAACCGAACCGGACGCTAACGGCATGCCTGTTCGCATCGAGGCGCCGGAAGCCCCGCTGCTCCGCTTGCATCTCCGCTGGCGGGCCGCCGTGCCGGAGCGCTGGCGCATCCTCAACGACCAGTGGGAGCGCAGCTACGGGGATCTCGAATGGCGCGGCGTGGTCGGCGAGCGCGTCCTGCCATGGTACTTCCTGGCTTTCGACGGCCGCGCCACGCACGGTTACGGCGTCGCTACGGGGGGCTCGTGCTTCGCCTTCTGGCAGGCCGACCCCGCCGGCATCTCTCTGTGGCTGGACCTGCGCAATGGAGGCTCAGCTGTGCGCCTAGGGCCCCGCACGTTGGAAGCCGCCGCCGTGCGAGTCCGCCGCGGGACTGCGGGCCAGAGCGCTTTTCAATCCGCGCGACGCTTCTGCAGTCTGCTCTGCGCGAAGCCCCGCCTCGCTGCCGCGCCTGTTTACGGCGGCAACAACTGGTATTACGCCTACGGCCGCAACTGCTCGGCCGCCGCCATCGAGCGCGATGCCGGCCTGATGGACGAACTCGCCCCATCCGGGCCAAACCGGCCCTTCATGGTGATCGATGACGGCTGGTCGCCGACCAACACCGCCGGCCCCTGGGAGCGCGGCAACGCCGGCTTCCCCGATATGGCGGGGCTCGCCGCGGCCATGAAACGGCAGGGTGTCCGTCCTGGCATCTGGCTGCGCCCCCTGTACACCACCGCCGAGGTTCCTGCGGCCGCCTGCCTTCGGCCCCGCGCCGGCGCCCGCGGCGCGACGCTCGATCCGAGCCTGCCCGAGACGCTCGAAACCGTCCGCCAGGACATTGGCCGCATGGCTTCGTGGGGTTTCGAGCTGATCAAGCACGACTACAGCAGTTTCGATCTGCTGGGCCGCTGGGGCTATTCGATGGGCGCCGACCTCACCGAAGCTGGCTGGCACTTCGCCGACCGCTCCCGCACCACCGCCGAAGTCGCGCTGACCCTCTACCGCGCGATTCGGGAAGCGGCCGGGGGCGCGGCTGTCATCGGCTGCAATACTTTCGGACACCTGTCCGCCGGCCTGTTCGAACTGCAGCGCACCGGCGACGACACCAGTGGCCGCGACTTCGACCGCACGCGACGGATGGGCGTCAACACGCTGGCGTTTCGCGGCCCACAGCACGGCGCCTTCTTCGATCTCGACGCCGATTGCGCCCCCATCACGCCGCAACTCCCGTGGGAACTGGCCGCGCGCTGGCTCGACCTGGTGGCCCGCAGCGGGACCGCGCTGTTCGTCTCCCCCGATCCCGCAGCGGTCAACGCCGAGTCGAAGCAGGCCCTCCGGCGGGCTTTCGCAGTCGCCGCTCAAGTGCGCGAACTTGCGGAGCCGTTGGACTGGATGGACACCACCGCGCCCGGCCGCTGGCGCATCGATGGACGCGCGATGGAATACGACTGGTACGGTTCCGAAGGAGCCTCGCCCTTCCCGCGCTAACTAACGGCCGGCGGTCATCTGCCGGTCCAGACTGCGGCGAGCCAGGCTACCCAGTTGGACGGGTCGGCGTCCGTCAAGTCGTCGCCACCACTCGTGGGCATCCTCCCATATCGGTAGCTGTCTGCCGGACGCCGCCCCTCCGCGACCTCGGCGAGCGCTAATTCATTGCCGGTAGCTATTTAGGGAGCAAGCCGGCCGCCGAGTACTTTCCGACCAGGCCATCAACCGATTACGTATGCAATATTGACTCCTAGGTATAAGATCTAGTTTTCAGGAGGATGCGCATGATTCTCGTTGCCGGTGCTACCGGTCTGGTAGGAAGCGAGGTTTGCCAAAGGCTGATGAGGCGAGGCGAACCGGTAAAAGCGCTCGTTCGAGAGACGAGTTCGAAAGAGAAGATTGAAGCCCTGCGGTCGTCGGGTGTCGAAGTGTGCGTTGGTGACCTGAAAGACCCTCAGTCGATCATTGCTGCTTGCCGCGGCGTGAACGCGGTGATCTCGACTGCGTCCTCGACCTTGACGCGGCAGCCTGGAGACTCGATTGAATCTGTTGACGCAGCGGGACAGTTGAACCTCGTGAGCGCAGCGAAGGGCGCCGGCGTAGGACGCTTTCTCTTCGTTTCGTTTCGCCGGCCATCAGGCCTATCGTTCCCCCTGGGCGATGCGAAGGAGCAGGTCGAGAACGCTGTCACGAGCCTGAACTTTACGATCATTCAGGCAAGCTGGTTTATGGAAGTGTGGCTGAGCCCGGCCCTGGGATTCGATTATGTGAACGCAGCGGCTCGCATCTACGGACCGGGAACGAGCCCAATCAGTTGGGTTTCTTACCGCGATGTCGCCGAGATTTGCGCGGTCGCCCTCCGACATCCGGCGGCCGAGAGGAAGACGATCGAGTTTGGCGGACCGGAAGCGCTCAGCCCGCTTGAGGTAGTAGCCCGCTTCGAAAGAATCGGCGGCAGGCCGTTCCGGCTAGAGCATGTCCCTGAACCGCTGCTGCTCTCGCAATTTGAGGGAGCCACGGATTCGATGCAGAAGAGCTTTGCGGCGTTGATGCTCGGATACCTGCATGGGGACGCAATGAACATGGCGCCGGTCGTAGATACGTTCGGGATCAAACTCACCAGCATCAATGAGTACGCACGCAGCGTGCTGGGGAAAGCAGCGACGACATAAGGTTCCCGCCGGAATATCGTGAAGCTAAGGCACTACGCAAAAATAACTTCGCAGTCTGCTGCCGTGGCGCACGCACTCCTGCGTGCCGCGTCGAGTCTCACTCGACGCCTCCGCGCCTTGGAGCAGCGGGCGTCGGCAAAAGTGCCGACGCGGCACGCAGGAGTGCGACGCAGGAGTGCGTGCGCCACGTCCGCCAGGCGTCCAATGTGAAGTTACTCTTGCGTCGGCCCTAAGGCCAAAGCGATACGCCACCACGCGGGAAGTCGCCGGGGGAGGTAAATGCGTCCCGGCATCAAAGGCGACGCCTTCCACGCGAGCGTTATGAGCGAATATCGGTAGTGAGTTCCGACCGAAGAAGTCGGACCGATGTGCTCCCAGATCTTTTGCGATGCCGCGATAATCCTCGTTTAGAAGCGGTAAGACCCCCGCAGCGCAATCGGGGTTACCAGCCGAACGCCAGGAATGGATTCAGCCTGGCGTTGCGGTAATCCAGGCGGTACGCTTCGCGCACGCCCACTCGAATTCCGGGCCAGTGAAAGATGTTGACGTCGAAGACTAGCTCCGCGCCAGTGGAGCGGTACAGTGTTTGCCCCACCTTGCCGTAGTCGTAAAACGCGTTCGCCGCGATCCGCTTGATATAAAGGAGCTGGCCGATTGACCAATCGGGGTAGAGCAGCGGCGCGCTGTAAGTGCCGGAGAATTTGGTGAGGTTAGGACCGGTGTAATACGTATAGCCGCGGGGAAACTGAATCTGGCGGAAGAAATAGTAATTGCCGTTGTTACGCTCGTAGCCGCTTTCCAAAACCAGGGCGTGGTGCGGCGCCAGCCCCGGCAGCGCAAAACGCCCGTCGGCGGCGAGATGGCCGGCGGTATAGTTGTCGGCTTGGAGGGTGTGGCTGTAACTGAGCCGCAGAATCTGGCTCCAGGCCGGCGCCAGGTCGCGCGGACTGGCCTGGCGGATGTGCGCGAGCCGGAAACCGTACGTCAGAGGAACCAGTCCGCCGCCCTCCAGGCCGACATGCTCCACCTGAGCGCCGATGCTGACGTTGGTGCGATAGGTGCCGCGCGAGAAATTCAGCGGAATATGGAAACCCGCGGCGACCGTGCGCTCGGTGAAATCATCGGTGTGGTCCACGTACTGCAGCCGGCGGCCCCGGTCGCCAAAACTGAAGTCCAAAACAGGGAAGAAGCGGTTGTAACTGAAGCCGGTCTGGTAGCCGAACGTGCCTTCGTCGGTGTTATAGAGAAGCGCGGCGTTGAAGTCGGCCAGGCGCATCTTGTCGTTCGACAAGATGCCGAAGCCCAGGTTCGGCGGCCCTCCCGTGAAGCCCCAGGAGTGAAAATCAAACAGGTGCAGCGAGGGCCGGTAGGGCGCCGCCGGCAACTGCGTGCCGGGAATCTGCGCACTGTAATCGTGGTGATTCTTCTGGAAACCCAGGCTGGAAGGCGCCACGGTGTCAATGCGGGTCCAGGTCGTGGGATCGAGAGGAATCTCCGCCAGGTTGTAGCCGCGAGCCGTGTAGTCGCTGTATAACAACTTGCTGCCATCGGGTGAGATGCTCGGATAATCGGCGCCGAACCGTGCGGCGGTGACCTGGTAACATTGGCCGGTCGAAATCTCGGCCGCGAATATATTGACCACATCATCGCGCGAGGATTTATACAGGATGTAACCGCCGTAGAACACCGGGTTGGCGAGTTCTTCGTCGCGGTGGGGAATAACCTCGTGAAAGGACCCCGATTCGAGGTCGACCACCGTGAGAGCGCGGCCTTGGCCGCTCTGCATCACCACGGCAAGCCGCTTGCCGTCTTCGGACCAGGCCGGCGTATAGACCATCTCGTTCTCCGGCGAGGGTAGACGGTGCAGTTCCGCACCGGTGCCGGCATCCAGGATGACCAGCGCGCATTTCCGGTCGGCGAGAAATTCGACCACCGCGATGCGCGAGCCATCGGGCGAGAGCACCGGGTTCACGAAGCGCGTCTTATGCGTGAGGCGCCGCGTATGGCCGCTCGAGAGATCGCGGACGAGGATCTCGGAATATCCGCGGATCCAGCGCGGATCGGGCACGTATTCGTCCCACACAATCTTGCCGTTGACCACGGAGGTGCGGTTGGCGGTGCTGGCGGTGGGCGCATAGTGGAACAGCGTCTGCTCGCGGCCATCCGGACTGACGCGGACCACTTCCGTCGCATAGGTGTCGAGGCCGGTCTTCTGCGCCAGCACGCTGCCGTCTTTCTCGAAGACTGGCTGGTAGTAACCCGTAAAGGCGATTCTTGGCGCGAGATTGAGGATGCGCGGCTGGCTGAGGACCTTCCCATCGGCCTGCGATTTCCACGTCTCCCCCAGCACCGACATGGTGTCGCGGTAGTTGCCGGCAGCGCTGCGCCCGGTTTCCGCCTTAATCGCGCGGCTCAAAGAGAACGGACTAAAAGAACGATTGGCGGCGCGCGCCATGATTTTATCCCAGGCCTCAGCACCAGAGGTGCGTTCCACTTGGTTGACCAGGAAGGCCCCCAGTTCCGCCTGGCTGGGAACGGCGTCGCGCAAGGAGCCGTGCATGGCTTTCATGAAGGAAAAGTTGTCGTCCGACAGGAGGAGCGCGCGCGTGGCCATCTCCGAGGAGGCGTACTGGCCGATGCCTCCACGCAGCAGGGCGGTCTGTGCGGCACGCGCGTCGCCGGCGATCCACCAATCGGGCAGGCTCATCCCGAGCGTTCCGGCCAGGCCCGCCTCGCCGAAGAACACGCTGGCCAGCTTGCCGAAACCATGGTTCATCTTGGCGATTTGCACCAGGTGGCGCGCTTCCTGCACGGTGATGGTATTGATCCAATCGTTGGTGCCCCAGAAGCCTTGCGCGGGCATCGTCTCGAAGGTGGCCATGCGGGGGAACAAGGAAACCGAGCCACCCGAGTACCGCGTCACATTCTGGTCGGCGAGCAAGACGGTAGTGTGCCTAGGAAGGGTGGCGCCGAGCGATTGGCTCAAGGGCGCATAGAGTGTCTCAAGCGCGTTGGCGGCCCGCTGCGCGTCCGACTCGATCTCACTGGGGAAGACGATGTCGAAATGGTTCGTCCGTATCCGGCGCCATTGGGTTCCGGGAGGATACTGTGCCCAAAGTCCGCCCGCGAGGCAAAAAGCCAACACCGCCGCCCGAGTCATGACCAATATTACCAATGATGTCAGGCACGCGCGAGCGAGTTTCCAATCGCGCATGACGCTTTGCGGGGAGAGTTTCAGCACTTCGGCGGTTTCCTCGACGCTCAGGCCGCCGACCAATCATATGGTAATCGTCCGATAGGGAACCGGGATGGCATCTTTGTACGCCGTTGACGTGCTCGGACTGGCAGCGAGAGACTACCGATATGGGTTAACGCACCGCGTAGGGACGCGTGGTGATGCGAATGTCGCCAACCGTCGCCTCGTCGCTATGCCAGCGCCAGATTCAGGTTCTCAATGGCCTCGTCGATCTCCGCCGTGTTCTTGTAACCAAGCGTCACGCAATCCACTCCTGCATTATTGAACGCGAACCTCATCGCCGCCTGCCGGTCCTCACGGGTCGTGAACGCACCTTCTCCCACCAGCTTCATGCTGATCACGCCCATACCTTCGCTGCGAACTTGCTTCACATGCGTGACCACCTCGCTCACGTTCCCCGCCCCACTCGTGTTGTAATCCTCCGCGTCCATCTGGGTGCCCTGGTGGTTCATTCGGATCATGGCGATCTCGATCCACTGGTTTCCCGGAAACCGGCGCAGCGCCGGCAGCCCGTGCACCGATGCGCCGTGCCCCACCACAACCTTGTTCGACTGTGCTTCCAGAATCCCGTCCTGCCATCGCACAGTGTCCGTCGGCCAAGTAGCCACGTGCTGCCAGTGCATCAGCATCACGTCGAAGTAATCGGTATTCGCCAGCTTACGCAACTCATCGATCTTTTCCAGCGGATTTACCCCTTCGCGCGTCGTCACCTTGGACATCAGCCGGTACGTATCGCGCGGAATGCCCTTCAGCGCCACGCCCAGCATGGTGTGCATCTCGCCGTATGTTTCGGAGGTCTCGAAGAAGCGAATGCCCCGGTCGTACGCATGGCGCACCAGCCTCGTGAACTGGTCCTGCCCCAACTCGCGCTGCGTCTGCCCGCTGCGCGTCCCAGTGCCGAACGCCAGCCGCGTTACGTTGACGCCGGACTTCCCGAGCGTCACCCAATCGGTAGCTGACCTGCGCGCCGACCGCAAGGGCAGGCTTCCGCTGCCCGCGAGTACACCCGCGGCAAGTCCGGTCTTCAAGAAATTGCGCCGGGACCAGTGAGCCATCTGTCGCCTCCAATGGTCCATATCCTATCATGAGGTACGGACCAGCCAGGATCCGCTGTTCGAAGGGCAGCATTCGCCCCAGCAGGTGCTGGCGCTGTTTTCGCGTGTGATGGCGGAGCCTCAGCCGGACTGGCCGCGGCAGGCACTGGTCACGGGACGTCCGATGCTGGTGATGCCTTACGCATTCTATCAACCGGACAACGCCGCGCGGCTGGAACGGCTCGGCGTGGCGCGCATCATTGGACGAAAACACTACACCGCCCGGCGGGCGGCGGCCGAGTTGGATCGATTGCTAACGGATGCGCGTTATGCGGAACGGGCCACCATGGCGGCGCGACGGGTAGGGCGGGAGGAGGCGGTGCGGGTGACGTGCGATGCCGTGGAGGAGTGCGCGGGTGTCCACGCGGAGTGGGCGCGGCAAGCCTAGTGCTGCTGCTTCACTCATACCAAATTTCGACTTCGTAGCCATCCGGGTCGGCGATGTAGGCGTAGGGGTAGCCTGGGCTGAATTCGCCTCGCCGGAGCAGCTTGCCGCCGGCCTGCTCGACTTCGTCGACGGCCGCGTCGATGTCGCCGGGTGAGACAAGACGGAAGCCGAAGTGTGCGATGCCCCGTGACTCACCCGCACCCGACGCCTGCTCGTCAAAAGTGATCACATCCTGGCAGCCCGGTGTCCTGGTGTGGACCAGTCCCTCGGTCCGCCCGTATTCCTCCACGCCGAAAACTTGCCGGTAAAACCGTAGTGAGCGCTCAACATCTCGCACCACGAGGTTAATATGCGTTAGTCCATAGGTGCGGACCATGTTGCTCTCCTTCGCGTCTTCGTGAAATATGCCGGCCTACGGCGGAGATCGGGCGAATGGCCTCGGCGCGCCAGCTCTAATAGAATACAATACCAATACCTCTCCAAAGACGCCGCAGCGTTTAGTGGGGCCGATAGGTGTACGGTCAGCCACTCGGAAAGTGCGCCCGTGGTTGTACCAGGTAACGATTCAGATACCGGATACGGCGCCGGCGGGCGTGGTAGTGGTGCATGCGACGGTCGGAGGAGTGACGTCCACCGACGGGGCGCTGATGTTCGTGTTGAAGTAGCGAGGCGGTAACCGCTCTGGTTCTCCGCTTACCCCAGGCTCCACACTTGGCTCTTTGGTCAGGGCACCGGTACCAACAGCGCCTTGCCGATCACAGTCGTCAAGCCGTCCAACATATCCATGAAGCTTGAGGCAAGCGACGGAATCGAAGAGATTTGACAAAGCTGTTCGGCATTTTGCCACGCTGATTCCCGAGCGGCGCTCACGTTCCACGCGGCGATGGTATCTTCCAGATGCGAGATCGGAGGGAGCGCCTCGCCGAGGAGGCGGACATTCAGTGTGCGCTTCGCGGATTCAATGAGGCCGTCCAACGTGGAATTGAGTGCGGTGTAGTCGCTATAGTATGTTCCACCGTGATCCGGGGTTGTACCGGTGACCTGACAAGTAGCGACGATGGCTTCGGGCAGGTCGTGATTTATATGAGCGTTGATGCCAGCCAGCGCGAACTGGATACGCGCGATCGCGCCCTGGTTGCGGCTATTGAACAAAACTCGCCAGCAATTGGACGCTGCCTGGCCGGAGAGCGAGGATTTGAGGGCAGAAAAGTAGAGACGCGCGAATTGTACGTCGAGCTGGGCAAGCCATTGAGGATCGGTGAAAGCACCGGCAGCCACCCGCGTTTCCGCAGCCTGCGTCACCTGCAGGTACAGCCAGTTGAACCACTTCAGGCCATCCCCGTCTACACAAGTGGTGTCGATGGTCCGGAGAATTTGGAGAACATCCGAGATGGATTGCGGGGCGGCCTGAACAGTAGCGAGGAGCGTCGCGTCATAGGGAAACATGGCCCATGGTAACCCAACGAAGCGCATAGTTTCGCAGTGTCCAAGGGCCTGCCGGATTATTGCGCCGGCAGATACACACCGAATTCAGGTGGTAACGCTCGCGCGGGACGCCATTAGCTCGTTTGCACACTCGTTTGCAGGCGTTTGCAGGCGATTGCTATCTGACTCGGAATGGAGTACGATTTCGGAGCTATGTATCCACCTGCTCCTAATCAATCGGCTGATTTTCCACCTGCTCCTAATCAATCGGCCGATTTTCTGAAAGTGTTCGACGAAGAACTGCAACGCATCAAGGCGTGGCGCAAGAACCGGGGCATACCCGAGAATGACGGGGACCCACGGCTCGATCTCATCGGGCTGGCTTTCTCCGGCGGCGGTATACGGAGCGCCACTTTTAACCTGGGCGTGCTGCAGGCGCTGGCGAAGCTGGAAATCCTGCGGTACGTGGATTATTTGTCGACGGTTTCCGGAGGCGGGTATATCGGCGGGTGGCTTACGGGGATGATTCATCGACTGGGAGCCGGCGGAATGAAGGAGGTGGAAGATGGGCTCGATCCGGGCGAGGTTAATAAGGATAACCTTCCGCAAAAAGCCATCGCGCACCTGCGCGCCTTCAGCAACTATCTCACTCCGAAGGTGAGCGCGCTGAGCGCCGATACGTGGTCGTTGTTCAGCATCTGGTCGCGCAATACTTTGCTGAACCTGGTGACGCTGGTTGCCGGGATCGCGGCGCTGATTCTATTTGGGCGCTTGGTCGGCTTGACCAGCATGGTCACGAAGTGGCCGGCAGCGCTTGGCTGGTCCTGGGCGGCCTTCGCGGTCGCGGCGGTGACGCTGGCTCTGACCCTCAGGGTGTGGCTGCCGCGCAAATACTGCAAGGATAGCGGGGTGCAGCGGCTGGTGGTTCTGCCGGCATTCGCTGGAGCGCTCTTGATGACGTTTGCGGTCTATGCCTGCCCGATCACGGACTGGGTGCTGCCGGGCATCGTGCTGTCGGTGCTGTTTTTTGTGCTGCAACTGCTGGCGGGCTTCTGGGGGTGGTTCCTGCACCATCACCAGAACAAAGGCGCCCTGGTCTTGGATGGGCTGCTACAGCTCAGTGTGGCGGCAGTTTCCGGCTTCGTGGCGAGCTGGCTGTTCTACGCCGTTTCGTTCGGAGTCCAGCATTTTAACGGCCTGGCGTTCGCTCCGTGGCTGGTCTTGACGGTTGGACCGCCGGCGATGCTGGCGGCGGTTTCGCTCGGCGTGATCGTGAACGTGGGATTGATGGGGCGCGACATCCCCGACGACACTCGGGAGTGGCTGGGACGGCTGGGCGCGTGGGCGATGATTTACGGCGCGGGCTGGCTGCTGTTTTTCAGCGTGGCGTTCCTGGGGCCGTTGGGGCTGAAGGCCGGGTGGAGCGCGTTCGCGAACTGGGCCAAGGCCACGGTCACGTTGGCATGGGTAGGAACCACAATGGGCAGTTTGCTGGCGGCGAAAGGCGCCAAGACCGGCAGCGACCAGGGCGGCGGAACGATGAACCTGGTAGCGTTGGCGGGCCCTTGGGTGTTCCTGTTGGGGTTTGTGTCGCTGATTGGGCTGGGGGTTCATGAGTTGACGCTCGGGCCACCGATGCCGCCACCGGCGACTGGGCCCACCAGCGCCAGCGCGCCGGCTGCACCCGCCCTCGCCAGCGCCACGGCGAAGGTGACGCAATCGGGCTCGACGATTACGGTGACCTTCGATTCGCAGGGCGGCCCAAAGAAGGAGGAAGTTTCGCTTTGGTGCCGGTACTGGGACGAAATGCAAGTCCAGATCCCGTACATCTGGCCGTGGAAGAACCCTGGCGGCATCAGTTGGTACAAGGGCCTGTTGGACGTGATGCTGCTGGCGGTGGCGATCGCCCTGCTGATGGCGTGGCGGGTGGATATCAACGAGTTCTCGCTGCACCACTTCTATAAGAACCGGCTGGTGCGGTGTTACCTGGGCGCGTCGCGAGAACGGAAGGATCGCCATGCGAATCCTTTTACGAACTTCGATCTGGACGACGATTTCCCGCTGAACCACCTGGACGACCCCAACTTCAGCGGTCCGTTCCCGATTATCAACGCCACGCTCAACCTGAGCAGCGGGCGCAACCTGGCGTGGCAGGAGCGCAAGGGCGCATCCTTTATCTTTACGCCGGTGTACAGCGGGTACGACACGGGGCGGGACGACTCGGGCACCTCCAACAGCCGCCGCATGCGCGTGGGCGGAGATGCGGACGGCGGCCCGCCGCCAGCCGGATACTACCCCACGCAACTTGTGGCCAAGACCGAGTACAAAGCGGAGCCAGATGAACCGGAGACACCGGCCGACGCCGGCGCAGCGGCGAGATTCACGAATGACGGCATCATGATGGGAACGACCGTGGCGATTTCCGGGGCGGCGGCGAACCCGAACCAGGGGTACCACACGTCGACTGCGGTGGCGTTCCTGATGTCCGTGTTCGACGTGCGGTTGGGATGGTGGCTGGGCAACCCGGCCGGGCCGGACCGCACGGCGAGTTCGAACGGGCCCACTTTCGGCCTGGGTTACACGCTGGCGGAGTTGTTCGGGACCACCAGCGCGGACAGCGCTTTCGTCAACCTGTCGGACGGCGGCCACTTCGACAACATGGGGCTGTACGAGCTGGTGCGGCGCAAGTGCCGCTACATCATTTTGTGCGACGCGGAACAGGACGGGGATCTGCACTTCGGCGGCCTATCGACGGCGATTCGCATGTGCCGCACGGATTTCGGAGCCAAGATCGACATCAACGTTTCGCAACTCGCGCGCAAGCCCGACAACAAGCCCGAGAGCTTCTCGGGATGCCACTATGCGATCGGCGACATTACTTATGCGAACAAGACGACGGGCAGGCTGGTTTATCTGAAGTCGTCACTGACGGGAGACGAGCCCGCGGATGTGTTGGGATACCACAACCAGGTGGCGCAGTTCCCGCACGAATCGACGGCCGACCAGTGGTTCGATGAGTCGCAGTTCGAGAGCTACCGGGCTTTGGGGTACCACATTGCGGACAAGGCATTGGGGGATGGCCGGGCGCCGCTCAGCGCGGCAAAGACGAAGCAGGATTTCTTCGGAGCGCTGAAGGGATGCGTGGATCCGCCGAAGCCGGCGCCGGACCAGGCGGAACAGCAGTAGAAAGTCCCCGGGGGTAGCGGGCCGTCCACTTGGCTGTGAAGAGCACATCACCGTCTCTCCGCCGAAATCCTCACCCGCCGATCGATCCACGCGTACAACCCGATCGTCGCCAGAATCAAGATCGGTCCTTCCACCGGCGAAAGCGTGTGGTATTTGTTCGGTCCATTCAAGGGGACCTGAAACCAAAACGCCGGCGAGGTGAAGCGGCTCAGCGCAAACCAGTGATGTGGGTTGCTCTTGTCCTCGAAGAGCTGCATGAGTCCCAACGACCACAGCAGAATGCCAACTGCCGTGACCGCCAGGATCATGATTATGCCGGGCCGCTTCCAGATGCGCCAGGCATCCCGCGGGCCGTCGTCCCGCGAATCGCAGCGCAGAAATGCCATCGCCACAAGCACTCCGGCCGCACCGCCGAGCAGGTCCATGTAGACATCGTTGAAGTCGAAGGGCACGGGCTTGCCTCTCGCCAGCACCCAATACTGGAAGCACTCGTCAAGGCCGCCGAAGAGCGCGATCCACGCCAGCGATTCCGCCGGCGAGAGTGTCAGCGCAACGAGCGCCATGCCTTCCGGAATGTATTGCGGATAATGCACCAGCTCGACGTTATTCGCCGTGAACACGCGCCATGCGCACCCGATCAACGCCAGCGTCACAATCCAGAACGCCACGACCGTGCGCTACGCCGTTTGCCCCCTGAGCCGCCGGATCAGGATCCACGTCAGCCATGCCGCCTCCATCATGGTAATCGCCGCCGATACCTGATACAGGCGCCGATGGGTGATCCGAATCGCGATTTCGTTGACCAGCCATTGCACGTTTTCATGGGGAAACGTGACCGCCGCGGCATACGCGATCAACCCCGCCCAACTCCAGCGCGGGTGTGAGTGAATCGCTGCCAGCAATCGAGGAAGAGTGGGCACCTAAGACGCCTCATTATGCCACAGGCGGGCTTGCCACTGCCATTTCCGTGGACGGCGTTTACCGCGACGCACACCATCGACACCTGCCCTTCGCTTTCCAGACGGAGGGCGCTGGACATAAAGATCTGCCCGGCGTCTCGCCACAAGCCGAAGAACGCCGGCTAAAAGCCGGCGGCAGGCTGAAAGCCTGGCCCCACATGGGCGCGACCTGTCTTGCGTACACATACGCACACATACCCACGCGATTGCTATGTTCACGGATAGGTTCGATAATGTGGCTGATCTCTCTAAGGATGGCTCGGTTTCCGGAAACAGCCTGGAGGCGAAATCAGCCACTCTCAAATGAAGAACCTTCCACGAAAGGGCGGTAGCCGGTCAGGAAAGCAGGATCACTTTTCGGACCGCACGAATCGGCGACAACCTCGTTTCTCACGGGAGCTTGTCGTGCTTTACGAAGACGATTCCGTGGTGGCGATCGATAAACCCGCCGGGCTTCCGGCCGTGCCGGTTAAAGGCTCCGATACTCCGTCCGCCTGGTCTCTTCTTTCCGCAGAACTGAAACTGAAGAGACAACGCGCCTTTGTGGTACATCGCATTGATCGTTTTACATCTGGGATTCTGCTCTTTGCGAAAACTGAATCGGGTCGAGATACACTGGTTCGACAGTTTCTCGGCCATACTCCCATGAGGCAGTACCTCGCGGTGGTCCGCGGGCGTCTCGCCGCCCAGGAAGGGAAGCTGGTACATTACTTTCGACGGGAAGGAATGTTTCAAAGGTTGCGCACGGAGAGCGACGACCAAGCGGCTCGTGCTGAACTTCAATATTCGGTCGAACGCCCTCTTGTGGGCGCTTCGCTGGTTCGAGTGGCGCTGGTGACGGGATTGCAGAATCAGATCCGAGTGCAGTTTTCAGCGATCGGCCACCCGGTTATCGGCGACCGGAAATACCACCTGGCGGAATCGTCGGAGCGGCGAATTGCGCGCGTCGCTCTTCACGCCGCGTATCTTCAGTTCATTCATCCACGATCGGGAGAGAGCGTGTCGATTGACTGCGAATTGCCCCCGGATTTTCGGTCTCTGGTGCAGGCATTATCGCTACCAGCCGACCGGCACGGGTGAGCGCTCAAGTGCAACCAAGGGCTTCGCCCCTGAGATCCCACCGGGATCTGGAAGCCAGTCAGCCAGAAGTGCGCCACGCCATCACGGTTGCGATCGGCTACAGGGTCGGCCCCGTGGGTTCTTGCCGGGCGGCGACCAGCGCCGCGAGCAGATTCTCGCCCGAGGGCGACCCCAGTCCGGTACAGGCATCCCATCCCGGGGCCGCCGAAAACGAGCCGTTCGAGCCTTGCGTGATGTCGTCGAGCGCCTTCGTGGAACTAGCGAACCCATAAAGGGCCGGCTGGAGGAATCCCAAGGGATTCCCGAGCTTCTGATTGAGTAGCGCAATCAAGGCGCTCCATAGCGGCGCGACCGCGCTGGTGCCGCCGATGACCAGGGATTCCCCATCCACCAGCACCTGGTATCCCGATTCCGGGTCGGCATCCCCTGAAACATCCGGCACGCCCCGCCCGCCGCCGGAGGGAGGTGTCACGCCGGCGCTAGCCTGCCAGGAGGGCAGCGGAAACTGCACGCTGAACCCGCCGCCCGTAGCGCCGCCTTGCGCGCCATCGTTCCAGACCGTCTCGCTCGAAATCGTTCCGTTGGCGCTCTGCAAATTGGTCCCCCCGCAGGCCAGAATGTGCGGGCTGGAGGCCGGGAAATCCACGTCGTTTCCCCCGCCACTCACTCCGTCGCTCGAACCGTTATCGCCGGACGCCGCGCAGATGCTCACGCCTAGCAGGGCAGCGTCCTGCGCCGCCGCATCGAAGGCCGTCATCGCCTGTATGGTCCAGCCCGATTCCGGCCCTCCCCAACTGATGGAGATCACCGAGGGCTTGTTCGTCGCGTCGTGAATCGCCGTGGTGAGCGCGTCCTGAAAGCCGGCGGTGGTGTTGGGCGCAAAGTACACGACAATCCGCGCGCCCGGCGCGACCGCCCCGGCCACCTCGATATCCAGCAGCACCTCTCCATCGGCGCTGTTGGCGTTGGTCGGTGCGTTGTTCCCCTTGTCCACCGATACCGGGAGCACCGTGGGTTGCTTCACACCGACCGAGGAGAAGTAGGTCTGCAGGTCGGCCGGAAGATAGCCGCCGCCGAGTTCCAGGATGCCGATGGTCTGCCCCGTCCCGTCGGCATCCATCGGGAACTGGTAGAGTTGCGCAACCTGCCGCGGCGCATAAGAGACCGCCTTCGGCGTGTTGGGGCTCGGCGTGTGCGCCACGTACACGCGGAAATGTGGTTTGACGTGAGGCCGGTTATCCAGCCCGAGCACAGCCTCGATCGACCCCGCCATTTCCGCCGGAACGTGGACCGCGCCGGTGCGTGCCCGGTATGGGGTCCCCTCGAGTTCGTAGCGCTCGAATGGGACGTCGAAGGCCTTCGACATATCGGCTGCGGTTCCTTCCAGCTTGACCGTGCGGCGCTCGGGCGCGACTTCGGTCACCGTAAGGTTGTACTCCTTGGCGAATGCCTTGACCTGGTCGATCGAGCCCGGATCGGCGCCGTATCTGGCGGCGAATTCCTCCCGCGTAATTGCGGCGCCGCCGGTCTGAGCCGCTACGAACGGCGTCTTCGGTTTGAAGATCACGGAAACTTCGATGACCTCGTCCTTCGGCACATCGCCTACGCGCGTGCCGGCCCGGCGCCGTTCGCTGCCTGGGAGCGGAACTTTGTTGCTGGCCATTGGCTTCCTCCTGCTCTCCATCAAAGAGCATCTGTAAGTATAGTCGGGCTGATCGCGGATGGCCGGAGGGTCTGTGCTGTTCCGCACGTTACACCGGGCGCTGACGGCGTTGCGGCAGCGGCGCCGGGCTCAGCGGGCTCAGTCGCGCTATTGTTTCGCACTTACCCACCCGCTATAATCGTGGCGCTTGAACACCTGCTCACGCGCCGCTCTGCTGGTGGGCGCCGCCCTCGTGCTCACTGTTCTCTGGGCGCGGCGCGAACCCGTAGCCCGACCGGGCATCACGCTCGAACCCGTGCGCCTTCTCGCCGATGGCTATGACACCGCCATCCTCACCTTCCACTCCGCTCAGCGGCCTCGCATCACCATCGACCCGTCCTACGCCGCCACAGTGGAAAACGCCACCGATTCCACCACCCGCATTCGCGCCGGAGTCCTTCCCGCGCAAATCCACGTGCGCGTCGAGTTCCCTAACTTCCCGCCTGCCACGTTGCAACTCGCCACCTCGCTCGCTGCCGCCGACACCTTCCAGGACGGCACCCCCGACTTTCTCCGACTGGACGATGACCGCGACCGCCTGGCCTTTCGACGCTGGTTCACGTTCCTCGCCGAGACACAGTATTTTCAGCCTCCCGATGCCCGTCCCGCCGAGATCCACGATTGCGCCGCGCTCATCCGCTACGCCTACCGCGAAACCTTCCGCACGCACGATGCGGGATGGGCCGAAGCCGCGGGCGTGCCCGTGGTCCCGGCATTCGATCCGTCGGGCAAGTATCACTATCCCTACACGCCCCTGGCCGCCGAACTGTTCCGCGTCCGTGCAGGGCCGCTCGCCCCGGGCGATTTCTCCAGCGGCGCATTCGCCCAATTTGCCGACGCCCAAACCCTGCGCCGCTTCAATACCCATTTCCTGACGCGCGATCTTACCCGGGCGCAATCCGGCGACCTGCTCTTCTTTCGTCACGACGCAACCTTCCATAGCATGATCTATCTCGGCCGAAGCCAGCTTCGCCCCGACGGCAATCTCTACGTGGTCTACCACACCGGCCCCGACGGCGGCGACCCGGGCGAAATCAAGCGTCTCACCCTGCCGGAACTCCTCCACTTTCCGCAGCCCGATTGGCGCCCGCTGGCTGCCAATCCCAAATTCCTCGGCGTGTATCGCTGGAACATCCTGAGAGAGGCGTTATGAGTAAGTACAGCATTGCATATATAGGGCGTCGTATGACAGGAAGAACGCTCCCTGACGGTCGCGGCTCGGATGGGAGCGGCGCGCGTCAGCAAGCGTTCTGGCGATACACGGGGGAACTTCTGAAACCACTTACTAAGTACCTGCAGTTGGTCCTGTTGCTCGCCGCCGTGGCCACTGGTCTCAGCCAGTCCGAGACTCAGCCCTATTTCGCGCTCGCCTCCAGCCAGACCTTCGGCACGCACTCCAAGCCCTCCGTCTCGGTCAGTAGCTGGGCCGTCGACGCGCTCGAATTCCGTGTCTACCGCATCGAAGATCCGCTCAAGTTCTTTCAGGAGATCGAGAACCCCCACCAGTTCGGCGCACGCACGCCGGCGCCGCCCCACGAGCGCACGCTGCTCGAGCGGATCCATATATGGAAGCGCAGCCTCCGCGCGGCCATTCGCCTTGGGCTTCGCGCCCAGTTCACGGAATCGCCCAGTGCCCATTTCGAAAAACTGTTTCCCTCGAAATCCACCGCCCAGCCCGGCGGCCGCGAAACGCATTACGCGGAAGCCCCCGTCCTGAACGCCCAGCAACTGGTGCTTTCGTTTGTGCAGCCCGTACAGAGCCGCAACCGCTGGGAGCGCCAAACCGTCCCCGTGAATGTTGCCGGAAAGGGCGTGTATATCGTCGAGGCCGTCACAGGCCAGCTCCGCGCCTACACCGTGTTGATCGTTTCCGATTCCGTCCTCATCACCAAGACCGGCAAGGGACGGATCGTCAACATGCTGGTCGATCGCTCGACCGGCGAGCCCCTTAGGGACGCCAAGATCTGGATGCTCGGCCGCGATTCCAGCCTGGGTAACGCCACCACCGATGCCGAAGGCGTCGCCGTTCTGCCCATTCCCGCCGGCCGCCCCGATGACGTACGACTTCTCGCCCGCAACGGCTCCGACTACGCCGTCAACACCCTCGCCGAGTACGCCTTTTCCGTCAACCAGCCCACTTGGATGGGCTACATCTATACCGACCGGCCGGTCTATCGCCCCGGCCACACGGTCCACTTCAAAGGTATCCTGCGCTTGCGGACTGCGGCCGGTTACGAAGTGCCCGCCGGCAAGGCCATCTCCATCAGCATCCAGGATCAGGAACAAAAGCCGGTCTACCAGAAGAGCCTCAACACCAGCGCCAACGGCACCATTCACGACGATCTCACGCTCCCGCCCTCGGCCGCCCTCGGCAATTACTTCATGGAGGTCAAATCCACCGTGGGTGAGGGCTACATGAATGGCAGCTTCGAGGTGGAGGAATACAAGAAGCCCGAATACGAAGTCCGGGTTATTCCCGGCAAACCCCGCGTGCTGCAGGGCGAAGCGGTGCAGGCCTCGATCGACGCGCGCTACTACTTCGGCGAGCCCGTCAGCAGCGCCAAAGTCCATTACACCGTCTACCGCGACCGCTATTGGTTCCCGCTCTGGTACGACCCCGATGAATCCACGTCGGAAGATTTCGCCGGCGGCGATAACGACGACACCGGCGATCAAGTGGCCGACGGCGACGGCGTGCTGGATGCCGATGGCAAACTCACCATTAACGTCTCAACCACCGTTTCCGAACACAAGGCCGACTACCTGTATCGCGTCGAGGCCAGCGTCACCGACCTGGGCAAACGCGAGATCACCGGCAAGGGCTGGATCGTCGCCACCTACGGCAGCTTCGTCCTCAACGCCACGCCCGAACATTACTTCTATGCGCCGGGCTCCCTGGCCACGGTGACCGTCGAGGCGCGCGACTACGATAGCAAGCCCGTGGCCACCGCCTTCCACGTCAGGCTGCTTCGCTACAACTTCTATGACCGCAAGCCCGGAGAAGTGAAAGCCGAAGCCGATGGCAGCGCCGGGGAAAGCGGGCAGGGCACGGTCAGCCTCAGCGTCCCCGCCGACGGCGGTTACTATCGCGTGGAAGCTACCGCGCGCACGCCCGAAGGCCGGGACGTCCTGGCCATCACCGACTTCTGGGTCTCCGGCGGCGTCTCCGGCCAATCCCGCAACACTCGCAAGGAAATCCAGATTATCCCCGACAAGAAAACCTACCGCGCCGGCGATACCGCCAAACTCCTGCTGGTCACCGGCCAGCCCAACACGCCGCTCTGGGTCAGCGTGGAGGGCCGCGACCTCCAGCAGTACAAACTCGTCCGCTCGCCGCAATCCACCGCCGAGTTCACCATCCCCGTCACCGCCGCCGATGAGCCCGGCATTACCGTCTCCGCCGCTTTCATCCGCGCCGGCGATCTCTACGCCGGCACCAAGTACCTCAAGGTTCCCGCCGAGCAGCACCAGTTAAACGTCAAGCTCTCGACCGACAAGCCGCAATATCAGCCCGGTCAGACGGCCGATTACACCTTCGACGTCACCGGCGCCGGCGGCCGGCCCGTTCCGGGCGCCGAGTTCTCGCTCGGCGTGGTCGACGAAGCCATCTATGCGGTCCGCCGCGACACGCTGCAGGATCCGCTGGCCTTTTTCTACGGCCGCGAATGGAACCGTGTCTTCACCGAAAACTCGCTGAACTTTTTCTTCAGCGGCGAAGCCGGCAAGCGCCGCATGCAACTGGCCCAATTGCGCGCGCCGAGCCGTTTGGCCCAGCTCAAACCCGACCGCATGGCCGAACCCAAAATCCGCAAGGCTTTCCCCGATACCGCGTTCTGGGCCGCCGATATCGTGACCGATGCCGCCGGCCACGCCCGCGCCAAGGTCGAGTTCCCCGATTCCCTTACCACTTGGCGCGCCACCGCCCGCGGCGTCACCCCCGACACCAAGGTCGGCGGCGCCACTCTCAAGACCATCGTGCGCAAAAACCTCATCCTGCGCCTGGTGGTGCCCCGCTTTTTCGTGCAAGGCGATGAGGTGGTCGTCTCCGCGCTGGTTCACAACTACCTCGCCGACGCCAAAAACGCGCGTGTCTCGCTCGACGTCCAGGGGCTCGACATCCTACAGGGCGAAACCAAGGAAGTCTCGATTCCCAGCCGCGGCGAAGCCCGCGTCGACTGGCGCGTCCGCGCCCGCGCGGTCCACGCCGCCAGCGTCACCGGCAAAGCCCTCACCAACGAAGAGTCCGACGCCATGCAATTGGACTTGCCCGTCAACATGCCCGGCGTCAAACTCTCGCAGCCGCGCGGCGGCTCGCTGGCCGCCGGAACCGAAACCTCCTTCGATCTCACCTTCCCGGCCAATATCCATCCCGGTTCGCGTTCGCTCACCGTGGGGGTTTCGCCATCCATCGCCGGCTCGCTGTTCGGCGCGATGGAGTACCTCACTTCTTTCCCCTATGGCTGCGTTGAGCAGACCATGTCCAGCTTCCTGCCCAACATTACCGTTCGACAGGCGGTGCAGGATCTCCACTTGAAGGTCAACCTCGATGATGCCGCGCTGCATGAAAAGATCCGTGCCGGCCTCGACCGTCTCTACAACTACCAGCATGAAGACGGCGGCTGGGGCTGGTGGGAAACCGATGAGAGCCATCCTTTCATGACCGCCTACGTGGTGGCGGGGCTGACGCAAGCCAAGGCCGCCGGCGTCACCGTGAAAGACGAAGCCATCGCCAAAGGCGCCGTCTGGCTGGAACGGGATTTCGCCCGCGATCCCAAGCTCATGCCCGACCTGCGCGCCTACATGCTTTACGCACTGAGCGTCACCGGCCGCGGCGATTCCGCCTCATTCGCTCAGATCTACGACAAGCGTTCGGCTCTGTCGCCGTATGGTCTTGCCATTCTCGGCCTGGCGCTCGAGCAAATTAGAGACGCGCGCGCCGCCGACATCGTCACCCAACTCGAAGCCGCCGCCCAGCAGGATGCCGAGCAGGCCTGGTGGCCCGCCACCCGCGACCAGATGCTCGACTTCTCCGAAGACGTCACCGCGGAGGCCACCGCCTACGCGGTGAAATTCCTCTCGCACCAGCACCGTGACAGCGCTCTGCTGCCCAAGGCCGCGCTGTGGCTCATGAACCATCGCAACGAAGGCTTCTGGTGGTCCTCCACCAAGCAGACCGCCATGGTGATCTACGGCCTCACCGATTACCTCCGCTCGACCAACGAGCTAAATCCTAACCTCACTGTTACGGTGTTCGTCAACAATCGCCAGGTGCTCAACCGCACCATCGATCAGGCCACTAACCTGAATCCGCCGCCGCTCACGCTCGATGATTCCGCCTTGCAGCCCGGCGCGAACCACATCCGCGTCTCGACCACCGGCCAGGGCCGTCTCTACTACTCCGCGCGCGCCGAATACTATTCCACCGAAGACAAGCTCCAGAAGACCGGGACGGCTTCGCTCAATATCCTGCGCGATTATTTCCGCCTGGTTCCCGGCAAGGATGGCGATAAGATTGTCTACGAAACCGCGCCGCTCGACGGCTCCGTGGCCTCCGGCGACGTCATCGCCGTGCGCCTCACGGTTACCGGCTCCGAATGGAAATACCTGATGCTGGAGGACCCCATCCCCGCCGGCACGGAGTTCATCGAACGCGACAATATCTACCAGTTGCGCAACCGTCCGCCCTGGTGGGATTACTATTTCACGCGCCGCGAGCTGCACGACGACCGGTTAGCCATCTTCCAAACCTGGTTCCCGGCAGGCCAGCACCAGTATTTCTACCTGCTGAAAGTAGTCAACCCCGGCATGTTCCAGGTGAGCCCCGCGCGCGTCGCACCCATGTATCAAACCGGTGTGATGGCGACCAGCGAGGCCCGCCGCCTGGAGGTGAAGTAATGATGCGCCGTGAAGCCATGCGCCTTTTCGCGATTCAGGCAGCGGGCAATGCCGTTGTGCTTGGCCTCGTATACTACTGGCTGGGCATCGGCGAATCGCGCGCCGCCACGCTCGCCTGGAGCGCCGCGCTGGCGCTGGTCATCCTGTGCCTCGCGTGCTGCCTGCACGGTGGCACGCTGGTCTTTTTCCGCGGGGGAGAATCCCGCTCCCTGTCCGCGGCCTTCCGCACCACCCTGCATCACATGGCGCCGTTCCTCGCCGCAGTGGTCCTGATCGCCGCAGTGTATTGGCTTCTGGCCCAGTGGGCAGCCTATAGCTCGACACCCGCGCTCCGCATCGCCTCCTGGTGCACCCTCAAACTGCGCAAGCCCATCAAGCCCGCGACGGTCATGCGCATCTTCAACTTCGTGCTGGGGCTGATTCGCTGGATGGTGATCCCGGTCTTTGTTCTGCCGATGTTCTCCGGCATCGCCGCCCTCGGCTGGCGCGGCTTCGCCGAATTCGGCCGCCTCCGCCGCAGCCGTCTCTATTGGATCGCCGCCCCGGTGCTGCTCCTCTGCGCGCTAGCGCTCCCCTGGCACTTGATCGGCTGGGTGCCACACGTCGGCAGCTTCACCATGGAAATGGTGAGCTTCACGGGAAGGGCTGCCGTCGCCTATCTCTTGTTCATTACTGCCTGGACATTCCTGGCGTCGCTGACATCCGGTGGCAAGCAGGGATAGCTTCCGGGGGAAAAGGGGTTACTCTCCACCGGGGGTCGCACGGCCCATCCGATACTTTGTCGTGCACTGTGTTCACTGCTACGATGAAATAAGGAGCGGCGGCAATCATGAAACAGCAAATAACAGCGGAAACCAATCCCGTGCGGCCTCCAACGCAGCCCTCTACTAGTGGTCCCGTCGACACCGCTACGCTGGAGCTTCTCAGGAGCTGGCGGCTTCAAGATGCTACCGACAACCCGGCAGAGCTTCGTGCGGCGGAACAGGAGTTGATCGAGTTCAAGGAAGCGATGAATGACAGCCGGGCTGCCTCAGGGGAGCCTCGCCTCTATTCGTGAGCCGGAGCTTCAGGGCGAGTGCATCTCCGCCTCCAGCAGCTCAATGCGATCAACTCCGCCGGGAGCCGGCGCGCCTGGCAATCTCCGCCAGGGACCGCAACGCAGCGTTGACCGCGGCCGCGTTCGGAAACAGGTCGGCAACTTCGGGGTCAAGGACAACCACGTTTGAACTCGTTTGGAGTCGCTCGACGTATTTCCCGCGGACCAGCGCGCCGAAATCCGAGCGTTTATACTCGGAACGAAGTTCGTCCGCGGCAAGCTTCTTAGCCTTCCTCATAGAGCTTCCTCTCTGCCCGCGTTGCGTGGCGAGCGGTGATGATCCGAATGGCGTCTTCCTGCTGTGCGTGTGCGACCACAAGCAGGCGGCCCGAGGACGACATGCCAAACGTCACGAATCGCCTTTCGTCGAGCGAATGATCCGGATCATCGCCCGTTGCCGACAGGAGATCAAAGAACACGCTCGCAGCTTCATCGAATGAGATGCCATGGTTCCGTAAGTTCGCGGCAGCCTTTAGAGCGTTCCATTCGAAGCGCACCCGGACGTTTCACCTTCTTTCAGTATACCGAGGCCACTCCCTCATTTCCTCTTCACCTCCACCGGCAACCCACTCCTCACCCAACTCAAAACCACCGCTTCCCCATAGCGCGCCACCAGTCCCGCGACCGTGGCTGCCGCCTGCTCATAAGCACGCCGCGCCTCCGCCGCGCTCGTGCGCTGCCGCATCGCGGAATCCGGCTGTCCGGACGCGGTTGTCACCGCGTGTGCGCCTCCGCCGGCCAGGTACTCCACGAGTCCTTCCCGAAACCATGGCGGCAAGCCGGCGGCTGCCTGCGATTCCATCACCACGTGCAACATCTCGTGCCGCACCGTCGATTCCAGCGCACCGTGCGACCGCAGCATCGCTACCGGCTGCATGTGAACGCGCCGGCCATCGGTGCGCGCCGCTACCCAACCCGGCTCGCCCGTGGCATTGCGAAAGCTGTCGAGATCCGGATACACCCGAATCTCCACGCCTTCCGGCGCCTGCGCGTGCAGCCGCTCCGCCGCCGCACGCAGTTCCCGCTCCGCCAACTCGAGCACCGCACCATCGAGCGAGGGCGCGGTGGTAAACAGCGCGACGCGCTCGCCTGCCACCCGCTGCCACGTCAAACCACGCCCCGTGATCCCCAACGCCGCGCCCGGAAAGTAGAACGCCAGAATCTCGCGATAGCTCCGGCCCGCGGCGCCCATCTGGTCCGCACCGCGCTGGCACAGCCCCACGCCGTGCCCCGAGCCCGTCCCTTCGAACACCGGCCAGTGGATCTCGTACCGGTCGCTCTCCACTGTGTTCCATCCGAATGCGCGGCCCAGCGCAAAACGGAACGCGCTCGCGCTCACGCGGACCGATTCTCCCGCGCCGCGCAACGCCAGTGTCCGCGCGCGCCCCGAAGCCGTGTGCTCGACCACCCCCACGCGCTCCACCATTTCCGGCGTGCGCAGTCGTGATTGCCGCAGCGCCTCCACGATCTGCCGCGGATCGGCCTCCCATCGCCACTTTGCCGCCGCGCAGTACGGATCCTCGTGGCTCTTGAGATATGGCGCCGACAGATTCCACACCGCCGCTCCGTCTTCCGTGCGTCCGCCGCAATCCCGCGTGTAGCACGTGAAGGCCGGCTTGCCTTCATACCAGAGCATTTCACCCATGGTGGCCGCCGCCGCTTCCTCGAGGCGCGGCGTAATCCCCTGCAGTTCGATGTGCTGGCAGTGGGTGGTCGAGCAGAAGTCGTAGCCCTCCGCGGCGTGCCGTCCCCGCAGCAGCACCGCGTACGTGCGCGCCGCCACAGCCATGGCCTTCAGCGCCTCCTCGGAGCGAAATGTGCCAACTTCTCCGGCCAGCACCGCCGCCACGTAGCGCTCCAGCGGCAGCGTGACGGTCTCCGCTCCCACGCGCACCTTGAGAGAGGTCTGCGCCGCGAGTGCCGCGGCTACGGCCAGTCCGAGTAAGACCGCGCGCCTCACTTCGCCGCCCCGCGCAACACTTCAGCCGCCACCGGCGCTGCGTCGGCTCCGCCGGACCGTCCCTGCAACATCACCACCACTACCATGGCCGCGGTGAACCCCGCGAACCACGCAATGTGCGCCCCGCCCGCCGTACGGACGCTGCCCGTCTTGCCCGCCACCGCCAGCCCCGGCACCGCCGCGCGTTGCGCCGTCCCGAATTCTACCGCGCCCTTGAGTCCGTCGAGGATCGCTGGTTCCCCGCCCAGCGCGATCTGCCGGTAAGCCTGCGCCAGTTCCATCGGATCGACCAGCACGCGCTCCTCGCCGAGTGCCTGCAGTTGGCTCGCCTCACGCGTGGCGGCGGCCTGTGTCCGGCCGATCCCGAATCGTTCGAGCCCCCGCGCCAGCTCTCCCGGCTCAAAGCGTTCCGCCACGTGCGCTGTGAATGCGTTGCACGAATACGCCAGCGCCGTCCGCAAATCGATCGGCGTGTTCATGTGCGGATGCGAACAATCGAACCGCCGCCCGCCGATCAGCAGCCGCCCCGTGCACGGAAAGGCTTCGCCGGGGTCCAGTTTCTTGGCGCGCAGCAACGTCGAAAACACCAGCGGCTTCAGCGTCGATCCCGGCGGGGCGATCAGCTCGGCATTCTGCGCCGTGAGCACGCGGCGCGTGCGAACGTCCAGCAGGATCACCGCGCGCCGTGGAGCCGGGGCCGCCGCCGCCGCCAAAAGCGCAAGCGCGTCCCGGCGCAACATGGTCGATTCGCCCAAGACTCATTGTGCCGCAGAATCACAAGTGTGGCGCAGGCGCGAGGTGTCTTCCCGCGGCTTCATCCACTGCCCGCATTGCCGGCTACTTCTCTTCCACCGCGGCCGCTCGCCGTAGCCACACTTCTTTCCAGAACAGGAAGCAGGAGCGATCGCACCGGAACGTAATGCCCGGGCAGTAAACGGCCTCCAGCAGCACCGTGTTCTTCAACGTGCGGCGCTGTTTGGATTCTTCCAGGAAAATGCTCTCCACCCGTTTGAACACGCGGAATTGCCTCCCGGCGTAGCCCTGCATATCGTCGGTGAACAGCAGACCACGGTTCTTGCCGCGCTCATCCAACGTCGCCCGGATCTCGTCCAGCGACTTCACGTCCACCAGGTCGCCCGGCTCCAGACGCAACACCTCGTCCGGCCCCAAGGGCCGCACGCCCGCGCCGCTCTTTTTGCCGCGATGGAGGAGCTTGCGGCGTACGTAATCCGTGCCGCGCAGCAGCGTCGCCTTCACCCCGCCTTTCTTGAGCATCTGGAAAGTGCGCAGGATGGGAAACGCCGCGGCCGGCCGCAGCAGGCGCGAGAAACCCAAGGCCTCTTCCTGTTGGCACGAATCCTCCGACGCGGAAATCTCTTCTTTCTTCTTCGGACGGCTGTCATGCGCGCCTTGGATCACCGTGGCGATGTACTCGACGCGATCGTTCCCGGGCAGCATCTTTTGTATGCCGCTCACCAGCCATACGGCCGCCTTGCTGGAAAGCCCGGGCGCCAACGCCGGGTGGAAATGCAGGCAGAGGTTGTGTTCCGCAATCTCGTACCCCATTTGCCTTTTGTAGCGGTCCAGGCCCTCGTTCTCCAGTACGGAAGTGAACCCATTGCCCACGTATCGAATCCCGGGGTCTTTCGCCGCCTCTTTCACAATCATGAAATCGAGCGCGTGGTTGGGATAGTGTTCCAGGTCGGCCGCGCGCGACATTTTGTAGATCAGGTGCATCCACTCACCCTCGCGGCACGAAATGATGTACGCGGAGAGACGCCCGTCCACGAAAGCGCCATGCACCGCCATCCCCGGCGTTTTTTCTACCGCACCCACGAATGCCGCCCACCGCGCCGGCTCCAGGAAATTCACGTCCGCGCGCTCTTGTCTCTGCATGGTGTCGCGATTGAGTTGGATTCCCTCGGAGAGGAGTTCGCCGGGCGTCACAGTGCGGAATTCACAGACCCTCAGGCCGTGATTCACGTGGCTGCGCTGCCGCCGCGAGATGGACTGGATACCGAATGTGGCGGGGTTGGCCACATACATCCCGGCGCGCTTGCCCGGCAGGTTGCTCGAAGGGAACCGCAGCCCGCGCACCCGGCTCTTGCGCAGAATCGCCCGTATCTCGTCCGCGTCCGGATCCAGGTGCAGGTGGAACGGCAGGCTGGTGAAGAACCCTCCTTTGTACTGGCCCCACAGCACGCCGTTCCTCTCAAAAACGCGGAGGCCGCGCGCTTCCCAGAATGCAGCAAGGTTGGCACCCGGCAGGCGGCCCGATTGGGGCGCCGGCCGAAGGGTAGCGGACGATGGAAACGCCGGAGCGATGGTAATGAGATCTTCCCGTTGTGCAATGGCAGCGTAAGTATTCATAGAATTCCCCTCATGAAATAGAACAGGGCGCCCACAAAGCCCGTAACAACAATCGCCGCCGCGTACCAAGGCGCCTTGCGCGACGGCGCTTCTATCTTTGCATCCGTGGTCTTGTCTCTTCCCGCCCCGGACACCACCCGTACCAACAGCAGCACTTTCCCCTGGCGAAGGCTTTTGGCCGGCGTCGCCGGCGCACTCACGCTCACCGGCGCCGCTTCAGGGGCGGCTATGCTGTGCGAAGTGACGCGCAGCAGAGCGAGCGCCATGGCCGCCTTCTTCATCTGCGTTGAGACCGGCACGCTTTCCGGTTGGAGATACCGGCCGGCGATCTCATCCAGCGCGATTCGCCGCCTGTCGCCGGACGCCTCCGGCAGCGCCCGCACCAGTGCTCGCAGCCACACACCGAAATCCCGGACATCGTTTGCCGCCCGGCCGTCAATCGCCGGCTCCACTGGCGCGAGGGATGCGCGGCCGCCGGAGATCCGGATGTTGCGCGATCCCAGCACGCCGTACGCCAATCCCTGGTGGTGCATCAAAGCCATTTCTTTAGCGATATCGGCGGCGATATCCACCACCTGGTCGACGCGCAGCGTCTGCCGCGCCATCAGGTCCGCGAGAGATTCGCCCTTCAATTCCGGCCGCAGTTCGTCAAGCCGCCTGAGTGTCACTGCATTCGTCCTTTCTGTCGCGTTGGCTCACCGGCTTCCGAGCCTGAACCAGGTACGCATAGCCGCTCCGCGCCAGCACAGGCCAGCCCCCGCCGGCCATGCGCTCCAGGTGTTCGTGAAGCCACGCTCCGGCCGCCCCTTGAAAGAGCTTGTGTTTGAAGAAGGTGAACGGGCCGAATCCCGTAGTGAAACAGTCGCCCTTCTTCAGACCACCGAGCCTCAGCAATCGATCCAGGTCCCTGGAAGAATGAGTGCGCGCATGAACCCTGTTCCCCACATGCGCCTGCCGGCGTATCCAATTCTTGAGAGGCGCCCATAACGGGTTGAACCAGGGGTCCATCACCCGTTGCAGAGACCAGCGGTTGGTTGCGCTCAGAATCAGATGGCCGCCCGGACGCAGCACCCGGAGCAGTTCCGCCAGCATCAAGTCCGGAGAGTCTACCCATTCCATTACCGCGATCCCTACCGCCACGTGGAAACTTTGGTTCGCAAAGGGCAGCGCTTCTCCCGCGCAACAGCTCACTCCGACCAATTTCTCAACCCTCCGCGCCGCAGCCAGCTCGCGCGTCATGAGCAGCATCTTTTCCACCGGGTCGGTCGCCTGTACCAGAAGCCCGCGCTCGGCCAGGGCAACCGCATTCCAACCTGCCCCGCAGCCGATCTCGATGGCCTTCGCGCCGGGTCCCAGCCCCAGGCCATCCACCAACGCCAGCGCTTTCCGCTGCCGCTCGGCATACACGGCACCCTCCACGCCCGGCGAGCCGTAGACGTCCCGCCAGAACGCCGCTGTCCGCTCGAAATGATCACGGGTTGCTGAGGATTTCGGCATTGTCCTGCCCTCCGCTCTCCACATCGGCGGGAATCAAGTCTCGCATGGGAAGAATGTCAAGTTGGCCCGCGTCGCGCAGGCTCGCTGCGCGCTCAAAGATCTGGCGCAACCCATCCAGCATCGCCTCCGTGCGGCGTGTCAGGTCGGTGGGGTGGAACCAGAGGTGAAACAAGCGCTTCTGGCGTAGGGCCGCGTTCAATCCACGCTTGGCCCTCAGCACCCGAAGCCATACCGGCAGGTAGCGCCGCAGCCCGAAGGCCGGCGTGTACAGCATGGAACCGGGAATGCTCCACATCCCCTGGTTCTCTTGCGGCATCACGCAGACCGGGGTGCGCGCGGAAAGAATCGCCAGCAGGTGGCCGAACCGCCGCACCACCCTTGGTTGCGACTCGTACCAGACCGGCTCCTCTCCGCGGTAGCAGCGGAAACCATGGCGCCTGGCGATATCCAGGTGCCCGATGCGGTTTCGCGGCAGGATGAGCGTTTGAAAATCCACGGCATTGGCGCGCGCCACGCGCACCCAATCGCCCAGTTCGCGCTCCGCCATCGCCGCCGTGCAGGTGGGCGCGCCCAGAATGGCGTGCGTCATCGTGTGCGAACCAATTTCCTGCCGCACCGGGCAGCGGCGGATTTTCTCGATCAGCTCGGAGCCGTACAGCAGAGGGTCTTCGTGGTCCTTCTTGAGAAACAGGTTGCCCACCACGCCCCACGTCGCGCGAATGCCGTATTCGGTGAGCAAAGCGAGCAGCCGGTCCACCACCTCCCGCCGTTCGATCTCGCAGAGTTTCCGGAAGCTCTCGCCGTACGGGCGATCTTTGGTGCCCCACATCAGCTCGAAATCGAGACTCACCGTGAAGGCAGCTCTTTCCAATTGTCCCGTTCCCCGATAAGCGTTCATTGTCGCCTTGGATTAGCACCGGGGCCGTCGTACACGGCCCGCATTGGATTAGCACTGTGGGCGTCGTGCCCGGCCGCCCGCCATGCGGCAAACGACAACTCGGCGCCGTTGGATGGCAGCCAGCGGTTGGGGCCCGCCGAATAGAATGTGTTGTAGTCCGATTGCAGCAGACTGTCCTGCTCCGGATTGTTGATGCGAATAAAGCCGCGATAGGCGTCGCTGGTCTGGGTGGTGAAGGCAAACATGTTGTTCACCACCATCCACGGCCCCATACCGCCGATTTCCGCGCCCATCCCGGTGATGTTTGGGTCGTCCACAAGCAGCAGGTTCTGAGTCGCCGTCGCGCTCCCGTTGGTGATGCCGCCAAACTGGCGAAGCGCATTATTGTAGAAAACGTTCTGCGAGATGTTAATGGTGAGAACCAGTCCCACATCTCCCAGGTAGATCCCCGCCGAAGCGTTGCTCGAGACGGTGTTCCCGGTGACGCTCACATTGCCCGTGAAACTTCCCGAGATTCCACGCCCCGCCTGGTTCTGGTTGGGATTGCCGTTGCGCGAGATGTCGTTGCCGGCGATCGCCACGTTGGTGAGGTTCGGAATGTTGGCGCCGGTGTGGCCCAGGTAGATGCCATTCGCGCTCTGCCAGCCCTGGCCGCCGATGTTGTCGTGAATGTAGTTGTTGGAAATCAGAAACCCCGCCTGCGGGCCGACGTTGCCATCGATCAGGATGCCCGCGTAGCTGTTCGTCAGGTCCAGACTGTTGGCGTAAATCTCCGAATCCTCGATGGTGGTGTTGCTTCCGTTGAACGCCAGAATGCCGTTGAACTGGTTGTCATGAATCCGGCAGTTCCGGATCGTCAGGAAGTTCGCCGTGTACGGCACTACGCCATCGCGCTGGGAGTTGCGCACCTCCAGGCCGTCCAGCACCAGGTAGGAGCGCGCACTCGCGTTCACCAGGCCGGTTTGTGTGGCCAGCGTTAAGTTCGTCCCGTCGATCGCGGGCATATTTCCCGTCCCGTAGGCGCCGAAGGTGATGGGCGCCCCGTCGCTGCCCGATGCATTGATCTGCAACTGTTCTCCCCACTTCTCGCCCCGCTTGAGCAGCACATAATCCCCGGGGTTCAGACGCGTCTGACGGATCCGCGCCAGGCTCTGCCAGGCGCTCGACGTGGCTGTTCCCTGGTTGTTATCCGAGCCGCCCGTGTGATCCACGTAATACACCGCGCTATGCGCCGGGTGCAGGCACCCCGCCAGCAGCACCGTGATTGTTCCCAGCTTGCTAGTACGCGCCATATCCCGTAACCACCACTTTGATGGTGCGCGCCAGAAGGTAAATATCCAGCCAGGGCGACCAGTTGCGCACATAATAGGTATCCAATTCCACCCGCTCATCGTAGGAGCGCAGGTTCCGGCCCGAAACCTGCCACAAGCCCGTCAGCCCCGGAATCACCTGGCGATACAGGGCGAAGGCGCTGCCGTACTTCTGAATCTCGCTATCTACGATGGGCCGCGGCCCCACCATGCTCATCTCGCCGCGCACCACGTTGACCAATTGGGGAAGCTCATCCAGGCTGGCTTTGCGCAGAATGCGGCCCAGCCTGGTGACGCGCGGATCGTTTTTCAGTTTCTGGCCGCTCCGCCATTCTTCCGCCGCTTCCGGGTTCTTCGCCAGGTGGCCGGCCAGCATCTGCTCCGAATTCACCCGCATGGTGCGGAATTTCCACACCCAGAATTTCTCGCAATCCAGACCTATGCGGCTCTGCCGGTAGAGAACCTTGCCGGGCGATTCCAGCTTGGTCAGCAAAGCGATCAATGCCAGCAGTGGTGACAGACACACCAGCAACAGCAAAGAGAACGCCAGATCCAGCAGCCGCTTGGCGGTGCGTGGACCGGCCATCAGCAGATTCTTCCGCATTTCCAGAGCCAGCACGCGGTTCAAGTCCCTGGTCTCAACCCCAATCGAAGACAGGCCGTGCAGCTTGGGAACCATGAACACCCTCGAAAACGTCTGTGCGTGCATATCCAGAAGCGCCACCATATCCGGCATGGGCACATCCTGCAAAGCCACAATCGCTCGCGTGATATTGGCGCCCTTGGCGAATGCCGGCGCGCTCGAGATGGGTCCCCGCACCACGATGCCATGTACCACCGTTCCCCGAGGCACGTTGTCGTCGAACACCGCCGCCGGCCGCAGGCCAATCTCCGGATGCCGCGCCAGCTTGCGGAGAATCGCCTCGCCTGACCCGGTGGCGCCGAGCACCACCACCCGGTATCCCCACCACGGCTGGTCCGCCACCGCCGCGCGTATCATGGAACGCAGCAGCGGCACCACCACCAGGCAGGCCACCCAGGCGCCGAAGAATGCCAGACGGGAGTAAGCGCCGGGATTGCGCAACAGGAACGTAAGCGCCCCCAGCACCAGGAAGACCAGCGTGGTTGCGTAACTGGTGGTTCGCAACTCCGCCACCGGGCTCAACACCACCCCCGGATACAACCCGAACAGTGCGTAAGCGGCGGGGAATAGGCCCAGCAGCGGCCACAGACGCCAATATACGCCCAGATCGAAGTTTCCGCGAAAGATCTGTCTCACCATCACGGCCAACGCGATGGTTCCCGCGATAGCCGCAAGATCCGAGGCCGCCATCACCGACCCGGTGAAGCAGGGACGCTGCCGGGTCTCCGTCGCGGCGCCGTGCATAACAAGTGCTGTTGCCATCAAGTATCTCCTACGCGTGCGCCGGCGTTTCCACCGGCATTCCAGTCACTTCCTGGTAAAGCGAAACCGTCTCCGTCAACATCCGGCCAAACGTGAATCGCTGTTCAAACCTGCGCCGGCCGTTGGCGCCCATCCGTTCCCGTTCCCCCGCATCGCCGATCAACCGCTCCAGCGCCTCCGCCAGGCTCTCGATCGACTGCTTCGGAACCACGTATCCGTTGTGCCCATCCGTTACCGCTTCCCTCACCCCGCCGACATCCGAAGCCACCACCGGCAGACCCGCCCGCATGGCTTCGAGTATGCTCCTCGGAAACGCTTCCGACCGCGAAGAGAGTACGAACATCTGCGCCGATGCGAGCGCCTCCGCCACCTGTACCGTGTGGCCGGCAAACTGCACCCGGCCCTGCATTCCCAAGGCCAGCACACGCGCGCGCACCGGTCTCTGCAACGGGCCTTCGCCCACCAGCGAAAGGCTCCAGCGCAGGTGTTGCACTTTTCCCAACGCCTCCACCAACGTGTCGTGATCTTTCGGCGCCTCAAAGCGCGCCACCATAACGATGTGGGGCGGGTTGAGCCCCGGCCAGGCCCGCTGCCCGGCCGCCACCTCCGGCATCCCGTTGTGAATCACCCGGTGCCGCCGCGCACTGCCAATGCCATACTGCAGCGCCAGTTTCCGCTCGTACTCGCACACGTTGACGATCCCCGCCGCCAGCGGCGCGGTGGCCCGTTCCACCAGCCGGTAGATCCAGCCCTGGCGGCGCGAGATCCGGTCCGTAATGGCCCAACCGTGCGGCGTGTACAGCACCGGAATGCCCGTTCCCGAGCAGGCCAGTCTGGCGATACAGCCAGCCTTGGCGGTATGGGCCGAAACCAGGTCCGGCCGGATGCTCTTGATCGCCTTCGCCAGTTCCCGCACGGCCAGCGCGTCCTGCCAGGGGCTGACCTGGCGGCAAAGGTGTCGCAGCGAAACCACCGGGATGCCGCACTCTTCCAATTCGCGGCTCACCATGCCGGTCCCGCCCACCACTACCGTCGGCTGGTGTCCCCCCGCCATCAGCGCCCGCGAGAGATCGCGGACGTGAACGGTGGCTCCTCCCACTGCATCGGCGCGCGTAATGACAAAAGCAATCTTCATGGCGTTATTGCAAAACCGCAAATCTCAACCAGCGAGCAAGCTCGATGGACCCCGCGCTCAAGCGGTCCGCCAGCCCCGGCCGCCGCTGTGCGTACTCGGCCGCAATCTCCTCGAACCCGGCGATGCGCTCGCCGAACCGCTCCACGTCCTGGCCGAACCGCCGGACCTTTTCCGGCGTCCAGGCGTTGATGTGGCAGCATACCGTCCATACGCCCGCGGGCATGCGGCGGAACCGCCCCAATTGCTGCGGAATCCACAACAGGCCGCGCCCGTTCATGTGCGGCAGCACCGAGTAACCGTCGCTGATCCGCCGGATGCCGCACTCCGCCAGAACCTCCAGCGTGACTTCGTCGAAAGAGTGCGCCGGCGCCACCCACACCCGCGGCTCGACGCTCTGCTCCGCAAAGATCGCCGTCGCGCTCCGTAACTTGCCGAGCTGCCGGCCGCGGCCCAGGCCCGCAAATTCGCTATAGCGATTGCGGCCAATGATGCCGGGCTCGGTGGTGATGTATACGTGCTGATAGCCGTGCAAGCCCATGGTCCAGCCCTGGCTCTGCCAGCGCCGTGCCTGCTCCCAGAAATCCGCCCGTGCCGGCGCCACGTTCAGGTGGGCGTCGCGGTTATCGGGCACAATCGCCACCAGCGGACGCACACCGTTGGCGTGCAGCACGCTTTCGACTTCGCGCCATACCGTCCAGTTCATTCCCGGACAGACATCGTCGAAGCGCAGCAGATATTTGGCGGCCGTTACCAATTCCATTTCCTCCGGTCCAGCAGCCGCATCGCAACCCGCGCTCCGAGCGCCGCGGCGCCCATCAGGCTGTTCGAACGGTCCGCGTTGTACTGGTGAACGCGCTCTCCGCCAAAGCTCTCTTTGAAATGGTTGATCTTCAGCTTTTCCACATCCGTCTGCCCGGCATACCAGCCGCCGAAGTCGTAAACCCCCAGGCCCGTTTCCTTGCAGTGCAGAATGTCCATCCAGTGCAGGTACCGGTTGGCCCGCCCCATCATGGTCGCTTCGAGCTTGTCCGCCACGCGGAAATGCGATGCCGAGTGGATCAGGCGCGCGCAGTTGCGCATCCGCAGATACGCATGCCACACCAGCACCCGTCCGTCCGCGCCGCGAACCCGGGAAAGATCCAGCACGTCGTGCCGCCGGAAAGCCGAGATGCGCGTGCGATTGACCCGCGGAACATTCTTGATATCGGCGAAGCGGTCGTAAAAGCCGAAAAACTCCTCTGCCAGAGCGGCGTCCGGGTGACTGTGATACTCGCAGGCAAAGTTGTCCTTGCCTGCGCGGCGGATTTCGTACCGCGTCTCTTTGTGAATTTTGGAGAGAATCGTATCGGCGTCGCACGCCAGGTCCAGGCACAGCGTGTGGAAATCGCTCGATTCGCAACCCTTCACCGGATCGGGACGAAACTGGTAGCGCACAATGTCCGCCGGCGTGCGCGACTCCTGCTCGTCAAAAAAGAACTCCGCGACCCGCACGTGCGCCTTTTCATAAGTAATCATCTTTAGATCTCCACCGTTTCCGGAATTCGCTTCTGCTCCAGCAGCCTTGTGTAGAGCTCTTCCCACTGGTCCAGAATTGCGTCCATGCCGAAGCGCGAAAGCACAAACTCGCGCGCGGCCTCTCCCATGGCGCGGCGCTCGGCGTCGCTCAAGCATGCCAGCCGCTGCATCGCCAGGCCCAGCTCGCGCGGGCGCCGTGGCGGTACCAGCAGCATGCGCTGCTCGGGCGGCAGTACTTCGGCGTTGCCGCCTACCCGGGTCGCCACCATCGGCAGCCCCGATACCCCGGCCTCCAGCATCACCAGGGGCATGCCTTCGAAAACCGAGGACAGGACCAAGCCATCCGCCGCCTGCATGAGCTGCGGGATATCGGTGCGAACTCCCAGGAAGCGGACGTACGGCGTGATTCCCAATTCCTCCGCCAGGGCATCCAGGTGCGGCCGTTGGCTTCCCGCTCCCGCGATCAGTAGCACCTGCGTAACATCCGCCTCCAGAGCTACCGGGAAGGCGCGCAACATGGTGGCGTAGTCCTTGACCTTTTCCAGCCGCCCCACCGCCAGCCACGCAAACTCATCGCGCAGGTTCAGATTCCTTCGCTCCCGCAGCCGGACAACCTGGTTGGGCGCGTAGGCCTCCTCCGGGATGCCGTTGGGGATCACCATCAGCCGCTTTCGGGATACCGCCTTGACCCGCGCATAGCGTTCCCCGGCGGCTTCGCTCACCGCGGTGGTGATATCCGCCAGCCCGTCGGTCAACCGGTGCGCCAGCTCCCGCAGGGCCGCGCCTTCGGCCTTCACCGAGTACATCTTGTGTCCGTGAAGCGTGCAGATCAGCACGGGCATGGGACAGAACGGCCGCGCCGTTCGCGTCAGCAGGCTGGCATGGGTCATGTGGCTGTGGACCACATCCGGCCGGCGGTCGCGAACCTCGCTCAGAAAGCGCAGGAAGCCCGCCAGGCCGCGCACCCCGCGCTCCATTTCGAGCGATGTCACCCGCACCTGCGCGCCGCGAAAGTCCGGCAGCGGCGGGCACAAGGGCAACATGGTGACGATCTCCACGTCCCAACCCCGGCGGCTCAACCCCGCCGCCATGTTCACTACCTGTGTCTCCGCTCCTCCCGTGAGCGAAAGACAAGTGGTCACCATCATGAGGCGCGGCCGCGTCTTGGTTCGTCTTTGCCGAAGCTCTTGCGTCGGTGTCATATCGGTGTGCACTTGCCGGCGCGCACACCGGCTGTCGTTCCGGCGTACTCTTGCCCTAAAAGCTGTTCGTAAAGTTCCGTGTAAGCCCGAACCATTGCCGGAAGGTCAAAGCGTGCCAGCGCGCGCTCCCGGCCGGAGTTCCCCATCTTCCGCAGCACCGCCGGCTGGGCCTGCAGCAGGCACATCGCATCGGCCATTCCAGCGGCATCGCCCGCTTCCACCAGCAGACCGTCGCGGCCGTGCCGCACCAGTTCCGGGATGGCGCCAACGCCGGTCGCCAGGACGGCGCGCCCCGCGGACATCGCCTCCATCACCGACAACGGATTGCCTTCCCATCGGGAAGACAGCACGAAAACATCGGCCGCCCCCAAGACATCGGCGATATCGGCCCGCTGGCCGAGAAACGTCACCTGGGCCGCGATTCCCAACCGGCTCGCAAGATCCGCCGTGGCTTCCCGCAGCGCGCCTTCTCCCGCCAGCAGCAGCCGCGCGCCGCCGATGCGCCCCGGGCCCTTCGCGAAAGCCTCCAGTAACGTGCGGTGGTCTTTTTGCGGCCAGAAGCGGGCCACCGAGAGATATACGAATTCATTCGCATCGACGCCATGGCGCGCGCGCCACTCGGCTCGCGAAACGGCCGGCGCACAATACTGGCGCACCGGAATGCCGTTCGGAATGAGCGCCGCTTCCTGGAACCCGTACACGCGGCGGAAGCTGGCAGAAACCTCGTCGCCGATCGTTACCGCCCTGACGCCCATGCGAAACGCGAACTGTTGCAGCCAGAGTCCGGTACGGTCTACTTCCCGATCCGCCACGTTGTGGATGGTGTGAACCATCCCCGGCACGCGCAGCGCCGCCACCGGATAGGTGTAGCGAAGGACGTAATTGTGGGTGTGCAGAATGTCGGGCCGGAAGTCGCGCAGCACGCGCATCATCCGCGGATACATCCGCAGGTCCAGACCACGCCGCTTCTCCAGGTGATACAGCCGGACACCCGCTTCCCGCAAGGAATCTTCCAGTCCGCCCGGCGTTTCGGCGTACAGGCTGACCACGCCCGTCTGAAAGCGCGCCCGATCCATGGAGCGCAGCAGGCTCGCCACCATGTTTTCCAGTCCGTAAGGCACCAGGTCCGGAACTACGTGCAGAACTCGCATCACGGTAGCGCGACCTCCTTCATCCCCATCCGCATTCCCAACCGCGGCGCGCTCCGCCGCGCACGCATTTCAGGCAGTAGCCGCGCTTCCGCCAGAATCAGGGCGAAGATCAACCACGTGGGCTTGCGGGTCTCCCAACTCAGCGTGCTTACCCCCACGCCCCAAACCAGCAGCGTCATCGCCCAAACCACCCGCTTCAGCCCCTGCATCCGGCGCACGGCCAGAACGAGGCTCAGCAGAAACAGCGAAAACAGCGCGAATCCAACCATGCCCGTCTCCACCATCACCGAAAAGAACGTGTTGTGCGCCACAATCAGCCAGCCCTTGGGAAAGCCCAGCATTGGCTCCACGCTGCGTGGGAATGCTCCCCCGCCCACTCCCGCCACCGGGTGCTGCCGGAAGGAAACCAGGCCGGCGTTCCAGATGAGTTCGCGGTTGTTCAGGGTGCCGGAGGAAACTTCCGACCCAATTGTGGAAAGCCGCTGCCACGAGTTCGCCGGGATCACCGCCACGGCCGCCGCCACCGCTACCAGCACCCCGCACGCGATCCATTTGCGCTCCACCCGCGGCAAGTACGGAAAACTCAGTGGCAACACCAGTGCCGCCAGGCAGACCGTCAGAAACCCCGTGCGCGACGCCGAAAGCAGAATCGTGAGCAGCGCCAGCATCATCTGCCCGCGGTAGACCCACGCCATCGCTCCGCGGCTGCGAACGGACAGGTAGTACGAAAGCGGAATGCTCAGCGCCAGCGTCAACGCCAGGTCGTTCGGATCGAAACCGGCCGCCGCGTAGCGTTGATAGTAGGTCTGGTGCGCCAGCACCCAGCGGCTGATGGTATCGAATGCCGCGTAGAGGGTTCCGAAAACGTACGCCCGCATCAGGCTGGCAATGCGGTCTTCGGTAGCTGCGAATTCCCAGATCAGCCAGGCCATCCCCAGCAGTTGCAGGTACGTCTGCACGTTCGCCGCGGTGTCGTTGGGAGCCACGCTCCAGCGCATGGTCAGCGCGGTCCACAGCACAAAGAGGGCCGGCGCCGCATGCACCGGGCTGAAGACCCGGATTCGCCGGTCGATCAGCGCCGCCAGCATTCCCGCGCCCAGCGCAATTAGCCCGATGACCCGCGAAATGCTTCCCAGGCCGGGAATATTGATGGCTTTTTCAGCCGGGAAGGAGAGCACAAAGAGCCACAGAAATACAAAGGCAAACCGCCCGGCCGCCGTGAGATTCCCTCTACGCATTGGTTTCCGGCTCCGGCGCCGGGAAGGCGAGAGTACGGTTTCCGGCGGTCAGCCGCAGAAACAAAATGGCCAGTCCCGCCAGTTGTACGGCGGAAGAGATTCCCGATGCCATCGCCGCACCTGCCAGCCCGTGGGCCGGAATCAACAGCGTGCTCGAGATCAGAGTGGCCGCCGCCACCACTACGAACAACGGCATCTGCGCCCGGAAGCTGCGCGCCGCCGTCACCGCGTAGCCCAGCAGCGACGCCATGTACCCGATGGCCCCAGCCACCATCAAGGCCGTTAGCAGCCCGGCATACCCGGCATACTCCGGACGAAACATCAGGGCCAGCACCCAGCGGCCCAGCATCGCGGCGCATGCCACTGCGCACAGGCCCAGCCCGGCGCCGAAGCCCAACAGCCGGAGGCTGAAGCTCGCAAACGCGTCCGGGCCTTCCCAGGCGAACAGCTTGGCCAGCCGCGGCGTCACCGTCTGGCCCACCGCGTTGATCAGGGTGTTGCCCACCGAAACCAGCGAAGCCGCCGCCGAAAAGATGCCCAGCTCCCGCGTGCCGATGTGATGCTCAATGAAGTACCGCGGCATGTTGGTAGACAGCGAACTCAGCAGCATCACGCTGCTCAACGGCAGGGCCACCCAGAAGATGGAGAACTGTCGCGTAGCGGCTTCCCGCCACGTGCGCCGCGGCGCCGGCTCGCAGGCCACAAAATCCCGGCTTCCCACCGCGCCGTCGTACAGCGCCAGCACCAACAGGCGTGCCGCGAAGAGCGCCACCGCGCCCCACAGTACCGATCCGGTGGCCCACACCCCCGCCACCATCGCCGCCAAACCCAGAGGGCCCCGCAGCCCGAGCGAGATGGTGATCCGGTCCATCCGCTCGTGCCGTTGCATCAGGCCGTAGTAGATGTCGCTGATGCCTTCCACCGCCTGTCCCAGCCCCACCGCCACAATCAGAGCCGCCACCTTGGCGCCATAGCCCGCCGCGGCGATTCCCAAAATCACCAGCAGGCCCGCCACGGTCGCGTTGATTCGCACAGCGCGGTAATCGCGGAAGCCGTGCTCGCCGCGCGCGTCCGTCGCCAGCACCGCCCGCAGGTTCATCTGGGCCAGCATCAGAACCGGCGCCGTCACCGCCAGGCCCAGCGCGAACTGGCCCACCATCTCCGGCGTGCCCAGTTTCGCGATCGCGCTCAGCATGGCCCAGTTGCAGGCCGCGTACACCAGGGTTCCCGCACTGGTCCACACCAGGTTCCACTGCCAGGGCAGAGCTTTCACACACGGCTTGGGCGTGGTTTGCGGCATGGCGCTGGCGCTCACTCAACCCGCCTTCCCGTGTTCATGTAGCCGTAGCCGGCTTTCTGATACGCGGCCGCGCTCGAATTCCGCGCCGGCCTCCAACTGTTCAGAATCGTTCCCAGAACGCGCGTGCCGTCCTGCCGCAGCCGGTCCGAGGCCGCCATCACGATCTGTTCCGGCGTCCGTTCCGCGCGAATCACCAGGGCTACGCCATCCGCCATGCGTCCCAGCGCGCGTGCGTCGGAGAGCGACATCATGGGAGGCGTGTCGATCAGGATCGCGTCGTATTGCCGGCGTGCCATGGCGAGCAGTTGCGCCGCGCGGCCATTGTCCACCAGGTTCGCCAGACACACCCGGTCGGATCCCGCCGGCAAAATGTCCAGGTTGGGAATCCCGGTCGGCGTCGTCAGGCGAGCCAGGTCCAGCGCATCGACGGGTGCGGTCTCCAACAGAAAATCGCCAAACCCGTACTCGTTCGAGCGCTTGAATATCTCATGCAGGTGCGGCCCGGGACGATCTGCGTCAATCAGCAAGACCCGCCGGCCCGATTCCGCCAGCGCGATTCCCAGGTTGGTCGCGGTGGTCGTCTTGCCTTCCCCCGCGCAAGCGCTGGTGAACACCACCACGCGCGGCGGCTCCTGGCCGTTCGAATGCATCAGCGACGCCAACACCCCGCGGTAGGCTTCCGCCAGCGCGGATTCGCGCTGCCGCCACGTCACCGTCTCCAGCCAGTTGCGCAGTAGTTCGCTCTCGTCTTCTGGAGCGCTCTCCACCTTCGGATATGGCAGCGCCCGTGTCCGCCCCGCCAGACGGCCCTTCACCGAAAACGGCAGGTCGATGGCCGCCGAAGGAATCGGGCCGAACTCGGGAATTCCCAGCCGCATAGTCAGTTCGCCCGGCGCCCGCACCAGCCGGTTGGTCCGGTCCCGATTGAGCGCCAGAACCGCTCCCGCCAGCAGGCCCGCGAACATCCCCGCCGCCATATACATCGGCTTGCTGGGGCGCGCCGGGAACGTGGGCCGTGGTGCGTTTTCCGCAACCTGCACATTGTTCGCCCGAATGGCCGACGCCAGTTCCGTCTCTTTGACTTTTTCCAGTGTGGAATCGTAGAGCTTCCGGTACGTCTCCACCGAGCGCTTCAGCGTGTTGTATTCCACCGCCCGCGCCGATTGCTCCCGCACCAGTCCCGTCTGCGCCGTCACGTCCGCCTGGATCAGCTTCTCCCGCCGTTGCGCCGATTCGAAACCTCCGCGCAGGCGGCTCAATAGCGCCCGCCGCTCCCGTTCCAGCGCCCCCTGCACCTCATCGATCTGTCCCTGAATCTGCCGCACCTTGTAGTGCTCCACGGTATAGACCGCGCGCGCTTCCGCATACCTCTGCCGCAGGTCCGTCAACTTGGCCTCGTAGCTGTGGATGGTTTCGTTGTCGACCGCGTCCGAGAGACTCTCCACCGGTACTTTGGCGATCAACTCGGCGCGCGATTGCTCGGCGATGCGCGTCTCCTGCGCCTTGGTCAACGCGTCTTGCAGTTGACGCAGCCGTGCCTCGGCCACGCTGTCCTTACCCGCATCGGAGGGATACAGCAGGTCGTGGGAGATCAGGTAGTGCTCCAACTGCTGCTCCGCCTCGTTCAGGTTCCGCTTCAACTCGTCCAGTTGCCCCGCCAGCCATTTGGCCGTGAATTGCGTCGCGCTCAGCCGCTTTTCCAGATTCTGCGCGATGTACTCTTCGGCAAGCTGGTTGGCTACTGCCGCCGCGGTTTGCGGGTCGTGCGATTCGAAGCCGACTTCGATCAGGCGCGTCTCGCCGCTCAACCGCACCGTCAACCGTTCAGCCATGGCTGCCAGCATTCCGGCCCGCGGATCGCCGGCCGTTTGCCCGCCGCCCACGTGCAGCAGCGCTTTGATTCGATCCGCCACGCTTACCGTGGGTTGAAACTCCGCCAGCCGCTCCAGGTGCAGCCGGTCCGCCACCCGGCCCAGCAGCCGGTCCGTCTGTAGAATCTTGATCTGCGTCTGAATGTACGGCTGGAGCTCCACCGTCCCGCCTTCCTCCGTGGGATCGATTTCGCGGCGGTTCAGAAAGTTTTCGTTGATGCCTTGGATTTCGATCAGCGCCTTGGCCTGGTAAACCGGCTTCTGTGTAAACGCCACCGCCAGGCCGACCGCGGCGCACACCGCCACCAGTCCCGCTACCAGCCCCTTTCTGCGCCAGAACGCCGCGGCCGCATCGCCAAAGGTGATGAACTCCGTGCCCCGCGGCTCCATCTCTTCGTGCGCCGTAGCAGTGCCGATTGTCAGGTGATTTGTTGCCGCCGGTAATGAAGTCTTGTATCTCATGCCAGCCCTCAACGCCAGATCGCCATTCCGGTGCCCACCTGGATAGCCGCTTCCAGCGCTCGCACCAAACCGCTCTTGGCCAGGCTGTTGGGCACAAACAGAATGTCGTCGGGCTGCAGTTCGACGTCCGCGCACTTGCCCGCCATAAGCTGGTTCAGATTGACCAGAATCTCTTCGCGCGGGCCGCCTGCGGGATTGGGGCGCAGCACCCGCGCGCTGCCCGCGCCCGCGGTGCGGCTCAAACCTTCCGCCAGCGCGAGCACCTGCAGCACCGAAACGGTCTGCTTTTCGCGCAGCACGAACCCGCCCGGCTTCTTCACCTCTCCGATCGCGTAGACCAGACGCGCTCGCGGCACCGTGATGACGTCGTGCGGCTGGATCGCGAGCGTAGAGGCTACGTGCCGGCCGTCCATCACATCTTCCAGCCCGACTTCCGCCACCACAAATTGGCCCGTAGCATCCCGTTGTGCATTGGGCAGCGGCAGAGCCCCCTCGTTCACGCGGCGCGCGATGCGAACGCTGTACCCCGCGTCCGCGTCCACTCCACCCGCCAGCGAGAGCACCTCCACCAGCGACTTCGGCCCGCGCAACTGGTGCACTCCCGGGCTCTTCACCGCTCCCAGCACCGAAACCGGCTGGCTCTTCATCTCCGTGACGTCAATCGAAACCTGCGGCTGCTCCACGTACACCTTGAGCCGCTCCGCAATCGCCTGCTCCAATTGCGACGCCGTCACCCCGCCCGCCTTCACGCGTCCCGCCAAAGGGAGGTTGATCCAGCCATCGCTTTCGATACGAATCGCCTTCTCCGCAATCTCCGGCACCAGCAGCGCGTGAATCGTGATCTGGTCGTCCGGCCCGAGAATATACGCGGCGGGCTGTTGCGCGGCATGTGCGGCCATGGCCGTCCACGCTATCGCCGCCCACGTGATTGCCCCGACCGTTTTTCGCATTTTGAGTAAGCTCCGCCTCACAGGTCCGAAAGGACTCCAGATTCAGTCCCGAATTATGGTTGATCTAAGCCGTCGTCTTCCGGAGCTGCTCCGGGGCTAAAACCAGAGCGCCCTCCAGCTCAAGAGCTTCGCCCGTCGAATTCCTTTGCCCAAAACGGCCCAGATACGTAGAACCCCTGCGATTCAAATCCGCAAAGATGGAATCGCGCTCCTCTGGGTTCGCCAGCACTTCGCTCGACCAGAGAGACTTCCCAGAAATTGTCTCCACCTTGCTCCCCAGAGCCCTTGCGCCTCGCTCGTTCGCGCTTATGATTTTTCCTGTTTCCGCATCCGCCAGCACCCACCCGTCCAGCTCATGTGCCCGAAGCAGCACCTTCTTCGGCTTCGGCGCGTCTGCCGGCACGGGAGACAGGTTCGCGCATAGGTAGCGCGTCTTCCCGCCATCTTCAATAGGAACCAGGACGCCTTCCACGGGTTGCCCCGAAGCCAGAACATCCAAAACCGATGCGCGCAGATCGCTGGACGGGAATAGCTCGTCGATTCGTTTGCCGCTTCGCCGCCCCAATCCCCCCAGCCCCAGAGCATGCCAGCCCTCGCCGTCTGAACTCACTCGCAGGTTCGCTCCGATTATCAGAGTCGCGCCAGCCGCCGGGCTCTTGTCTCCAGCTCTCATCGATTTTGGGTCGAGTATAGCATCGGCTTTCGAACACCTTCAAGGACGGTAGGTACCACCGAAGTAATACCTGTCCGCGGTCCAAACCAACAGGACTAAATTGGGGTAATTACGAGTAACTATCTGATTATAAAGAAGAAAGGCGTTGATTTTTTGCCTCCCCGATCGGTTGGAATCGGCAGTTGTGGTAACACGAGTGCCTGAATGTGTTAGTCTCCCGAGCACGAGGACAACGAGTTCGGATGCCCGGATCGCCGCCGAGGTGCCGAAGACGCTCGCCACGCTGCTCCAGGAGTTCCTCCGGCAGCACGTCGAGGAAAAACTGGCGCCCAAAACGAGCGAGCGATACCACGAGCAGGCCGCCTGCCTCGCGCCGGAACTGCTAGCGATGCCATTGGCGGAGATCACGCCACTCCACCTGAACCGCGAGTGGAGTCGGCTTCTGAAGTCCGGTGGCCACCACCGGCGGACGAAGAAGGCGCGGCCGCTGAGTGCCAAGACTGTCCGGAACATTGCTGGCGTAGTCTCATCCGCATTCGGCCGGGCGATCCGATGGGGGCTGGTTACCACGAATCCGGTAACCAACAGCGAGCCCCCGATTGCAAGGAAACGGATCAAGAAGTTGCTCACGCCAACCGAACAGGACATGGTGTTCGAGGCGGCCACGGGCCCATGGTGCCTGCCGATGTTCCTGCGTATGGCCGGTTCCATCGCCGCGCGCCGCGGGGAGATCCTGGCCCTTCGCTGGGCGGACATCGAGGACGGCCGGGCCAGCATTACCCGATCCCTGACTCAAACCAAGCAGGTGCTCGACTTCAAATGCACAAAAACCGACAATCCGCACGTGGTGGCAATCCCGCCATCCACGCTCGTCGCGTTGGACGAGCACCGCAAGCGGCAGGATGAGTTCCGCCGCAAGTTCGGTCCGGATTATCGTGTAGACCTCGACCTGATCTTCGCCAATCCAGACGGCACGCCACTGAAACCGGACTCGATTTCGGCGTCGGTATCACTGCTCTTCCGCAAGCTGAAGCTGCCGAAAGGCACCAGCCTTCACTCGCTGCGCCACACGCACGCATCGGAGCTCCTGGATGCCGGCGTACCGCTGCCGGTCGTATCGGCGCGGCTGGGCCATTCGTCAGTCCGCGTGACGGCGGACATCTACTCGCACGCGATCCACGGCCAGGATGACGAAGCTGTACGCCGGTGGGAGGAGTACCACCAGCGCAACCGCCCGAGCCAGTCGAAGAGCGTACAGTAATTACAAACGCATGCGAAAAGAGATCACCGGGCTCGAGCGCTCGCCTGTGCGCGTATACGCGAAGCGTCCGTAGCACGGCGACACGGCGCACCTTAACAGCATTCTCCCTCACGACGAGATTCTGGTCTTGCTTATGAAAAAGGCGAACGAGAGCTCGAATTTAATGACGTGGTACATATTTCGATAACCCTTGAACCCGTTCACCTCGGCCGGCTGGTTGGACCAGCACCTTCAGCCCTTTATGCGCCGCATTGCAGCCACGCGGTAGAATGCCGGTTGACAACAAACGGAGTGCAGGGAAATGGAACCGAGTATCCTTGAGGTTGGGATCGGGGTCGTCGACGGGAAGGCGGACACCGTTTCTCACGCGGAAGCTGCAGCGATGGCGACGGATCGGGTTATAGCTCAGGTCGAGGGTTGCAGTCTGCCCCTACGCGCACTGCTTCTGCTGGCAACTGCCGACTGGTGCGATACATCCGACCCACTATCGGCTGCAATTCGCGTTGATTTCTTGCGTCGCTTGGGTTACAGTCCTCCTCTGATTGGAAGCAGTTCGCCTGGCATTTTTGCATACCTGCCAAGCGAACGTCATCCCCACCATGTTGAAAATGGATTCGTATTGATCGGACTATTCTCTGACGATTTATTCCTGACCGTGGAGTGCTGCGAGCGTCCGCACGATGACATACCCGGCAGACCGGATGCTGTGAAACTTATGGCAGACCGTCTGAACAAAGCACAACTGGAGCATATTGGTCTTGGCACCGGCGCAGAAGCTGCATTGTTTGCTTTTTTCCCTGGTCCCTTCATCAATCAGAAAGGTGAACGAGTCTACCTCGACGTAGAATTGCACCAAGAGGTTCTGAACGCCTTCGGTGATTCATATGCCCTATACGGCGGAGCAGCAGCGGACTCTCTAGAGAGCCCTAGTGTTGGATATCAGTTCATTAATGACCGATGTCTTAAATCTAGCCTGGTTGTCGCCCATCTGGAGTATGAGTTCGAGTTCGACGGCAGAATGGACCATGGCTTCTTACCCGTCAGAGCAGGTTCTGTCTCCGTGGACGGTTTAGCTACGGACGGCGTGACTAGGGATCATGTTGTGACTAGGTTGGATGGAGAGCCAGCGCTCAAGCGTCTGAAGGAACTGGCGCAAGAGTTTCACTTCACGAGTTACACACCGACGTTAGGTCTCGGTGGTGGCGAGAACGCGCACATCGTCACTACTCTCGCACCGCTTCAAGCGATGGAGAGCCGTTCGGATGGGTCTGTTCGGCTCAACCGGAAGGTCGGACTTGGATATCGGTTAAGCATCTTGAATGCTAGCCCGGAAGAATTGCACGGACGGAGTATGAAAGCATTCGAGTCGGCCTTCAAACGCATGGACAATGCCGGGAACTGGGGGAGGCTGCTGTTCGGCCTTACCTCAGTTGGGCGCTTCGTTACATATGATCAGAAAGTGCCTGGGAACCGGTGGCAGGGCACTGACAAGTTAGCGGCGATCTTCCCACGCATGCCGGTAGTCTACGGGTTGTCCGCTGGAGAGTTTGGCGAAGATCACCGCAGGCGGCCGCGCGCCGATAATCTGTCTGTCTGGGCTACTTGGTTTGCCGGCGTTCGGAATCCAAGGTCTCTTAATCGCCTGCAGATGCTTAAGCTCCTGAAAGTGGCTGATGACCTCATCGGGAAGAGCAGTGTCGAGCAGGTTATGCAAGCGGCCATCGACTGCCCGACGGAAGACCTCGCGGAGGGTGGGCAGGTCTGCACCTATGATGCTGCGAGCAGCACGATCCTGGGTGGACAACACGGATATGCAAGTTCACGGCCCGATTCTAAAATCAACCCTGTCGTCCTAAGCAGTAAGACAACACGCCTCGTACCTGCCGAGGGGGTTGTCTATAAGATGCCCGAGAACTTGAAGGCGTGGTGCATGAACACTGGCGAACGCCCAGTTGTGCGACGCGAAGTGGATCCGTACGAGAACTCGGTGGATATCCTCTCTTTCGTCGCCGCGAATGGTGTCGCAATATTTGTTCCGGACTCCACTGATCCCACTTTCCTTTGCGACGTGGCATTAGTGCACTCCAGTGGTATCGGACCCCAGTTCGTGATGGCGCTTCGGGGTCAAAGAGGGCAGTTGATTGCCACCCTACAGCTCTTCTTTCATCTCGACTACCACATGAACCGTGAAGAGCTGGCGCAATGGGTCAGCTACGGGCAGAAGGTGGGAATCGCACTCGAGCGTGCATTGGAGCATGAAAGTCGTGAGGCGACAGAGCACCTTAGCGCTCTTACCAGCAGCTTCATGCAGCACCCTGCCCAGCAGTCACCGTTTCCAGAGAGCGAAGTGGTGGAGTATCTAGCGGCATTACAAACGCTTCTCAAAGCCGACTACGTCCACCTTCGCATTCGCGAGCGACTAGACGGCATGACCTGCCGCTATCGCTTGGTTGCTCCTCCTGGCAGCATGAAGGACGAACACGCTAAGACCCACTTCTATATCAGCCGTGACGAAGGTAGCCTCTTTTTTCTTCTTCAGGATGACGAGAGGATCACCTCCACTCTTGAGGAAACACGACAGGAATACAGTCGCCTAGACCAAGCCCATCGATCACATTTTCCCGAGTTTCGTCACTGGCAACTTGCAGGAATGAACTTCAAGACGTTCTCGATGTCCCTGCTAGGCCCGAAGGAGGATCCTTTGGGATGTCTAGCAGTTCATAGTACTATGGAACATTTTTTCACGGAACGTCGGCTAGAGCTGATCCAGCACGCCCGTCGTGACTTGCAGGCCCTGATTGAAAAGCGCGAATCCGATTTCAACGAGTCAAAGCTAAAGGAGCGGGAAACAGCGATTTTGCTCCTCGCGCTTTTGAGCGCAAACTCTTTTCATGATACCTTCGGTCCTCTGGCCAACATCCGGAGCAGCGCCAGTCACGTTCGGCAGTTACACCCGGAGGACCCGGTCGTAGTCAAGGAAATGTCCGATATCGTGACCTTGGTAAACTCGCTGGTCGCGCAGCTCCAGCAGCGTCGGGAGTCGGTGAGTGCGGGCCCTTACCAAGCTAGGTTGAGGGATCTCATCGAGGCGTCTAAGAAGGAGATGAAGCGAAAATGGTGCGGCCTTGAGGACATGTCTGGGGAGGGATGGGACTGCGTTGTCGACGCTCATCCAGCAGTCCGCGTCGCCATTTCGCAGCTTCTGGACAATGCAACGGAGTACACTGGCGGAAAAGAGAACGCCGTTTGGATAGGGGGCGTCAAGCTTTCCGATGACGGTAGGAGAATCGAGTTTCGCATTGAAAACGAGGGCGGGCTCATGGACCGTGAGCAGGTTAATAGAATGCGGCAAATCGGGTATAGCTCTAAGAGCGTGGGGGAGCATTCTGGCTTCGGAATCCCGATCGCCGAAGTTGCATTGATGCATAGAGGCGGTCAGTTAGCGCTGGAACCGCGGGAGAAGGGAGGATTGGTCGCCACAATCCGACTCGTCACGATCGACGCGGAAAGGAGTTCAGCATGGAACCGTACTTCATACTGATTGTTGATGACGATCAACTGCGAGTCGATCATCTAGCTCGCCTTCTCCGTAAGGAAGCCAGCAGGCTGACTGGCCAACGCGATCGACTCCTGTCCATTAGGACCGCGGAGAACCAGCAGGAGGCTGACGAAGGCCTGACTGAGGCACCACCGCGCGGTTATGACCTCATAATTCTGGACCGGAAGTATCCAAGTGCGCCCGGCCACTATGCAACTTTTCTTGGAGACGAATGGCTGCCGAAACTGAGGGCTGGGCAGCCTAACGCCACGATTGCTATCGCCACGGCGTACGCGTCCGAAGAGTTTATGGAAAAGGCTGTGGAGGCGCTGAAAGACTTCGGGGCTGACGAATTCCTTCCAAAGACCGTCGACGAGGAAGAAACAATCAATCGGCTGATCAAGGCGATTAGGCGGCCCCGCTTAAGGCGTCAGCCTGCGGCTCCGCATTTATCGAATGTAGCCAGAGTCACGTTGGAGGATCTTCATCTGGCTTTCAGCAAGGCCAGGGCGCGGCTGCGCACCCTCGACGCAGGTGTCGAGGTCGAAGAACTCTTTCGCGAACTCCAGGACACGGAGGAGAGGATCGCGGGGAGGTTCCTTGCGCCACAATCATCGGAAGAGGTGGGATTGCGGGACATCGACATGTTGCAAATCATCAAGGAGGAGGTGCGCTTTTTTGAGGGACTGTTCGCCAAAGGCCGGATGTTTGTCGAGCCCGCTACCGTTTACACCGTGCGCACTTACGTAACGGACTTGCGTGATGCCTTGCGCGAAGTGCTGCAAAACGCTGTGGATGCATCCATGGAGGAAGACCTAATGAAGCCGGAAATTTCGGTGAGCGTGCGTCGCTCCGTAAAGCCGGCGTTCACCGACGTATATGTCTCTGACCAAGGGCCTGGTTTCAGCGATGAGGCGCTGGCCAAGATATACCAACCTGGTTACTCCTTTTGGAAGCAAGGTGACAAGAGGCACAAGGGCATGGGCCTCTATGTAGCACGGCGGATGATGCAGGCGATTGGGGGTGACATCCGGTACGAAAAGCCTCCACACAAAGGGGCGACTATTGTCCTCTCGGTCCGGGATTGGGGCTCGCAGTGATCCTCGCAGTCGTATCGACCGTTGATAGGACGATGGTTATTCTGCCGGAGCGGAGCGGCCTGTGTGGTCTGTGTGGTCTCACCGTGCGTAACGATGCGTCCATTTCCGACGCCCACGACACCGAGTTGGGCACCGTTGTTACCGATAGTACCCAGGAAGCGGGTGCGACTTATTTAGGGGCGTTTCTGAATATGGACGACAATCTGCCTGGTGCGGCCCACGTCGTGGGCATTGATCGCAAGACCTTATCTATTCGCTGCAAGCCCACTCAATCTGCAATGCTATGAAGGTACCGAAATTACTGCACGTGCTCAGCGTTGGGCCGCCAGAAAACGTCGAAATGCACGCAGATCTTTGGCGAGACGTCTGGCTGGAAAGCGGTGTATTGAGAACGCGCGCAGTCGCCTTCGGAGACGAACACCTCGCGAAGCATCTTCGATGGGCCCACGTAATACTGCTGGATTGCACTAATCGCTCCGAGGCAATAAGAATTTACGATAGCGAATTGTTCCCGAGACGGCGGACGCTGCTGGTGCAACCGGGCGGTCTTAGCCGTTCCACGTTCCCAACTGGCGACGGTGAGCTGCCGGTCGCGTCGATTGATGATGTTCGTGAGGATTGGAAGACTCACCTCAAAAACTTCATATCGCTTCCAGCCGGTGGAAAACCCATGTGGCTGCCAGCGAGGCCGGATGATCCATCTCTGGGGGAAATAAAGCAAAAAATTGGGGCACATCTGGCCAACGCTATTGGAGTCTACTTTCCTCGTCACTGTAAGGATGTCCTGACGGAACTGGTAGTCGGAGGTTGGTCCGGGACGCCGCTATTGCGCGTGATGCTGGACGGCAACGGATACTTTCTTAAATTCTTTCGCAGGCCGGAAGAGTTCATCAGGGAGTGGAACAAGCACGCCCAGGCCAAAGCGTGGCTCGGAGATCTCACTGTTGACCTCGTCGGTGTCCCGGAGTTGGCAGAGGCCGGCAGAGAACAAAGCGAGGCGTTCCCTCGTCCGAAAGGCGTTCTTGAAGAGAATCACCGCTATCCTGTCTGCTTCCGCGCGGCAGCCGTGACAGCGACTCTGTTGGAGCTTTACAAGGACCCAACTAAGACCCGTGATTTTGCTCCCGCCGCATATGCGCTCGTGATTGACGCACTACGGCGGGGTCAGGATGAAAGTAATCGGGAGAGTGTGGCGCTGATGAAACTCCGCGACACAGCCCCAGGGGACCACCTCCTTACCGAAGCACAAACGATACTCCACTCGTTGCGGAAGGGTCCGTTACATAGTGGGATTCACTCGGCGATTGCTGAGTTGTGGCATTATGCCAGGGTGGATTGTCCGGGTTTCGACCGCCAGTTGAATTGCCTCAGAGCTCTCCTGGACATCGATAACCCTCCATGGCTTCGTTTACCGTCCTGGGTGTGGTTCGGTAAGACCCACGGCGATGCAAACGCGCGGAACTTTCTGTTTGACCGGACCAAGAAGCGACCGACGGGGCTTCAGATCATCGATTGCGGCAGTTTCGACGACCACAGTCCCCTGATCTTCGACCTCGCACAAATGGAGAGCGACCTTAAGATCGTCCTGATGGCTACCGAGGATTCCAGCACATACGGCGACATCGATACGGTGCTATTGGCCGATTGGTGGAAGCAGGAGCGCGCTTCGATTAAGGACCCGTTTCAGTTCCGTATTGTGGGAACCCACTCGTCCACGCAACGCGGGTACAGCGTGGTACAGCAGATCCGCGGTCGCGCATGCGAGTTGGCATTACCCACAAACGATTTCAGACCCTACTTCTACTGCCTGCTGTATTGGACCCTACGAAAGCTCAGGCGGGTGGAAATTCCGCATACGAAGCGGGTACTTGCCCTCAGGTCGGCTGGTGCATTATGCGAGAAATTGGCGAGATGGAAAGAGCCGTAGATCCTTTGATCTCATGCGCGAACGACGCCACGACCTTGGCCCGTTTTGTTCCCGGTTTTTTCCAGCGCGTTGCGCGTGGCACCCGGTGGCACCCGATTCCTCGTAACTCTATGAAAACATGGTAGCGCTAACGGGAATCGAACGCGCTAACCGCCAGTTCCGCCGAGTTCGGTTCGTGCTAAGTCTATGCAAACACGTACACCTCGTATGGCAGTGACCGCGCCAAAGGCGCTCTGGATTCCCGACGTGGTCTCCCTGTGGTCTCCCGGCTACTGATTTGGGTTTACCCCAAAGTCGAAAATGTCTGCCGCACCAGCAGCACCAGCCCCGTATGCCCCCAGGTTCCCGGCCGAGGCGAGAAAACAGTACTCTCCCGGCAGTAGCGGATTGTTCACCGTAACTTTGTAGAGCCCGGCACGAATCCGTTCAGATTTGATGCCGATCATCGTCTTATCATTCGTGCCAGACGAGGATCCAAAGACGTTGGCCTCCATGATTACGGTCTCGCGGTTTGCCTTGGCGACTTCCAGCTTTATCAAGGCGAACTGGTTTGGATTTGAAACATTGGCGATTCCAAAATAACTCTTGCCGAGGCCGGCCGCTTTATCATCGAAGTAGAAGTAAAACACTGGACTCGCTTCGGCCCGGATGCTGGCGCGCGGTCCCGCGATAACCGCCTTGGTTTTCGCCTTCTTGAGGCCACCTGTCAGCATGAGGCCAGCCGTACCGGTCTTTGCTCCCTGGTATGCCGCACGCTCAAGGACCACGAGCTTTGGGGTGCCACTGGTGTCCTTGGTGAAGAGGTATATGCCTGAATCATGCGGAACCATCGGGTCGTTTAGGTCTCCGGATGCCGCCGAGCCGGCCGCAGGCGTTGCGCCAGACGGATTGATGACTCCCGGAACCAACTGAGTCTGCACGACCACCGGCGCCGGTGCAGGCGCAGGCGTGGGCGGTGTGACGGGTGTCATCGATCATCTGAAGTCG
>PMTR01000134.1 GCA_003167255.1 Bryobacterales bacterium
CCGGCGACCGCTTCACCAAGAAGGTCTTTGTGAATCCGCTGGCCATGGGGCGCGACGAACTGCGCGGCCTGCACACCAACACGCACATCCCGCAGGTGATCGCCGCGGCTCGCCGCTACGAAATTTCCGGCGACCGGCGCTTCTATAACGTCGCGGACTTTTTCTATTACACGGTTTCGACGGGCCGCACGTATGTGACGGGCGGCACCAGCAACGGCGAAGGCTGGCTCACGCAGCCGCGCTTCCTGGCTCACGAATTGAGGCAGAGCCCGGCGACGGCCGAGTGCTGCTGCTCTTACAACATGCTCAAAGTGGCGCGCCACCTGTATTCCTGGGACGCCGACCCGCGCTACTTCGATTACTACGAGCGCACCCTGCTGAATCATCGGATGGGCACAATTCAGCCGAAGACCGGCCACACGCAATATTACCTGTCGCTGACGCCGGGCGCGTGGCGCACGTGGTCGAGCGAGGATCAATCGTTCTGGTGCTGCACGGGGTCGGGCGTGGAGGAATATTCCAAGCTCAACGACAGCATCTACTGGCACGACGACGCGGGGCTGTTCGTCAACCTCTTCATTCCCTCGGAGCTGAACTGGAGCGAAAAGGGCTTCCGCCTGCGGCAGGAGACCAGGTTCCCGATGGAGCCGGCGACCGCCCTGGTGGTAACGGCGGAGAAGCCGGTGCAACTGGCGCTGCGGTTGCGCATTCCGGGCTGGCTGCAACAGGCGCCCACCGTAAAAGTGAACGGCAGGGCGCTCGATGCCACGGCCGCGCCGGGCAGCTACCTGGCGATTTCACGCACGTGGAAGACGGGCGACCGCATCGAGATGGCGATGCCGATGCACCTCTCGATTGAATCGATGCCCGACGATGCCAGGATGCAGGCGGTGCTCTACGGGCCGCTGGTGCTGGCGGGCGATCTGGGCAACGAGGGACTCACGGACCGCATGGTGAACGGGCAGGAAGGGCCGAGTCCTTTCCGCTTGCAGATGCAGGTCCCGGCATTTAAGGCGGCGGGCGACGACCCGGCTTCATGGATCAAGCCCGCGGATCAGCCGCTCACGTTCCGCACCACCGGCCAGCAGAAGGACGTCACGCTGGCACCGCTGCATGAGATTACGGACAAGCGCTACTCGGTTTACTGGCAGGTGTCGTGAGTAGCCAGTAGGACAGACGATCGGTTTTTGTCGTCTGTCGGCCCGCGTGTTTGGCGATACATTGACAGACCACAAAAGACGATGGTCTGTCCCACCACTGCATCATGGACGCGCCGCTGGGTAAGGCTCCGTCTGCCAGATGGTCTTGAAACCGGCGGGCAGCAAAAAATGCGCGCCGCGGACAAAGAACGTTCCCACGCCGGGCACTTCTTGCGTCCAGATCCGCACGCGGTCTGTCTTGGACCACTTCATGCCGGTATGGTTCAACTCGCCCCGCTCCACGTTGGTCGTGGTGAGCATCATTTCGACGCCCTCGGGGCGATCGACATCCTGGAGTTCCGAGTAGAACCGCAGGCTCGCGGAAGGCGTTTCGATCTGCATGAATTCCAGTGCCACGATGAAGTAGTCGCCGGCGTCGGAATACCGCTCCAGGCGGCGGATGCGGCCTTTGACCAGCGCGCCCTCGGGAACCAGAACCTTCCCCTTTTGCATTACGCTGGCTGCCATCTTACCGTCGATGAGTGAGCCGACGGGGGCGTGATCGTCCAGTGGAGCGCTCAAGACGACCGTGATGCGGAATCCCGGCGGCAGCGTGCCTTCCGCCGCCGGCCGGGGCGGCGTCGCGGCCGGGCCTGCGGCCGGCGCGGCATCGGCGGCGCCAAACCGTAGCGTGCTTTCGGTGTGGAATCCCTGGCAGTGAGTGAATTCGATGTGGTTCCATTTGTTTTCGCCATCCACGCCCGTGGTTCGCAGATCGGCGGCCTGCGGCAGCAGGACGTCCCTGTCGCCGACGCGCACGCGATCATAGTAGACAGTGGTGGAGATATCGGTGTAGAGCAGATCGGGCGTAATGTCATCGGCGTGATACTCCAGCCGGTGAAGATCGTAAGTTTCCGGATCGGCCCAGAACGAGCCCCTCATGCCCACCACGCCGGAAGCGCCTGCGTTGCGGACGGTCCAGGCGCTCGCCACGCGCGCAACGGAGAAATCGTAGCGGGCTTCGCGACGGCCGGCGGAGGACTCGTCGCCATGGTACGTGATAACCGATACGTTATTGAGGAAGACGATTTTCAGATCCAGGCCGAAGGGGCCATTGCCCATCATGCCGCTGGCCAGTAAATCCGACGGATTGGCTTCCCAGCGGGTATCGCCGGGAGCGGCGAACAACTCTTCGCCGCCGCTAAACAGAATCTGAAGGACCACGCGGTCTACGGGCTTGATCTCTTTACCGGCCGGCTTCCAGGAGCGGTCCACGGTTTCGACACAAGTGCAGTCCGGCAGTTGATCGAGCGCTTGCCCCACACGGGCGCGGATGCGGGACAGGGTGAGGACCCCGGGCGGAAGATCCTGCGCGGGCAAGCCGAAGACCGCGAGAAAGAGTAGAGCCAGCGCCTGGCGCATAACAACCTGCGCTCATGCTATCACGTCCCAGAATGTGGAGACTCCAGGGACAGGAGGCAGGAGGCCTGTCCTACTCAAAGGGCGCAACACATTGCTGTGCTGCGCCCTCGGATTTGAGTCGAGTTGGCTGTTAGAACTCGATATTGGCTCTAAGCTCGATACGGCGCGCGGTGGTAATTGTGCCGGTGCTTTGCCCGAAGGTGAGGCTCGTCGCACCGATGCCGCCCAGGCTGAACGCCGGGTGATTGAAAACGTTCAGGAACTGGCCTTGAATGGTCATGCGAATTGATTCATGGATGGGAATGCTCTTGTTCATCGCGAGATCGGCGTTGAACCAATGCAATCCGTAAATGTAATTGAAGTTGGCCAATTGGCCAGCGGTCACATTGGGAGTAAAGTAACTGGGCGAAACCCCTCCGTTGGCCGCTAATAGGCTCGGGAAGGTCTGCACCCAGGGACTTCCGATGCGGGTAACGCTCTCGGCGTTTTGAATCTGCTTCCCTGTAACGCCGGGCGCGAAAACAACGCCGCTGTTGGCGGACGAATTCAGAGTGGCGTAACCGCCGCTGAACTGCACGGGCGCTCCACTTTGCATGATGATGATGGTTGAGACATTCCAACCGCCGAGGACTTCGTTGCCCAGTTTGCTGCCGCTCAAGAACGCCTTGCCCTTGCCGAAGGGCAGGTCGTAGCCGCCGCTGGCATGGAAGATGTTGCGGATGTCATAGGTACTCGGCCGGTAACTGAGCCGGAAATTGCGATCGGTGAGGTAGGAACCGCCGGCGTTGGCCTGGTAACCGTTCACCGGTCCCAGCACCAGCGAGTGCGACAGGGTGTAATTCAGGTTGAACTGCATACCGTGCCAGTACCTCTGGCGAAGTTCAACCTGCAGCGAGTGGTAATTGGATTGGCCCACGGCATCCAGATAATTGACGGAATTCCCGGTAGCGAAAGGATTGACCTCCCAGAAGTTGATGGGATAACTGGTGCCCGCGCCTCCGAGGCCCAAAGTCGCACAGGGTGAGAACTTGGCTCCGAACATGTTGCAGATATAACTCTGCGTGCTGGCCAGCGTGTTGGCCACGGTCCCTACCGCGCCGGTCCCGCCGGTGGCGGCGGATTTCAGTTGGGTGGTGAATTGGGTGTAGAGCGAGCCGGTCGTGGTGCCGAATGCCGCGGCAAAGATGGGAAGCGGGACCTGTCCGGCCAGGCCCTGGTTGGCGAACGAGTTGCCCTTGCCCGCGGCCTGGCTGATGGCCAGATTGCTCTGGGCGTTTTGGAATTCGGTGAGGAACCCGTTCGAGAGGATATTCACTTCGTTCAGGTTCGTGTTAAACCAAGCGTGGTGGCCCTCATTGCCGACATAGCGAACTTCCAGGGCAGTGCCGGCTCCGATTTGCCGCTCGATGCCGAAATTCCATTGTTCCACGTACGGTTGGCGGATATTCGGATTCATGGCCCAGAACGAGGAGTTAAAGGACAGAGTCGATTCCGGGAGGGTGGGCGCCCAGGTGGTCGGGAAGAGCGCGTATTGCGGGAGCGTCTGTCCCAGGTGCACCGTGCCGGGCTGGAAGGTTCCCAGTGCCCCGGTGGTATCGGGAGCCGCCGAGCCCGACTGGAAGAAGAATGAACCTTGATTGGAGGCGTAGGCCCAGAAATTCTGCGCGCCTTCCTGGTACATTCTCTTCGACCAGCCGGTGCGGATCACGGTTTTGCCGTCCGGCAGAATGTTGCCGAGGAATCCGCCGAACTTGGGGCTCCAGGCCAGCGCGGCAGCCGGTTGCAGATTGACCCACTGGGTAGCATAGGCATGCACATGCGAGTTGAAGGTAGGATTCGCGATGCCGCCGAGGGCGCCAGGCTGGAAGAAGGCGCCAACCGTAGTAGGACCCCAAAGATTGGCTGGAGACGCGTTGGCATAGGCGCCGTTCAGATCGTGGTCGTCACCCACCATGTCGTTGCGAAGTCCAAAATTCAGGGTCAGGTTAGGCTTCACTCGCCAGCGGTCCTGAACGAAAATGTTCCCTGACTGCTGAACCTCATCCAGATTGTAGGCGCCGAACTGCTTGTACTGGCCGGTCTTGGTATCGAGCGGCCGCCCGCCGCCACCGATGTCTACGTAATCAACTTGTCCGATCAGCGTGGCATACAGAGCTGAGGCGCTGCCCTGCTGCGTGGTGTTCAGACCAGCGGCGGACAATGCGGCAATCAAGGGTGAATACGTCGGTTCGTTTTGGTTATAACCGAGGTAGATCTGGGGATACCCGCCGGCACCGTTCCAGTAGTGGTCCTGCTCATGATAATAACCTCCGCCGGCAACAATGGTGTGATTGCCACGCTGCCAGGTCAGGGTATCGTTCCAGCTCACCATGGGATAGTACGAGGAAATGGCCTGCCGTGGATAATTCCGGTCGTACAGGCCGTTTCCGTAACCGAAGTAAATCTCCTGGACCTTGGAGTTGTCGAGGCCCAGGTTCTCCGGGTCGAAAATGCTGTACTGATACATGTAGCCGGCGTGGAAAGAATTGAACAGCGTGGGGCGGAAGGTGTAGTCCACGCCAAACCCCGCGATTTTGTCGTTGCTGTTGCTCGACGTGAGATCGACCGTATCGATTCCGCCGGGCCAATTCGCGGCATTTGCGCCGGGGTAGTTCGTCTTGGTCTGGGTGTAGGACAAGCTGAGGCGCAGCTTTTCAGTGGCATTGAAATCGAAGCGCAGAGCCGGGTAGTAGACCGTCCGGATGGCGGCATACTGCCAGCTCAAAGTGGAGAGGTTGGGATCGGACCCCGGCGTCAGAATTCCATCGCTCAGAATCCCATTGATGGCTGAGAACTCGGAGGCGACAGCGGAATTGATGACGTTGGTCCCTCCAGCAGCAACCCCAAGGTTCATCAGGTTCACGGACTGAGTGGAACCGTTGGTCGCCTTGTACTGGAAAATGCCCTGCTGCGCGAGGGGGCCCAAGACGCTAGTAGCGCTGGCCGTGATGCTGGATGGCTGTTTGGATTCGGCAAAGGTGCCAAAGAAGAACAGCTTGTTCTTCCAGATGGGGCCGCCTATGCTGCCGCCGAAATCGTTCAGCTTGACGATGTTTCGGGGCAGGCCGCGGGCGTTGTTCAGCCAGGAGTTGGCGTTCAGATCGTGGTTCTGGAAGTCCTCGAAGAGGCGGCCGTGGAACGCGTTGCTGCCGCGCCGCGTCACGATGCTGATCTTCATGGCGGCAGTGCCGTTGCCGGTCAGATCCAACTGGGCGGTCTGGATGGTCATCTCGGCGACGTCTTCAATGCGCGGATTCACCACCGAGGTGCCGTAGGTGAAGCCACCGCTGCGGAAGCGGTTGCTGATGGCCTGGGTGCCATCGAAATCGGCGCTCACAATGGCGCCTCCCGGCATGTTGTCCCAGGTGCCGCCAGTGGAGCCGGGGCTGGTGGAACTCCAGCCAGGAATTAGAAATGCCAGGGCGAACATGCTGCGATTTTGCAGGGGGAGGCTGGTCACCTGCTTGGTGTCGATGGTGTCGGCCAGCACGCTGGACTCGGATTCGACCAGTGGCACTTCATTGGTGGACACGGTTACCGACTCGGAGGTGGCGCCCAGTTTGAGCGGGACGTTGATGTTGGTGTTTAGGGAGGTCACCACCTGGACCGACGAAAATACCTGGCTCTGGAAGCCCGACGCCGTGACCGTCAGTTGATATATTCCGAAGGACAGGCTGGGGAAGGTGTACGTGCCGGTTGCCCCGGTGGGGGCCTTCTGCAGAACGCCAGTCCCGAGATCCTTGATTTCCAATTGAGCATTCGGGACGGCTGAACCGCTTGGATCGGTGACAGTGACGGTCACAGACCCGGTTGTGGTTGATTGTGCAATCGCACATGGATTGAACAGCACAAGCCCTGCCAACAGCAACATGGCTGCGGAAAGAACCTTCGATTTTGTGAACCTCATTTGTGTACCCCTTAACTCAAACATTCGAAACGAGAACTCCCACGAGCCCTTAACGAAACCAGCGTTGCGGTTAACTCGGTAGACGAGTATCGCTACACTTGGGTTTGGTGCTAGTGTAAGCGGTACCACCATTGGTGTCAAGGCCTAATTTTGGTGTTGCATCCAGGCCCAATGATGCTACAAATGTTAAACGATTAAACTCTTAAATAACGCATTGCCGAACCATTTTTTCTGACATATACTTCTTGTGCCGTTAAATAATCATTAACCGGTTATTCGGTCCGAAGCGGCGTCTCTTGCGCGCTGGATGCAAAGGGATTTGACCGGGCCCAGTAAAGGCAGTAGGCATGAACCTTAAACACGTGGCCCTGCAGGCCAGAGTTTCCACCGCCACGGTCTCTCGGGTCGTTAATGATACGAGATTTGTCGAGAAGTCAACCCGTGCCCGGGTCGTCAAAGCCATCGAGGAGTTGAAATACCATCCGAACCTCCATGCCCGCAGTTTGGCGGGGGGCAAGAGCCGCACGATCGGTGTCATCGCCTCAAACCTGGAAAACCCATTTTTCTTCGACATCTACAAGATCATCGAGAGCGACGCGCACTCCCGCGGCTACGAGGTGATGGCGGCCAACACGGACTACCGGTCGGAACAACTGATCGCCAGTCTGCGTCTGATGATCGGGCGGCGGGTTGCCGGTCTGGCGGTGATCGTTTCGGAAATGGCGCCGGAGTTGATGGACGAGCTGAACGACGCCCGAATCCCGGTGGTCTTCTATGACGTCGGCACGCCGCGCGGCAACGTCACCAACATCCGCGTGAATTACCGGCGGGGCATCGAGAAGGTGGTGGACTACCTTTACAGTCTGGGCCATCGCCGCCTCGGCTTCATTGGGCACCATGCCATTCTCGGCCCCATCAACGAACGGATCAAGGCGGTGATGGATGCGGTGGCGCGCATCCCTTCGCTCGAAGTGCGCACGGCCGCCGATGCCGACACGTTGGAAGGCGGCCGTCAGGCGGCGCGCCAACTGCTCTCCAACGGTTATGAGCCCACCGCTATCATCTGTGTCAACGACGTCACGGCGGTAGGCGCGTTGCGCGAATTGCGGGAGCGGGGAATCCGCGTCCCGCAAGACATGTCGGTGACCGGCTTCGATAACGTGAAGCTCTCGGAATTCTGCTATCCGGCGCTGACCACAGTGCACATCCCGCGCGAACAGATTGGCCATATCATCTGCGAATCGCTGATGTCGAAGAGCGGGAAATGGGCGGCGGCCGCAGCCGGGATCGTGATCGATCCGGAACTAGTCCTGCGCGACTCGACGGGCCCGGCGCCACCGGGAGAGCCTGCCGCTAACCAGGCTAACGGCAAGGGCGATACCTTGGTCGAAGGAACCCGGCGGCCAGCCGTCCGGGGATGCGCTCCTGCTCGCTGAGGCTCATATTCAGCGTGTAACAGTTCTGGACCGTGGGGCGTTTAATCGTATCACCGAGCTGCCGCTGAGAGCTTGACTGAGCGCTGCACTTCTGGCACTCTGAAACGAATCTCCAATGAACGCAACGCGTAAGCAAGCCGATGGCGGTGGCAGAAGAGGCGGTTACGCCGGCCTCGCGGTGTCAGGTCCTCTGGCCACAATCAAAGATGTCGCTCAGAAGGCCGGTGTTTCTGTCGCCACCGTCTCTTATGTGCTCAACGATTCGCGCAAAGTGCGGCCAGCTACCGAGCAGCGCGTGCTCTGGGCGGCGAAGGAGTTGGGCTACTTGCCGAATACGGCGGCCCGAAGTCTGGCGGTCGGTCGAAGCACGATTGTGGGCCTGGTCGTCCCCGATATCGGCAATCCATTCTTCCCGGAGGTTACCAAAGCCTTCCAGGAAGAAGCTAATCTCTCCGGGATGGAAGCCATCGTGATGAACACCAACAACGATCCGCACCGGACGCGCAGTACGGTGGAACGGCTGTTGGCGCTTCAAGTGCAGGGAACTGCGTTCCTCACCACGCAGGTGGATGGGCCGGTGAAGGAATTCGTGACGAAGAGAGGGATGTCCGCGGTGTACTTCGGCGCTGGGGCTGCCGGCGCCAACATCGCCAACGTCGACATCGAACTGCGTCAGGGAATCTTGGAAGCGGTAAACCATCTGGCGCAGTTGGGCCATCGCAAGGTTGGTTTCGTCGGCGGTCCCGCGGATGGCGCTTTCGCCCGGCGGCGCAAAGAGGCGTTTCTGGAAGCCGCGCTGGCGATTGGGCTGGATACGCGCGTGGTGGATTCCGATTTCACGGTTCAGGGTGGGTATTTCAGTTGCTCGAAGCTGCTGGCTGGGTTCGACGCCACGGCGGTGATGGCGGCCAACGACCTGATGGCGATCGGCGCGCTGCACTACGCTTATGATCGGCAGATTTCGGTGCCTGCGGCACTTTCGGTGATCGGGTTTGACGACATCACGTTCGCGCAGTTCACGCAGCCGGCCCTTACCACGGTGGCCGTGCCGCGTGCGGAGATCGGGCGGGTGGCGTTTCAGTCGCTATGGACTTTGATCCACGATTCGAGTGGCGGCAGCAATTACGAAGTGAAGACGAATCTGGTGGTGCGGCAGACTACCGCTGCACCGCCGCAGTGACGGCTACTCGATTCATCCTGCTCATGGAAACACCCTCCGGCGGCAAGGGTGGAGTGATGTAAGCGCTGTCATCGAACGTCTCAAGGGCTACCCTTCGACTCATTTGTAACATCGTTGGGCCCAAAAGGGATTTAACCCGCGTACAATAGAAACAATAGCCATGAATCTCGAACAGGTAGCCAGGCGGGCCAAGGTTTCCACCGCCACGGTCTCTCGGGTGCTTAATAATGCAAGCGTAGTCAAAAGCACGACCCGTGCCCGGGTCGTCAAAGCCATCGAGGAACTGAAATACCATCCGAATCTCCATGCCCGCAGCCTGGCGGGGGGCAAAAGCCGCACGATTGGTGTGATCGCCTCCAACATGGAAAACCCGTTTTTTTTCGACATCTACAAGACCATTGAGAGCGACGCTCACACGCGAGGCTATGAAGTGGTGATGGCCAACACGGACTACCGGTCCGAACAACTGGTCACCAGTGTGCGCCTGATGATCGGGCGGCGGGTTGCCGGTCTGGCGGTGATTGTTTCCGAAATGGCGCCCGAGTTGATGGACGAGTTAAACGATGCCCGAATCCCGGTGGTCTTCTATGACGTCGGCACGCCGCGCGGCAACGTGACCAACATCCGCGTGAATTACCGGCGGGGCATCGAGAAGGTGGTGGACTACCTTCACAGCCTGGGCCATCGCCGCCTGGGCTTCATCGGGCACCATGCCATTCTCGGTCCCATCAACGAACGCATGAAGGCGGTGATGGACGCGGTGGCGCGCATCCCTTCGCTCGAAGTGCGCACGGCCGCCGATGCCGACACTTTGGAAGGCGGCCGCCAGGCGGCCCGCCAACTGCTCTCCAACGGTTATGAGCCTACCGCCATCATCTGCGTCAACGACGTCACGGCAGTGGGCGTGCTGCGCGAATTGCGCGAGCGGGGACTGCGCGTGCCGCAGGACGTGTCGGTGACCGGCTTCGACAACGTGAAGCTGTCCGAATTCTGCTATCCGGCGCTGACCACGGTGCATATCCCGCGCGAGCAGATTGGGCACATCATCTGCGAATCGCTGATGTCGAAGAGCGGGAAATCGGCGGTGGCGGAAGCGGAGATCGTGATCGATCCGGAATTCGTGCTGAGGGACTCGACGGGCCCGGTGCCGCCGGGCAAGTAGGGCAGCGGATTTCGAAGAGCCGGACCAAGGGGGTCCGGCGCAGGCGAGGGACAGGCGAGGGCGCCTCTCCCACTCTTTCACGGCATGGTGTTTCTCACGTTCGTTTCATCCGCGCCACACCTCGCTTGACATTGATCGAGCATGTTCCTACGATAAGCAGGTGCAAGCGATTACAACTATATCCTTCGCGCCAGCTCTCCTTTTGCAGGCCGCTCCGTCGCATCTGCTGACACTTTCCGGGGTTGATCTCGCCATCATTATCTTGTATTTTCTGGCGGTGCTCGGTATCGGCTTCTACCTGAAGAACTATACGAAGACGGGCGAAGATTTCTTCCTTGCCGGCCGCGAAATGACGGCGTGGGTTGCCGGCCTGAGTTTTCTGGCGGCCAATCTTGGATCACTGGAACTGATGGGCTGGGCGGGCAATGCCTATCAATATGGCATCCTGGCCGCGCACTGGTATTGGATCGGCGCGATCCCCGCGATGGTTTTCCTGGCCATCGTGATGATCCCGTTCTACTACATCTCCAAAACCCATTCGGTGCCCGGATACCTCAAGCTGCGCTACGGCGAACCGGCGCGGGCGCTCTCGGCAATTTCCTTCGGCCTCATGACAGTGCTGATGAGCGGCATCAATATGTATGCCATGGCGGTGGTGCTCAAGGTCGTGCTGGGCTGGGACATTTACTTCAGCATCTGGGTGTCGTCGATTACGGTTGCGCTCTACGTCACTTTGGGTGGACTGCTCTCGGCAATCTTCAATGAAGTGCTGCAGTTTGTTCTGATCTGGCTGGGCGCGCTCTTGATTTCCATCATCGGGCTGATCGAGGCCGGCGGATGGAACGGCATGGTGGCGCGCATCCACGCTAATTTTCCGGCACAAAATTTCACGCACGCGTGGAGCACTCTGGGCTCCTTCCAGGACAACCCCATGGGCATCAACTGGGTGGGGATCGTGTTCGGGCTGGGCGCGGTGATCTCGATGGGCTACTGGACCACCGACTTCCTGGTGGTGCAGCGAGTGATCGCGGCCAAAGATTTGCGCGCCGCGAAACTGGCGCCGCTGATCGGCGCGGCTTTCAAAATGTGCGTGCCGTTTATCGTGATTCTGCCTGGCCTGCTGGGGCTGGCAATGCTGGACACTCCGGGCCATCATTTCCTGGTAGGCGGAGAGGCGGCCGCGGACGCCCTGAGCCACGGTCAGGTGCTGCATACCTACGACGAGGTGCTGCCGATTATGCTGGCGCGCTACTGCGGACCTGGATTGATGGGGTTGGGGATCACCGCGCTGATTGCGGGCTTTATGTCGGGCATGGCGGGCAACGTGAGCGCGTTCGCGACGGTGTGGACCTACGACATTTACCGCGCCATGTTCCGCAAGAACGCTACCGATGCTCACTACGTCAGCATGGGCCGCTGGTGCACCATCGGGGGTGTGCTCGTCTCGATCGGCACCGCGTACCTGGCGCTGCACGCCCACAGCATCATGGACTATGTGCAAGAGTTGTTCAGCTTCTTTATAGCGCCGCTGTTCGGCACGGTGCTGCTGGGCATGTTGTGGAAGCGGGCCACGTCGGCGGGCGGATTTTGGGGCTTGCTGGCGGGGACCAGTTCGGCCATCGGGATGTGGGCCTGGGTGAAGACCACACCCTTGGCGGTTCAATACATCGCATTATCGCCGGCGGCCAAGCCCATGGCGGAAAACATGTTCCGCGCTCTTTGGTCCGCCCTGATTTGCGTCACCGTCACGGTGGTGGTAAGTCTGGCGACCAGGCCGAAGACGGAAGCGGAGCTGGCCGGCCTGGTATACGGCTGCACGGAGATCCCGTCGGAAGGCCATCTCCCATTGTGGCAGAGGCCCATTTTCTGGGCGGGCGTGGTGTCCGCGGCCTTTGTAGTTATACAAATTATTTTCTGGTAAGGATGAATCATGCATCGACCTGGAATGCTCTCAATCTGGTTTTTTATCGGCGTCCTGCTGCTGGCTTACGGAATTCTGATCCTGGGGGCGGGCATCTACGAGTACATATCGCCGCCGGAGCACCCTTTGGTGCTGGCCGAGTTGCACGCCGGGATCTGGTGGGGCGGTCTGCTGATCGCCATGGGGCTTTTCTATTCGGTGAAGTTCCGGCCAGGGAGGAATAACTAAATGTCCAACAGCAAGCCCCGCAAGATGACGTTCGGATTGATCGTCGGAAATCGCGGGTTCTTTCCCGGTCATCTGGCCCAGAGCGGGCGCACCGAGATGATCGCAGCCATCGAGAAAGCCGGTTACGACGTGGTTGCCGTCGGGCCGGAGGAAACCAAGCACGGGGCCGTCGAGAGCCGCGCCGAGGCTTCGCTCCATGCGGAGTTATTCCGCAAACACGCCGGCAAGATCGACGGCATCATTATTACACTGCCGAATTTCGGCGACGAGCGCGCCATTGCCGATACCCTGCGCGCCGCCAATTTGACGGTTCCGGTGCTGGTGCAGGCCACGCCCGACACGCCCGGCCTGATGACCATCAAGGATCGGCGCGACAGCTTCTGCGGCAAGATGTCGGCGTGCAACAACCTGACGCAGTACCGCATTCCGTACTCGCTGACCACGCTTCATACCGAAGCGCCGGGTTCGGATCTGTTCGCCAAAGACCTGGCATGGTTCGCCGGCGTCTGCCGCGTGGTGAAGGGCCTGCGGCGTCTGCGCATCGGCGCCATCGGCGCGCGGCCGGCGGCCTTCAACACGGTCCGCTACAGCGAAAAGATCCTGGAGAATAACGGCATCTCCGTCGAGCCCATCGATCTTTCCGAGATTCTCGGCCGCATCGCCAAGATGGGGGACCACGACGCCGCGGCGCAGGCCAAGCTGGATTCGATCATGAAGTACGTCTCCACCGACGCCGTACCGGCCGAGGCCCTCCTGAAGATGGCCAAGCTGGGAGCCGTGATCGACCAGTGGATGGCGCAGACGGAAGTGGCCATCAGCGCGGTGCAATGCTGGACTTCGCTCGAAGAATACTTCGGCGTAGTGCCCTGCACGGTGATGAGTATGATGAGCGAGAATCTGATGTCGAGCGCCTGCGAAGTGGATATTTGCGGCGTTGTCGGCATGCACGCGCTGCAACTGGCTTCGGAGACGCCCAGCGCGCTGCTCGATTGGAACAACAATTACGGCGAGGATCCCGACAAGGCCGTCTGCTTCCATTGCAGCAATCTGCCCAAGCATTTCTTCCGCTCGACCAAGATGGACTTCCAGCAGATTATCGCCGGCACGGTAGGCCGCGACAACACTTACGGAACGTGCGTGGGCCTGGTGAAATCGGGCGCCATGAGTTTCGCGCGCTTCTCCACCGACGATAGCCACGGCACCATCCGCGGCTATGTGGGCGAGGGCGAGTTCACCGACGATCCGCTGAACACCTTCGGCGGCGCCGGCGTGGTGCGCATCCAGAACCTGCAAGGGCTCCTGCGATACATTTGCGAGCGGGGCTTCGAGCATCACGTGGCCGCCAACCTGTCTTCGGTAGCGGCGTCCGTGCGGGAAGCCACCACGCGGTATCTGGGTTGGGATATTTACAACCACAGTTAAGAAGAATAGGAGTCAGGAGTCAGGAGTCAGAAGACAGAATCTCAGGCTTCTGACTTCTGACTTCTGGCTTCTGACTCCCCAAAGGTTTTTATGAGCATCGTAGCCGGAGTTGATTTCGGAACCCTCAGTGTCCGGGTGTCCATTTTCGACAGCGCCAAGGGGAAGTTGGGCGCGGGCGGCGGCGAGTATCCCCTGCATCGCAAGAAAGAAGATCCGGATTACGCCACGCAAAGCCACGCCGATCACATGACGGCGCTGGCGGCGGCCATGCGCAGCGCGGTCCAGGCCGCCGGAATCGACGGAAAGTCGATTGCAGCCATGGCTCTCGATACCACCGGCTCCAGCGTCATCCCGGTGGACGCGCACCTCGAACCCATCGACGACTACTACCTGTGGTGCGACCATCGCGCCTGGAAGGAAGCCGCCGAAATTACCGCGCTGGCGCACGAACGCAAGCTGGAAGCCATCGACTGGTGCGGTGGCATTTATTCTTCCGAGTGGGGTTGGGCCAAGCTGCTTCACTGGCTGCGCCACAACCCCGGAAAGCGCGCCCGGTTCGCCACCGCGCTGGAGCATTGCGACATGGTGGCGGCGGTGCTCTGCGGCATCCACGACCCCGCGGCCGTTCCGCGCAGCGCCTGCGCCATGGGCCACAAGTGGATGTGGAACGCGGCGCTGGGCGGGCTGCCGCCCGAAGACTTCCTGACCACGCTCGACCCGCTGCTGGCCGGCGTGCGCGCGAAGCTGGCCGGCCGTTATGAAACTTCCGACAAGATCGCCGGCCACCTTTCTCCCGAATGGGCCGAAAAGTTGGGGCTGCGCGCCGGCATCCCGATTCCCGTGGGCGCGTTTGACGCGCACTGGGACGCCATTGGCGCGGGCGTCGGCATCGGCGACGTGGTCAATGTTGTCGGCACTTCCACCTGCATCATGGCCCTGGGTGAAAAGCCCAGCCTGATTCCCGGAGTGTGCGGCGTGGTGGAGGGCTCGATCGACCCGGACCGCGCCGGCATTGAAGCCGGCCTCTCCGCTACCGGCGATATTTTCGAAGCCATCGCGCGCCGCGCCGCGAGCACCGTTGGGGAACTCTCGCGCGGCTTGGAAGACTACTCTGCCGGCGAAACCGGCCTGCTGCGTCTCACCTGGGATAACGGCGACCGCACCGTGCTGGTGAATCCCGAATTGAGCGGCGTCACGCTGGGTTGGCGCCTTACCCACACGGCGCAGGACGAACTGTTTGCCGCCATCGAAGGCACGGCGTTCCACACGCGCGTGATTCTGCAACGTATGGAAGAGAACGGCGTTCCCGTCCGCCGCATCATCAATGGCGGCGGCATCCCGCAAAAGAACCACGTGCTCAACCAGGTTTACGCCAACGTGATGGGGAAGCCCATCCTGGTGCCCGCCGGCGACGTCACCAGCCTCGGCTCGGCGATCTTCGCTTTCCTGGCGGCCGGAACTTTCAAAAGCATCGAAGAGGCCCAGGCGGCGCTGTGCCCCCGGCATGTGACGGTGGAGCCGCAGCCCGCGCAGGCCGCGGTCTATGAGGAACTATACCCGCTTTACCGCAAGCTCTATTTTTCTCTGGGCCAGCGCCAATCGCCCGCGGTAGGCATCGGCGAAATCCTGCCCGAACTGCGCAGAATCGCGGCTCAGGCGCGCGGAGGGAAGAGTGCTGGAAAAGCTGCGAACTGAGGTTTTGGAAGCCAACCTGGAACTGGTGCGCCGTGGCCTGGTGATTTACACGTTTGGTAACGCCAGCGGCGTCTCGCGCGAGCAGGGACTGGTGGTCATCAAACCGAGCGGCGTACCGTACGACAAGATGACCTCCGCCGATATGGTGATCACGGATCTCCAGGGCAACATCGTGGAAGGCAAACTGCGCCCTTCTTCCGACCTGGCGACGCACGTGGCGCTTTATCGCGCGTTCCCCGCCATCGGCGGCGTGGTGCACACGCACTCGCGCCACGCCACCGCATGGGCGCAGGCCGGTCGCGAAATCCCCTGCTTCGGAACCACGCACGCGGACTACTTCCACGGCCCGGTGCCGCTGACGGCGCCGCTCAGCGCGGAGGAAGTTGAGGGCGATTACGAAGCCAACACCGGTGTCGCCATCATCGACCGGCTGCAGGGGCTCGACCCTCTGGGCTGCCCCGGTGTGCTGGTGCACGGCCACGCGCCGTTCGCCTGGGGCAAGACCGTGATGGACGCGGCGCACATCGCCGTCATCCTGGAAGAACTGGCCGCGATGGCGTGGATGACGGTAACGATCAATCCCGACGCGCAGCCGATTTCACAAGCGCAGCGCGACAAGCATCACTTCCGCAAACACGGGCCCAAAGCCTACTACGGCCAGGGATAGAGGCCAGTTTGATAAACTCTAAAAAGGGGGGTGCCCGCTTCCATGGAAAACGACAGCGCAAAAAAGCCCACAATCGATGAACGGCTCCAAGCGCTCGCGCAATCGCTGGAACTGCTCACCACCCTGCACCGCGACCTTGAACAACAGACCGCCGCGCGATTCGCCGACACCGCCGCCAGGTTCGCCGACCTCGGCCAGTTCATCAACCAACTGGCACACATCGCCTAAGCCCACGAACAGCGCCTCGATCACACACCAACTGGTAGCGCCGGCGGTCTTGCCGCCGGTGTTTTGAGCGCGCTTGACCACTGCCACTCTTCGGGACTCTATACCGGTACATACTCAAAGAGAGGACCGGCGGCAAAAACCGCCGGCGCTACAAATCAAGTAGTGCATTCAACCCTCGAATCTTCTCCTGAAATGCAGAAACTCCGCGCCGCTATTGGTCGCCGGCGCCGCCGCGGCCCGCGCGCGATGGATCCACCGTGGCTCGCGACACCAGTCGCGCCTTCTGCGTATAGCTCTGGCCACCCACTCTGAGAGTGAAGGTGTACTCGCCCGGCTCCGCCGCGCCGCCCGCCCCATTCAGCGGCCACACCACTTCGTTCATTCCGGCGCGGGCTGGCGGCATCAAAATACAGACGGCCTTCCCGCCGGCGTCGGCGATGGTGAGCGAGGGCCGCGTTCCATCGCCCGCATCCGCGACGCATTGCGCGCCACCGAATCCACCGCGTCCTCCACCTCCGCGTCCGCCCTGCGGAGCGGCATTCGCGTTCTCCGCCCCAACCGGCGCGGTCTTCAGGTGATACCTGATCACCATGCCGTTCGGCTCGTTGGGCGTTGAAGGATACCGGTCGCCCAGCAGCCGGTAGTTGCCCCAGGCACCGTCCTGTCGCTGCGCGAAGGAACGAATCGGCAACAGGGCGGCCTCGCTCGCCAGGAAATTGCCGCCCATTCCGCGCAGCGGCACGATGTTCGTCACCCAGACACCGCGGCCGTAGGTGCCCACGACGAGATCGCCCTCGCGCGGATGCACAAGCAGATCGGTGACCGGCGCGGGGGCCATGTTGGACTTGAAGGAAACCCAGTTCGCGCCGCGATCGAACGAAACGTACACACCGGAGCTGGCGCCCAGGAACAGCAGGTCCGGCTTCACCGTGTCCTCCACGATGGCGGCGGCTTCGGCGACATCCGGCAAGCCGTTGGTGAGTTTGGTCCAGGTGGCGCCGAAATCGGTGGTGCGGAGGACGTAGGGTTTGAAATCGTCTTGCCGGCGGCGTGATTTGGCGATGTAGGCCGTGCCCGCCTCGAAACGCGACGCATAGACGCGCGTCACCCAGGCATCTTCGGGAGCACCGGCGGCCGCTATTTTGGCGGTGACGTCGATCCAATGCGCGCCGGCATCGCGCGTCACCTGCACCTTGCCGTCATCCGTGCCCGTCCAGATGACGCCCGCCTGCGCCGGCGATTCGTCAATGGTGACGATGGTGCAGTGCTGGATGGAAGTGTCGCGCGTGTTGATCTTCTCGGGGTTATTGGTGGTCAGGTCGGGGCTGATCGCTTCCCAATGGTCGCCGCGGTCTTTCGAGCGCAGCAGGAACTGGGAGCCGTAGTAGATGGTGTTGTGGTCCTCGGGAGAGATGCGCACCGGCGACGTCCAGTTGAAACGGTAGAGGATGTCGTTGGGGCCGTTCGAGCCGCGTCCGCCCAGCCGTCCCACGTTGGTGAAAGGATGCGGCGAGTTGGGCTTGGTGGGATCGATGATGGTGCGGGTGCGCAGTTGCATGTCCACACGGCCCAGGGTGCCAAGCTCCTGGTTGTTGTACAGCCAGCGTCCGGTGGGATCGGGCTGGTTGTACATGCCGTCGCCGGTGCCCGTGGTCACCCAATCGTCGATGTTCACGGAGCCCGACCATCCGTCCACCGGGCCCTTCCAATTCTCGTGATCCTGCAAGCCTTCGTAGATGTTGTAGGGCTGGTCCATATCGACGCCGATGGCATAGACTTCGCCGAGCCTGAGGTTGGCGAAGTGGTCGCTGGTGCGGCCGCCGTCGTAAGAAACCGAGACGCCGCCGTCGGAGGTGGCGACCATGTGGTCGGAATCTTCGGCGTCGATCCAGAGGCTGCGGAAATCGCCGAAAGTGCTCTGGAATGGCAGCCGGCCGCGGCCTCCACCTCCACCGCCGCCGAGTCCGGTCCAGGTCTTACCGCCGTCGTCAGACTCGATCATGCTGGAGCCGGTAATGAAGACACGGTCGGGGTTGTTGGGATCCACACGAAGCTGATTGAACGAGTAACCGGCCTTGCGGCTGACGTCATCGGCCTGCGCGCTCACTTTCTGCCAGGTGCGCCCGGCGTCGCCGGTGCGATACACTTCGCCGCCGATCTTCTCATCGCCCGCTGCGCCGCCGCGGCCCCGCGGCGCACCGGCGTAGAGATTGAAGTTGTCGACGACGGCATAGAGCACCTCGGGATGATTGCGGCAGATATCGATCCCGATGCGTCCCAGCGTTCCCTTAGGAATTCCGTTTTCCAGCTTTTCCCAGTTCTTGCCGCCGTCGGCGGTCTTGTAGATTCCGCTGCCTGGGCCGCCATCCTGGATCTTCCAGGGGTAGCGCACGGCGTCGTACATGGCCGCATAGAGCACCTTGGGGTCGCGGCGATCGATCGCCAGGTCGACCGCGCCGGTGGTCGGGCTCACGAACAACTGCCGCACCCAGGTTCGGCCGCCATCCACCGTCTGGAACACGCCGCGCTCCTGGTTGGGCGAGTATTCGTGACCGAGCGCGGCCACCCACACGACATCCGGGTTCGAGGGATGGATCACGATGCGCGCCACGTGCTGCGAATCCGCGAGGCCCATATTCTTCCAGGTGGTCCCTCCATCGGTCGACTTATACACGCCGTCGCCGTAGTAGGCACTGCGAGTAAGTGAGTTATCGCCGGTGCCGGCCCACACCACGTTCGCGTCCGAGGGAGCCACCGCAACGGCGCCCACCGAAGCGATGCCGGCGCTATCCGTGACCGGCTCCCACGTGGTTCCGCTATTGGTGGTGCGCCACACGCCGCCGGTGCGAGCGCCCGCGAACATCACGCGCTGGTGCGCTTTGGCGGGCGTCTCCGGAACCGCCAGCGCCGCCACCCAGGCGCCCGTGCGGTACGGACCGAAGTTACGCCAGGTGAAGGCCTTGAGAAGGTCGGTATAGGACGGATCCGCCGCAACCGCCGCGCAGGCCAGCGCCAGCAGCCCGGCCGGTAAGATGCAAAGGTTCTTCATACAGTATCTCTCTTGTTACTTCAGGTTCAGGTGCAAAATTACTAAGGACCGCCGCAAGAATAACTTCACATTGGCTGACCGGCAGATGTGGCGCACGCACTCGTGCGTGCCGCGTCGACACTCGTGTCGACGCCTCGCGGGCGGTGCGACACGGCGGCAACTGCGAAGTTACTATTGCGTGAACCCTAAGTACACCCTTTCGCAAATACACTTTTGTACTCCACGGCAATCGCTCCCTTACGGTCGCGGCTCTGATCAGAGCCGCGCGCGTTAGCAAGCGACCTAGCAATACCTGAACGAACTTCTGAAACCAAGTACTTCGCATTAGAAGCGAATTTCCAGAGGGTGGCCATCGAAAACTGCGGTCTTGGTGGCGTCGTGCATTTTCACGCGGATGTCGCGGCGCGCGGGAGCGAGCATCTTAGAGCCGGCGGCCAGGCGCAGAGTAAGTGACTTACGCGCGTCGTTCCAGGCCATGTGAATACCCATCCACTCGCCTTTGCGGTAACTGAAGGAGGCGCCGTCGTCTTCATAGAGCAGGAAGCTGCCGTCGGCGCCGGGGTAAACGGAGATGTCGAGCGGGGCTTCCACTTTCTCGGCGGTGTACTGCTTCACCGGGCCCATGGGAATGATGGCGCCGGCGCGCACATAGAGCGGGATAGTGGCGAGGTCGACGGGACGTGTCACTTCCTTGCCCCCTTCCTGGCGCTGGTTGGTCCAGAAATCGTACCAGGCGCCGCGCGGCAGATAGAGCGTACGCGACGTGGCGCCCTTTTCCACTACCGGAGCCACCAGGATGTCGCGGCCCCATAGGTATTGGTCGCCGCGCGCGACGGCAGCGGGATCGTCCGGATAATGCAGCCAGAGCGATCGCATAACGGGCAACCCAGTCTGCGTGGTCTCCTTCACGGCGCTGTAGAGATACGGCATCATGCGGTAGCGCAGCTCCAGAACCTGCTTGCAGATGGGTTCGACGGCGGCGTTATGGTATTCAGCGTCGGGAATGGTGAAGCGCGTTTCGTTAGCGACATCGCCGGTGGGCGCTCCCTGATTCCAACCCCAGGGCCGATGAAGCCACCAGACGCGACCATGCGAACGGAACAACGTATTGAAGGCGGCGAATTGGAACCAGCGGACGTAGAGCTCGCCGGTGTATTCCGCGGTGGGCACAAAGCCGCCGATGTCGGTGCCCCAAAACGGAATGCCCGAGAGGCCCGAGTTGACGCCGATGGGCACGTGGTTGCGGAGAGTTTCCCACAGCGAACTCACGTCGCCAGTCCATAAGAATCCGGCGTAGCGTTGCATGCCGGCGTACCCATTGCGGTGCAGGGCGTAGACGCGTTCGTCCGGCCGGTACATCCGATGGCCCTCAAAGTACATCCGAATGCGCGCCAGCCGCGAGGCTGCGTCGTATCCGTCGCCTTGATCGGGCCACCAGCCGTCCACGCCGAGATCGACGAGGGGCTTGTGCGCCGGCCAGTAACAACTCACCTGGCGATCATTGGGCCACTGGTTGTCGGGCGTGCGGCCGGGCGGAAGGGGCGGCGCCGAGCACGCGTCGGCCACGGTTCCAGTGAAGCGGCGCCCTTCCACCACGATGTGGAGCACAACCTTCATGTGCTGATCGTGCAGTTCCTGGATGCTCCGCTGGGGATCTGGAAACACTTTGGAGTTCCAGGTGAATTCTCCGTTGTGAGTGTTCCAGCCGTTCGGGCAGAAGTCGGTGCCGAGATAAATCACAGCGTCGCAAGGGAGCTTTTTCTCGCGGAACAATATGGCTTCCTTGAGAATCTCTTCGGGTGCGCCCAGCGTCCGATGCGATTGTTGATAGCCAAAGCTCCATAACGGCGGCAATTCGGCGCGACCGGTGAGGCGAGCCCATTCCGCCATGATGGTGGCGGGATCGCGGGAGACTACAAAGAAAATGTCGATTGGCAGGGCGAAGCTGGAGACTTCGGGCATGGGAGGCGGTGGAGCACCGCGGCCCCCAGTGCGAAGGGAGGCGGGGACGGGGATGAATTTGCTCTCTTCGCCGGTGGTGTCAAAGCTGCCGAAGGGCTGGTGGAAGTACATGGCCCAGCCGCCAGATCCAATCAGCCAGGGCACCGGAACGCGGGCGCCGGAGGTTCGCAGCCCGTAGCTTTGGTTGGATACCTGGCCGCTACGCATGGGGTCAACGTGGCCGCGGCGGTCGATACCCTGACCGCCTTGCCCGAGGCCGAGCAGAGGAGCGGTCCCGGTGGTGAAGGAAACGACGGCGGTCTCTCTGTCGATGCGGACGTGCTGGATTTTCTCACCCTTGGACGTTTCGATGGCGAATGCCAGCGGGTCCGGCGTGAACTGGACTCGCAAGTCGCCGAGCTTCACCGTCTGCGCGCGCGCCGCGCCTTGGAACCTGGCCGCCGGCGCGCCGAATGCCGTTTGGACCAGCGTGCCGTCATCGGGAACCTCGCCCGGCTTTCCATCCGCGAGGGGCGCGACAGTCAAACGGAAGGTATGCGGGCTGACGGAGGTAATCGCAATCTCGACCTCCTTGCCCGCCACGCGGAGCCCGGTTTCGGCAGCCTTGGCCGCCCCGCCGGTGACGAGCGCGGCGCCGGCAGCGCCCAGGCTTTGGACCATCCGCCGCCGGGAAAGAAAGGATTCGTTGGGCATCTTGGCCATCGTTTGCCTGTTCATTATGACAGGTCCGGCAGCCAGTGTAAGCGGTATCAGAGCGCCGCGGCGCGGTATGATGCAGGCTATGACGTCGAGATGGGCTCTGGTTGTGCTGGCGGCCGCGCCGCTATTCGGACAGGCAGTGGAGATCCGCGTCGACGCGGGCGTGAAGCAAGGCGCGTTCCGGCCTATCTATTCTTACTTCGGCTACGACGAGCCGAATTACACTTACAGCGCCAATGGCAAGAAGCTGATCGGCGAGCTGACCGAGCTGAGCCCGGTGCAAACGGTGATTCGCACGCACCATCTGCTCATTACCGGCGACGGCACGCCGGCCATGAAGTGGGGCTCGACCAACGCCTATACCGAAGATGCCGCGGGCAAGGCCGTCTACGACTGGACGATCGTCGACCGCATCTTCGACACCTACATGCAGAACCACGTGCGGCCCTTCGTCGAGATCGGCTTCATGCCCGAGGCGCTGTCATCGAAACCCGAACCGTATCCACGCAACTGGCCCAACGCGCCGGAAGGCCGAGGCTGGGCGCAGCCGCCCAAAGACTACGACAAGTGGGCCGAACTCATTCGCCAGTGGGTGCTGCACGCGGTGGCGCGGTATGGGAAGGCGGAAGTGGAAACGTGGCAATGGGAATTGTGGAACGAGCCGGATATTTTCTATTGGCGCGGCACGCCGGAAGAGTACGACAAGCTGTACGACTATACCGCCGATGCCATCAAGCGCGCGCTGCCCAACGCGCAAGTGGGCGGGCCGGGCACCACCGGGCCGAATTCCGCCAACGCCGGCGCGTACCTCAAGCAGTTCCTGGAGCACTGCGCGCACGGCGTCAACGCGGTGACCGGCAAGACCGGCGCGCCGCTCGATTTCATCAGCTTCCACGCCAAAGGAGCGCCGCGCGTGATCGAAGGCCACGTGCGGATGGGTGTGCGCGCCAACCTGGTCAACGTGCAAAAGGGATTCGAGATCGTCAATCAGTTTCCGCAGTTCACGCGGCTGCCCATTGTGTTGAGCGAGTCCGATCCGGAAGGCTGCGCGGCCTGTCCGCTGGCCGGCCACCCCGAAGTGGGTTACCGCAATACTACGCTCTACCCCAGCTACACGGCGGTGATGCTGAGCAACATCTTTAAATTGGCCGACCGGTACAAATCGAACATCGAGGGCATGCTGACGTGGGCCTTCGAATTCGAAAACAAGCCGTACTTCGAGGGACTGCGCACGCTGGCGACCAACGGAATCGACAAACCAATCCTGAACGTTTTTCGCATGGCCGGACTGATGAGCGGCGACCGCGTGCAGTTGACCAGCAGCGGCGCCTTGGGCCTCGACGGGATTCTGCAATCGGGCGTGCAGGCCGCGCCGGAGATCGACGGCATGGCCACTCGCGGCGATCGCGAGACGGCGGTGATGGTGTGGAACTACCACGACGACGATCTGCCGGCGCCCGCCGCGCCGGTCCAGTTGACGCTGGCGGGCTTGCCGGCGGGAGCGGCGCGCGTGCTGGTGGAACACTACCGCATCGACGCCGGCCACAGCAACGCCTACACCGTCTGGCAGCAGATGGGCTCGCCGCAGCAACCCACGGCGGAGCAATATGCCAGGCTGGAAGCCGCCGGCCAATTGCAGTTGCTGGGGTCGCCCGAGTGGATGGGCGCGAAGGACGGCAAGCTGGAGTTGCGCTTCGATCTGCCGCGGCAAGGGATTTCCCTGGTGAAGGTGAGCTGGTAGTTCTGTGTGTATTACAGCCGCTCAGTTTCTTTGAGCGCTGCGAAGATTCCGTGCCCTTTGTGGGACAGGCCATCGCCTTTTGTGGCCTGTCTTGCCCGGCAAAGCGCAGCCCGAGCCCACTCCGACCACGCAGCCTGTTTGCGGCTTGCCGCAATGTGGGGCGGGCAATTTTGCCCGCAGCCGCCTTTAGGCGGCTCTCCGGGCTCGGCGAGAATCCTCGCGCGTCGCGATGTTTTCGCAGCTCAGCCAGTGGTTTCCCGCTAAGGCACACCATCACGCGGTCGCAGACCCACGCTACCCCGCGTAATGCGCGGCCAGCGCGAGATAGAACAGCGTGCCGACGGCAATCACGGCCCCGTGCGGCAGACCGAGTGCCTTGGGGTGATGGACGTCCAACTCCTCCTTGCCCACATACGCCGGCCGGCCGCTTTTCATCTCATTGATAATATAGCCGACGTTCCAAAAAGTGCTCTTGACGCGCTTGCGCACCGCAACCAGAATGACCGCCATGATGCCGCCGATGATGGCGGTGACGATGAAGATCCCGAACCAGTTCGGCCAGCCGACGACGGCGCCGACCGCGGCCATCAGCTTGACGTCGCCCGCGCCCATGGCGCGGAGCATGTAAAGTGCCAGATAGCCGAAGAATCCGACGGCAAACCCGATTAGCGAATGCCGAAAGCCCGGCCAGCCCTGATAGAGAAAGGTGTTCAGGGCGAACCCCAGCACGACGCCGCCCACGGAGAGCCAGTTCGGAATGCGCCGGTAGCGGACATCATAAACCGCGGCGCCCAATACCACGGCCATGAGCAGAGCCTCCACCCCCGGCGGAGGAAGAGTGAACCTCATTGATTCATCAGTATAGCTTTTTTTGGGAGGGCCGCAAGCCGGGCGTCTCCGCGCCTCGGCGGTGAATTACCTCGCCGCTACTTCGCCCCCGCCCCGCCCGAGGTCACCGGATGAGCCGCCGGCAACTGGATGCCCTCGCCCAACTTTGCCTCCCCGGGAATTGAGACCGGAAGATGCCCGCGGATATCGATTTCTCCCCACAGCGCTTTGACGGCGGCAACCTCCGCGGGCAGCACCGAACTGAACGTAGCTAAGTAAGCCGCGGCGTTCGGAAAGTTGCGCAGCAGGTAAGGATTGCCCAGCGCCACCAGGGCAACCGGCTTGCCACCCGCTATCACCGATTCCAGCGTCGCCGCCAGTTCGCCGCCCAGCCCCACCGATCCACGTCCGGACGTGACGCTGGAGAAAGCCGCCACCACATAGCTCTCGCAAACCGGCAGCTTCTGCAGCGCTTCGTCGATATCCTGGCGGGACATGGAAGGATCGAGAGTGCCCAGCGCGGCGCGGGGAATCCGTTTGCGGACTTCCTGAGTGAAGACCTGGCCCTCCGGGGAATAGCGGCCCTCGGTGAAAACCAGGTAGCAGGCACGGCCGGGAGCGGCCAGGGGCAGGAAACCGGCGGAATTGCGGACCAGCGTGATGGCGCGGTCGGCAATCTCCTGGGCGCGATCGTTGACGCCGGGATCGTCAAGCACGTCGCCGATGGCTTCGAGATCCGTAAAACGGTTGTGGTCGAGACCGATGCGTTCTTTGGCGGCAAGAATCTTCGCGACGCTTTCCTGGACGCGCTGGCGGCTGAGACGGCCGCTCGCGACGGCGGCCACCACGGCCTTGATGGCAGCATCGGGATCGGCCGGCATCAGGAGGGTATCGGCGCCGGCCTCCAGTGCGCGCACCGCGGCGTCGCCGGCGCCGAAGCCGTTGACGATGCCGCCCATGCCGAGCGCGTCGGTGATGACCAGGCCCTTGAACCCGAGTTGCTCGCGCAGCAGGCCGGTGAGGATGGCGGGAGAGAGCGTGGCGGGCAGGTCGGGGGGCGCCAGCGCGGGCACGGCGATGTGGGCCGTCATCACGGCATCCACGCCGGCGTCGATGGCGGCGCGGAAGGGCACCAGTTCGAGGTTTTCGAGGCGGTCGCGGTCGGCTGTAATGGTCGCGAGGTTGAGATGAGTATCGACGGCCGTATCGCCGTGACCGGGAAAATGCTTGGCGGTAGTGAGGATGAAGTTGCGCTTGTCGGAGTGAGCCCCTTCAATGAAGGCTTTGACATGCGCGGCTACCTCCTGCGGGTTTTCGCCGAAAGAACGAATGTTGATGATGGGATTGTCGGGGTTGTTGTTGACATCGGCCACCGGGTAGTAGACCCAGTGAACTCCCAGGGCGCGCGCTTCGCGGGCCGTGACTTCCCCTTCGAAGCGGGTCAGCGACGGATCTCCGGTGGCGCCGAAGGCCATGGCGTGGGGGAAGGCCGTTGTGCCGGAGACGCGCATGGAGGCGCCGCGTTCGAAGTCCCCGCCCACCAGGAGCGGGACCTTGGCGATGCGTTGCATGCGATTCAGGAACGCGGCCAGCGCGTAGGGCTCGGCCTTCTGCACGCCCCGTCCAGTGTTGGGGTTAATGAGGATCAGGCCGCCGACCTTGGTCTCACGAATGAGCCGCACGAATTTCTGGTAGTCGCGCGAACGGGTGTTGGGGGAGCCGCCATGGAATTCGATGAAGACCAGTTGCGCCACTTCATCCCGCAGCGTCATTCCCTTCATCCAGCGCCGGACGGTGGCGGAGGTCTTCATCGGCGCGGGGTTTTTCGCCGGGGTGGCCGCAAAAGCGGAAACTGCCAGCAGACAGGCCGTCAGCGCCGCGAATGTGGCGCACGCACTCGTGCGTGCCGCGTCGGCACTCATGCCGGCGCCCGGCCCCGACAGACTGTCCTTGACCCGCCAGGGTGTCGAGAAGAGTCTCGACACGGCACGCACGAGTGCGTGCGCCACTTCTTCGGGCCACGTGTGAGAAATGCGCGTTGAACAGGATCGGGGCACGTTTTCCAGTGTGCCAGATTAGTCTGCCGCTTTGCGCACCCGCACGGGCACGGCCTTCTGCGCCACCGGAGGCTTACGCGCCGGAGCACGGTTGGCCAGGCGCTTCACCCAGCGCACCAGGTGGGCCGGTTCGCTGGAACTCTTGGCGATCACGGCGTCCGCCCCGGTACTTTCCTCGGTGAGGCCCAGCGGCTCGACGAAACCGGAGAGCAGGATGATGCGGGCGTTGGGATTCCGCCGGCGAATCCGCTGGATCAGCTCGGTGCCGTTCATGCGAGGCATGCGGTAGTCGGTGACCACCACGTCGAAGTCGGAAGCCTCGAAGAGTTTCAGGCCTTCTTCGCCATTGATCGCGATCTCCACCGTGCAGCCGGCTTCTTCCAGCAGCGCGCGGCGAACCAGCAGGCCGTCGCGATTGTCGTCTACCAGCAGGATTCTCGGGTTCAAAACGGGGACGGGTTTCATTACGGGACGAGTGCGAGGTTAACAGAGCCGTAACCAGTCTGTCAACGGTTTTGCATCGTCTTGGAAAATGGCTAGATTGAGTCCTTGACAAACCCCGTGTCGAGCAGTGGGACAGGCCATCGCCTTTCGTGGCCTGTCATGCTTTACTCGATTACGCGCGGCGCCTTGTAGCCCGCCTTCGCCACAATCGTGTACTTGATGGGCTTGCCCTTCTCGTCTTTCACCGGCAGCGGATTGCCGTTGAGGTCCACCAGTTGCACCTTGATTTTGCGGTAGGCGCCGTCATGCGTCTTGTTGCTGGGCGAGTACGTCAGCACGTACTGGTTGCGCAGCGCCTGGTGAATCTGCTGGAAGATTTGTCCGAATTCACCCTCGAAGCGGGGGAAGAACGACTGGCCGCCGGTTTCCGAGGCGAACGTGCGCATCTGGTTATCGGCCTGGAGAAAATCCATCTGCTGGATCGCGCCCATCCTGGATTCCATCAGGATGCGCAGGGTCTGCATCAGGCCGATGGCGTAAATGGGCACGCCGTCTTCCTGCAGAATCTTGCGGGTCTTGTCGAAGGTGAGCTTGCTGAAGGTATCAATGCCGGAGGACATCACCACGATGGCTTTGCGGCCTTCGATCGTGGACATGCGGTCGGCCGTATCGGTGAGCGCGTCGAACAGGTTGGCTTCGGACCATGCGGGGATAGTGAGGCGGTGCAGGGCTTCATTGGTCTGCATGCGGTTGGTGGTGAAATCGGAAAGGATCTCCGGCTTGATATCGTAGGCCACCACGGCGACGTAATCCTCGGGCTTGAGGGTGCTGCAGAAACCATAAGCAAGCTCAAGGACCTGGAGCCAGGTCCGGCTATACAGGCTCTCGAACCTGTTGCTGAATTCGATCACCAATGAGACCGTGAGGGGCGCTTCACCCACGTTGTAGCCCTGAATCTGCTGCGGCACGTTATCTTCCAGGATGCGGAAGTTGCCCTTGGGAATGGCGGGGATGAAGCGGCCCTTGTTGTCGATGACGGCCACATCCACGGTGACGGTATCCACATCGGTCTTGAACTGGGGCAGGGTGCCGAGATCCATCTTGTCTTTTTTGTAAGCCGAGGGGATCTTGGGCAGGTCGCCATCGGGAGGCACATCGCTGGCGGTGGATTTCTTCTTCGCGACGGTCCCGGAGTTGTCACGGACGGGACCCTGCTGATCCTGTCCGGCCACCATTCCGGTCAGCGCCAGGATAAGTGCGGCAACACACAGTAAAGCGGTGATCCAGGCTCGCATAGGCGTACTTCTGACGTAACTATACCAGAAGACGGGGCAGGCGGCGTCAAAGTGGGGCGGACGCCCTCGTCCGCGCGCGATCCCCCGGTCGCGCTCTCGCGCTCCTGGTCAACTCTTGCTTCCAACGGGACTGTACCCGGTTTGCCCAGCGCTACTAATTCACCCACGGCCCGCGGCCGCCCTGTTTGCGCATGTACACCTGAAACTTCTTCTTGGCGCGCTGCATCCGCCACTGGCGGTACCAGCCGCCCAAGTCGGGGAG
>PMTR01000121.1 GCA_003167255.1 Bryobacterales bacterium
GGCCTTAACAGCCGCCGAGAAGTATCAGTACCACCTGAAAAGCAACGCTTCCTGCGCAGGAAGTGGACTTGGAAGTTAGCGACGAGCGCATACTTCCTTACCCGATTCAAAAGTAGCATGGAGGTGAAACCAAGCCGCGGGAGAAAAACTGCAAGTGGATGATAACAGGGCAAATTGAGTTGAAAGATTTTCGAACTGACTCGCGCAGTTCACTACGAGCACGCGTTAAAGTGCGGGACCGGGGACAGATTGGTCTGTCCCCTCATGCAGCAACGATATCGCGGCCCGGGTATTCGTAATCCTGAAGCTTGCCGCTCAGGTAGCTCTCGTAAGATCCGAGGTCGAAGTGACCGTGGCCGCTGAGGCAGAACAAAATGACCTTGGCACGGCCTTCTTCCCGCGCGACGATGGCTTCGTCCACCGCGGCGCAAATCGCGTGGGAGGATTCGGGTGCGGGCAGTATTCCCTCGGTGCGGGCGAATTGCAGGGCTGCCTGGAAGCAGGGCAGTTGCGAATAGGCTTTGGCCTCGATGTGCCCCAAGTGGAACAGGTGGCTGAGCAGCGGCGATGCGCCGTGGTAGCGCAGCCCGCCCGCGTGGATGCCAGGCGGGACGAAATCGTGGCCGAGGGTATACATCTTGATGAGCGGTGTGAGCTTGGCGGTGTCTCCGTAATCGTAGGCGAAGGTGCCTTTGGTGAGGCTCGGACATGCAGCGGGCTCGACTGCCAGGAGGCGCGGGCCATGGCCGGCCAGGCGGTCAAGCACGTATGGCAATGCCAGCCCACCGAAATTGCTGCCGCCACCGAAGCAGCCGATCACAACGTCCGGCTCTTCGCCGGCCTGCCGCATCTGGAGCTTGGCTTCCTGGCCGATGACGGTCTGGTGGAGCATGACATGGTTCAGCACGCTGCCGAGCGAATAGTTGGTGTCGGCGTGCGTGGCGGCATCCTCCACGGCTTCACTGATGGCGATGCCCAAGCTGCCAGGTGAATCCGGCGTTGACGCCAGCACGCCGCGGCCGGCGTTGGTGTGCTCGCTCGGGCTGGGCCAGACCTCCGCGCCCCAGGTGTTCATCATTATGCGGCGATAGGGCTTCTGATCGTAACTTACCCGAACCATGTAGACGGTGCATTCCAGTCCGAAGAACTGACAGGCGAGAGCGAGGGCGCTGCCCCATTGTCCCGCCCCGGTTTCGGTGGCCAGGCGGCGAATGCCGGCGCGCTTGTTGTAGTATGCCTGCGGAACCGCGGTGTTGGGCTTGTGGCTGCCCGCCGGGCTTGTGCCTTCGTACTTGTAGTAGATATGGGCGGGAGTGTCGAGCACCTTTTCGAGGCGGCGCGCGCGGTAGAGCGGGGTGGCGCGCCAGAGACGATAGACATCCATGACCTCGCCGGGAATGTCGATCATGGGCTGGGGAGAAAACTCCTGTTGGATAATCTCCATGGGAAAGAGCGGGAGCAGGTCCTGCGGCGTGAGCGGCGCACGGGTTTGGGGATTGAGCGGCGGATCCAGCGGCACTGGAAGCGACGGCAGGACGTTGAGCCAAGCCGTGGGAATCTGACTATCCGTCAACAGGAATTTCGAAGGTTGCGACATAGGAAGGAAACATTGTAATACGGTGCAGGCAGGCGCGGCACTGCTGCGACGATCCTTCCGCCAGGACCGGCTCGGCAGAAACCGGCGGCGGAGACCGCCGGCGGTACCAGCTCCTGCGACGCTCCTTCCGACCCGACCGAAATGAAGAATTCACCGCGGAGACGCTGAGGCGCGGAGAAAGGCAAAGACAAGAACCAAAGCAGGGAGTGAGGAGAAGGCAGCGTTGGCACCTTCCCCGTGGCGATGGGTAGAGGAAGCGATCTCAAGAAATCGGCGATAGATTGTGCCATGGTGGTGGAAGGAGATTGTCTGTGTCCAGGTTGGCGGGAATCGGAACCGCTGCTTCGTGGAAGGCGCGGCGGGGGCGCATGCTCCTGGCTGCTCTGGCCGGCCTGATCCTGCTTGGTTGGCCGGCCTCCGGTCAGGATGCGCGGTGGCGTCAACTGGCCTTGGCCGCGAGGCAGTTTTATAACGAGGGCAAGTACGCGCAGGCGCTGCCGGCGGCGCAGGAATCGCTTCGCGTCGCCGAGGCGACATTCGGCCCCCAGAGCCGGCAGGTAGCCACCTCGCTGGATGATCTGGCGCTAGTGCTGGTGGAACTGGACCGCTGGGCGGAAGCCGAACCCTTATACCGCCGAGCTCTGGCGGTAACTGAAAAAACGCTGGGCCCGCAGCATCCGGAAGTGGCTTCCCATCTGAACAACCTGGGGCTTCTCTACCTCAAAATGGGCCGTCTGGCGGAGGCCAGGGATCTGCTGGTGCGCGCTCTCAGCCTCCGGGAGAAGGCACTCGGCCCGAACCATGTAGACACTGCCACCAACGCGGGCAACCTGGGCACGGTTCTGATGGCTCAAGGCAAGTACGTGGAAGCGGAGCCGCTGGAGCGGCGCGCGCTCGCGATCGACGAGAAAGCGTTAGGGCCGGAAGACGCCGGCGTGGCGACCGATCTGAACAATCTTGGCGCCGTCTACTACCATCAGGCAAAGTATGCGCAAGCCGAGCCCCTGTACTTCAAGGCCCTCTCGATCCACCTGAAATTGCTCGGCAACGAACACCCTTTGGTAGCAATCGACCTGAATAACATCGGCGCGCTCTATACGGACCAGCGAAAGTACGCGCCGGCGGAAGCCACGTACCGGCGCGCGCTGGCGATTGACGAAAAGGCGGCCGCCGGGAAGGGTCTTACGATAGCTTTGGACCTGAGCAATCTGGCCGATCTGTTCAACAACCAAGGGCGGTATGCCGAAGCGGAACCTTTGTACCGGCGCGCGTTAACCATCGACGAACAGGCGCTGGGACCGGAACATCAGGTAGTGGCCGGAGTGTTGAACAGCCTCGCGACCCTCTTTTACGCCCAAGGGCGGTATCAGGTAGCTGAGCCGGCGTACCGGCACGCCCTCGCGATTCGCGAAAAAAACCTGGGGACCGGACATCCATCGGTGGCATTCACTTTGAACGGCTTGGCGCGCCTCAAGGAGGATCAAGGCCAGTACCCGGAAGCGGAAGCGTTGTACCGCCGGGCACTGGCGATTGACGAAAAGGCGCTCGGGCCGGAACATCCGCAGGTGGCGCGGATCCTCAGCGGCCTGGGGTTGCTGTATTGGGACGGGACTAAACTGCCCGCCGCGGTGCCGCTGTTTCAGCGGGCCCTGGCCATCGACGAAAAGAGCCTGGGTCCCGACCATCCGACTGTGGCTGCCGATCTCAATAATCTGGCGCTGCTTTACGAAGCGGCAGAGCACCCCGAAGAGGCTGCGTCGGTTTACGAGCGCGTGCTCGCAATCGACGAAAAGGCATTTGGGGCCGCCAGCGTCAACCTGGTGGCTCCGCTGCTGAACCTGGGTAGTCTGCGGCAGCGGCAAGGCAATTTCGCCGTTGCGGAGACGCTGGAGAAACGAGGCCTATCGATTCTGGAGGCTTCGGAAGGACCCGATAATCCGAATACACGCCCGGCGCTCCTCGACTTAGGGATCACTTACTACGGATGGGGCCGCACGGAGTTAGCCGCCACTTACTTCGATCGGGGCTTGGCAAGCCTGGCCAGGCAAGTCGATTCCAGCTTCACTTACATGAGCGAACGGCAGCGGCTGCAGTTTCTGGCGACGGAGCCGGGGGCGTTTCCGCTGTTGTTCAGCTTCGCGGTCAACAATCAAGCGCGCGACCCGGCGCTCGCGGGCAAGATGTACGACGCACTGCTTTGGGAAAAAGGCCTGGTGGCGGCCAACGCGGCGGCGTTGCGGGCAAAGATTCTGGACAGCGGCGATCGCGAAGCCGTGGGGCTGTTCGACCGGCTGACAGAGAAGCGGGCCCAACTGGCGGCGCGAGCAGCGGCTCCGGCGGGGGATGCCGAGTGGCGGAAGGCCATGGCGCAACTCGATCAGGAGGCCAACGGGATCGAGATGGACCTGGTGAAGCGCTCGGCGGCGCTGGCGGACGCGAAAGCGCTGGCGCGATTCACCTGGCGCGATGTGCAGAAGGCGTTGAAGCCGGACGAGGCCGCGGTGGAATATGTCCGCTTCCCGGTTCACAATGGCGGCGGCTGGATGCACACCGAGGCTTATGCAGCCGTGGTGCTGACGCCATCGGCCGCGCCCCGGTTGATGCTGCTGGGCAACGCGCAAAAGCTGGAAGCCGAGCCGGTAGCGGCCTACCGGGTGGATGTGGGACGCAGCCGCGGAGTCTCTATCCCGGCAGGAAAGACCGGCGCGGAGCCGCCTGCCGGTTCGGGCACAGGCGCGGCTTACGCCGCGTTTTGGAGACCTCTGGAGGCGGCGCTGGGTGGCGCGAAGCGCGTGTACGTGGCCGCCGACGGCATTCTCAACCAGGTTCCCATCGGGCTCTTCAGCGATCCGGCGGGAAAACTGTTGCTCGAAAAATACGACTTGCGGGTGGTCAACAGCACCAAGGATTTGCTGCGGCCGCAGCGCAGCGCGGGCGGTAAGACGGCGGTGGTCATCGGGAATCCGGCATTCGATCTGACGGAGGCCGCGCAACGCGAGGCCGTGTCGAAACTGAATGGGGGCACCCCGGTGCATGCGGCCGCGGCGCCCTCGGAAGCTGCCCCATCCTCGCGCGGCAGCGAGCGCGGCGCCCCTCTGCCGCCACTCCCGGCCACGCAGGCGGAAGCGCAGGCGGTGGCTCTCTCTCTGAAAAACGCCGGATGGCAAGTGTCGCTGTATACCGGCAGCATGGCCCTGAAAGAGGTGATGGGGCGGGTGCGCAGCCCGCGAGTGGTGCATTTGGCTACGCACGGATTCTTTCTCACCAATGCGGGCGCCGCGGACAAGGCGGCGCCGGGCGCGCGGCCTGTGGGGCAACCCTCGGGGCAATCCGCGTTGCGCGATCCCATGCTGCGTTCCGGGCTGTTCTTTGCCGGAGCGGACCGCGCACGCGCGGGTGAGCGCCCGGCCGCGGACCTGGAAGATGGCGTCTTGACGGCTTACGAGGCGAGCCAACTCCACCTGCAAGGGACGGAACTGGTGGTTCTCAGCGCCTGCGAGACCGGACTGGGACAGCAGGCCAACGGCGAAGGCGTCTTCGGGTTGCGCCGCGGGCTCCAGGAAGCCGGGGCCGAATCGGTGCTGATGAGCATGTGGCCAGTGCCGGACCAGGAGACGCAGGAGTTGATGACGCTGTTTTACCAGCAATGGCTGGGCGGTCTCGACGCGCACGAAGCCCTGCGCCGGGCGCAACTGAAAGAACGCGAGACGGTGCGGCAGCGATACGGCCGCGACCTACCGTATTACTGGGGAGCATTTGTACTGGTGGGCCGGTAGAGGCGCCGGCGTCGGCATGAGTGCCGTGGGGCGGGCAATTTTGCCCGCAGCCGCCTTCAGGCGGCTTCTTCGAGCTGAAAGAGATCCCTCGCACCCGGCAAGCGCCGGCTAAAAGCCGGCGGCAGCCAGGATTGGCTGCCCCACAGAGCGGCGGAGCCGCAACCAAAATGGGTGCTTGGAAGCCCGCTCCACGAGGGCTGTGAAATCTTCGCGTGCTGCGAAGAATTTGAAGAGGTGTAATACAAAGCGGCGGAGCTGCAACCAAAATGGGTGCGCGGCCCGAAGCGCCGACAAGAATGTCGGCGTTGCGGGCTTGGAAGCCCGCTCCACGAGGGCTGTGAAATCTTCGCGTGCTGCGAAGAATTTGAANNTAATACATGGTGCAGATGTTCAGGATTGGCAAAACTAAGTGGCATTGCGCACGAGTGCGTGCGCCACTACGCGGTCATTTGAGTGGGGAGAGGGAACGCGGCTCCCAGGCGGGAACGGAGAAAATCGTGCAGGGGCTGACGCTCGCCACGGGCAATGAACCCGGCCGCTCCGTTCCGATATAGATCGGTTAAGGTCTGGCGAATGCGGCCGCCGTCCCAAGCCAGGGCGATCATGGTCTTTCGCAAATCCGCAAATAAGTCGACGAGCGCGGAGTATTCCTCTCCATATCGCCGATCGAGTTCTTCGCGTAGGATCCCGGCCAGGGCGGGACAGCGGCCCTCGGTGGCGACGGCGAGGGTCAGGGCGCCGCGGCTGAGGGTGGCGGGAACGGTGAAGGTGCACAATGCCGGACGATCGACGACGTTGACCAGCACGCCCATGGACGCCGCATCGCCGGCAACGCGGGCATTGACCTCTTCGTCGTCGGTTGCGCAAACGGCCACGAAGGCGCCGGCGAGGTCCGCTTTGGTGTAAGGCCTGAAGTGGAGCTGGATGCGCTTCTCTTCCGCGAGCGCGACAACGCGGTGGCAGGCGCGGGGGGCGAAGACCATCACTCGGGCCCCGGCGGCCAGAAGATCCTGGACCTTGCGGGCCGCCACCTGGCCACCGCCAATGACTACGGCCAGCCTGCCTTCGACGGCGAGATTCACCATGTAGCTCATGTGCGTAGTGTAGCTTGGCCTGCAAGTCCATCCAGCGTTGCGTTGCCGCGGTGACAGATTCATACCGGGCACCCTGGATGGAGGCATCGAAATCGAGTCCAGCCGGCTAAAGCCGGCTGCGGGCAGAATTGCCCGCCCCACAGCGCTTCTCAGCGCAGGTTCGCGGCTATCCACTTCACGATTTCGTCCTGCGTCCTGGTGGGCAGACGGTTATAGTCCCAGGGCTCCTGAAGCTCCAGCTTCGCGGCGGAGCCATACAGGGCGTAAACCCTTTTCGCCTGCTCGACGGCGGTTTTCACATCGGCGGGCGTCGAGTCGCGGTCCAACTGCGGCTCGACCACCAGTACCGGGCGCGGCGCCAGGACACCCAGCAATTCAGGGAAGTCGTATGGTAACTGGTCCTCGTGGCCCACGAAGAAACCGAGACGCGGAATCAGCCCGCGTTCGTGACTGTAGCGCGCCACACCGCCAGTTCCACGGGCGGCGGTGTCGCTGCGCATGGGGGTGAATCCGCAGATGGAGACCAGACCTTTGACGCGCGAGTCGAGCGCTGCCGTATAAACGCCAACGGCTCCGCCCATCGAGTAGCCGAATAGATAGATCCGCTGTGGATCGACCAGGCTGTCCTTCTCCAGGGCGTCGACGGCGGCGCGCGCGTCTTCCACCATCCTTCCCATCTGCGACCAGTGCGGGTAGCGGTCATAGAATGCACCGGACTCGCTCATGCGGCTCCCGAAGCCGCTCTGATCGAAGGCCAGGACGGCATAGCCGGCGCGGACCAAGGCGAGGATGGGGTGCAGGTCGTTGTGGTAGACCCACATGTAGCCGAGCGGATAACTGTAGCCGTGCAGCCAGATCACGGTAGGCAGCTTAGCGCCTTGCGGTGTATCGGCCGGATAGTAGAGGTCGCCTCTGACGTTAAATCCGAAGCTCAGGCTGCGCGAGGATGTCTGGCTCTTCTGTGGCTCCAGCCAGCCAAAGGAATTGCCGCCGCGCTGGATCACCCAATTGACCAGATCAGGCGTGGTTTGCCCGGGATTTCCGCCCCGGTGTCATGGCCCCCGCCGGCTGCGAACCGGCCATGCCCAATAGCATCAGCAGCAGTGCAAAGGTCGTGTTTCGCGTCATGGCCCGTGGCTCCCTATTCCTGGATGAAGAACAGCGACGACACCGCGGGCAGAACCAGCCGCACCGTGGTAACCGGCTGGCCATTGGCCTCCGCCGGAGTAAGTTCGGCCGCCTCCTGCCCACCGGTGTGAGGATTCCAGATTCTCAGGGCCTTCTTACCTCGCAACACTACTTTCGTGTCGATGGCCTTCGAAGACGAGTTAGCGAAGAAGTAAATGTCATGGCCGTTCTTGACTTTGTGGATATAAGTCAGAGCGCCTTCGTATTCGTTACCTCGTCTCAGCGCTCCCATGGGCTCCTGAATGTCGACGTCGCGGAGGGGAAGCACCTGCTTTAAAGCGAAGTCTATCAACCAGGGATTTGTGCTGGGAAGGAACAGCGCCTGTCCGCCGGCTTTGTTCTTTTTGATGTAATACCAGAACACATAGAAATTCTGCCGGTCCTGCGCGCGCCGCACGTCCGCTTTCAAAGGTTCGTCCGGTGAGACGCCGAAGACATCGGCGATGGCCTGTTGCACTTCCTTGTCCTTGCCAAATTCCGCGGACCGCGTGGGGAGCAGGCCGGTCGCGATCACCATCCCGCCCTTGTCGTAGAACTCCTTGATCCTGGCCGCGGCGGCGGCCGAAAGCGTATCGCCGGCCGGCAGGATCAATACACTGTATTCTTCGCGGTTCTCCTGGTTGTTCAAGATCAGTTTCTTCCCATCGACGGTGCAGCGCTCCACCAGGACCTCCGGGTGCAGATAGGTATAATCCACGCGCAGGCTTCGGAAGAGGGCTTCGCCGATGTCCTGGTAGTCCATCCCGAAGGCGGGGCCGCCCTCGCGCGCATAAGCCGTTTCCATGATCTGGGGAGGCTGCTCGCCCTCGGCAAGCGGGAACTGCACGCCGCCGATATTGTGGTACTGGGTGTGCAACGAGGCGATGGGATAAAGCACCGCGACATCCGCCACGTGCCTCCCATGCTGGAGCAAATAACTCAGGCGGCCGACATAGTCGTTCAGTTCGGGGCGCTGGGGCTGCACGGTGCGGGCCGGAATCTGATAGTTGATCCCCATGGCGAACTGATCCATGGCCACCTGGAAAGCGATTTTCCCGTCCAGGATGCGATACGCGGCATACGTCTCAGCCCGGGCGATGGGATGGTCATAGTTGAAGGCGGCCGAGGTAACTATTTTGTAAGAGGGATTCGACCGCCCGTACCACCAGATGTCATCCACCGTAGGCGCGGCCTGGTACTGGAAGACCTTCAACAGATCCCCATTGAGGGGCGTCGGATTGAGAGGCTCTTCCTGATCGAGATGCCCGCCGAATATCAGGTGGTGATCGGCGCACCAGTCATTCAATCTCTTGATGAAGTTCCGCCCAAACAGCTCGGCGCGGAATCCAAAAAGCGCGTTGCGGGCGGCGGCGGTCTGCGGGCCGATGTCATACCAGAGCGCCGGGTAATACTTCATGGGCGAATAACCGTACCTCTTTTGAAAGTACTCATTGAAGTTCGGAGTCCACATGCGGTCGGCATGGTGCATTGAGGGCTCGTCATAAAAAGTCTGCTTGATGAGGTTACCGAAGTAGGTGCCGAAGTTATCCTGGTACTTCTGGTATGTCATGGAGATGAAGGTGCTCATGGCGGTTTCATCCAGATAGTCCACCACCCGGGCCTTGCCCTCGGTGAGATAGAAGGCCATCACTTTCCAATTACCCTTGGGAGCCTGGCAGACCAGGCGATCCTGGGTCTTGCGGTCACTCGCGTCCAGCAGCTCGAAGGTGTCCCGGTTCATCATCACGGCGCCAATGTAGATGCCTTGCGGAATCGCCAGTTCGACACTCGCCGGCCCGGTGACGTCCTTCTCGGCCATGTTCAGGTTCTTGGCGACATACTGAGGGAACTGGGAGAGCATCTGTCCGCCCACCGTGCCGGTGGGAAACGCGTAGTCGTCATACAGAATGACTTCGAGCCCCTGTGTTTTGGCTTCTTCCAGCGCCAGCTTATACAACCGGAAGTATTCGTCGCTGAGGAACGCCACTCCCTGGCCGGGCTGCGGCCTGCCACCGGCCTCGATGAAAAAGCCGCCGTAATTCAACTTCGCCATTTCCTGAATACCGGAGATGACGGCGTTTTCGTTTAACGTGGGCAGGTTGAAGTTCCACATCGCATGCCCACGGTACTCCGCCGGAGGGGCCTTGAAGATTGCGGGATCGAACTGGTTGGCGGCATTCTGGGCCGACAACCCAACCGCCAGGAGAACCATGGAAACTGTCAACCGTGACATTTGCGTACACCTCTTTTCCTTCGAGCCTGGCCGAGCAGCAACTGTTCAAGATTCTAACTCTATGTATTGGCCGTAGCGGCTTGGGCCTTCCGGTCTGGGTGGGGACTTGAAAGTGGCGGGCGCGCACCCCCTTGTGGTCTGGGCAAGCTAAAGCATGCCCCACCGATGGCACGCACGGTATTAGTGGGGCATGCTTTACAGGATGCTGAAAAACCCAGTTTCAGCCGCCGATGAACGCAGATGAACGCAGATGAGTCTCTTGTTTTCAATCTGCGTTAATCTGCGTTCATCGGCGGCTAAGCTCTTTTCATCAACTTTAGCTTGCCCGTTGTTTCCCGAGCCAGCGCCGTAGAGACGCTTCTGGTATATTCTGTCTGAGACCCGGAGGCGACAGGGGAGCCACCGGGACAACTGCTGGGTAAATGCTGCACCGTCTTCCTACGCTCGTGTTGCTGGCCGGCTTGCCGCTATTGGCGAAGACCTATGCGGTGGATGGGATTGTCGTAGCGGTGGATCCGGCGGCGCGAACTCTCCTGGTATCGCACCGGGCGATCGCTCACTACATGCCGGCGATGCTGATGCCGTTTCGCGCGGAAAACGGGGCGGAACTGGCTGCGCTGCATCCCGGCGCGCGCATCCAGTTCGACCTGGCGGTGACGAAGGGGCAGGCGGTGGCACGCCGCATTCGGCCGACCGGCGAGCCGGACGCCGCGCTCCCCGCGCCCAAGGAGAAGATCGAGATCGGCGCCGCGCTCCCGGATTTTCGCCTCACCGATCAGGACGGCCGGACCGTGCGCGCCGCCGATCTGCGCGGCAAGGTGGTGGCGATCGATTTCATCTATACGCGCTGCCCGCTGCCGGATGTGTGCCCGCGTCTTTCGGCGAACTTCGCCATGCTGCAACGCCGGTTTGGAGATCCCGCCGGCGGCGGCTTAGTGCTCCTTTCCGTGACGGTGGATCCCGATTTCGATACCGCACCAGTCCTGGCCGTTTACGCTCGCCGCTGGGCGGCCAAGCCAGCCTGGCGCTTCTTGACGGGGGATGTGGCGCCATTGGCGGCGGCGCTCGGCGAGATCTACTGGGCCGACGAAGGCTCGATTGGCCACAATTCCACGACATCCATCATCGGGCGCGACGGACGGCTGGCCGCTCAAGTGGAAGGCTCCAACTACCGCCCCGATCAACTGATACACCTGATTGAACACCAACTGGAGAACCCTCGATGAAGCTCACGCTCCTGCTGACGATCGTGATGGCCGCCGCAGCCCAGCAGCCAAAGGGCGGTGACAATTGCGCCCCGCCCCCGAGTTCGCTTGCGCCCACGCTGCCGGCGAAAATTCTGCCGGGCATGGGCAGCGTGCATCTGCCGATCACCACTTCCAGCGCGGAAGCGCAGCGGTTTTTCGACCAGGGCGTAGCGCAAATGCACTCGTTCTGGGCGCGGGAAGCGGAGCGCAGTTTCCTGCAGGCCGCCGCGCTGGACCCGGCGGCGCCGATGCCGCACTGGGGCATCGCGATGGTGGCGGCGGGCGATTGGCGGCCGCGGTTCCAGATCGACACACTCGGCGCGTTCTTCGGCAAGCAGGTGGCGCCGGCTACTGGGCGAGCGCGCGCCGCTGCCAGGACGGCGGTGGAACTGAGCCAGGCGCCGGGGAAGGCAACCGATCTGGAGAAGATGTACATCGCCGCCGTTGCCGCGCGCCGCGACGCGGATGCCAAAGATCCCGAGGAGGCTTTCGTGAAGGGCCTGCGCGCACTGCTGGCCGCGCATCCCGGCGAAGTAGAGGCCCAACTCGATCTTGCCCTGATGATCATGCGCGGGTTCACAGAGCCGGACAAGAAACCGGTGGCGCCGGGCAGCATGGAAGCGGTCGAGATCCTGCGAGGGCTGTTGCCCAGAGTGCCCGACCATCCGGGAGTGCACCACTACATCATCCACGCCTTCGAAGGCTCGACGTTTGCGAAGGACGCCTGGCCGAGCTGCGAGAAATACGTGCAACTGGTGCCCAATATTCCGCACGCGCTGCACATGCCGGGGCACATCTATTCGCAGACCGGGCGCTGGAGCGACGCGGCGCAGGCGTTTACCGACGCCGCTCGGAACGAGCGCAAATGGATGGCGGAGGACAAGCTCTACGGCGACGGCCATCACGGGCACAACGTCCACTACCTGGCGACGGCGTACTCGTTTGAAGGGCGGTATGACGATGCGATGGAAGCTGCGAGGGAGTTGCTTCAGTTCAAGGAGAATCCGGCACAGCAGGCGGCGGCCGACGGAGTGGGCAGCGCGCATGCGCAAGGATGGTTCGCCATGCTGCGGACCTTGGTGCAGTTCGAAAAATGGGACTTGATTCTGGCCGGCGAGACGCTGCCCGAGCTGGCCCGTCCGCGGCAGGAAGCGTGGCGCCACTGGGCTCGAGCGCTGGCGTATGCGAACCGGGGCAATGCGGCCGGCGGCCGTGAAGAAGCGGCGAAATTCGATGAGTCGCTGGCGGATTACCGCGCGAAGACGCATCGCGCGAATCCCACGGAGCTGGAAGTGGCGCGGCAGGAGATGGAGGCGCACCTGGAACTCGCCGACGGCCACACGGATCGCGCCCTGAAGTTATTCGAGCAGGCCAGCAAAGCGGAACGGCATCTGGTGTACACCGAGCCTCCCTATTACCCGCGGCCGGTGGCCGAAGCATGGGGACGCGCTGCGTTGAAGTCCAATAAGGCGCAGTTAAGCGAGCGGGCGTTCCGTATCGCGTTGGAGCAATACCCGAACGACGCCCATGTGCCACATGCGGGATCCGGCACAGCCGCGGTTGCCGGGGTGCGGTGAGCCTGTGGTGATTCTAGGGGAGCACCGCTGGCTTAGAACCTCTCTTCGGAAGTTGGCAACAATTGTGGTGGGCAAGCCGCCTGAAAGGCGGCTGCGGCCAGGATTGGCCGCCCCACTCATTGAATGGCCACTTCTTTTTTGGTTTCCATCGTGTTATTGAGCAACCGCAGCTTGATGGGAAGTCCGCCGGCCGACGATGCCACCTGCCGTGCGATCTTCTCAAAAGTGGCGACGTTCTCCGGCTGGTCCCACAAGCCCTCCTTCACCACGAACCCAATCACCGTGCCATCACCCTTGGATAGCAGCACGCTGAAACCCGCGTCCCGGAAGAACCCGGCGGTCTGAAGCGCTTGCCCCAGGGCTTTGGCATCGGCTTCGGTGGCTGAGCCGAAGTAGTAGATCTCGTCCTTGGTTCCAATGATCGCTTTGCCCGCGGTCACTTCCTTTTTCACTGCGCGCGCCGAGTCGATCAGGCGCACCTGGATGGGGAATCCGCCAACCGAGGGAGCGATCTGCCGGCCGATTTCCTCAAAGCTCGCGACCATGGCCGGATCATTCCAGATTCCCTCCTTGACGACGAACGAAACTACGGTGCCGCCATTGCCTTTCGACAAGAAGACGCTGGCGCCCCGGTCGCTCAGGAAGCCCGTGGTCTTGAGCGCGGCGCCCAGCTTTTGGGCGTCCTGCTGGGTGGCCGAACCGGAGTAGTAAACCTCATCCTTGGTTCCGATTTGTACCTTGGGGTTGAGGGCGGAATAGACAAGCAAGTACCCGCCCACGACGATCGCCAGAAGAGCAATGCCGAGGCCGGCAGCGGCCCACTTCGAGCCCAGCTTCCCTCCCTGCCGCACGTGTTGCTCCACCGCGGCACCCTGCAGGGCTTTGGCGGCGGTCCTGGCCCCCAGAAACAACCCCACCGCAACGAGGGCCGATACGCCTTGCGGAACGAGATATCCGAACACAAGCGCCAGAGCCGTCACCAGCAGTGCAATGAGGAGAACAGCGGCCGCCTTGCCTCCCTTTCCCAACCGGCGGTAATTCACCGCCATCAGAATGCCGCCCGCTATGGGCGTGCCCAGGAACGTCGCCAGTCCCACCGAATCGGCATTGAACAACCTATAGGCGGGAATCGGGGGAGGAGATGCTTCCCCTCCTGGCATGGGGATTGGATACGAGCTGCTCATCGCTGGATCTTTTCACAAACGTGGAACAAAGTCAAAAGATAGGCGGGAACGGCTATGCTGGAAATGTTATCCAGCGGGTTGCGGCGGAAAAGCCAAGGATGCGGAAGATGCTGGGAGGGGAGAATGATGCGACTCGTGATGGCTGTGCTGGGGCTGGCGTCGGTGGCGTGGGCGCAGGAATTTGACGTGGTGATCGCGAACGGCCGGGTGATGGACCCGGCCAGCGGACTCGACGCCGTGCGGCACATGGGGATTCGCGGAGGCAAGGTCGCGGCGATATCCGCGGAGGCGCTCCACGGGCGAACCGTGCTGGATGCCAAAGGGCTGGTGGTGGCGCCGGGATTCATTGATTTGCATTCGCACGGCCAGACGCCCGAGAACTACCGCTTCAAGGCCATGGACGGCGTCACCACCGCCCTCGAAATGGAGGTGGGGGTCTCGCCGGTCTCTCCATGGTATGCCGCGCGGGAAGGCAAGGCCCTGGTTAACTTCGGCGCCTCATCCGGCCATCTGCCGGCGCGCATGGCGGTGATGCACGACAGCGGCGCGCTGCTGCCGCGCGACAAGGCCGTGGAACGCGCGGCGACACCGCAAGAGCAGCGCGAGATTCTCGCATTGGTGCGCCGCGGGCTGGAAGAGGGCGCGCTGGGCGTCGGCCTGGGAATCGCTTATGTGCCGCTGGCGTCGCGCGCCGAGATTCTCGACCTGTTCCGGCTGGCGGCTGAGAAAAGGACAGCGGTCTACGTTCACATGCGGAACGGCGGTCCGGTGGAGCCGGGCGCGCTCGACGCGCTGCAAGAAGTGATTGCCGATGCGGCAGCCACGGGCGCATCCCTGCACGTGGTGCACATTACCAGCATGGGCCTGCGCGAAACGGCGCTGTGCCTGGAAATGATCGAAGGCGCGCGCCGGCGCGGGCTCGACGTTACCACCGAAGCGTATCCATACACGGCTGGAATGACCGATCTCGGATCGGCTATTTTCAGCGAAGGCTGGCAGGCGCGGCAGGGTGGCATCAGCTTCAGCGACCTGCAATGGGCGGCCACCGGCGAGCGCCTGACCGCGGACAGCTTCGCACGCTACCGGCGGCAGGGCGGCATGGTGGCGGTTCATTCGATCCCGGAGGAAATTGTGAAGTTGGCGATTGGTAACGCGCTGGTCGAGATCGCCTCAGACGGCATTCTCGAAAACGGCATTGGCCACCCCCGCGCGGCCGGCACCTTCACGCGCGTGCTGGGCCGCTATGTGCGCGAGCAGCACGTGCTCACTCTGATGGAGGCGCTGCGCAAGATGACATCGGCGCCGGCGGAGCGCCTCGGCATCCACGGCAAAGGGCGCATCGCAGTGGGCGCGGACGCGGACCTTACGGTGTTCGATGCCGCGCGCGTGATCGACCGCGCCACCTTTGAAAATCCGGCTCAGTATGCCGAGGGGATGGTCCACGTGCTGGTGAACGGCGTGCCGGTGGTGCGGGACGGTTCGCTGGTGGAAGGGGTCGCGCCGGGCCGCGGACTGCGGCGGTAGGCAGGCGGGGAGCCGGCTGAAAGCCGGCTGCGGGCAGGATTGCCCGCCCCACTTCGGTATAATGCGTCGAATGCACGGCGCCGAACTGCTATACGGTCTCGATGACAAGCCTCCGCTCGGCGAGACGCTGTTCGTGGCCTTGCAGCACGTGTTCGCCGTGTTCGTGGGCATCATCACCCCGCCGTTGATCATTTGCAATGCGCTGAAGCTGGACCGCGCCTCGACCGTGTTCCTGGTCAGCATGTCGCTGTTTGTATCGGGCCTCGCCACGCTAATCCAGACGCGCCGGATCGGTCCGGTAGGCTCGGGCCTGCTGAGCATACAGGGGACCAGTTTCGTGTTCCTGGGGCCGATTATCTCGACTGCCGGGCTGAGCATCGCGGCGGGCGCATCGGCCCCGCGCGCCCTGGGGATGATCTTCGGGGTCTGCCTGGCGGGTTCGCTGGTGGCCATCACCATGAGCCAGTTCATCCGCCTGGCCACCCGCGTCATCACGCCGCTGGTCACCGGCACGGTGGTGACGCTGATCGGGCTGACGCTCATCGAAGTGGGAATCACCAGCATGGGAGGCGGCTTCGACGCGCGGCGCGACGGCTCCTTCGGCAGCCCGCAGAATCTCCTGCTGGCGGCGATCGTGGTGGTGGTGATCGTCGCGCTCAACAGCAGCTCCATTCCGCGGTTGCGGATGACCTCGGTAGTCCTCGGGCTGGGGGCGGGTTACCTGGCGGCCTTCCTCATGGGAAGGGTGGATCTGCGGGTCCTCCGGGAACTGCCGCCCATGGCGGTGCCCGTGCCGCTGCGTTACGGCCTCGGATTCAACCCCGGAGCTTGCCTGCCGTTCGCGTTTTTGTACGTGATCACGGTGATCGAATCCATCGGCGACCTGACGGCAACTTCGCTTCTCACCAACCAACCCATCCAAGGGGAGACCTACTTCCGGCGCCTCCGATCGGGCATTCTGGCGGATGGAATCAACTCTCTGCTGGCGGCCTGCTTCAACTCCTTCCCCAGCACCACGTTTGCGCAAAACAACGGCGTGATCCAATTGACCGGGGTGGGGAGCCGCCACGTGGGCACTTTCGTCGCCCTGATTCTGATGCTGCTGGGCCTGTTCCCGGTGGTGGGCGGGTTGGTCCAGGCGCTTCCGCAGTCCGTGTTGGGAGGCGCCACCATCATCATGTTCGGCACGGTCGCGGTGGCCGGCATTCGAATCCTGGCGGGCGTGAACATGAACCGAAGGTCTTCGATCATCGTGGCCGTCTCTCTGGGCCTGGGGCTGGGCGTTACGTTCGTTCCGGACATCCTCCGCGCCCTGCCGGAGTTGGCGCGCAACACGCTGGCATCGGGGATCTCGACAGGCGGCATGTGCGCGCTGCTGCTCAACGCCATCCTGCCCGGCGAGAGGTCGTAACGTCCAACTCATACCGCCATGGTATATTTTGAACCTATGAACCTGCAGCTTGGCTCAACCGGCGCCGATGTCAGCCGGCTCATACAGCGGTTGAAAGATCTGAACCTCTATAGCGGTCCCGTAGGCAGCGTGTTCGATGGCGGAGTCGAAGCGGCCGTGAAGTCCTTCCAGACAGCCAACGGGCTCAAGCCCGACGGAACAGCCGGCCCGCATACCTGGGCGGCCCTCTTCCCGGGCGCAGCGGCGCCCGCTACGCCCCTGCTCGATGCGCCCGTCGCGGAGCGCTGCCTCGCGCTGAGCGGCGCGTTCGAGACTTCCACGGGCTTCCCGGATTGTTTCTGCGGCCTCACGGGCGATTTCGACGGCATGGGCATGAGCTACGGCGTGATCCAGTGGAACATCGGACAGGGCACTCTGCAACCGCTCTTTTCCGACATGCTCTCCGCTCATGCGGATGTCATGGCCAGCATCTTTCACGACAATCTCGACGCGCTGCAGAACATGCTCTCTTCCCCTCTGGAGGCGCAACTGGAATGGGCGCGGTCCATACAAGATCCGGTCCGCCACGCCATCTTCGAGCCGTGGAAGGGCTTGTTTCAGGCCCTGGCGCGCACCCAGGAATTTCAGGATATCCAGCTCGCGCATGCGCAAGTCAAACAACAATGCGCCACCGCCCTTTGCCAGCGCTTCGGAGTGACCACGGAGCGGGCGTTTGCCCTGATGTTCGATATCTGCGTGCAGAACGGTTCGATTTCGAGCGATACCGAAGCGCTGATTCGAACGGATTTCGCCGCCATTCCGGCCGATGCCGATCCGATGGACGCCGAGGTGGCGCGCCTTCAGTCCATCGCCAACCGCCGCGCCGAGGCCGCAAAGCCCGCGTTTGTCGAGGACGTGCGAGCCCGCAAGCTGGCGATCGCCAACGGACTCGGCACGGTTCATGGCGTGCCCTACGACCTGGAACAGCAGTTCGGAATCCGGCTGCAGTCGATTGATGTTTAAGCAAGGGCTTCGCCCTTGAANNAGTCAGGAGTCAGAAGTCAGGAGTCAGAAGTGTAACGGCGGCGGAGTTCTCCGATGGCGAGCCGGGGAATTGAATCTAAGCGGCGCAAGAATGCCGCGCGGAGGTCAGTGGCTTGGGGGCGACGCCGGTGGCGCCGGCGCAAACGCAATTGACGTCACCGGATGCAGTTCCCACAGCGTGTTCGACTCCATGCCTTTCTTCCCACGCCCCGTGCCTCCGTTCGCCAGGTACGTGTGGGCGTCATCGTAGAACAGGGCGCCTGTCACGGTCACGTACACAGGATGCTGCATTACGTGGACGCTGCCGATCTTCGGCTCGGTTTTGCCCAGCAGATTATCGATTACCCACTGGCGCACTGCTTCCACCTGATCCGCAACACCGGTAGCGTACTGGCCGGAGGGCACTTCGACGATCATGCAGGTGTCGTCCTTGGTCGCCGGATTGGTCGAAGTCCGCGGCTGCGGGCTGATCTGAATGTGAAAGTCGCAGTCGTCCGATTCAAACCCAACCAGGTACAGCCATCCGGAAATAGTCACCAGCGTGTCCTCTTTCACGGACCGGTCCATGATGCGGGTCTTCTGATATCTCGGATCATCCTTTTTGACGTCCGTCAGCTTGGACAGGTTGAGCGCGTCCGCCAAGGTCATAATCTTGGTCGGAGTGCCCGCCGGGGGCAAGCTGGTTTTAACCGGCCATCGTTCGGTCCCGGGCTGAATGCACGGCAACGACGCACCAAAGGCGGTAATCGAAACCGTCAGGTACGAGCAAACGAGAAAGAACATTCTGCTTACACTCATCGACTCCTCCTTGTAACCGGTGAAAGATCGAGACCAAGAGCCCCTTGGCTTCCGCGCATTCAACCGGAATTGCTATTTTGGACTTCGTAGATCCCGTCAAGTATACACCCAGCGGCCTTCCTCTATCCGTGCTTGTGTGGCTTGCGTGCGTGGCTTCAGCGCTGACGTATGCAAGAGCGCTTGCTGACGCGCGCGGCTCGGATCAGAGCCGCGACCGTAAGGGAGCGATCTTCGCGCAATACGTCACCGCATTTATGAAACGGTGTACTCAGCGCGCAGACCGTGCTCGCGCTTCAGCGCGTCGATGTAGGGGTAGGTTTCCACAGTATCTTCCCCCCGCGCCGATTCGCGACAGATCCGCGCATTGCTCGCCGATTGCGCCCTGGCCCGGCGCGCCAGGGTTCTCTCCGAAGGTAACCGGCACTCGCCCGTAATCAACCCGGCCACCCATCGGGCCTGCTCTTCGATCACCGGCCAAACCGGGCCGAGCACTGCGGCGTGGCCGACAAAGTATAGCCCCGGCTCCGCCGGCGCCACCACGCGGAAGTAGCGATCCCGGAAACCGCCATTCCGCTCCAGCATCTCGTCCGAAAAAAACGGAAATGACGTGGTGAAGCCGGTCGCGGCGATGAGCACGTCCGCCTCCACCGTACTTCCGTCCGCGAACCGCACCCGCGAACCCGCCAGGTCCACAATCTCGGGCCGCACCTGAATCGCGTCCGAATCAATCAGCCCGGCGATTCGATCGTTAATCACCGGCGGCTTCGCTCGAAACACCGCCCTCGCCTCCAGCGCCTCCACCACCTTGGGCGACAGCCCGCGTTCCGGGAGCAACAGCCGCGCCAGTTTGGTCCGCAACAGCCTCGGCAGGCGGTAAGTCCAGGTCCTCCGCACCAGGTCCGCCGGCTTCCCGCCCCGAGAGTAGCGCAACGAGAGGAACCCGCCGCCGCGGGTCGAAAGGATCACCTGGCGGGCGCAGGACGTGGCGTCCACCGCGATGTCCGCGCCAGTGTTCCCGAACCCGGCCACCACTACGCGCTGGTCTTTCAGGATCTCCGGCGTCTTGTAGGCGGCCGAATGCAGGAAGCGTCCTGAGAACTCGCCGCGGAACTTCGGGACCACCGGGCACCAGTTGCGGCCGTTGGCGATCACCACCGAGCCGTACTCCCGCGACCCGGCCGCGCCCGACCGGGAGCGCGTGGTCACGGTGAAACCCGCATTCGTTCTTTCCACGGAAGTTACCGCGGTCCCCGGCGTCAGCGACTCGCGGAGCCCGGTGCGCTCCAGAAACCACTCCAGATATTCCATCGCCTCATCGTGCCGCAAATACCTCTCACCGAACGAGGGCTTGTGGTGGCCGAACAGCCGCATGTTCGGTGCCGACGTGTTGGTGATGAGCGAGGCGTACACGGCTGACTTGCCATTGTCGTTTTCGTAGCGCCACAAACCTCCGGGCTGCGAACCATCATCGAACCAGTCGAACGGCACTTTCGTTCGGGACAGGGCGTAAGCGGTAGAAATCCCCGCGACGCCTGCACCGACGATGCAGACGGGGTGACGCCCCTGGGTGAAACCACAGTGTTGACTTCTCATGAGCCCAAAGAAATATTTTGGTGTCGAGAGGGGGACTTGCTCTCTCGCACTACATTGAAAACACGTAAGTTATACACGACACAAAGCCCTCAAAATACCAGAAGTGCCAGAAGCACGCCGCCAAGTCACACCACAAGTCACGCGGCTTGGTTTTCGGCTCTCCAGTATATCGCGGCAGCGCCTGAGTCGCGTAGCGCGCATCAACCCGCGGGGAGGTTCGCATGATCCCTAGCGGGAACCAGCGGAGCGCACCGCTACAGCACCCAATCGCTCCGTCGGGGAGCCATGCAATCCATACAGGTTCTTGGCTGTTTTGCCGGGCCGATGAAATCGCCGATGCCCTCTTGCAGCCGACCGCCGCCGCTCGTGAACAAGCTGCAGAAAACCCTGTTTCTTCCAGCGTACTGCTCGAAGATTCTCAGGCCTGGTGTGCCTGGCCTCCGATACTCGCCGAGCCTGGCGGCGAGCACTCTCGGTGCAGACTGGAAGTCTGTGCCACCGTCAGCCGCCATCGCCGTCGCAGCCGCAGCCGCTATCGCCGTCGCAGCCGCAGCCGTAATCGCCGTCGCAGCCGCAGCCGTAATCGCTGTCGCAGCCGCAACCTGTGTCATCCACGCAGCCGCACCCATAATCACCGTCGCAGGAACAGCCGACATCGCCAACGCAGGAACAGCCGACATCGCCGACGCAGGAACAACCGGTATCCGAATCGCAGGAGCAACCGGTGTCGTTAACACAGCCGCATCCCGAATCGGATACGCACGAGCATCCGGTGTCGAATACGCATGGGCAATTGCCCGGCACGCAGTCGCAGGTGCAGGCGATGCCTGCCGGAATGGGCCCACCGCAGGCAATTGTGTAGACGAGGCCGCCCGCGAAGTACTGAGCGCAGGTCGACGCCGGCGAGGATGCCGCAATGTCCATGAAACAGACCTGCACGCGGCTGCCGGATGGCAACAGGTACAGGCGGATGCTCTTTCCGGAGGCCACCGCCAGGTAGCTATTCTGGGGATCCATGGCGGCCGAGAGACACGGTCCTTCGTTCGCCTCCATCTCGTGTTTCAGAGTCAGGTCGGGAGCGGAATAAAGGCGCGCGGGCGCGTCGGTATAGGCGATGGCCAGCAGTTTTCCATCGGCGCTGAAGGAGAGCGATGTGGCATTCCGCTTTTCCACCACTGAGACGAGCGGGGCCATGCCAGGAAAGGCGTACATGTACAGCCGCAGTGGATCGTGCGCCGCCAGGAACTGGCCATCGGGACTAATGGCGAACGCCTGGCCTGCCGCGGTCCGAAGGGTCCTCCCAGTCGAGAACGACCGCAGGTACAATTGTGAGCCGGAGGTCACCAGAAAACGACTCGGCAGTGGGAGCGGGCTGATGGGTGGCCGTCCCTGGGCGCTCTGGGCACGGCCCTGGGCGTCCGGGACACCTCCCTGGGCGGACCGTGGAACGGCCACCTGGGCCATCGCGCCAGCCGTGTCGGCAAAGCTGATCAGCAGCTTGGCGTCCGCGACGGACCAGACTTTGGTGGTCCGATCCAGGCTGACTGAGACCAGCCGGCTGCTATCGGGCGTGAAGGCAACTCCGTTGACGTTGTCCGTGTGCCCCACCAGCCCGCGAATCGTTCCACCGTCGGCCGGCCAGAGTTCGAGATGCCCGCCATCCATTGCGACTGCGATGAAGTTTCCGTCCGGACTCACGGCCACCTGTGAGGGGACGGCATCGGTGGCGATGGAACGGAACAGAGCGCCCTCTGGAACCGTCCAGAACTTCACATGGCTGTCCTTCCCGGCGCTCACCAGAGTCTTGCCGTCGGGGAAAAAACTCAAGCTGTCCAGGAGAATCTCGTGAGCGAAGGCGCCAGGCGAACAGATCGCCGCCGCACCAGACGAACAGGCCGCCCCACGGGGGGCCCGGGAAGGCCTCCCGAAGGCTCCCGCGGCAAGCAGGCCCATCAAACTTCGTCGAGTCAGCTTCCAGCCGTCCCGGCTGTGTTCTACAGTGGAGACGCCCGGGGTTCCTCCGGCCGCGTCCGGAGGCGGAAGTAAGCCGGAAATCCGGTCCTCAAATCGTGTTTTCATGACCGACCCGGCCCTGCGGGTTTCATACTGTCCAGGAGTATCATAGCTGAATCTCGTCTTATGGCATAGGGGGCCTTTGTGGCTATTTACCAGCCCTTCCAGAACACTCCTCCGGAAGCTGCGATTTTCTCCAGGATCTGGTCCCTGGTCAGCGCGCGGATGATTTCACATCGCCCCGCGCCCGAGAACTCCACCGGATCACAATGAAGGGCTTTGTGACAACAGTCGCCCGCGCAACTCCACTTCGCAAAACATCCGCTGCAGTATTCCAGGCGGTCGACGGTGTGCGCGCGAAGCGCGGTGTACACCTGCTCGTCGAAATCGAAGCCGGACGCGCCCGCCGAGGGGCGCCCATAGAAGAACCGCTCGGCCCACGGTTGATGCTCGTCGGCCACCTCATGGCACGCGCTGATATTGCCAGCGGGCGACACGCAGAAATTGTCATTCGCCGCCCCACAGAAGCGGTTGGTGGTGGTTCCGAGGCGCGCGCCGGAGAAACGCAGCAATCTCGATGCTTTGCCGGATGTCCGCCGCGCCGCCCGGAAAGCTTCGATGAAAACCCCGGTTTCCGCATCCGCGGCGTCGCGGCCTCTCCCCATCCGGTACAGGGGTTCCACCTGAATGGCCCTCGGCCGGAATCGGCGGCAAAGGAACGCGATGGATTGCGGCAGGCGAGGCGCGGTCTCGGCGGTGACGGTCATGCGGATGGAGTAGCGAAAACCGGCGCGGTCAAAGGCCCGCAAGGTGGCGAGGACGAAATCGCTCGAGCCGCGTCCGGATGGAAAGCGCCGGTTCGCGTCCTGGACCTCCGGCAAGCCGTCGAACGAGACGTTGGCGCTGCCCAGGTGTGAAGCGATCCACGCCCGTTTGCCTGGCGTGAGCACCCCGTTGGTAGTGAGCGAGCTGCGCAGCCGCAGACCGCAAGACCGAGCCACGCCGCGGGCATAGAGGTACGATTCTTCGAGCAGTCTCCAATGCAGGGCCGGCTCACCGGCCCCGTGATAGGCGACTTCGAATGTGGTTGCTCCCGCGGCTACCGCGTTGGCGGCGACGAAATCGATGGCGCGCCGCGCGGTTGCGGGCTGCATGAAGGCCGGCGGGCGTTCGCCGGCCGCGGCATAGCAGTACCGGCAGCGCAGGTTACAGGCGCTGGTGAGAAGCAGCGTAGCGACCGTGGGCCTCGGCGGTCCTTCGGGCGAGGCGGCGGGCGCGCGCTCGTCATGCGGGCCGATCATCCCGCAATTTAGCAGGAGAGCGGCGATCTCGGGCGCGGCGTCGACGCTTCGCTCGCCGGCCTGGAGTTTGCCGAGAAAGCACACGAGCGCGGCATTGGCAATCAGTGCCGCGCGGCGCAGCGGCGCGTATACCAGATAGTCGGATTGACTGAGGGGCAGGGCAAACAGCTCCGCGGGTAATCGCAATGGTTGCGGAGCGCTGCCACGCGGTACAGCTTCCAATGGCTCCGCGACCCGCGTCATTTTTGTTTCGGCGATGATGCCGCGCCCGTGTGGAATCGCAGCAAGGCAGCCGCCAGCGGGACACCATCCGCGCTAACGAGAGGCTGCCCTCCCGACCAGCGTAGCGGGAACACGTAGTCTCGTGCCGGTTCGAGCGTGACCGGGATGGTGAGCACCGTGCCGGTCTGGTCGAAGCGCCCACCGTTGAGTTTAGAGTCCTTGAACGGGCCGGCCTTGTTCATCGGCATGCTGAAACGAACGACCATGGTCTTCACGCCGGGGTCGACGCCGCGCGCGCCGTCCTGGATGCTGGTCGAGACCACTTTCGGCTGGAGGCGATCTGTCAGCTCATGCATTCTGGGCGCGACACCGTTGAAGTATTCAGTCACGCGCGGCAGAAACGAATCGAATGTCGGGTACTGCTCACGGCTGTTGCGGTAGGTTCCCAGAAGGTTCACAAGGCCGGACATCCAGAAAAACGATCGCGAGTTCTCCTGGCGGATCACGACGCGGGCGGCCTCCGGCCCGTCATGTTCCCTCACGTATTCAATCGTGGCGGCGCGCGACAGCGATTCATTCAGCACGGTCCGCCAGTTACCATAAGACTGACGCTGCATGGCCGGGGCCACCGATTCATAGATCTGGCGGACCGCCTTCTCCATGGGCGCCATGGCCTTGATGGGCACGTTGGCGTACACGTGGGTAAGTTCGTGGACCATGGTGGTGCGCCAGGCGGAGTCGAACACGGGCAGTCCTTCGGGGTCCACCTTGGAAACGCCCGGGATGGCGTAGCTCTCTTGCGCCGCAGGGCCGTCGACTAAGTGCACCGCGTAGCTGGAAGCGCCGTTCGCCATTCCGGCGATGACGACCAGGCGTGCTGGTGAAGGGGGCGCAAAGAATCGCGTGAACCAACCCAGGTCGGCCTTCTCGATGAACGTTTGCAGGCGGGTGTTAGTGGCGTCGAACAGGGGTTGCTGCGATTTCAGGAAGCTCTGGAAGTTTGTGTCGGCGGCAAATCGCCTCGCGGCGCTGAGGAACTCGCGAGCTTTGGCGGCGTTCCAATTCTGAAACAGGTGGACGCCCTGGCGGTCGAACGGGACCAGTTCGTCAAGGGATTTGGCGTCGCGCACGTAGACCGCGAGTTTCATGGGGGCGTCAAAGCCGACGCCCAGGGAGCGCGCCAATCGGACAGCTTCGTGATCACGGTATGGCGCGAAGTAGCTGTCAATGGCCTTGTCGTATGCCGGAATACGGCACTGGTGATATTCCTTGTTCCCGGCCAGGCGGAACAGAATGCTCATGAGTTCGATGCGGGAGTCGGTACCGGAACGCCAGTCTTGTGCCCTGGCGGCGAAGGCGGTCCACAGCAGTAACAGAAGGGCCACCGAGATTCGGCGACGCATGTGTCTTTCGATTATCAAGGTACCACCGGGGGTGGAGCGATACAAGCTCTAGTCAGGTTGCAGGAAAACTCTTTTGAGCCATGGATCAACACGACTGAACACGGAGGCTACTCGTCTCCCGTGGGCGTCTTCTCGATATGGTCGATCACTATAGCAGTGGCAGGCTGAAAGACGGCATTCCCGGAAACTGGCCGACAGGCTCGCTCAATGGCCGATAACGCTTATCGTAGACTGGCCTCAAAACGCCGTCCCCGCAACAATCGGTCCCGATAAGATAAGTCAGTCACGGAAGGAAGCGTGCGAAAACCGTCGTTTGCTGCTGAGCAGGCAGTGGGCGCTCGCGACCGGGAAGGGAACGATACGCGGCAATGTCGTTGGCTATCGACACGGTTGGCTGTCTGCGGTAGGCGGTCGCTCTCGAAATACCGTTGTCCTCGGTGTAGGATCTTACATAATGAAACATAGAGCGTTTTCACGCGCAATAGCGTCAATACAACAAGGAAGGGTGCAGGACAATTCTGCGACGACCCGCATCTCTTCCCAAAGAGGCTACAACCATGACGCGCAGCTTATTGGTACCCGCCCTGGCGTTCGCCGCTTTCGCCCAGCAGGCGACTCCTCCGGCCTTCGAAGTGGCTTCGGTCAAGGTCTCGGACCCCAATCCGCCGAGCCCCGGCACCACCATGGTTCGCGTGGGGCGCGGCTGCCGCCGCCCGGATCCCGGCATGGTCAACTGCACCAATGCGACTCTCAAGATGTTGCTGGCGCAGGCGTATGACGTCAAAAACTATCAGATCCAAGGCCCGGCCTGGCTCGACAGCGGCGGCTATGACCTGATGGCCAAGATTCCGGAAGGCGTACCAGTGGCGCAGGTGCCTGCCATGCTCCAAGCCCTCTTGGCGGAGCGCTTCCAGGTAGTGCTCCACGAGGACACCAGGTCGCTGCCGGCTTACGATCTGACCATCGCCAAAGGCGGCCCCAAGCTGAAAGAGGTCGATCCCGCCGAGGTTGCCGCGTATAATGCCGCCCAGGAAGCGGCCCGCGGAGGCTCCGTGATTGCGCCGCCACCGCCTCCCCCGTCTGCTGGCGCCGCGGCGGGTCGAGGCCGTTCCATGCCGCTCGGTACGCTCTCCATCAGCTTCTCGACCAGTGGCGCCCGCACCTACCGGGGAAAGATGACCATGGCTCAACTCGTCAACGCGCTGTCGAGCCTGTTGAGCCGGCCCGTCCTCGATCAGACCGGCTTGAAGGGAACCTACGAGATCGAATTGACGTATCTCGCCGACGAATCCGATCCCATGCAAATGCAGATGCGGTCCTCCATGGCCGCTTCCGGCGGGAGCGGAGATGCAGCACACCCGGCGGCGGATGCCACTACTCCCATCGCCACCATCTTCCAGGCCCTGCAACAAAGCCTCGGTCTCAAGCTCGATGCGAAAAAAGCACCCGTAGAAATCCTGGTGATCGAAAGCGCCAACAAAGTGCCGACGGAAAACTGATATAGGCCCATGACCGCGAGATTCGGTCCCTATGTGGGACCCTCTCCGACGTTCACAGCCGCACCACGAGCCGCGACTGTAACATCGGGCTTCAGCCTGAGTTCGGCTAGTGTTTCGATCAAGGTTACCGGCGCTGGCGCGTTGTTGCACCGGACTCGGTCAAGGGTTGACGCGGCGCAGCCCGTTGGGACGGCCGGATCCGGTGCGTTGTCTGGGGATATCGGTAGACATCCTCGCCCCGAAGGAACTCGTACATGCGGTCGTGGAACTAGCGTTCGGGTGGGAGCGCTCGCTACCGGAGGAGTCCCAGTAGGCTGCTGTAGTCGTCGGTCCAAGGCCGGAATCCCGGAGTAGCGGTCAGCACCATTCCGCCGGCGTGGCGCAACGCCTCGATGCTGTTGAAATCCCCGCCCATCAAGACCCAGTTCGCGGCATCTGCATAGCGCGTGGCGTTCCACGCGTTGTTCATTAACACAGCCGGGGTGTTCATCTCCGCCGGTGCCGCCGCCAGCACCGGCGTCAGATCGAGGAACCCGTTGGTGATGTGGACCGCCAACAACCCGCCCGGTTTCAGCACGCAGGAGCACCGTTTGACACCCTTTCCGTCAAACGGATAGATGCGAATACGACGAGCTATGAAGTGAAAATGACTGGCGGGAAATACCATATGACGGGTCGGAACGTTATTTCCAAGGATGGCAAGACGCTGACGCAGACTTCCAAAGGCACCGACGCCGAAGGCAAACCTGTCGTCTCAACAATCGTTTTCGACAAGCAGTAGTGACCTGTGGTGCGGGGCATTCCGGATGGCGGGATGCCCGGCGATTGGGGACGGTTGGTCGGGCACTCGGAAAAGGCCCGCCCGGATTCGTAGTCGGCACATCGCAGAGCGGCCCCGTGCGGGGCACGAGCCAACGCTCGTCCACGAGACCGTTAAGAGCGAATATCGGCCATTCTGAGCGTGAACCACCTTACAGCCCGACCGTCGTTCGAGGTTTGCAAATTCCATGCACGCCAAACTGCATATCGGCGTCTTTAGGGTGGTATGAATTGTGATACCTTCAGACTCGTGAAACCCATGCGAAGCGCTGCATTTACTTGGGCTGGTCGGGCCTCTCTTGTAGCGACGTTTGTCTTCGTGCCAGCCTTGTGGGCGCAGGATCAGTCGCCGGGCTTACCGGCATTTGAGGTTACTTCGGTCAAACCGGACACCTTCGTCCCTGCTCCTGGTCACGGGCGGGTTCCCAAGGTGAGCTGCTCCAATGGTCGGTTTGTATCTAACGCCTCGGTATGGCGCCTGATAGCGTGGGCGTGGAATATCGGCGAGGATAATGAACGTTTGGTTGGATATCCAGATTGGACCAAGAATAGCTTCTACCTCGTCGAAGCAAAAGCCGCAACTCCTGTCGGCGAGGAGCAGTGCCGGCTCATGGTGCGAACGCTTCTCGCGGACCGATTCCATCTCCGAGTACACGAAGAGAAGCGCTTGATCGACGCCTTTGATCTCGTTATTGCGAAGGGTGGACCGAAGATCAAGAGGGTGACCGATCCCGATGCCCCCGTCAATGGCCCTGGCTTCACCATCGGAGGCGCAAGTATTCAAATGCTCGATCCACGACTGAAGGGTTGGACGATAGATCAGCTTGCACATGCACTCGCGGTTGCGCAATTAGGTCGGAGGGTCTTCGACCGGACCGGATTGGAAGGGATCTACAGGATCGAAATGAGGTTTAGCAGATTGGACGGCTCCGGAGATGATCCTGACGTGGCTACCGCTCTGCGCGAACAGCTTGGACTTCAACTACGGAGCGTAAAGGAACCCCTGGACGTTGTTGTCGTCGACTCCATAGAACGGCCCAGTCAGAACTAAGCGATTTCGATCTGCGTTCGCGCGGTATTGGAAGCCATTCCGCGCGGCCCAAAAACATCATGCAGCCTCTTCAACCGGTTTTTCGTAGAAATGCGCCCGGCCGACTCCCAGAGCCCCGCGCCGGCGAGCCGCAGGTCGTGGTTTGCGTTATCGGCAAATATCGTTAGCCATCGAGCGGGCCTCTTAGCCAGCTTCCGACAATCCCGTTTAGTGCGTGTGCGACACTTCGAAAGGACAGGCCGGGCTGCACCCGGCTGAGCCGTCTGAAGTCGGCTCGCAGCCTGAAGCCTGCCCCACTGAGGATCTAGTGCGCTGCCGCCGTCTTTGCTGGGGTGGCTTGCGCCAACGCCATGGTGGCCCAGCTTGTGCCGGCGGCGGAGATCCATTGATCGAAGCCATGCGGGAAGCCGGCGTCAAAGTACGGCTGGAACCCCATCGCGCGCGTCCTCACGTACCACGAGCCGTCTTCCTGCTGCGTGCTCAGCAGATACTGGACCGCGTGCTTATAGGCGGGACCCGTCGCGGGCAGCCCCGCGATCTGCAGCGCATACAGAGATTTTCCGGTAGCGTACGCGCCGCTCTCCATGGAATCGAGATCGGCCCAGCCGCCATCGGGCCGCTGCTTGGCGAGCAGCTCGCGCATGGCTTTCTGGGTGGCATCCTTATCCTTGCCGTACCAGGCCAGACCGAGTAGCCGGAAGCTGCGGTCGTCGTTGTTGGTGGATTGGGCTTTCGCGATCCAGGCCGCGGCTAATTGAATCGCGCGGTCGTAAGCGGCCTTGTCGGTTTTCGGCGCATAAAACTGGAGGGACCGCATGGAGATCGCCGTCTGCCCGATATAGTCGGAGCATATGGGCGGCCGCGTGTCGGCGGCGAGGTACGGCCACTCGCCATCGGGAGTTTGGCGCGCTTTCAGGTACATCGCCACGGCGTCGGTATTGAGATCGGGCTGGTAGTGCTCCGCGTCGAGCCCGATCAGAATGTAGCTCACCACGGACGGTCCGAAGAATTCTCCTACTGGAGTAATGAAACCCTGGTGCAGGTTGTCGCGCAGCTTTTCCAGGCCGAAGATGTTGCCTTTGACCTGTTGCGCGGCGATCTTCTCGTCCACCGCGAAGCCGCTCTTGCGCGCCAGGCTGACGGCCATGGCCGCGAAGCTGTTATTGTGGCAGGAAGCGCAGGCGGCCTTCGGCATGAAATTCGCGTCGGCCTGCTGAATCAGAGGCAGACTTCCGCGGATGGCACTTTGAATGGTGTTCTCCCGCCGCGCCTTCAGCACCGGCGCGTTCTGCGGGGTAGCCTTGGCGCCGGCTTCCACCAACCATTGCGTGACCGGCGTTTCGCCGTGAAGCCTGGCGATATCGAGCACGCTGAGGCCGGAATCGCCGCCCTGCTTATGAGCATCTTTGGCGTTGACATCGGCGCCTCGCTCGACGAGCAGCTTGACTACGTCCAGCGGCTGGAGATCGGATGCGACCGCGTACATCAGCGGAGTGCGGCCAAGCGGATCGAAAGCGTTGACGTCGGCGCCGTGGTCGAGCAGCAGGCGGACCGTGGCCGCGTCGGCCATGATCGTGAGGTTGGGCAGCGCCATGGTGTAATCCTGCTTGCTGAGATCCTTGGCGACGAGCATGGCCACGCACTTCGGGCACCGCATGGCGACGGACATTTCGAGGGCCGGCTCGCCAGCATCTTTGACCGCGGCGCCGCGGCTCAGCAGCAATTCCATGCTGGCGGCGTCGCCCGCTGTGGCGGATTCAATCAGCGGCGACGATTCCGTGGCTGGATGCAAATTGGGATTGGGATTCGCGTCGTGCTCCAGCAGCAGCTTCACGGTGGCGCTATTGCCGGGACGGCGGGCCGCGACCATCAACGCCGTTCGCATGTCGCTCGAACGCGCATTGACGTCCGCGCCGTGGGCCACCAGGACGCGCGTTTTCTCCAGATCCGTGGCCGCCCACATCAGGGCCGTCGCGTTGGCGTCGTTCCGTTTGTTGGGGTCGGCGCCCAGCTTCAAAAGCCTTTCGACGGTGGGCGCGTCCGTGTAGAGCACGGTATACATAAACGGCGTGGATCCCTCCGGCCCGCGCGCGTTGAGAAGCTTCGGATCCTGCGTGGCGGTCTTCACGAACCCCGCCACGTCACCGGCGTGCAAGGCCTCTACCATGGCGATGGCTTTCGGATCCAGCGGCGGCAGCTCCACTTCGTTGGCGAGCGCGTCCGGCCAGTCGGCGCCCTGGTCGATCCACATTTTGATGGTGTTGATCTGCTCCGGGCGGAGCGCACCGGTGGGCGGCATCTGCATGCCATGCTCGTTCCCCGAGACCCGGTGAAACAGGAAGCTGTTCTCGCTGCTGCCGGGCACCACACCGCGGCGGCTGATGACCGCACTCTTGCGGTCGAGCCGCAGTCCACTGGTCTGCACCGTGGGACCGTGGCAAGGCACGCAGTTCTGCCGCAAGATTGGCTGCACATCTTTGGCGAAGTCAACCTTCACGGGTGTTTGAGCTGAGACTACCCCGGCCAGCACAAGTGAGCAGAGCACCGCCGAAGCAATTCGGTATCCCCACATATTCCCCTCCAAAAGAAACGGAACCCAACCAGCGCAGTCACCGGTTTGCCGGCGATTGCGCCATCCGGCATTTCGCCGCATGGTTCGCGTTACATCACCCGGTGTTCACGTTTCGAACTTCCCGGGTCGGTCTATTCTACATCAATTTTGGTGGGGATGAGGCGCGAATCTTCCGGCCAGTCAGCTCCAAGATCGCAATGGGCCGCAACAAGTCAGTTCGCCGAGGGCTTCTCAATGTGGTCGATCACAATCACTTCGACCGGCCCTTTGCCTTTTTCCAGCTTGAGGCCCAGTTGCTCCAGGAACGCCTGCGGCAGGGACGGGCCGATCCCAAGATCGGCATCGGCCTTGACCTTCCGGTCATCCGGGACGTACAGAACGTTCAGGTCATACGTTCCTGGGGATCCCTCCGAAAGGAAATCGAGGTTGGACAACGACGCCCGAATTGGAGCGTTAAGGCGCGATATCGTTAGCGTTTTCGTGCGGGCAGTCCGAGCCCATCAGACTGTTTCCGAGTGGCGCGTTAACCGTCCAGAACTGGCGTTATGCACTCCCGCTAATGGCTTGCATTGGTATCGATGGTCGATGAGTGATTCGGCGATTTTTCGCCAATTGAGTCATGCGTGACGGCACGGTATCTCTCACCGGGCCGACCAGTCCCCGCAATCTAGATCCGTTTGATTGTCGCGAACCAGGCCGGTGCGCCGTCGTCGTGGTATCTCGTCTGAATCCGGTCCGGTTCGATGGCGACGATGTTCCATCCATTGCCGGGGTTGAACGCCGCTCTCAGCTCTTCCTGACGGATGGGGTGCGGGCCAGTATCGGGACCGTCGTCACTGAAGCACAACACATACAGGGTTCCATCGTGCCTGGTTACCGACGCCAGACTCGCCACGTATCCTGGCCGCTCGTCGCCGTCGAAGGTGTGGAACAGTCCGCAGTCCAGCACAGTATCAAACATCCGTCCCAAACGGTCCAGATGGAACGCGTCAGCCGCAGCGAACTCAACCTCGATCCCACGTTCGCTGGCCTTCTCCCGGGCGATCGCCAGTGCCGTCTCAGCCACGTCAACGCCCAGAACCGACAATCCCAGCGAAGCGACGAGAAGAGCGTTCTCACCGGTCCCGCAGCCCGCATCGAGCAGTGTTCCGGCGAATCCGCCTTCGGATGCCAAACGCACGATTGCCGGCTGCGGCTGGCCAATATCCCACGGCGCACGGCCGTCCTGATACGACGCATCCCAGGGCAGTCCCGTCATCCGTTCGTGACTGGTCGGGTGCCGGCCACTGAACGGATCGTCAGCGAGGCTTCCTGATCGCTCCGGCAACTTCATCCCCTCCTGCAACTGATCTTGCCACCTCATCGTAGCGCCAATCAGCAGGTCTTGACAGAAGTCGCTTTGTGTTTATCAACAGGTGCCTGATCCATCTCCTCGGGTGGTGATAAAGGGCAATGCATTCATTGAACCCTGAAGAGGGAGTCTTGTGGTGGTCCGGTCGGATTGTCGGCCACTCGGAGAGTGTGCGCGGAACGGCCACCAGGGCAGCAGCAACGGTTTTGCGAGAGCATTATTCGTTGATATCGCTAGCCCCAGTGCGTCAGGGAGACCAGTTCCGCGGGTTGGGCGTGATACGTCAAAGTGAGCCCGTCTGCCCTGCTTCCGAGCGCGCCGTCAACCGTCCCGAACCTGCGCAAACGCGGGCTATTTGCTGCCCAGATAGACGCGGGCCCATTCCAACTCCGGCCGTGAAGTCTCCGCGTTGTTGGCGATCTCTCGAAGCTCGATCGCGTAGGCGCGGGCTTTCATCTTGTCACCGGCCTTGTCGGCGGCCTTGGCGGCGCCTGCCGTGGCGTTGAAGCGATGCGGCGCGGTCTTCAGAACCGCCTCGTATTCCTTCAGGGCCTCAGCCGGCCTTCCATTCTGCAGCAGCAGATCGGCCAGCATCTCGCGCACGGGAAGCAACGCCCCAGGCGTCACGGGGTGCTTGTCGACGGCATCCTCATGGTCGGCAGCCATACGAAGCAGCCGGACACCCTCGTCCTTCTTTCCTTCGGCCCATGCGATCAGCGCGGTGGCCGCTTCCCACTGCGCGCCGATGGAGCCGCTCCAATCGTAGTCGCGAGTTGCTGGTATGGCCTTGCGGATGGCGGTGATTTCGTCGGCCGAACGGCGCGCGGCCGCCACATCGCCCGCAAGCGCAGCCCCAATCGCTCTCGCGTAATGCACTAGCGCTTCGACGTTCCGAAACCGATTCCAAGGGAACCATGCTGGCTTGATCTCCAACGCGGCAGCGGCTCTCCAATCGTGCCGCTCAAGAGCCAAGCGCGCTGGTGAGGCGGCAAAGGCGTAGGCGGCGGCGAACTGGTTTTCGTCGAGCCTGGTCATGTCCTGGATTTCCGCCACTACCTTTCGAGCGCTGGTATCCTTCGCTTGCTGGAGATACGCATAGACCAGAAAATCCATCGCGTGGAGCTGGTCGAATGATCCCCCGCCGCCGTGCAGCCGTTGCGCCTGGGCTATGCCTGACTTCGCCGAGGCGATGTTCGAGGCTATGGAATCGTCCCACAACCCCAGCCGCGTGAAGATATGAGACGGCATGTGCAAGGCATGCGGCGAATCGGGCGCAATCTTGGCGTACGCCCGCGCTGCCTGGAGGCCCAGCTCGGCCAGCGACGGGTAATCGACGCTGTGAATGATGTAGTGCGCCACGCCAGGATGGTTCTGATGGCGTACCAGCAACTGGTTGAGAATCTCGCTCCCCTTCTTCTGCCACGTATACGACTTGTCCATCGGGTCGAGGTAACCGATCGCCACCAACTGCAGCGCGTGGAAAATCGCGGCCTCGTCGTCGCTGGGGTTGCGATCGCAGACCGCGCCCAGAGCCTGTTCGTAATTCTTCGCCCGGGTCGCGTGATCGACCGTCTGCCAGTCCTTGTAGAACACCGCGAGGGCATTGATGTAGTCGCGCTCGCGGCCGGTCTTCGCATCAATGGCCAAAGCCCGATCGAGAGCCGCCGCGCCTGCCTTCAGTTCATCGGGCGATGGTGGCGGCCATATCGGGTGATACCAGGTCCGCGCCACGCCCCAGTAGGCCATGGCGCAGGCCGGGTCTGCCTTCGCGGCATCGTTGAACGTCAGGCGCGCTTCCTCGTAGCCGAATGAATGGAGTAGAGCCGCTCCGCGGGAGATCAATTCTTGCGCCGTGGCGCTGCAGGAGGTCGGAAAGTCCACCGTGCCGAGGCCGGCAACGGCGTGTTGGTGTTGCGAGTGATCTTCCTGTGCCGTGGCGAGTACAGCGTAGAGAATCAATAGCCAGAGTCGCACACATCCTCCCAGAACGGCGTAAGCCAGTCCCACAGTTTGCCCAGTTCGGCCGTCTCAACCCACTAAATTTGATTGGGTGTGCCTGCGGGCATTTTAACCCAAACCCCACCATCCTCGCTCATCGATCCACTTAACGCTGGCGTGGAATCCCGGAGTTAGAGCGCGCCGGTCTACCCTGCGGCGTCAGAACGAAACGCCTGGCGCGGCGGACGCTACGCGTCGGTAGATGGCAACGATCTCGATACTCCCCCGTGTCTACCTTGCGGTGTATACTGGGGCCATTTAGGAAGTGTAAGCAATGACGTCAGGAATGAAAACGACGATCAAGCATTGCCTTACCGTGCTTCACCGCGGAATTTGCCTGCGGCCTTTTTGTGGGGCAGAAGCCGGTGTGCATCGGGCAGTGGCTGCAGAACCAGAAAAAGAAGAGATAATGCTCCGAAAGAGCTTGCTTTCAAGACTTATTGTCCTGTGTCTCCTGGGCGCCGGCGCGGGCCCGATGAACGCCCAAAAGGTCAGCGTCTGGCTCACCACTGACGACCAGAAAACGCTGATGCAGCCGCAGAGTCTGGTCACCTTTTCCGCCGGAGCCTCCGCCATTGCCCCCACCATCTTCGTGTCCGAAAACCAGGTCTTCCAGTCGATCGAGGGTTTTGGAGCCTCGATGACCGATTCCGCCGCTTTCCTCCTGAACGAGAAGGTCCCCTCCGCTGCGCTTGACGATGTCATGACGTCGCTGTTCGATCGCACCCAGGGAATCGGCATCAGCTTTCTGCGCAATCCCATGGGCGCTTCCGACCTTGCACGGTATGACTATTCTTATGACGACATCCCCGCCGGAAGCACCGATCCGGGTCTCGTGGACTTTTCGATCGCCCACGATCAAACCGATATCCTGCCGCTCCTCCGTCAGGCGCGCACCATCAACCCACAGATCAAATTGGTTGGATCGCCCTGGAGCCCGCCGGGCTGGATGAAAACCACGGGTTCCATGATCGGCGGCTCCCTGCTGCCTTCCTTCTACACCGCGTTCGCCGGTTACCTGGTAAAGTATGCGCAGGCTTACGAGGCCGCCGGCGTGCCCGTCGACTACCTCACACTCCAGAATGAGCCCCTGTACGTTCCCACCGACTATCCCGGCGAGTCCATGCCCGCCACCGACCAGCTCACCATTCTGAAGAACTTTGTGCTCCCCGCCCTGGCAGCCAGCCACCTTAGCACCAGGATCCTCGTCTACGACCACAACTGGGACACCCCCTCGTATCCCCAGACCGTCCTCGCCGATGCCGCGCTCGCCGGCTCCGCGCAGGTCGGCGGGGTTGCGTGGCACTGGTACAGCGGAACTGCCGGCTCTATGACCACGCTGCACAACCTTTATCCCAACCTCGGCCAGTACGTAACCGAAGCCTCCGGCGGGACGTGGATCGCCGACGAGGTGCGGACCGACTTTGAAGCCATTATTCACTCCATGCGGAGTTGGGGCAAGGCCTACGTCAAATGGGGCCTGGCGCTCGACCAGAACCGCGGGCCGCATGCTGGCGGCTGCGGCACTTGCAGCGGCTTGATCACTGTCGACCAGAATACCGGCGCCGTGGCGAATACCATCGACTATTACACCCTGGGGCATTTCAGCAAGTTCGTGCTGCCCGGGGCCGTGCGCATCTGGTCGAACAACGCCCCCGGTATCCTAAGCGCGGCCTTCCTCAACCCCGATCGGTCCAGGGTGCTAGTGGCCTATAACGACTCGGCTTCCACCCAGACGTTTCAGGTGGTCTGGAACGCGAGATCTCTGACTTACACCTTGCCAGCGCTGTCAGGGGCGACGTTCCAGTGGAACGCCCCCATAGAGGCTGGCTGCGTCGCCTGGGCGCGTGCTGTTCCTGGTCCAGCGCGAATTGGACCGCCCAACCGGAGGAGATGCTGGATGTACACGGTGTCTGCAGTTCAGCAGATTCAGGCGTCCAGCTATAACGACATTTCCGGTCTGCAAACGGAACCATGCAGCGACACTGACGGCGGATTTGATCTGGGATACACGAGTAAAGGGTATTGGTCGGAGTACCGGTCCGTCGATTTCGGCTTCGGGGTCACTTTCGTGAAGGTCCGCCTGGCAAGCGCCGGCCTAGGCGGCACCCTGGAGTTTCACCTGGGCAGCCCCATCGGACCTCTGATCGCGAAGGTCCCAATTCCCGTCACTGGCGGCTGGCAAACCTGGACGACGGTAACTGCTCCTGCGTCTGGTGCGACGGGGGTGCAAGACCTCTACGTGGTATTCGATTCCACCGGAAGCAGCGGCGGCATCGGAAACCTGAACTGGTTCCAGTTCCAGTAAGGCCCAAGAATGGAACTGCAGCCTCTACAAACGCAGTCACAAAAAAGTCACACGAAAAAATGGCGCCCGTAAACTAGTGAAAACACGTACTAAAAACTGGTGCGGAGCGGGGGACTTGTTCTCTCGCACTACACTGAAAACACGTAAGTGATACACGACGCGAAGTTCTCAAAATACCAGAAGTGCCAGAAGCACGCCGCCAAGTCACACCACAAGTCACACGGGCCTTCCAGAACCACCTCTCCGCCGGCAAAATCGCCGGTATGACACCACCGGAACCCGCCCGGCGGTCGTGAGGGGCGTGTCACGGGATCTACCTCCCCAGTGGCCCAGCGGCACGCTTCGGCCCACTCTACGATAAGCCCACTCATCGGGAGCAATCGCCGGGGCCTTGCAGGAACTGCTTCTACGGTTGGGGCGTCTACGCGGCCTGATGGATTGTTTCAGATCCTTCATCCAGACTCAGCCCGCTTCCTGATCGGCTAAACTGAACTGAACCCCGCATATGCCGCTCTCTCCTGGCACCAAGCTCGGCCCGTACGAAATCGTCGCGCCACTCGGCGCCGGCGGAATGGGCGAAGTGTACCGGGCGCGGGACCCCAGAATCGGACGCGAAGTCGCTATCAAGGTCCTGCCAGCCCAGTTTTCCCAAAACGAAGATCGCCTGGGCCGTTTCGAGCAGGAAGTGCGCGCGGCGGGAGCTCTCAATCATCCCAATATCCTCACCATCTTCGACGTTGGCGCGTGCGACGGCTCGCCTTACATCGTCTCCGAGTTGCTCGAAGGGGAAACCCTGCGGGACCGCCTGACCTCCGCGACCCTGGCCCCGCGGCGCGCTTTCGATTACGCGCTCCAGCTCGCCCAGGGCCTGTCCGCGGCCCACTCCAGGGGAATCGTCCATCGCGATCTCAAGCCGGAGAATATCTTCCTTACCAAGGATGGACGCGTCAAAATTCTCGATTTCGGCCTCGCCAAGCTGACGCAGCAGGATGGCTCGGATCCCGAAGCCGCCTTGACGCAAACCGTCACCGATCCGGGCGTCGTGTTGGGCACCGTGGGCTACATGTCGCCGGAGCAGGTGCGCGCCCGCACCGCCGACCATCGCTCCGACATCTTCAGCCTCGGCGCCGTGCTCTACGAGATGCTCTCTGGCCACCGCGCTTTCCACCGCGGGACCGCTGCCGAAACCATGGCCGCCATCCTCAATGAGGATCCGCCCGACCTGCCAGGCTCGACTCCCGGCATGTCGGCCGGCCTGGAACGTATCGTTCGCCGCTGCCTGGAAAAGGAACCCGAACAGCGTTTCAACTCCGCTCACGATCTGGCTTTCGCACTGGAGGCGGTTTTCGGGGGCAGCGGTTCGCTGGTTTCGGGCGCCGTCGCCGTCAACCGCTCCGCCGTGTCCCGGCGCTGGATTCGCGTCGCTGCGTTCGCCGCCATCGCCGCGCTTCTGGCCGGCGGCGGATGGTGGCTTGGCCGCCGCGCCGCGCCTCGCGGCCTGCCGTATTGGACGGTCCGCCAACTGACTTCCGACGAAGGCTACACCGCCGGCGGCGCCTTGTCTCCCGATGGCAAACTGGTGGCCTACACCTCCGACCGCGCAGGCTCGGGAATCCAGGACTTGTGGATACAGCAGACCGCCGGCGGTCCGGCGGTGCGCATGACCAGCGGCCCGTTCTCGGCATTCGAACCCGCCTTCTCGCCGGATGGATCGAAGGTGGTGTTCGTCTCGTCCGAACAGCCTCGCGGACTTTATATCATCCCCGCCCTGGGCGGCGAACAGCGGCGTCTGGCCGACGCGCCCAGCGCAGAACAGCCACGGTTCAGCCCGGACGGCCGCTGGATCTCCGCCGAGTTGTATCGGAGCGGGGCCGCTAGCTTTCTCCTGATCCCTTCCGCAGGGGGCGAGCCGGTGTTCCTGGACCCGAAACTGGGAAACATCACATCGACCGTTAACAGGACCTACGTCTGGTCCCCGGATAGTAAAGGGCTGCTGCTCACGGGGGGCTCAAGCTACCTATGGGCGGACTGGGACTTCTGGTTCCTTTCGATGGATGGCCGAAAAACACCCCTCCACGCCGGCCCTGGGATGAGGGCGGCCGGTTTTAGACGGCCAGAGTTGGAAGCCTGGGACGGCGACTGGCTGTATTTTAACGGCTTCCGGAAATCCACGGAGGATCTGTGGCGTACGCGCCTCACTCCCGGCGCGACGCAACTCGGAAAGCTGGAGCCTGTTACCAGCGGTTGGGCCGATCGTTACACCGATGCGGTTGGCGCAGGCGGGACGCGCCTGGTCTACTCCGATTCCAGCGCCAGCCGCCGTCACATCTGGTCGCTGAAGATCGATCCCGACCAAGGGGTGGCCTCGGGCGAGCCGCAACGCATGACTACGGGTGATCGCACGCAGGCGTACCCCACGGCGATGGGACCCAACCGCCTGGTGTATTGGGCGCACGACGCCGGCCAGGGGGACCTGTGGCTGCGGGACTTGAGTTCCGGCAAGGAGGCCCGCCTGACCGATACAAACGAGTCGAAAGGATACCTGGTGGGATCTCACGATGGATCGCTGGTTGCGTTTCGCGCGACCACACCCAAGGGATCTATCACTTATGTAGTCCAGGCCACAGGCGGCGCGCCGCACAAAATCTGCGGCAACTGCGGCCGGATTACAGACTGGTCGCCGGATGACAAGAAAGTGATCCTGCACGATTTTGGCGGCAGTACTGCCGGCAAGGTCGGCCTGGTCAATGTGCAATCGGGCAAGCAGCAAGTCCTGATGGTGGGTGCCCAGCGCATCTACGCGCCCCACGTCTCGCCGGACGGCCGCTGGCTTGCGTTCACCGCGGGAGGAGCGTTTGTGGCCCCCTATCGCGAAGACCGGGTCATCGCCGAGAGCGAATGGATTCCGCTCGATCTGGGCACCCAGGGCGGCGCCTTTTTCCAGTGGGCCCCGGGGTCGCGCAGGCTGTTTTATCTTTTAGCCGAAGGCGCTTATTACTCGATCTGGACGGTGCCGTTCGATCCCACCTCAGGAAGAAGCGCCGGTCCGCCGCTCCTGGTATTTCGCCCGCAAGGCTCGCACGCTCTGGTCGTCGGCGACCCGGCTGCCATCGGCATCGCCCTCGTTGGTGATCGCTTCTTCTTTTCCATGTCGGATCTGCACGCCAACATCGGCATCGCCGAAATCGATACCGCCGCGAAATAATGCCCGCTAAGCTGGCACTTGCCGGAATGTACTGACTCTATCCCACCAGCTCCGGTTCCGCCACGCAGCTTCCGCAGCCTTTCTTCTTGGCCAACAGGTCCAGCCGCTGTCCTCACGACGAGTCGCCAATAGTGCAGGCATCGGAAGCGAAAATGTGGATGAAAAACCGCCTTATCGTAGACTGGCCTCGAAACGCCGTCCCCGCAATAATCGGTCCTGATATGTCCCGTCACGTCAACTTGACGGAAAACGCCCAAAAACGCCCAAAGCGCGGATGTGGTCTCCCTGGCTCAGGGCTAGCGATATTCACTGATAACGCTGCCCAAACCGCGATCTGCGGCTGGCCGGCGCGCGGATCTGGGAGTCGGCCAAGCTCATTCTACGAGAAGCCTGTTTCACAGCCGTTATCGGAAAATGCATGGTCACTCGATTTCGGTCCTGCCTGGAAGCAAGCTGCCGAGGTACGCCATTGTCGAGCGATTTCGTCGGATAACGCCACTCGGAAATCGATTCATCGGAGAACAGCATCGCGGTTCTGAAGTGGCGTCAGATCAGACTAGACTCGATTCGCGCAGTACCCCGTGCGAGCCAGCCGCCTCTGGTACCCCCATGAGTGGCCGGTTCATTTGCCGGAGGCTCGTTCCATCCAGGTAAACTCCTGTGAGGATCCTAAACAGGTCCTCTGAGCTGATCAATGCCAAGGTTTGTCCATCCCATTCACGATAGCCGACGCCGTCAAGTATTCCACGCAGGCTGTCCTGTATGATTGCTGCCTGGAGCACGTCACTTGTCAACGCCGTCTGCGAACTGTCTGGGCTGCGGGGGAAAGCTAAACGATTGCGGTGTCTGCCCACAGTGCGAGCCGAGCTCGGAAGCCGCTACCAAAAGCCTTAGCGCACCGGCCCTCGGGACTGAAGCCGGCCGATGGTTCGGACCATACCGCACGCTTCGCCTTCTGGGAGAGGGCGGAATGGGCACCGTCTATCTCGCCGAGCAACGGGAGCCGATCCACAGACAAGTCGCACTCAAAATCATCAAGCACGGGCTCGACAGCAAGGAGGTAATCGCACGCTTCGAATCCGAACGCCAGGCGCTGGCGATGATGGACCATCCGAATATCGCGCGCGTGCTGGATGCCGGCGCGACTGAGAGCGGCGTGCCGTATTTCGCCATGGAGTACGTGCGCGGTATTCCCATTACGGAATATTGCGACCGCCATCGTTTGAGCACGCGGCAACGTCTGGAACTCTTTTGCGAGGTATGTCACGCCATCCACCACGCTCATCAAAGAGGCGTGATCCATCGGGATATCAAGCCATCGAATGTGCTGGTCGAATTGGTGGATGGCAAGCCGCTGCCGAAAGTGATCGACTTCGGCGTCGCCAAGGCAACCCATCAAAGGCTTACGGAGCGAACGTTATTTACTCATATGGGCGTGCTGGTCGGGACGCCCGCTTATATGAGTCCGGAGCAGGCCGGCGCCACCGATGTGGAGGTGGATACCACTACCGACATCTATTCGCTCGGCGTGATGCTGTATGAACTCCTGGTGGGCGCGGTGCCGTTCGATCCGAAGGAGATGCGACGTTTGGGTTTCGCGGAAATCGTCCGCCTCATCCGGGAGGTCGAACCGCCCAAACCGTCCGACCGCCTCCGCAGTTCCGGGGCGCGCGCCTCCGAAGTGGCCAGACTTCGCGCCACAGACCTCCAGATGCTTCACCAGCAGCTTCGTGGAGATCTGGAATTCATCACCATGAAGGCACTGGAGAAGGACCGTACGCGGCGGTATCCTTCCGCCTCCGAATTTGCTGCTGACGTGGTTCGTCACCTGCGCGACGAGCCGGTCCTGGCGAGCCCGCCCGACACGGTCTACCGGCTTCGCAAATTTACGCGCCGGCACAAAGGGCCAATCGCGGCAGCCATGGCGATCGGTCTCGCCATGCTGGTTGGTCTGGTGATCAGCAGCTTGCTGTACTTGCGATCGGAACGCCAACGCACCGCGGCGATGCACATGAATTACGTCGCCAATATGGCTGCCGCGGACCTCGCGTTACGGTTGGCCGACGTGCCTACGGCACAAAATCGGCTCTTGCGCACCGATCCGGCGATGCGCGGCTTTGAATGGGGGCTTCTCTGGCGTCGCACTGACCCAAGTCTCGCAACCCTATACACCGATAGTCTCTTCGCCCATGATGTTACAGACGCCCTGCCCGGCTTTGCATTTTCCAGTGCCCCTCAGCGGGTCTACTGGGGTTCGGGGGACGCAATTCACGTGTGGAACGCGGAAACATACGCGCCCGTTCGAGTCCACGGGGGCTTCGGAACGGTCCTCGCGATCGCAAGGGATGGCAGAGATGTCCTGGCGTTCAAACTCAGCTCTCTGAGCCTCCTGAATCTCGAGTCGGGAGCGGTTCGGGCGAAACCCGAATTGGGGGAAGCCGACCACCTGACTGCTGTAGAGTTGAGCCCATCCGGTGGGCAGATTGCTACCGGAACATACGATGGCCGGTTCCGTGTCTGGGATGTATCGTCCGCGCGGAATCAATTGGACGTCAAACTTGCTGACCATTCGCCAGGCTTCTTTTCCAGCGCCGTCACCTGCATCGCATTCCAGGCCGACAGCCGGCGCGTCGCTGCGGTAACGGGTAGTGGGGCGCTGAGTGTTTGGGACATAGGCACGTCGCGCGCTCTTCTGCGCGCCGACCTCTTTGAGGGAAGCTCGCGCCCGCTTCCAATGAACCTCCTCGCAGGCAGGTACCCGATTGCAATCAGCCCCGACGGAAACCGGATAGCGGTGGGAAGTGGGCCGGGTGTGCGCGTGCTGGACGTGAATTCCGGCAAGACCGTCCTGACTCTCCCCGGACATGTCGGGGGAGTGGTGGCAGTCATATTCAGTCCGGATGGTTCCCTGCTTGCTTCCTCGGCGCGCAGCGATGTCGCGGTGCGGCTTTGGAGATCCTCTTCGGGAGATCAGATCGCGAGTTTTCTGGGCACTCCGGTAGACGGCGTGGTAGCGAGCCTTGCGTTCAGTCCGGATGGCAAACGGCTCTTCGCGGGTGCCCGCAATGGGGAAGCCCGCGTATGGGACGTTCCCACTTTGGCTGGTGAACTTCTCCGGCAGACGCCTCACCCGTACAGTTCCATCGCGCTGAGCCCGGATGGATCCCGGATGGCTATTAAACATCCGGGCGCGGTGGAGATATGGGATGCGGTTTCGGGTGAGCAGGTTCTCTCCTGGAAAACGGCTTCGGAGCCGTATTGTTACGGCGATCTGTGTTACCTCTCCCCATATTTGAATTATGACTCCGTCGCGTACAGCCTCGATGGTTCCCGCATCGCGGCGGGACTGCGAGACGGCAGCATCGGTATATGGGATGCTCGCTCCGGCGCGGCCATCCAGACATTGCGCGGACACGAAACTGCCGTGACCGCGATAACCTTCGATCCCGATGGCGCCCATCTGGCATCGGGCGCGTGGGACCGCACCGCTATCGTATGGGACCTGCGCAGCGGCAAGCCGGTGAACCGGATGAAGGTGGCTGCCTCCGTGGTCTCGCTGGCATTCAATCCGGTAGGAGACCGGCTGCTGATCGCGTGCGGAAACGTCGCCCATCCGGCGAACTCCGATTCACTGGTGGCTTTATGGCAGCCCCTGGGCGGACATACTCCAATCCGGCAATTTCGCTTGCCGGCCACCGTGAACCGAACTTGGGCCGCCGCCATGAGCAAGGACGGGAGAACCGTTGCAGCCACCTCGCCAGCCGGAGTATTTGTTTGGAACGCCCTCAGCGGCAAGTTGACCGGCTCTGCATACACCAGTCAGTCTTCCCAGCCCACTGACATCGCTTTTTCCCCGGACGGCAGCCGGTTAGTCTCGGGAACAATCACCGGCGGCTTGCGAGTTTTCGACAGATCGGCAGATGAACTACTGAGTCTCCCCGGCCGCGGCTCCCCGGTGCGAAAAGTGGTGTTCAGTCCCGACGGCGAGCGTGTTTATTCGTGTACTGGCGACAAGGAGCTTCGAATATGGGGGACCACATCCGCATACAGCCCCGGTGCTGCCGAACTCGTGAATTCGCTGCGGGAGAAATTCTTCCGCGGGAGCGATGTGGGCGGCCAGATCGAGGCGGATCGGAATGTGGATCCCAAGCTGCGGCGAGCGGCCCTGGAATTGGCTAGCCGTCGCGGGGATGACATAGGAAAGTGGAATCACGATACCCGGGCGATCCTGGACGATCCCGGGAGAGCGGCTGCGGATTACCGGGGCGCGCTGCAGTCGGCCGTCACCGCGCTTCAGGCATATCCTTGGAACCCGACACTTCTTACTACTTTGGGAATCGCGCAATACCGCAATGGCCAATATCGCCAAGCCCTTGAGACACTGCAGCGCTCCGATGGTCTGCGTAGTGTGGCCATCAAACGCGGATTTTATTACTCGACTGATTCGATACTGATCGCCATGACTCACTACCGGCTGGGCGAGACGGAAAAGGCACGCAAGGAACTGCAGGCCGCCGTACCCGACCGATCTCAAAGAGCCGATACAGTAGATACCCAGCCGGCGTTTCTTGACGAAGCCAATGCCCTAATGGCGCCAGGCGGCCGCGCCCACTAAGGGCCTGTCAATAAATAACCGTCTCAATCGCCAACCACCGCTCCCTTACGGTCGCGGCTCTGAAAGCACATCGGAGCCGCGACCGTAAGGGAGCGTTCGGCAAGGTTATTTCGGAACGAGCCCTAAGGTGGGCGCGGATACGGGCGGAGCGGGTTCGCGACTGTTCCTGTCCAACGTCACAGTTCAAAGATCTGGACGGGTTGCGCAACGGCTGTCAACCGTGAGTGCCGGGGAATTGGTAGTGGCGATTCCTTCATGGGCAAACGGGTGACCATGGATATCGCTGAATCGTTCTTGATACGCGGGGATATCGTCCCTTACCAGATGGCGGACCGGCGGGGTCCACTTCATATCCACTTGGACAAAAAGTGGGGATATCCGCGAACGTGGTCGCCTCGAAGTTCTTGCAGAAGGGGCATTGAAAATCGAGATACTCGACCATGGTGAGCGGCGCGCTACGACTTGGTGTTCTCGCCCTTTCCGCGCGGCGTGCAGATATTTCCGATTCTTCGACTCGTTTTGTCGCTGGCCAATCGAAATAGCTGAAATCTGGGGATTTGAGGAGTTTGGCCATAGGAGTGCTTGGGTTAATCCAGGGGTGAAAATTGAACACAAAAGCACATAGGAATCAACGTTTGTTAACAATCGGGGTGGCTGCCTTTGCCGCGATTGCCGGAACTGCAAGCGGCCAAACAGTTCAACGTAGGGCCAGTATCACTGGGGGTGGCAGTCCTGACCGGGGCAAGTGCACGATCGAAGTTGTGGTTGACGGGGCGGCAGAGGTAGAGGTTCGCGGAGGTAATGCGACACTAAGGAATCTCGCCGGGCAGCCTCCGCAGTGGCGCCGGTTCGAATGCACCGGTGAGATACCGCCCAATCCTCCAAACTTCCGGTTTACAGGCGTGGACGGGCGCGGTAGCCAGGAACTGGTGCGCGGTCCGCAAAACGGCGCAGGCGCTGTCGTTCGAATTCAAGATCCCGATAGCGGGGCTGCAGGCTACACCTTCGATCTCACTTGGGGCGGCGATCGCGGTGATCCCGATAATGAGGGTCGTAGTGGAATGGACGGTGGCCGGGGCCAGCGGGGAGGCCAGCGGTTTACCACTGACCAGGCGGTGCGGGTCTGCCAGGATGCTGTTAAACAGCAGGCGTTCGATCGTTTCCATACCGGAAACATCGCGTTTCGAACGACGGCTTTGGATAATAGCCCCGGCCGCCAGGACTGGGTGACAGGCATGTTGGACATCCGCCGCGGCTATGATCGGGATGAGACTTACCGTTTCTCTTGCTCGGTCAACTTCGACACCGGCCAAGTACGTTCCGCGCAGATCGATCCCATCGATCGTGACCGTGGTAGGCAGGGCGGCGGTGATGCCGACCGGTCTCCGAGCAGGGTGGCGATGGATTCCTGTCAACGAGCGGTAGAGGACCGTGTCCGTCGCGACGGCTACCAGCACGTCGATTTTCTGTCCATCCGCGTGGATGATCGTCCCGGACGGGCCGATTGGATCGTAGGAACCGCACGAGCGGACGTGCGCTTACGTTCCGACTCCTTCGGGTTCTCCTGCTCCATCAATCTGCAAGATGGAGATGTGCGATCAGTAGACGTGCGCCGGCAGTAAACCGCCGTCGCACAGGCAATCGTGCCGGCGCTTGTGGCTGCCGACCGCACCTAGAGGCACGTCGGCAGTGGTGCCCCGGCAGGCATGAGTGTTCAATCCCGGGCACGGATCGCTAGTCCTCTGACCGCACGATTTTATGCCTTTCCACTGTCGCCCGCTCACGCCGTCAGCCGCCGAAAGGCCACAACCCTGCTGGCGCAACGCTACCGGGTCGTTAGTTTGTTGGGCCGCGGCTGAGAAGAATACCTGGCGAGTTTTTTTGTACACCCAAAAGACCGGCGATGCGGTGTTCCTTCCGATCCCGGAGAACGTGAAGCTTATCCTGGATGCGCTACCGTTGCCGCGGGGTGCTGCCCAGGACTG
>PMTR01000108.1 GCA_003167255.1 Bryobacterales bacterium
GAAAATGTAGAAACTCCAGGGGCAGGCTTCAGCCTGCCAACAAGACCAACTGGTAGCGCCGGCGGTCTTGCCGCCGGTGTCTTGCTAGCGCTTGACCATCGCCACTTCTCGGGACAGGCGCAGGACTACAGGACCAAAGAATATCGGTTTGATTTATACTGAATGGGACCCGGAAGTCCAAAACGGAAACTCCGGATAAAATGATCCCAGGCAAGGAGTTTTCATGACGCTGTTTCTCGACCACAACAGGTACTACCGGCTCCCATGGAACCTGCCTGACAATGCCATCTCCTGGCTCGAGGTCACCAAGGCCTGCAATCTGCACTGTGAGGGGTGCTACCGTGAAAATGACCCCAAGGGACATAAGCCCCTCGACCAGATCAAACGAGACCTGGCAATCTTCAAGAAATACCGGAAGACTGATGGTGTCTCTCTTGCCGGAGGAGATCCCCTCGTCCATCCCGGCATCGTCGAGATCGTGCGCCTGGTTGCTCGGGACGGTTTCAAACCAATCATCAACACGAACGGCTTGGCCCTGAATAAGGAACTACTGCTCGAGTTGAAGAGAGCGGGCGCGGCCGGATTCACCTTCCACATCGACAGCAAGCAGCACCGCCCCCACTGGCGGGGAAAGACCGAGATCGAGCTGAACGCGCTCCGGCTCAGCTTCGCCGAGATGCTCGCCGAGGTGGGTGGGCTCTCATGCGCCTTCAACTCAACCGTGTATGCGGATACGTTGCAGTACGTTCCGGACATTCTGGCGTGGGGACAGGAGCACATCGATATCGTGCACGTCATCGTCTTCATCGCCATCCGGGCGGCCGTCCTGGAGTCGAGGTTTGACTATTACGCGGGCGCTGACAAGGTAGACATGAGCCCAATTGTCTATTCCACTCCGGAGCAGAACCAGCGGCTGGATATCCTCTCCAACGACGTGGTGGAGGCGATCCGCACGAGATATCCGGATTTCGAACCCAGTGCCTACTTGAACGGCACCGGGAAAGCCGACTCCTTCAAGTGGTTGCTGACGGGGCGCATCGGAACGAAGAAGACCATATACGGGTATGTTGGACCCAAGTTCATGGAGCTGGCCCAGACCATCAACCATCTCCGGAAGGGCACATACCTGGCCTACACAAAGCCCAGTGTTCAGAGGAAGGGGAAGGCCATGCTCCTCCTCGCACCTCTCGATCGAGGACTGCGAGGGGTCGCCAGGAAGTTCCTCCGTTCCATCGGAAAGAACCCTCTCAACCTGTTCAGGCGACTGCATCTTCAATCGGTCACCATCATCCAGCCCGCGGACATCCTCTGCGACGGGTCCATGAGCATGTGCGACGGCTGCCCCGATATCACGGTGTGGAATGACGAACTGGTCTGGTCGTGCCGGCTGGAAGAGCAGATCAAGTTCGGCTGTTTCGTGAGGGCAGTGCCCAAGGGAGAAATTCGCGCCCGGCCATGTGAGCCTGTCCCCAGCATCAACTAGTCCCATGACCGCGAGCTTTTAGCCCATTGGAATACCGCTTCCTGAAGCGCGACTCGGATCAGAGCCGCGACCGTAAGGGAGCGGAGTTCCACTAGCACCAAATCACGCGGTCAAAGCACTAGCCCAAAGCCTCGGCTCTCTCAAAATATCGCCTGAATGGCTAACCTCGTTCACAGCCCCATCGACTTTATCTTCCCCACCTTTTCAACCATTTAGACCAATAACCCCTCAAACTCCGAATTCCCGCCTGCTACCCTGAAACCGGGATGGGCCTCCACGCTCATCTCCATTTCCGTTTCACAACCCGGTTTCGCCGACAAGGACCTTTCTATGTCTACGCTTCTTCAAATCGTGGCCAATCGCCGCAATTCCCGCAAATCCACCGGCCCCCGCTCCGTTGAGGGCAAGGCCGTCTCCCGTATGAATGCCCTGAAATCCGGCATCGACGCGCGATCCAACATCATCCGCGGTGAAGATCCCTCCGATCTCCAGGGCCTCACCAACTTCTACTACAAGGAATGTCAACCCGCCTCCGCCCAGGAGCAGTTCTACGTCGACATCCTCATCCGCAATGATTGGCAGCTCCGCCGCATGGAACGCGTCGACTCCCAATATTGGGAATATCACCTGCAAGGTAACTCAACACCCATGCCCGGCCGCGAACTCGGCCGCGGCTGGAATTGCGGCTCTGCGGCTTTTGCCCGCCTCCAGCGCCGCAAGAATGACATCCAGCGCTCCAGCCTCCTCGCCCGTCAGGAACTGAAGAAACTCCAAGCCGAACGCCCCGCCGCTCAGCCCAGCGAAGCCCCTGAACGCGCAGCCCCTCACGCTCAAATTGGCTTCGTTCCTGACAAAGTGGGGCAGGCGCCCTCGCCTGCGCCGGACCCCCTGGTCCGGCNNCCCCCAGCCCGCGCCATTCCCTCCCGCCCCGGAAACGCCGGCCCCCCAAATTGGCTTCGTTCCGCAACCGGGCCCTCTGCCGCCTGCCGCCCGCCAATCACACGCCATCCATGCCGGCACGTTTGGTTGCCTTTGGGGGAGATAGAGATTAATATCTCTGTATTCCGTAAACCTGGAGGTTCCGATGATCCGAAGATTCCTGCAAGCCATGGCCCTGCTGCTCCTGCCCGTTCTGGCGCAAGGGCAGGTCAAGATGCTTCGCCACCCGGCCTATTCCAAAGGCAAGGTGGCTTTCAGCTATCTCGGCGATATCTGGATTGCCAATGAAAACGGCTCCGGCGTCGAACGCCTGACGGTCAACAATGCGCGCGACCAGTTTCCGCGCTTCTCTCCGGACGGCCAGTGGGTCGCCTTTTCCTCGAATCGCGAAGGCAACTACGACGTCTTTGTGATTGCCTCGGCCGGCGGCGAACCGCGTCAGTTGACCTTTCACAGCGCCGACGACAACGTGGTGGGCTGGACGCCCGACGGAAAGAACATAGTCTTCTCTTCCACCCGCGGGAACGGCGCTTTCCCCTCGGTTGCCACTCTCTGGCAGGTTCCCGCGGCGGGCGGCATTGAGCGCGCCATCGATACCGACTGGGGCGCCTGGGCCAGCTATTCGCCCGACGGCTCCAAGCTCGCCTTCCAACGCCATCCCAGCGTCTGGTCCCGCAAACATTATCGCGGCGCCTATGCGGCCGACGTGTGGGTCGAGGACCTCGCCTCCAGGAAGTTCACCAGGCTGGGCGACGAAGACTATCATGGCAACATGTTCTGGCCCATGTACGGATTGAATGGCGAAATCTTTTTCGTCTCGAATGAGCTGCCCAACGAAAAGACCATCAAGCCGGGCAGCCCGGAAGTGATGAAGAGCGAGAACAACATCTGGAAGATTTCCGATAAGGGCGGCAAGCCCGTTCAAGTGACCCACCACACCGACGGCAACCTCTTTTTCCCGAGCATCTCGGCCGACGGCAAAGTGATCGTTTACGAAGACAACTTCGGCATCTGGAAGCTGGACACCTCGAGCGGCAAGTCGAGCGAGATCCACATCGACGTCAAGAGCGATTTCAAAGAGAATAAGACTGAGCTGGTCACCCTGACCAATGAGGCCGAAGGCTTCAGCCTGTCGCCTTCCAACAAACGCGCGGCCATCGTGGTGCACGGCGAAATTTTTACCATCCCTACCGATCAGGGAGCACTCCAGCGCGTCACCGAAACACCCTGGAAGGAGCACAGCCCGCACTGGTCGCCGAATGGCAAGTGGATCGCCTTTGTTTCCGATCGCACCGGCCGCGAAGAGATTTACATCTCCGACGAGCTGGGCAAGAGCCTCAAGAAGATCACCGACGCCGATTGCGACAAGAGCGCCATCGTCTGGGCGGCCGATTCCAAGACGTTTCTGTGGACCGGCACCGACCATAAGCTTCACAACGTCGATCTCGACACCCTGAAGGACGACATTCTGGCTTCCAGCCCCGGCGGCAACATCGGCGAGCCGCAGTTTTCGCCCGACGGCAAATGGATCTCCTATTCCAAGGCCGACTCGTTGCTCCGCACACACGTCTGGGTGAAGGAGCTGGAATCCGGCCAGGAGCACATGGTCACCGGCGAGCAGTTCATGACCTCGCGCGGCGCCAAGTGGACTCCCGATGGCAAGAAGTTGTTGTTCCTCGGCGGGCAAGGCGGCAGCAACGGCATCGCCTCCACCGGCGGCCGCGGCACATCGCTGCTCTATAGCATGGCCTTCACGCCCTTCGAGAAAGATCCCAACGACCACGACATCAACACTGAGGCGCAAGCCGAAGCCGACGCGGCCGCCACGGCCGCTACGGGCGGCGGCGGGCGCGGCGGCCGGGGCGGAGCAGGCGCCGCCGCCGTGCCCACCAATGTGCAAGTGAAGATCGTCTGGGACGGCATCGAACGCCGGATCACCCAGGTCACGACCATGGCGGGCGTCCAGAGCGTCACTCCATCGCCCGATGGCCACACCTATCTCTTCTCCGCCGGCGGTGCCGCCGGCGCCGCCGCGCCGGCGGCCGACGCGGCTGCCGCAGGGCCCGGAATGTATACCATCGCGGATGACGGTTCCCGTCTCACCCACCTCAACACCACCGTCACCGATAATGCCGCCGCCGGACGCGGACGCGGTGGCCGTGGCGGCGGGGGCGGTTTCGGAGGCGGCGGCGAAGCCACTTGGGCGCGCGATGGCCGTAGCATCTATTTCATGCAGGGCGGGGGGCTCTTTAGCCTCGCCATCCCCGCCGGCGGCGCGGCTGCTGCCGACACCGCGCCCGCAGCGGCTGCTGCCACCGGCGGTGGCCGTGGAGGACGCAGTGGAAGCGGCGGTGCTGCCGCGGCGGCCACGGCAACGGCCACCGGGCCCGGTCCGCGGCGCATCGTTTTCTCGGTCCGCATGGAACTCGACATCCCCGCGGAGCGCCGCCAGGTCTTCGAGGAAGCTTGGCGCGTCATGAAGAATCGTTTCTACGACGCCAACATGCACGGCGCCAATTGGGCCGCTAACAAAGATACCTATGAATCGCTGCTCCCGTATATCGCCGACACGGAGGAGCTACACAATCTGATCATGGAAATGATCGGCGACATGAACGCCTCTCACACCGGCATCTCCGCCGGCGGCTTGATCCCCGGCCGCGTGAACCAGGAGGAGCGCGTGCAGACCCGCTATCCGGGCTTCGATATGGAGCCGGATGCGTCGGGCTTCTACAAGGTCTCCTACATCTACAAGAAGGGACCGGCCGATCACGATTACGTCAAGCTGGCTACCGGTAACTACATTCTCGCGGTGAACGATAAGGACCTGAAGACCACCGACAATTACTGGAAGCTCTTCAACATTCTGCCCGGCCGCAAGTTTGAATTCTTGGTCAACTCCAAGCCCACCACGGATGGCGCCTGGACGGTATCGCTCGACCCGCTGACCTCGGCCGCGCAAAGCAACCTGGCATACGACCGTTGGGTGGCCGACCGCAAAGCCCAGGTGGACGCGCTTTCCAATAACCAGATCGGTTACCTGCACATCAAGGCCATGGACGCCCCATCGCTCGCCAAGTTCCAGGAGGACCTGCTCGAAAACCAGGACAAACGGGCGTTGATCATCGACGAACGTTTCAACGGCGGCGGCGGCATCGACCAGGAACTGCTGGCCATCCTCAACCAGCGCAAAGCGTACCAGTCCACGCGCAATCGCGATTCGCTCGACGTCAAACGTCCGGCCCAGGCCTTCTTCGGCCCGCTGGCGGTGCTGCAAAACGAGCGCTCGGCGAGCGACGCCGAAATGTTCCCGGAAGGCATCCGCGAGCTGGGCCTCGGGAAGATCGTCGGCGTCCCGACCATGGGAGCGGTGATCGGCACGGGATCGTTCACCTTGATGGACGGCTCGGTACTGCGCACACCTGGTTCGGGAGTCTACACTTCCAGCGGCCAGAACATGGAGAACTTCGGCGTTCCGCCGGACTTTTATAGCGACAACACGCCGCCCGATTTCTTGAGCCACCACGACCGCCAGATCGAAAAAGCCGTCGAAGTCCTCAAAGGCGAAATGAAGTAGAGAACTGCTCTGGTGCTGGGTAGGACAGGCCTCCTGGCCNNGCCGGGCGCAGCCCGGCCGGTCCAAGCCCGCAGGGCGAAAGACCATAGCCCACGGCGTAAGCCGTGTGGAACCTGTCGTGAGTCCGAGTAGCCCCAGTTGGTGGGGCAGGCTTCAGCCTGCCAAGCCCGCAGGGCGAAAGACCATAGCCCACGGCGTAAGCCGTGTGGAACCTGTCGTGAGTCCGAGTAGCCCCGGAACGGGGCGTAAGACTCTGTCGCTCACATCACACCGAGATCACCGGCTGCCCCAACACGTCCCAGCGCGGCTCGACGCCTAAGCCGGGCGTCAGCGTCGCCGCCATCCGCCCATTCTGCCGCTGCGGCGCGCCAGTGGCGTTGCTCACCGTCACGTAGCTATTGAAATCCGTCGCCGTGAAGAGCAATGCCGGCGGCGTGGAATGCGCCAGGTGCGCAATCGCGGCGGTGATGATGTCGCCGCCCCAGGTATCCTCAATGGTCAGCGCAATGCCCAGCGAAACGCACAGATCGCGGATCTGGCGCGCTTTGGTCAGGCCGCCGACTTTCGAAATCTTCAGGTTGATCACATCCATTGCCTGGTCGCGGGCGCCTTCCACCACCATGGCGAGGCTGTCCACTACCTCATCCAGCACGAAGGGCCGGTTGGTGTGGCGTCGCACCACCAGACATTCCTGATAGCTGGCACAGGGCTGTTCGATGTAGACATCTTCTTCGCGCACCGCGTCCACCACGCGCAACGCCTGGTGCTGGGTCCACCCGGTGTTGGCGTCGGCGATCAGCACGTCGCCGCGCTCCAGGCCCGCCGCCACCCGGCGGATGCGCTCGATGTCGGTATCCGGATCGCCGCCCACTTTGAGTTGGAACTTGGTGTAGCCTTCCGAACGATAGAGCGCCACCATCTCCGCCATCTGGTCCGGGCTCTCCTGCGAGATGGCGCGGTAGAGCGGGAAGGTCTCGCCATACCGCCCGCCCAGCAACGTCACCAGCGGCAGCCCGGCGGTTTTGCCAAGAATATCCCAGCAGGCCATATCCAGCGCCGATTTCACGTAGGGATGGCCGCGCAGCGCCGCATCCATGTGCCCGTTCAACACGCCCAGATCGGTGGCTTCCAGGCCGATCAACTGTGGCGCCAGCTTGGCGATGCCTGCGCGCGCACCTTCGGCATATGCCGGCAGGTAGGCTGGCCCCAGCGGGCAAACCTCCCCATATCCGGTGATGCCCGCGTCGGTGTGGACAGCCACGACGGTGGAATCGAAGACCTCGACCGAATTCCCGCCCGACCACTTATAGCTGCCCTCGTGCAGGGGCAACTCCACACGGTACGCTTGAATCTTCGCGATCTTAGGCATTGGTATTCATTATCAGACGTCGAAAATCCCGATCGCTTGCTTGAGGCCGGTAAGCGCATCGCGCCCTGGCGCGGGCGAGTATTCGTGCGCCACATATCCCGTGTACCCCAGATCCGCGATGGCCTGGGCAATAAAGCGGTAATTCAGTTCCTGGGTCTCATCCAGTTCGTGCCGCCCCGGATTTCCGCCCGTATGGAAATGGCCAATCCATTGGAAGTTGTCGCGAATATTGCGCACGATGTCACCGTCCATGACCTGCGCGTGATAAATGTCGTAGAGGATCTTGACCCGCGGTGAATTGACGCGCTTCATCACCTCCACACCCCACGCGATGTGGTCGAACATATAGTCCTTGTGATTGACCTTGCTGTTCAAATACTCCATGCAGATGGTGACGCCCTTGTCCTCGGCATGCGTCTTGACACGGTTCAGGAAGGCCACCGAGTTGTCGGCGCCTTCCGCATCGGCCATGCCCTTGCGGTTGCCGGAGAACGTGATGACGCCCGGCACCCCGTTGACTGCCGCTTCATCCAGCGCCGCATGCATCAGCTTCTCGAGCTTTTCGTGATTCTCCTTGCGGTTTAACGCGTCTGGAATGGCGCCGCCCGGACCAGGCGGATACATGGTGGGAACCAGCCCGTACTTCTTGAGCGTGGGCCAGTCCGCCGGGCCGATCAGGTCGTATCCCTTGCATCCCAAATCCGCCGCCTCGCGGCAAGTCTCCTCGAAGCTCATGTTCCGCGCGAACACTCCGCGGGTCACGCATTGTTTCAGGCGGCCCTTACGCTGCGCGGCCGGCGGTGGCGTTTGCGCCATCGCCGCCGATGCCGCGGCCGCGGACAAGAACTCTCTCCGTCGCATGTTTCGCCTCGTTGAAGAGTTTAACGCACCTGGAAATGCGGCAGCGCTTTACCGGCTCATAGGAGCGGCAGCGCTTTACCGGCTCATAGGAAGAGCTTATAGCCGTCAGGTCGATCTTCGTCCAGGGAACGGCGTAGGACTTCGAAGGTCTCCCGCTGTTCCGTCTCATCGCCGTGCATCCACTCGTCCAACAGTCTCGCTAACGCAGACGCGTCCGGCTTCGACGGACACACGGATTCCTGATGCCGAGGCATTTGGAATGGCTGGCCATGCTTGTTTGTGTCCGGCATTCCTTCACTTCTGATTCTACTCCACAACGCCCAGGTGTCGATTCGACACTCACGGCAGCCGTGGGTGCTTGGACGCATATAGAGAAGAAACTGTCGTCTCCTTGGGCAGCCTCAACTACCGCTTCGCCCTTTGAAGGATAATCGGCGCGGGCGTTTGCGGCCCACGTCCTCCCCCCACACCTCTCGACGGGTCCGAACCGTCGGGCGGCGGGCCGATAGCCGGGCGCGGTCCGGCAGGCTCGGCCGGGGCACCGCGTCCTCCCCGGCCACCCGGGGCGCCGCCGGTCCGCTGCAGTTCGACCGCGTCTCCTTTCAGCGTTCCGGTGTAGGCAACGTTGGCGGCGCTGAAGGAGATGTTGGCGCCATCCACTTTTCCATTCTCGATTGCGATGGGCGTCGAGCCGCCGCCCTCAACGGTTCCAGCGAGCGAATTCCCACTCTGCCGGAAAGTGAAGACCTGGCCAACTCCTCCGCCGAAACCGCCGCCGGGGCCCGCCGCCGCAACTACCGGCGCGGGTCTCCACAGGCCCGTGATTCCCTCGCCCGCCGGGACCTCGCGCTCCCAAGCCGGCACTTGGGGGCGGAGCTTCACGGCTTTTGAGGAGATCGCGACGCTGGCCGGGATCAACCCGGGCGAGCTTGCCTCCACCGTGATATTTCCCGCTGCCTTGGTGGATTGCACCAGGGCCATGCAAAGACCGCAAAAGGCTTTACGCGAGCTGCCCTGATCGGATTCGTGGCTGGTCGGGTCGCCGTTCCCTACGCCGATCACTTTGCCTTGGCCGGAAACCCGGAAGTTCACCTGGTTATCTGCTATCGGAATCGAGCGGCCCTGCGCGTCCTGCACCTCGACCGCGAACGTCGCCACATCCTCGCCATCGGCCGAAATCTCTTGGCGGTCCGCTGCGAGCACCAGCTTCGCCGCCGGCCCGGTGGTCTCGCGCTTCGCCGTCATCACCTGCTTGCCGTCTTTGTATCCCCGCGCCTCAATCGCGCCGGGAGTGTATTTGACGTTCCACGCCAGGTGCGAGTCCTTCTTCATGTCTTTGGCGCCGAGGCTCTGGCCGTTGAGGAACAGTTCCACCCGCTCCAGGTTCGAGTGCACCCAGACCGCGATCTCCTGGCCCTCCAACCCCGGCCAGTTCCAGTGCGGGAACAGGTGCAGCACCGGCTTCGACGTCCACCACGCCTGGAAGTAGAAGAAGCTGTCCTTCGGAAAGCCGCAGGTATCGATAATGCCGTACTGCGAGCTGATATTGGGCCACCCGTAGGGCGAAGGCTCGCCGCGGTAGTCGAAGCCCGTCCAGATGAAGCCTCCGGCGAGCCACGGCCGCGCGTTGCAGAAACTCCACCAACCCTCGCAGGAGGCGCGGCCGGAGGTGGTGTAGGGGTCGTAGGAGCCGACGTAGCCGTGTTGCGGGTCCATCACGTAGATGCCGCGCGTGGCCACGGCACTGACTTGCTCCGTGCCCATCACAGGGACCGTCGGATTGACTTTATGAAACGCGTCGGCCGCTGGATCGGCGTAGTTATAGCCCTGCACGTCGCACGCGGCGAACCCGAACTTGCCCATGTTATTGCCGCCGTTTGGCGCGATGGAGACCAGCCGCGAGCCGTCGTGTTTGGTCGACACGGCTTTCATGGCCGTCAGGATGAGCAAACCCTTATCGGTTCCCGCCGTGCCTTCCTCATTGCCCATCGACCACATGAAGACGCTGGGATGGTTGCGGTCGCGCCGCACCAGGTTCTCGTACTGGCTCAAGCCCTCGGGATTCGACGACATCATGCGGGTTTCATCGAACACCAGCATGCCCAACTCATCGGCGGCGTTCAACAGCTCCGGAGTGGGCGGGTTGTGCGAAGTGCGCAGGGAGTTGCAACCCATCTCTTGCAGCTTTCGAATGCGGAAGTACTGCAGCGCGTCCGGCAGCGCTGCGCCTACGCCGGCGTGGTCCTGGTGATTGCAGGTTCCCTTGAGCTTGACGGATTTGCCATTCAGGAAGAAGCCCTTCTCCGCATCGAACGCGCAGGTGCGGATCCCGAAAGGCGTCTCGTAGCGATCCGTGACGGCGCCGCCTGCTTCGACTTCGGTCACCAGCTTGTACAGATTGCGCTGTTCGAGCGACCAGAGCGCGGGCGCCTTCACCACGACCTGCTGCTCGTAGACATGCTCTCCCCCCTCCACGATGGACGCCGCCGCGGCAGCCGCTTTCCCCACTACCTTGCCCGCGGGATCGAGGATGGTCGAGGTGACGCGCGTGCTCTGCGCGCCCTTGCCGTGGTTCTCCACCTCCGTGCGAATCTGCACCGAGGCTTCGCCGGGGCGCACCTGCGCGCGCGCGAACGTGCCCCACTTCTTCACGTGCACCGGGTTGGTCTTCACCAGCCAGACGTGCCGGTAAATGCCGGCGCCCTCATAGAACCAACCGTCGCTCTGGGTGGCGTCCACGCGGACCAGCAACACGTTCTTTCCGCCCGGGGACGCGAAATCGGTTACGTCGAGGCTGAACGGGTCGTAGCCGCCGATGTGCCTGCCGATGTAGAAGCCGTTGAGGATGACCGTGGCCTCGCGGTAGGCGGCGTCGAATTCCAGCGTGATGCGCTTGCCCGCGTCGGAGACCGGCAGTTCGAAGAGGCGGCGATACCAGCCGACGCTGGTGGCGGGGTAGGTCCGCCCCAGCGGATAGAAGCCCTTGCTGGAGAGCGCGGGATCGTTTTGGAAGGGCAATTCGATGGCCCAGTCGTGAGGCAGATCGACGGACTTCCAGTCATTGTCGTCGAAGAGCAGCGTGCTCACCGGGCCGAAATTCCCGGTCTTGGAGAAGTTGCCCCTGAAATTGAAGTCCTGCGCCACATCGGTGGCGTGGCCGAAGTGGAAGCGCCAGCCGAAGTCCAGCAGGAGGCGTTCCCGGCCGGGACCCGGAGCCGCGGTTGCAAGCGGCGCGGTCTGTGCCTGGGCTTCCTCGCTAATCGCAATCTCCGTGGCCGCCACAACCGCAGCCGGCGCGGCCAAACTGGTCTTAAACAGATCCCTACGCGTCAAGTCGTTCATCTCGATCTCCAGTTCGTCCGGAGAGTTGTCCGGACGCATAAACAGGGGCTAATGCCACACGCAATGTTACTTCTTCTCATACGGATCTCTTACTTTCCTGTCAGCAGGCCGCGGTCGAACATCCACTCGCGAAAGCGGTCGATCCATCCTGCTACGCCCGGAGGATTGGTCTCGCGAATGCCAAATCCGTGCCCGACGCCGGCGTAGATATGCAGTTCCGCCGGGACGCCTGCACTCTTCAGAGCTTTGTACAAATCCGGCAGACCGGCGGCAATCTGGTCGTCACCACCGCAGGCGAGAAAGGCCTGCGGAGTATCCTTCGAGTACTTGGCATTGCCGGCGCCCGGTGGGTAGATCAAGGCCTGGAACGCGGGCTTGGCGCTCTGGCGATCGATGTCATCGACCGGATGCTCTACGGGGTCGTCGTAATGAGTGGCAGCCAGCCCCGCCAGTTCCGCACCAGCGGAGAAACCCATCACGCCGATGCGGTTCGGATCGACACCCCACTCCGCCGAGCGGGCCCGCACCGTGCGGATGGCGCGCTCGAGATCCGGCAACGCATGGCCCAGGACCGTGTAAGAAGAGTCCGGTTCGCGCGCCAGACGGTACTTGAGCACGAAGGCGGCAATGCCGTGCTGGCTGAGCCATTCGGCCACGCGGTAACCCTCATGCGTAATCCAGAGTTCGCGATGGCCTCCGCCTGGGGCCACGATGACCGCAGCCCCGGTGGCTTTGCCTTTCGGTGGATTGTACACCGTGATCGAAGGGCGATGCACGCTGGAAACGATTTGATCGTCCTGTTGCGTTCTGATTTTTTCGTCGCCGGTTTTGCCTTCGGAGCCGGGAGCGTCGCCGGACCAAAGCATTACGATGGGGTGCGGGGTGGCCGGGGTTTGCGCCCAAGCCGCCACAACAGCGGCCGGAACCATCAGTAAGAACGCGCGCCAGTGGGACATGGCTCTCTCCTTGAGAAGGGCTGGAAACTTCCCAATTATCGGATCATATCATCCGAAAGGCGTCCGGATGGTCCAACTTTAGATGGATCACTTTGATCCCGCGGGGTGGTACAGTCCGCGAGGAGAGAGTATCCGTGAGATTGAGACGTGCGAGTGAACTTGCGGGACAATTCGACTCAAAGGGCAGCCCGTTGCCTGCCATGGACGTGCTGGGCATCGGCAAAGGCAGCCGGTAGAGCAGGTGGGACAGACCATCGCCTTTCGTAGTCTGTCTGCCTCGGCCGGAGGACAGACGACACAAACCGATCGTCCCACTGTGCCACTGTGTAATAAGCTAAGGAGCATCTATGCCGAAAACGATGGCTGCGGTATTGCTTGGGCTGGTCTGCGCGGGGAGCCTTTTGGCGGCGGCGGGGGACCTGCGGATCTATTGGATTGACGCCGAGGGTGGCGCGGCAACGCTGATTGTGTCTCCCAGCGGCGAATCGATGTTGGTGGATACTGCTAACCGAACGCCAGACGATCGGGACGCTAAGCGGATCTTCGCCGCGGCACAGCAGGCGGGGCTCCACAAAATCGACATCCTGCTGACCACGCACTTCCACAGCGATCATATCGGCGGCATGGCGGCACTAGCGAAGTTGATACCGATCGGCATATACATGGACCACGGCGAGTCGGTCGAGATAGCCCGTCCACAAGTGGCGGCAGCTTACAAGGCCTACGTCGAGCAGAGCGCCGGCAAGCGCAGAATCCTCAAAGCAGGCGACACGATCCCGCTCAAGGGAGTCGACGTTGAGGTGATCATGTCGGCCGGCGAGGCGATTTCGAAAGCGCTGAAGAACGCTGGCGCGCCTAACGCCGCGTGCGCGGACTTCAAACCGCATGGCGAGGAGCCCGACCCCGACAACGATCAGAGCGTGGGCTTCGTGCTGCAGTTCGGCACGTTCCGCTTTATCGACATGGGAGACCTGACCTGGAACTACGAGCAGAAGCTGGTCTGCCCGGCGAACCTGATTGGAACGGTGGATCTCTACCAGACGACGCACCATGGTCTGGACCGGTCCAATTCGCCGCAGTTTGTGTGGGCGATCCAACCCAAGGTCGTGGTGATGAACGACGGCCCGCGCAAAGGGGGCCCGCCGAGCGTGTTCGACATACTCCGCCACTCGCCCGGGCTGGAAGATATCTGGCAGGGTCATCTGGCGTTGGGCACGCCCAAAGAAATTAACACCGGCGAAAACATGATTGCGAACCTGGGGACCAGCGCGGAGTGTCAGGGAAACTTGCTGGAGGTTTCGGTTGACTCGAGCGGCCGGTATACCGTGACCAACCAGCGGAACGGCTTCCACAAAACGTACGAGGCGAAGCGGTGATAAGAGGAACGGCTGCGATCCTACTGTGGATCGCGGCCGCCGCCACGGCGCCGGCGTTTCAGCCCGACACGGCCATGCTGCGGCGACTCTACGAGGAAGCGCTCGACCGCCGCCAGCGGGACTATGGAAGTGCCGACGCCCGCACGGCGCAAGCTGCGCGCGACCTCGGCCTGTTCCTTTATAGCGCCGGAGACAAGCCGAGCGCCCGGCGCGCGATGGCGGATGCGGTGCGCATCGACGAGAAAGCGTTTGGCGCCGCGGCGCCCGAGACCTTGGAAGATGTGGCGACGCTGGCCTCCGTCTCACTGCCCGCGGAGGTCGAACCGCTGCTACGGCGCGCTATGGAGTCGCCGGACGCCACCGTTGCCGGACCCGCGTTGACATCGCTGGCGGAACTGCGTAAGGCTGCCGGAGACCGGGCCGGCGCGGCGGCTCTGTTCCGCCGGGCGCTGGAAAAGGCCGAGATTGTCGATGGCAAAGACGGCTCCACGGTGGCCCTCGTTCTGAACATGCTGGCCCTGGTGGTGGAACCGAAGGAAGGTGTGTTGTTGCTGCGCCGCGCGCTCGCGATCGACAAAGCGGCACTGGGGCCGGGCCATCCTCAGACCCTCAGGGACGTTCGCAAGCTTGCGAGCCTTCTCCGCGAGACGGGCCGAACGAGCGAGGCCACGGAGTTGGAACGGCAGTTCAAGATCGGCCCTTCGCATTGACCGGCGCCGCGCGCGTAAGAGGCAGTTGGCAGGCGAAAGCGCCTGCCCCACATCGCTGCCCCCCATCGCGCGGGAAATTTTGCCGGTAGTGCTAAAATGCGTGACGAGTTGACATGGTTGGGCTGCGCGCAGTTGCGGCGGGGGTTCTGTGGGCGGCGCTGGAACTCTGCGCGGCCACCCCGCGGGCTCTACCCGACGGGTATACGCGCCGTGTCTGGCAGACTCAGGACGGGCTGCCGGAGAACACCGTTCAGGCGTTCGCCCAAACGCCGGATAACTATCTTTGGATCGGCACGAGTGGCGGGTTGGTGCGGTTCGATGGCGCGGGTTTCGTGATCTATGACCGCGACAATACGCCGGCGATCCACGAGAACAGCATTTTCTGTCTGACCGTGGGGCGCGACGGCAGCCTATGGGCGGGCACCGATGGGGCGGGGCTGCTGCGATATCGCGGCGGCGTGTTCCGTTCCTATCGGGCGGCACAGGGGTTGACCAACGATTTCGTGCGCGCGGTGGTCGAAAGCCGCGATGGTGTACTGTGGGTCGGCACCGACGACGGGCTCTTCCGCCTGGAGGGAGAGCGGCTGGTGCGCGTGGATGGCACCGGGAAGATTCCGGCGTTGGCCGTACACGCGATTCGCGAGGACCGCGCCGGCAACTTGTGGGTGGGCGGCTCCACGGTGATCTCGATCCACGGCGCCGATTGCCGGGAGTACCACCTGGAAGGGTACGGCAGCGCCAGCCGCGTCAAATCCATTTCGGAGACTGCCGACGGCACGGTCTGGGTGGGGACGGTTTCGGGCCTGCAGCGGCTGACGTGGGCGTCGCGCGACACCGGGCAGTTCGAGAAAGTCCCGGAGATCGTCAGCACGGTTCGTGCCTTGTGGGAAGACCGAAGCGGCGCGCTCTGGATCGGCAGTATCGGCGATGGGCTGCTGCGATATTCCGATGGGCGGTTTACCCACGTGACGGCGCCGGACAACCCTCCCAGCAGCACGGTTCTCGGGATCTTCGAGGACAACGAACGGAATATCTGGGCCGGGATGCAGACCGGGTTGCTCCGCCTCAGCCGGGCCGCCATGAGCACGTTTCCCCTGCCGGACACGGCCAACGCCGACTTTGGAACGGTGTACGCGGATCCGGACGGCTCGTTGTGGGTGGCCGGCACACATTTGTATCGGATCAATGCCAAACGCGACCACTCGGAACTGGTTCCGGCTCCGGCGCCGGGGATCCGCGTGCGTAGCGTATTTCGGGACAGGACCGGCGCGCTGTGGATCGGGACCGAAGGCGACGGAGTTTTCCACTCCGAAAACGGCCGGCAGGTGCAGTACACCAAGCGCACGGGACTGGTCAACGATTTCGTGCGCGCATTCCTGGAAAGCCGCGACGGCAGCATCTGGATCGGCACCGACGAGGGCCTCACGCGCTGGCACGACGGAACGCTTACCAACTATCTGGAGCCGCAGGGACTGGCCTATTTCAGCATTCGGACGCTGGCGGAGGATCGATCGGGGGATGTTTGGATCGGGACGGAGCGCGGCGTGAGCCACTGGCACAACGGCGCATTCGTGCAGGATGCCGTGACCGCGCGCCTGCGCCTGGAGAAGATCTGGGCCATCCATGACGATGGCGATGGCGGGCTGTGGCTCGGAACGCGCGGAGCCGGCTTGTTCCGCTGGCGCGCGGGTAAGTTGACCGAGTTGGGCACGGCCGAAGGATTGCCGACCGCCAGCATCTACCAGATTCTGGAGGATGCCCGCGGAACGTTTTGGATGAGCGGGCCGAATGCGATTTTCGCCGTTTCGCGGCAGGATTTGGACCGCGTGTCCGACCAACCGGGATTCCATCCGGCGGTAACTCTCTACGGTTTGTCGGACGGAGTGGAGGCCACGCAGATTTACGGGGGAGTAGCGCCAGCGGGCGGCCTGACGGCGAACGGCGAGGTGTGGTTTCCGAGCAACCGGGGGCCGGTTCGCATCATGCCGCTGGAGACGCGGCCCGAGAGCTTGCCGAAGGTGGTGATCGAGCAGGTGCGAGTGGACGGACGCGAGACGCGGGTATCAGGCCCGTTATCGGTGCCGCCGGGCGAGGGGAAACTGCAGATCGGATATGCGGCGATCCGGTTGCGCTCGCAGGAACGGCTCCACTTTCGCTACATGCTGGAAAACTACGACCACGAGTGGACGGAAGCGCAGCGGCGGCGCGAGGCGTTTTACAACCTGCCGCCAGGCCAGTATCGATTTCGCGTGCAGGCCTTCGAAATGAACATGCCGGATAGCGTGAGCGAGGCGGCGCTGGAGATCGAGCTGCGCCCGCACTTCTATCGCACGGCGTGGTTCCTGGCGCTGTGCGCGGGGCTGGTACTGGCTGGTGTGCTGGCGGCCTACCGGATCCGGCTGCGGCAGGTGCACGCGCGGTTTCGGGCGGTGCTGGACGAGCGCAACCGCGTGGCGCGCGAGATGCACGATACGGTGATCCAGGGCTGCGCCAGCGTTTCAGCGCTGCTGGAGGCGGTAGTGTCGATCGGGCCGGACGAGCGCGGATCGCGCCGCGAGTTGCTGGATTGCGCGCGGACCCAGGTGCGGGTGACGGTGGATGAAGCGCGGCGAGCGGTGTGGAATCTGCGGCAGAGCGGGACGGCGTCGCCGGAAATCGGTCCACTGCTGGACCAGATGGCGCAGCAGGCGAGTCATGCCTCGCGCGTGCCGGTGCGGTTTGAGGCATCCGGGAAACCGGTGCTGCTCGATCCGGCGGTGGAACACGACATCCTGATGGTGGCGCGAGAGGCTGTGTATAATGCGGTGGAACACGCGGGGCCGACCGAGGTGCGCATCCAGGTTCATTTTGAAGACGACAAGATCCGGCTGCGCGTGCTTGACGATGGCTGCGGGTTCAACCCCGCGGATGCGCTGGTGGCGGCGGGGGAACACTTCGGACTGGTCGGGATGCGCGAACGGACCGAGCGGCTGGGCGGGCACTTCGACATCCGCAGCACCCCGGGGACCGGAACGGAGTTGTTGGTGGAAGTGCCCGTGAGGTCGGCGGCGGCCGAGAAATTGGGAATCGATCTGGAATCATGAATGCAGCGGTCAAGTTTGGCGTTCTGGTGGTGGAAGACCATCCCATCATGCGGCTGGGGATTGCCGCCATTATCAACGCGCAACAGGACATGAAAGTTTGCAGCCAGGCGGAGTCCGGCATTGACGCTGTGCGGATGTTCCGCAAGCACCGTCCGGATGTGACGCTCATGGATCTGCGATTGCCGGGCATGAGCGGGCTGGACGCGTTGCGGGCCATTCGGAAAGACGATCCGTCCGCGCGGTGCGTGGTGCTGACTACGTACGAAGGGGACGAGGACATCCACCAGGCCCTGGCAGCAGGCGCGGCGGGATACCTGATCAAGGCGATGTCGCACGAGACGCTGGTGGACGCGTTGCGAAAAGTCCACGCGGGGACGCGCTTCCTGCCGGCGCCGGTGGCCGAGAGCCTGGCTATGCGCACGCCGAATTCGGACTTGAGCCCGCGCGAACGGGAAGTGCTATCCCTGATGGTGCATGGCAAGAGCAACAAGGACATTGGCGGAGCGTTGGGAATCACCGAAGCGACCGTGAAGTGTCACGTCAGCGTCATCCTGGAGCGGTTGGGTGTGACCGACCGCACGCAGGCCGTGATTGCGGCGCTGCAGCGCGGGCTGGAGCATCTGTAGGCGGCGAGTGGGACAGCCAATGGCGGGAGGCCGGCTGAAAGCCGGCTGCGGCCAAGATTGGCCGCCCCACGGAACGATGTGGCAGCGTTCGAAGAAACTGCCCGATCCAACCTTAGTGGGATTGCGGCGCGAGGGGCTGCTGTTAGACTGACCTATCGGTTGCCTTCCAATGAGCCTCCCATCGGTATCCCGCCTGCTAGCCAGCCTCGCCGTCGCGCTTGCGGCAGGACAGGCCGCCGTGGTCGTCGACGCGAGCAAAGCCGCGGCTCGGCCGCAGGCATTGCCGTTCTCGACGGGCGGGCGATCCGCGGATGGTCATGTGCTGGCGGTCAACAGCCGTTTTCTGCTGCTGGATGGTAAGCCGTGGTTCCCGGTGATGGGCGAGTTTCAATACACGCGGTATCCGGCGGAGAATTGGGAACAGGAAATTCTCAAGATGAAGGCGGGCGGGGTCCGCATCATCTCAACCTATATTTTCTGGATTCACCACGAAGAGATCGAAGGGCAGTTCGATTGGTCCGGGCGGCGCGACTTGCGTCATTTCGTGGAGTTGGCTGGCAAGCACGGCATGTACGTCTGGGCGCGGGTGGGGCCGTGGGACCACGGCGAGGTGCGGAATGGCGGACTGCCGGACTGGCTGCTGCAGAATACCAAGATTCGCCAGAACGATGCGGCCTACCTGAAATACGTACAGCGGTTCTATGGTGAGATCGGGCGGCAGTTGACGGGGCTCTTCTGGAAGGACGGCGGCCCCATCGTCGGCGTGCAGATCGAGAACGAATACCACTCGCGGGGGGCGGGCAAGGGCGAAGAGCACATTCTCACACTGCGGAAGATGGCGCGCGATGCGGGAATGGATGCGCCATTCTATTCGATCACCGGGTGGGACGACGCCGCGATTCCTTCGCGCGACGTGATTCCGGTCTTCGGCGGATACCCCGACGGATTCTGGTACAGGCCTCTGACTCCGCTGCCTCCCAGCCCGGACTATTTCTTTTCCGCGAACCGCCTGGATGAGAACGTGGGCGAAGACCTGTGTGCCAGGCGGCCGGACATTGACGCGCTGGTCGCACCGTACCCGTTTTTCACGGCGGAGATGGGAGGCGGCATGGAACTGGCGTATCATCGGCGCCCGCTGATGACTGCCGACGATATCGCCGCGCTCGAGGTGGTGAAGCTAGGTTCGGGCGTCACGCTCTACGGGTATTACATGTTCCACGGGGGGACCAATCCCGATGGGAAGAAAACCACGCTCCAGGAATCGCAGGTCACCGGATATCCCCAAGACCTGCCGGTGAAGTCGTACGACTTCCAGGCGCCGCTCGGCGAGTTCGGGCAGATGCATTCTTCTTTCCGCGACCTCAAGAACTTCCACCTGTTTCTGCACGATTTCGGAGCGGCGCTGGCGCCCATGACGGCGTATTTTCCCATGCAGATGCCGACGGGGAAACACGATCGCGAAACGCCGCGCGTGGCGGTGCGTTCCGACTCGCAAAGCGGCTTTATTTTCCTGAACAACTATCAGAAGGATCATCCGCTGCCGCCGCAGAGGGGCTTGCAGGTGCAGGTGAAGCTTGCTTCGGGAACCGTGAGCGTGCCACCGGTGGACATTCCAAGCGGCGCGTATACCTTCTGGCCGGTGAACATGCCGTTAGGTGGAACAGTGCTGGAACAGGCCACGGCGCAACCGCTATGCCGCCTGGAGGATCCTGACATGTACCTGTTCTTCGCCTGGCCGGGCATTGCGCCCGAGTTTGTTTTCCAGGCGGGCGACGGGGTCGAGATCGAGGCACCGCAAGCGCGCGTGAAGCGCGTGGCGGGGCGGGTGGCCATCGACGGCATCAGCCCTGGATTGGCGACGGCCATTCAAATCCGCACCAAGGATGGCCCCAGCACGCAGATCCTGGTGCTCTCCCGCGAACAGGCGCGCAATATCTGGAAGGCGCCTTTGGGCGGGCGTGAGCGGCTCATCTACTCGCTGGCGGACGTCTACTTTGACGGCGACCAGATTCATCTGAGCGCTACCGACGCGGCCCGGTTGAGTTTTGCGGTCTTTCCCAGCCTGGGGCGGGAGGTTGCCGGATTCCGCCCCACGGGGGATGAAGGGATTTTCAAGGGGTACGCGGCCGCGGTCGAGCCGATTCATGTCGAAGCCGAGGTCCGGCAGGTGCAGGAAGCCGGAAAAGCCGCCCCCGTCAGAATGGGCAAAGAAGTCGCCATGGCGCCGGAGGAGGCCGCGTTTGAAAGGGCCGCGCGCTGGTCTATCCGCGTTCCAGATGTAAAATCCGCGGCGGTGGGCGAGGTGCTTCTGCGCATCACCTACCTGGGCGATGTAGCACGGGTTTATGCGGGCGGCCGGCTCATCACCGACGATTTCTACCATGGCGCGCCCTGGGAAATCGGGCTTCGGAACATTCCCGCGGCCGACCTGAAACAGGGTCTCGAACTTAAAATCCTGCCGCTGCGCCAGGATGCGCCCATCTATCTTGCCCCTGGAGTGAAGCCGGTGATTCCCGCCGGCGGCCAGGTGGCCCAGGTAGCCGAAGTATGTGTGCTGCCGGAATACCGGGCGGTGGCCGATTTGCGGCCATGACGGCCGATCCTACTTTAGGTGGATTTCATTACTATCGTTTGGCAATAGAATCGTTGCATCCATTTCCGTGTTGAAGGGGGTCTTATGAGGAAAGTCTTGGTAGAGTCGATTGGTGAAACGGCGTCAACGTGGACCCGTTTCCTGGCAATAACGATTTGCTGCCTGCTGTTATCCGTGGCGGCATTCGCGCAAAGCGATCGTGGGACCATTACCGGTACGGTTCTCGATCCATCGTCCGCCACGGTGGTGGGCGCGAAGGTGGTCGTCAAGAATGTGGAAACGGGCAGTACCTTCGATGCAACGACGACGACGTCCGGTGACTTCACCATTCCCTCGGTGCCAAGCGGCAAGTACGACGTGTCCGTGACGTCCCCGGGTTTCAAGACGGCCAGGCAAAACGGGATTCAGGTCCTGCTGGATCAGACCATCAAAATCCCCATCGTCCTTCAGGTCGGCCAGACCACGGAGGCGGTCACGGTAACGGCGGAGGCGGAGATGCTCAAGACTGCCAACGCCGAGATCAGCATGAACGTCCCTGGCGACAAGGTCATTGACCTTCCGATCAACTTCGGCGGCGGCGGATCGGCCGGCGGCGGCATCCGGAACTGGCTGAGCTTCGTGTACCTTGCGCCCGGCGTGGCCGGAACCTCCGCGAACGCCGAGGTGAATGGCCTGCCGACTGGCGCCTACGGCAGCTTTAAGATCTACCTGGAAGGCCAGGATTCCACCAGCAACAACGACACCAACTGGACCAGCACCGTGGCTGCGGCCTCCGTGGAAGCCATCACCGAGTTCGCCGTTCAGTCCTCGAATTTTTCAGCGGAATTTGGCCAGGTGATGGGCGGCTTGTACAACTTCACCACCAAGAGCGGCACGAACAAGCTGCATGGCTCGGTGTACGAAGAGTGGGCCAACGAGGTCCTGGACGCTCGCCATCCCTTCAATCATTTGCTGGACAGGGACCGGAAGAACGACTATGGTTTCACCATCGGTGGCCCGGTCTATATTCCCAAGATCTACAACGGCAAGAACCACACCTTCTTCTTTTTCAACCTGGAGAGGTTCGGCAACAACCAAGTATCCAATGCTGCAACCGGAACGTTGCCAACCGCGGCCATGCGTGGCGGTGATTTCAGTTGTCTCCTTTACACCACTACGACTAACTGCACCGGCCCGATGACCACTCTCACCGATCCGACGAGCGGATATCAGTACCTGCAGAACGAGATCTTCAATCCCTACAGCACTTACACGGACTCGAACGGACGCGTGGTACGCCAACCCTTCACGCCCATGAATGTGATCCCCGTGAGCATGTTCGATCCGGTGTCCAAGAAAATCCAGGCGTTGCTACCGGCCGCCATCAACACCCAGACCTCGCTGAACTGGATTCCCAACATCGTCACCAACACCACGCAGCAGATTCCCAGCGTGAAGATCGATCAGGATTTTGGACCCAGCACCAAAGCCAGCTTCTTCTGGGACCGTCAGGACACCAACCAGATCGCCGCTCCCGACGGGTTGCCGATACCGCTGACGTCCTCCCGGCCGAAGCTCGTGGGCGGCAACCAGTACCGGCTCAACGTGGACCACACCCTTTCAGCGAACATGCTCGTCCACTTCGGCGCTGGTTTCTATCGCTTCCTGAATCCCGACAGCGCGCCCGCATCAGAACTGAATTACGATGTGGTGGGCCAACTGGGCCTGGTCGGCAGCGCGACGGGCGTGGGTTTCCCGAATATTACAGGCCTGGGCGGCAACATCAACGGACTCGGTCCCAGCACGGCCGATCACCAGACGACCAATATCGGGTCGATAACCGGGAGCTGGACCTGGGTTCACGGCAAACACAGCTACAAGGCCGGTTTCGAGTTCAAGCAGCAGGTCTATAGCGATGCGAACTATCAGGGCGCCGAGGGAATCTATGCTTTCAGTGGCAACCAAACCGCTATTCCATTCCTGAGCACCGCGGCCGTGGGATCCACGGGCGGGACGATCGGTAACGGGTACGCCAGTTTCCTGCTGGGCGCCACCAATTCCACCACCGTCAACCCGGCCAAAGACACCCAGCTCCGTAGAATTACCGACGGCTTGTATTTCATGGACACCTTTAGAGTGACCTCCAAACTGACCTTGGAGATGGGCCTGCGGTGGGATCGTGTGCCGCTGGGCCACGAGCTTTGGGACAGACAGTCCGAGGTGGGGCTGAACACACCGAATCCGAATGCCGGCAACCTGCCGGGCGGCTTCATCTTCGCGGGTTACGGCGCGGGGCGATGCAATTGCGAATTTGGGAAAACCTATAACTTCGCCTTCGGGCCGCGACTCAGCGCCGCCTACCAGGTCGACAAGAACACGGTCGTAAGCGTCGGCTGGGGCATTAACTATAGCGCCGGCGATGCGTGGGCCTACCTGAACGGCGGATATTCCCTGAACGGCCTGGGATACAATTCGATTCAGACCTCCGCTCCCGGCTTCGGGGGGATCAATTCGCAACTGTCGGCCGGCTTGGTCTACAATCTCGCGTCGCTGAGCCAGCTCAACCTGAATCCGGGCATCAATACCACTGCCGGTCAGATCAATACGTTCTCAGCCGTCTGGGGCGGGCTGTATAACGATCCGAACGCCGGGCGTCCGGCTCGCATCAACAACTGGGACATCTCGCTCCAGCGTCAATTGACGAAAGACATTAAGATCGAAGCGGACTACGTCGGCAACCGGGGTGTCTGGGAGCCGTCCAACGGCCTCGTCAATCTGAATGCGATTACCCCCGCCAGGCTCAAGGCACTCGGACTCGATCTGACCAACGCGGCTACCAGAACGCTGCTGACGTCGACGATTGGTTCGGCCACTGCTATCGCGGCAGGTTATAAGCTCCCCTACACAGGCTTCCCGACCAACGCCACCGTGGCACAGTCGCTGCGGCCCTTCCCCGAGTACAATAGCTCGCTGTCGGCGCAATTCATCAATCAGGGCAACAGCTACTACGACTCGCTCCAGGTGAAGTTCTTCAAGCGTATTTCGCACGGCCTGGATGTCAGCTCAAACTATACCTTCTCCAAGACGATCAACGTCGGCGGCTACATCAACGCCGACCCCTACAACCGCACCATACAGAGAGGCCTCGACTCGAATGACTATCCGCACATTTCAGTCACGGCGATCACCTACACGACGCCCAGAGTGACTTCCAATAAGCTGGTTCGAGCCATCGCGGGCGACTGGACGTGGGGCGCAACCCTGCGCTATGCCAGCGGAGCCCTGATTGCAGCGCCTCAATCGGTGCTCAGCAAATGGAGCACCTATACGTTCGAATCGGGCACGCCCCAGATACGGATACCCGGGGTGCCTTTGTATCTGACCGACATCAATTGCCGCTGCTTCGACCCCAACAACATCAACCAGCGGATCCTCAACCCGGCCGCATGGCAGGATGTCGCCGCGGGAACCATCAGCCCCGGCTCCGGGTATTACAACGATTACCGGGGACCTCATCAAGTCAACGAGAACATGAACTTCGGCCGTACGTTCCGGATCCGGGAAGGAATCACACTGAACGTGCGCGGGGAGTTCTTCAACGTGTTCAACCGCGTGGCTCTGGGCACTCCCAGCTCGGGCACCCCGACACAGACAACCAACGTCAACAGCCTGACGGGAGCGATCAGCGGGTTTGGCTACTATTCGATCGGCAGCACGAGTAATTTCGGCGGCCAACGGAACGGCCAACTCATCGCGCGCATCCGGTTCTAAACCAGACAGCAGGTAAAGTACGGCAAAGGTCCGGCATAGCGCCGGGCCTTTTGTCGTTTATGATGGGTTGTCCGAAGATGCGCGCCGCCGCCCTGTCAGTCTTCTACCTGATTCCCGTCCTGCTCGCCGCCGGCCCGGCCGATTATGCGGGAGCCGAAGCCTGCCGTCCCTGCCATACGGCCAACTTCACATCGCAATCCAATACCTCGCACGCTCATACGCTCGCGCCATCTTCCCCTGCCCAGCGCGGCGATTGGGCCTTCGGCGCCGGTCTGCAGGCCATTACGTTCGTCACTAAAGTCAATCGCGAGTCTTATCGCGAAGACGGACTGACGTGGTACCGATCGCTCAACGGCTACGCCATCACACCGGGCCAGCACGACGAGCAAGGTGTGGTCTTTCGCACTTTCGATCCTGCAGCGCGCTTCCTGAAGTGCTTCGCCTGCCATTCCACCGGCCCGCTGTCGTTAGGGAAGGACGAGGAGATCGTCCCCCACGAACTCGGCGTGCGTTGCGAAGTCTGCCATGGTCCCGGGGCCGCACACGTCAGCGATCCCACCCACAGCCCGCTGCACACTCCCGCGCAACTGACCGCCGGGACCATGAACCGCTTCTGCGGTAAGTGTCACCGAACCGATTCCGAGACGGGGGACGAGCTTACCGACCTGCGCGATTTCCGCAATGCCAGGGATCAGCCGCTGCGACTGGCCGCCAGCAACTGCTTCCGCCGCAGCAACGGCCGCCTGAATTGCCTCACCTGCCATTCCCCGCACCGGCAACTGGATCAGAATGCCTCGTCGTATGACGTGCGCTGCCAGACCTGCCATGCGAACAAGGTGCACCGCCAGCAGGTGGCTGGCCTTGCCTGCGTGACGTGCCACATGCCGCGCGTACCCAATGGCCCCTATCTTTCATTCGCGAATCACCGCATCGCGGTCTATTCGAAGGGCAATCCGATTTTGCCGGTTACCGCCCAGGCGGCGCAGTGAACGTTCGTTCCAGGGAGGCATGCCCGCCGCCGGAGGTTAGAGCGATGTTCCAGCAGATTCAATTACTTGCGGCTGCATGAGGCACCCGGCGTCCCGTCAAGACATGATCGTGCCGCGCCCTCCCACTCTGGCTTTCTGGTATTATGGAATTATGGCGATGAGGAAGATGACCTTCAGCGTACCCGAGCCGTTGGCTGCACAGCTTCTGCGCAGGGTTGCCTCACGCGACCGCTCGCGTTTCGTAAGTGAGGCCGTGGCTGCACGACTGGAAGAGCGCGACCTTGCGTTGATCCGTGCCTGCGAGATTGCGAATCAGGACCTGGACGTGGCCGAAATCGAGAAAGAATTTGACGGAATCGGCGACGAAATGGCAGAGCCATGGAAGTGATCCCGGAGCGCGGCGATATCTGGTGGGTAGCGCTGGATCCGATGCTCGGTTCGGAGATTCGCAAGACACGCCCCTGCGTTGTGATTTCGGTGAAGGCGCTAAATGAAAGGCGAAGGACGGTGATCGTTGTCCCGCTGTCGAGTTCGCCGAAGGCCAGCCCGCCGATCCTGATCCCGATCTCCTATGATGGGCACCCGGCAGTGGCGGTGAGTGACCAAATCCGAGCGGTGGCAAAAGAACGCCTGCGTAGTCGACTGGGCGTAGTCACAACGGATGAGATGGCGGCACTGGAGGACGGCCTCAGGCAGATCATGCAACTCGGATAGCGCAGAGCCGGGCGACACGCGTTTGGCTCCCCAGTCTGGATACGTTTCGAACTTTCGTGGCCTAAAAACGGCGCCACTCGAACTACCCGAACTCCTTAGCACCGAATACCTTGCGATTGCGCCTAACAGGCCTCATCCAGTCCTCATCCAGCCTGGGCACCCACGGAGGATACGTCTCGAAAACCGCGCCGCCGGCGTATTCGCCTGGCGTGCGGAAAGATCCAGACCGGGACAAGCACTGGCCCGCCGCAGCCCTGCCGCACGGGATCTGCGAAAGCTGAATCGTCATCAGCCGGAGGCTAGTGGCATTGTACATAATGTTGTACAATGAGATGGGAGATCACTATGCCGGAACTACCAAAATCGATCAGCGAAGCTCGTCAGAACTTGCCGAGCCTTTGTCAAACCGCCGAAGCCCGGCTGAATCGATACATAATCACGGTTCAAGGTGAACCACAATCGGTGCTCTTAGGATACAAGGATTATCAGGGTTTAAAGGCCGCAGCCGAGCTCTTGAATCGACCAGAACTCGCCGCAGACGTCAGAAGAGGGTTGAAGGAGATCGAGAACGGCCAGCGCATGTCTCTTGAGGACGTCCGAGAGCATCTGGGAGAGCATGCCAAGGCGTCGGAAATTAGCGATCTCGCAACCGAACTTGGCGGCAAGTCGGGAGTGGACGCTGACACCGTTGCCACAATCATGGGCGTCTTTTTTGATAAGGTCAGGGCTGACTTTTCTTCGATTGGAAAGTTCAACATACCAGGACTTGGCAGCATTGCCGTAAAAGACACGCAGACCGAACCACCGGCCAAAACGATTGCGTCGCTGTTCGGTCGTGCTACGTCACCGAAGATTGGCCGGCGTGCCAAGGCCTCACCTGGGGTCAAGTACGTCGTCCTGGAACCAACAGTAACAATGAAGGACATGTTAGAGGCGGGAACGAAGAAATAGGGCCAAAATCCGGTGCGAAGACTCTACTTCAGTCTGACCGCAAACCGACGCTTGACGGACTTGCGGCCAACCGACGAAGAATTCAACGCAATCGATTTACAACTCGCCGAACTGGCCAAGAACCCGGCACTTGGATTCGAGTTTCCGTTTCAAAACCAACCCAGGAAGCTCCTCCGATTCGACGTGGGGCGCTTTGGCTTCATATACACGTACGACGAGGAAGAGATCAACCTCGTCACTATATTCTGATGACAGCCGCTGACAGATTGAATCTCGCCGGCTTCCTGATTGCGAGCTCCGGGAGTATCCTCGGGATGGCTGGGGCCCTGAAGCAAGCTAACGCTTACTATCCGTTCAAGGCGTGGCCGCTCGCAGGCCACGCGCTTAAAGTTACCGTGAGGTCGATCTTCAGAAAAAACGTGTTAGAAGAAATTAAGACAGCCGCGAAGCTCGCGGAAGTGAATTCCGAGGACCGTGTCAAATCTTTGCAAGGTCTGTACTGGCTCTTTTGCGGTTTCTTACTCCAGCTTGCGGGCTCTGCCGTGCTTCTTCTCGCATCGCTCCTTGCCGCCTCGCACTAAAACAAATTGCCGTTCCCGTCCGCCACAGGTGTGAGGATAGCGCCGTCGCTACTGGCTTTCGCGTTTTCTAAAGACGGAGCCCAGGTTTATGGCATCCTCCGAGGCACGGCGGGCGAGGGCGGGCAGTGGCGGCTTTACGCGATTGATGTGAAGACCGGCGCGGACAAGATGCTCGCGTCCCTGGATCTGCCCGCGTCGACCAACGGCATCGATGGGTTCAGTCTACATCCCGACGGCAAGCGCTTCCTCACATCCATCGCCAAATGGCCGTACGATATCTGGATGCTCGAAGGCCTCGGTGAACACCCAAAACCGG
>PMTR01000172.1 GCA_003167255.1 Bryobacterales bacterium
TGAGCCGTGGGTCCCCGTAGCCAATTGACCAGCCCCGGAACGGGGCGAAAGAAGCGCCGCTGTAGAAACCCTTTCGCCCCGTTCCGGGGCTCCCTGTGTCTTTCACCTATTCCCAGCGCTGACGCGCTGGGCTATTTTCTTTCGTCCTACGGACTCGGGCCCCGCCAAAATCGTCGCGGGCTGCGAAGAATTGGCAATGGTGTAATACAGAGCGGCGGAGCCGCAACCAAATGGGTGCGCGGCCGAAGCGCCGACAAGAATGTCGGCGTTGCGGGCTTGGAAGCCCGCTCCACGAGAGCTATGAAATCTTCGCGTGCTGCGAAGAATTTAAAGAGGTGCAATACGGTCAAGTGCATACTCTGTATTCTGCTTGCCGCAGACCACTAATTCTCCGTCGGAACCTTGTCCGCACCCTCGATCAGCAGCACTTCCACCTGCATCTCGCGCTTTTCCAGCTTCAATCCGAGCTGCTCCAGCAGCGCTGTCTCGAGAGTTGCGCCCGGGTCCACCTCCGTTGCGCTCAGCGCGGGGGTGTAGTTCACATCGAAATCGTACAGCCCCGTGAGCCCCGTCATGTCGATCACCGGGCGGTCCGTGGCCTTCGAGAGCAAGTCGGCGAACGAGGCCACTGAGGAATCCTTCGCCCCCACACGGCCGTTGGAACCCACCGAACCCACCCAACCGGCGCCACCGCGGCCGTTCGCCGGCGCAGTTGCTGCGGTCAGCTTCGGCCCGCCCTTTCCCACAACCAGCGCGTACACCGCCATCTTCCTGGTTTCCCGGTGCAATTTGAGGTGGAAGCGCTCCGCCAGCAGTGTCTGCAACATCTCGGGAACCTGGCTGCGGTTCGCGCCCGCGGGCATGGTGGCGGCGATCTCATACTTCTCCGTGGCCATCCAGGCCGGTCCCGAGATCTGATACTCTTTCACCTGGTAGGCCAGCCGAATCAAGTCCTTCAGGCTGTTGTCAATCACGGTCACTCGCTGGCCCACGATCCGCAAACCCTGGGCAGCCATCGCCGCCCGCATACCCGCGTTGTAGCCGGCCGTATAGTCGTCTTTTGTAGCTATTGGCGCGGAAGCCCGCTTCACCGACGCCACCTCAAAGGAGAGTGGTGTCCCGGCCGTCTGGCCAAACGCGGCGCACGACGCCAGGACTACGGGAATGGCTGCAAACAGTTTTCGCATCGTCATGGCAGAGGCCCTTCCACGAGCCATTCTGGCACGCTCTGATTGCGGAGTCAAAAGTCCTCAATCAAGCGCGGGTTGGCGGAGACTTACGCCCCGTTCCGGGGCTCTTTGTAACGCGCTCGGATTCCACAGGGCTTGCGCCCTGGGCTACTATCTTTCGCCCTTGCGGGCTGGCCGGGCTGCGCCCGGCTGCACCGATTGGCAATCGGTGCGCAGGATACCATCCTGCCCCACGGGCGGCCGCGCGGGCGATCATCGAGATTCCGGAGGCAAGCGTCTGGCTCAAGCGCACTTGATTTCCACCAGCGCCGATGCGTACCAGCAGGCAAAGCGGGGACAGCTATCCAATTCCAAAGGCAGGAATTGGTAGCAGTCCCCGTTTTGCGGCGTCACGCACTCCCTGGGCTGCTTTTGCAGGCTCCTCTCTCACAACCCCTGTTAGAATGGCTCCATGGCGGATCAAGACACCGGCGCCCGGCCGGGCGAGTCCTTCGAGACTTCCCTCGACGAGCTCGAAAAAGTCGTCAAGGAGCTCGAAGCCGGCGACCTCTCGCTGGAGCGCTCCATCCAGCTCTTTGAGCGCGGCATAGGCCTCAGCGACACTTGCCGCAAGCAACTCGAAGAGGCCGAAACCCGCGTCGAAATGCTGATCCGCAAAGAGGGCAAGATCGCCGCCGAACCGTTCAGCCCCGAAAAACCCGAGAACGCATGAACCTGCGCGAATATCTCGCCCAGCAACAAAAACTGGTCGACGCCGAACTCGACCGCCTCGTCCCGCCGGAGACCACGCCGCCCGCAACCATCCACCGCGCCATGCGCTACAGCCTCTTCGCCGGCGGCAAGCGCATCCGTCCCATCCTTTGTATGGAAGCCGCGCGCGCCGTTTCCCCCGCCGCCGATGGAGTGGCCGCCTGCGCCTGCTCGCTCGAGCTCATCCACACCTACTCGCTCATCCACGACGATCTGCCCGCCCTCGACAACGACGACTATCGCCGGGGCAAGCTCACCAATCACAAAGTCTTCGGCGACGCCATGGCGATCCTCGCCGGCGACGCCCTGCTCACCATCGCCTTCCAGGTGCTCGCCCAGCTTCCCATCTCCGACGACCGCAAGACCCGCCTCATCGCCGAGCTTTCCACCGCCTCCGGCACGGTCGTCGGCATGATCGGCGGACAGGTGGCCGATCTCGAAGGCGAAGGCAAGCCTCCCGACGCCCAACTGCTCGAAACCATCCACCGCGCCAAGACCGGCGCATTGCTGCGCGCCAGCCTGCGCATGGGGGCCATTTACGCTTCCGCCTCCGATGAGCAATACGCCGCGCTTTCCTGCTACGGCGAGCACATCGGCCTGGCTTTCCAGATTGTGGACGACATCCTGGACGTCGAAGAATCTTCCGAAGCCCTCGGCAAAACCGCCGGCAAGGACGCCGCGCAGCACAAAATCACTTTCCCCGCCGTCTACGGTCTGGAGAATTCCCGCCACATGGCCGAAGAGGAATGCGCCCGAGCCCACCAGGTCCTCGAGCTCTTCGGCGACCGCGCCGCGCGCCTCCACGAACTGGCCGACCTGATCGTGCAGCGCAAGTCATGACCCATCCTTCTTTACAGAGCCGCGTGGCGGGATCTCCTTTTACCCGCAGCGATTCTGCGCTGTGGGGCGGGCAATTTTGCCCGCAGCCGCCTTCAGGCGGCTGCTTCGGGCTGAAAGAGATCCTTTGCATCCGGCAAGCGCCGGCTGAAAGCCGGCGGCAGCCAGGATTGGCTGCCCCACAATTTGTGCCGCGGTTCAGTATTGGGAAAGCTGAGTCGCACTGGGTTACCCCCCAGACCGCCCCATGAAGCTGCGCCTCGACCGTCTGCTGGTTTCCCGCGGCCTCGCCGAATCGCGCGAAAAGGCCCAGGCCCTCATCATGGCCGGGGAAGTCCTGGTCGCCGGCCAAAAAGCTTCCAAGCCCGGCCAGCCGGTCGCCGAAGATGCCGCGGTCGAAGTACTCGCCCGCCCACCCTACGTCAGCCGCGGCGGCGGCAAGCTCGCCGCCGCGCTCGCGCACTTCGCCATCGACGTCGCCGGCAAGACTTGTCTCGACATCGGCTCCTCCACCGGCGGCTTCACCGACGCCCTGCTCCAGGCCGGCGCCGCTCGCGTCCACGCCGTCGATGTCGGCGCCGGACAGCTCGCCTGGCAGCTCCGCACCGATTTCCGCGTCGCGCTCCACGAAGGCATCAACGCCCGCCATCTCCAGTTCGGCCAAATCGGCGAGCCCGTCGACTTCCTGTGCTGCGACGTCAGCTTCATTTCCGTCACCCTCATCCTTCCCGCCGCCATCCCTCTCTTACGCCCCGCCGGCCAAATGGTTATACTGATCAAACCGCAGTTCGAGGTCGGCAAGGGCCAGGTGGGCAAGGGCGGCATCGTTCGGGACCCGCAACTCCACCAGGCCGCCTGTGAACGCGTCACCCAAGCCGTGCGGGAATTAGGATTCCAAACCGCTATCATGCCCAGCCCCATTCTGGGCGCCGAAGGGAACCAGGAGTTTCTCCTCTATGCCCATCATTAAGACCGTGGGAGTCATCTCCAAGCCCAACGCCCCGGCTGCCGTGGAGTTGGTGCCGAAGCTGCTCGAATGGCTGTGCGCGCGCGGCATCGCCGCCCGCATCGATCAGGAAACCGCCGTCTACGCACTCACCCCCGGCATGCCGCGCCATGAAGTCCCCGAAGGCTGCGACCTGGTCATCGTGCTCGGCGGCGACGGCACCTTGCTCTCCGCCGCCCGCGCCATCGGCCGCCGCGAAATTCCGCTTTTCCCCGTCAACCTCGGCAGCCTCGGCTTCCTCACCGCCATCACGATCGACGAGCTATTTCCCGAATTGGAACGCGCCTTTCGCGGCGAGCATCGCGTCGCCAAACGCCGCCTCTTGAACACCGAAGTCCAGCGCGGCAGCCAGGTGGTCTATTCTTATGACGCCCTGAATGACGCCGTGCTCAGCAAGTCCGACATCGCCCGCATGATCGATCTCGACGTTTACGTCGACGAACAATTCATGTGTACCTACAAAGCCGACGGCCTCATCATCTCCACTCCCACCGGCTCCACGGCTTATTCGCTCTCCGCCGGCGGCCCCATCATTTTTCCTTCCGTGCCCACCATCTGCCTCACCCCCATCTGTCCCCACATGCTCACCAACCGGCCCGTGCTGGTGCCCGAAACCAGCATCATTCGCGTCATCTCCCGCGGCCCCGATGACAGCGTCTTCCTCACCATCGACGGCCAGGTGGGCGCGCCCATCCGCCAGGACGATACGCTGGTCTGCCACAGCACTCAGTACAGCCTGCACCTGATCCGGCCGCCGCGCCAGATGTTCTTCGACGTGCTCCGCCAGAAGCTCAAATGGGGAGAAAGATGAAACGCCTTTCGCTGACTGCCTGGATCTTCATCGGCATGGC
>PMTR01000173.1 GCA_003167255.1 Bryobacterales bacterium
GAACTTCTCACATTGCCGTGACAAAAAAATCCTCGATTCCTCTTCCCATTGGAATCCGCCTGTGATAAACTTGCGCCAATATCATTACAACAGGCACTGATTTTGAGGTAGTCTGGCAGAAAACAAAGGGGCACCGAACCAAGGTGGATCGCCGGTATTGATGTATTGCATGCAGTGCTTTGGCGCTACGTCGTACCGGAGGTTGATCTGGATCTGTCCCTTTGAAGGCCCAGTGGGGTTGTTACGGAGTTGTTTGAGTTTCAAGACTTTACAGGGGGTACACACCGAAATGAAGACATCTATTATGGTGGCGCTGCTGGTATGCCTATGCGCCGCTCTCGCTTTTTCACAAGGTATTGGCCGTATTGACGGAACCGTTACCGATCCTAGCGGCGCCGCCGTTCCCGGCGCCGAGATCACCGTCACATCCACCGCGACGGACCAGGTATTCAAAGCCACATCCGATGAAAAGGGCCAGTGGAGCGTCCTGGAACTGGACGCCGGTCTATTCCGCGTCAGCGTGACCAAGCCGGGGTTCAAAGTCGTGTCCGCCGCCAACGTGCAAGTGACCGCCGGCGAACCGACGACTCTGCCGGTGAAGCTGGAAGTCGGCCAGGCCACCGAGACCGTAACCGTGCAAAGCGGCGCTGAAATCGTGCAGGCGGCCTCCGCCGAAATCACCAACACGCTCACCGGCCGGCAGGTCACCGAATTGCCGTTCGCCACGCGCAACGCGGTGGAATTGCTGGTGACCCAGCCCGGCACCTCGACGCCCACCAATCCGCGCAGTTCGACCATCAACGGATTGCCCAAGGGCGCCATCAACATCACCATCGATGGCATCAACACCCAGGACAACGAACTGAAATCGAGCGACGGCTTCTTCAGCTATATCATGCCATCCATCGATTCTCTGGAAGAAGTGACGTTGACGACTTCGGCCGCCGGCGCCGACAGCACCGCGCAGGGCGCGGCGCAGATCAAGTTCGTGACCAAGTCGGGAACCAACCAGTTCCATGGCGGCGGTTTCTACCAGGCCCGCAACACCTTCTTCAACTCCAATTACTATTTCAACAACGAGATTCAGGCGACTGCGGCAAACAACTACAAGGGCCTGCCACGCGCCATTCTGCACCTGCGCCAGTACGGCGGCCACATCGGCGGTCCCATCATCAAAGACAAGCTGTTCTTCTTCGGCAACTACGAGCAGTTCCGCAATCCGGCCACCGGCTCTTACAGCCGCTCCATCGCGAACACCGCCTATACTCAGGGACTCTACTCCTACCAGGACACGGCCGGGAATCTTCACCAGGTGAACCTGTTCCAAATCGCGGGCAGCGGCAATTCGAGCCTGCCCACGGGCACGCGCGCCTTCCCTACTACCATCGATCCGATCGTAGCCCAGACCTACTCGCAGATCGCCGCACTGACCGCCGGCGCCGCGCTGGTGCCGAATAGTGGAAACGGCGACTATAACTCCAGCACCTTCAACTACCAGGTGGGCGGTATGGACGCCAGAGATTTCTGGACGGCGCGCTTCGACTACAACGTCACGCAGAAGCATCACCTCTCATTCACGTACGACTACGACAAGTACAACTCGATTCCCGACTTGTTGAATAATGTCGTGCCCGTGTACCCGGGTACCGGCACTATTTTGGGCACCACCGTCAATACCGGTCAGGCCAGCAACCGTTTTGTGGGCACGCTGGCGCTGCGCTCCGCCTTAAGCTCGCGGCTCACCAACGAACTGCGCGCCGGATTGAACGGCGGCACGGTGTTGTTCTTCCCCGCCATTGCTCCGGGTCTCTTCAGCGAATGGCGTGGCTACGCCCCGAGCATCACTTACGGCGCTATCTACAATAACTCCAACTCCAGGAGCCCGCAGCGCCGCAATGGCCCGTATAAGGAAGTGGGTGACAACCTGTCCTATGTGAAAGGCTCGCACCAGATTACGGTGGGCTTCACCTGGTCGCAGGTGCAACTGTGGCAATCCATCACCGGCACCGAGTCGATACCGTCGATCAGCTTCGGTCTGGCCACCGGTGACTTGGCCAACACCGGCGCTTCGGCGCCCTTCAACATTGCCGCCAACTTCCCCGGCGCGTCATCTTCGCAGATCTCCACGGGAGCTTCCGATTGGGCCAACCTGACGGGCCGGGTAACCACTATCAGCACTCGTCAGGTGCTCAGCGAACTGACTCAAAAATACAGCTATGGCACGCCCACCATCGACCGCGATTCAGAGCAGTGGTGGGGTGCTTACGCCCAGGATGTGTGGCGTGTAGCGCCCAGCCTCACCGTCACGGCGGGAATACGATGGGAAAAAGAAGGAACATGGCGCAATACCGACCACCTCTACAGCAACGCTTCCATTGCCTCGGTCTGGGGTCTCTCCGGAATTGGGAATTTATTCAATCCCGGCTCGCTGAACGGGGTTGTTCCTACTTACACGCCATTGACCGATAGCAACACCTACAACATGCCCGGGATTTGGGCGCCTTCGGTTGGCTTGGCCTGGCAGTTGCCTGCCAGCGAAGGACCTTTGGGATGGCTCCTCGGCCATCACCAGGGTGCTTCCGTGTTGCGCGCCGGTTATTCCATCGCCAGCACCCGCGAGGGTTCGAACGTATTTCAGGCCACTTACACTACCAATACCGGTATCTCACAAGACGCTAGCGTCAGCAACGCTGTGGCCCCGGCCGACTTCGGCCCCGTGGGAAGCGTGCTGTTCCGCGACCCCACACTTCCGCAACGCTCGGGACTGCCAACCACCGAGAATTTCCCCATCGCGACCAACTTTACTTCCGGAGTCGCTGCCTTCGATCCCGGCCTGAAGATGGGATACGTGCAGAGCTGGAACATCGGCTTCCAGAGGGAGTTGAGCCGCAACACCGTCATGGAAGTCCGCTACACCGGCAACCATGGCCTGCACGAGTGGAGGCTGATGTTCCTCAACGAGGTGAACACCATCGAAAACGGCTTCACCACGGAGTTCAATAACGCGCGGAACAACCTGCTGATCGCGCGCGGCGGCAACATGTTCTCCACCAGCACCAACAACTTCGCCAACCAGGGATTGGCCGGCCAGGTGAACCTTCCGTTCCTGCAAGCGGCTCTGGGCTCCAGTTGTTGCAATGTCAGCGGTCTTGCCAACAATCTGGCTTATGGCCAAATCGGCAGTATGGCGAACACCATCTCCGGCACGGTGTCCTACAATCAAAACTTTGTGGCCGCCAAATACCCCTCCAACTACTTCGTGGTCAATCCGACAATCGCCGGAGGCGCGAACTATGACGTGCTGAACACCGGATCCTCTTATTATGATTCGGGGCAGTTGGAGATCCGCCGGCGCATTTCGGCGGGCATGCAGTTCCAGCTCAACTACTCGTTCTCAAAGTCGTTGGCCGATGGCGCCACTTCGAACTCCGTCGCGCAGTTGAACGCCACCACGCTGCGCGATCTCCGCATGGATAAGCTTCCGGATGGATTCGATATCCGGCAGGCCATCAAGGCCAACTACATTTATGAATTGCCGTTCGGCCCGGGCCGCCATTTCCTTTCCAGTCCCGGCAACAAGGTGCTTAAAAAGGCCGTGGAAGGATGGGAAATCGCCGGTGTGGCGCGCGTCCAATCTGGCACCCCGATCTTCTGGGGCGGCTTCGGCACCGTGAATTCAAACAGCTCCGGCGTGGTCCTCCACAACATCACCCAGGCGCAATTGCAGAGCATGGTGGGCATCACCAAGACGCAAAACCCGGTGGCTCCGTATGTGCCGCAGGTGTATTATCTGCCCGTGCCGGTTGCGCCTACCGGGCTGACCAGCAGCAACAATACCAACTTCATCCTCAACACGGAAGCCGCGTTCGGCGCCAACAACCTGACGCCCAACCAGGTGGATACGAGCGCTCCTTACCTCGGACCTGCCGGACCCGGGCAGTGGGGCTGCAAGTGCTACGTCTACGAAAACTGGCAGCGACACTTCGACGTCAGTCTGATCAAGGTAACGCACATTCGGGAGAGTGTGACCCTGGAATTCCGGGCACAGGCTCTCAATGTGTTCAACCTGACCAACTTCCTGCCGAGCACTGCCAGCCCAACGGGAAACACCGGCGCGTCGTTCGGCCAGGTAACCACCGCTTACAGCGACATTTCGGGCACCTACGATCCCGGCGGGCGCATCCTGGAGGCCGTAGTGCGCATTAACTTCTAGACCCTGTAACCAACCAGGCCGGGCATATCCGTTTATTGCGGGTATGCCCGGCCTTTTTTTGTATTGCACCAGCTCAGTTTCGGCCCAGTGCGTGAGCACTGGGAACGGCGCGCCGCTTTGTGGGGCGGCCAATTCTGNNGCAGCCGGCTTTAGCCGGCTCTCTCACCCTTGGCATATAAACCTTTATCATTCACACCCTCAGCAAAAATATTTCGCATTGATTCCAAACCACTTCCCGCCCTTCCCACCCCAGCCCCCCAAATCCCCCCTGCTACCCTGAAATCGGGATGGACCCCTACGCGGCCCGTCCCATTTCCATTTAAGGAGCCCCTATGGCAACCCTCAGTCAAGTCGAGGCCAATCGCCTCAACTCTCAAAAATCCACTGGTCCTCGCACCCCCCAAGGCAAAGCCGTGTCTTCCCAGAACGCTTTCAAATCCGGCCTCGACGCCGATTCCCAATTCTGCTACGGCGAGCAGCGCACCGATTTCTACCGCCTCCAGATCGAATATTTCACCCGCTTCCAGCCCCGCTCCCCCGAAGAGCGCTTCCAGGTCGATTCCCTCATCCGCAACGAATGGATGCTCCGCCGCCTCTTCCGTGCCGAAGCCCACCTCTGGGAATTCCACACCACCCGCGCCTCCCGTTTCGACGGCGTCCCCCTCGGCGAAGCCTTCCACAACGCCCACCCCGAATTCATGCGCCTCCACCGCCGCATCACCCTCATGGAAAAGTCCTATAAAGACTCCTTCGCCCAGCTCCAGACACTCCAGCAGGACCGCCTGGCCGCCGTAGCCCAAATCGCCGACCTGGCCGACCCCGAACAATTCGCCGACCCACCCCATGACCCCATGGCGGAAGAACCCACAGACCCCGAAATTGGCTTTGTTCCTGAACCCGCACCGGTGGGGCAGGCGCCCTCGCCTGCGCCGGACCCCCCGGTCCGGCTCTCCGAACCTCCTCAAAATCCTGAAATTGGCTTCGTTCCTGAATCCGCTTCCTCCGCCAGTGGGGCGGCCAATTCTGGCCGCAGCCGCCTTTCAGGCGGCTCTCGTGCCAGTGGAAAACCTTGCCTCTGGCAACCCAGAGCCTCTTAGGTTTCCTCGCCAGCCGCCCGGACTTCCGGATCGGGACTGATCCGCAAGCCGGCTTCGCATTCTGCAATGGCGTCAACCCGAGACACGGATTCCGGTCCCTCCTCACACCCTGCTCTTGTTTTTATCTCCTCCGCGGCTCCGCGCCTCCACGTTGAATCCTGCGGTCGTTTGGTTGCGGCCTCGCTGTGCTGTGTTTACCGGCGGCTCAAGTTGGGCTTTTCAGCATCCTGTTGAGTTTGCTGCGAATGAGTTAGAATCTTGCGAGATGGAAAAATACCACCGTCGGACACTCCTTCGCACCGCGGTAGCGGCTGCCGCCTGGCAGGCCGGGGCGCAGACGCCGGCTCCTGGCAGGATGCGGCTGGGCATCATTCTCGGCCTGGCGCCCGATGCCGATACGGCCATCCGGCATGTTCAGGAACTGGGATTTCCCACCTGCCAGGTGAGCGTGCGGGAGACTGCCGACGCCGCGGCCACCAGCCTGCGCGCCGCTCTGGACCGCTATCGTGTGGAGGCCACCTCCGCGGTCTCCACCGGCCCCGGGCCGGAGGTGTACGACTTCTACCGCGGGCCGCTGACCATCGGGCTGGTGCCGCGCCAATACCGGCAGGCGCGCATCGCGCGCATGAAGGAGATTTCGGACTTCGCCAGGAAAGCCGGCATCCCGGCCGTGCAGGGCCACTGCGGGTTCATTCCGGAGAATCCCAACGACGATCTCTACCAGGAAACCGTTGAGGCCATCCGCACGGTGGCGGCTTATTGCAGGAACAACGGCCAAGACTTCCGCTGTGAAACCGGCCAGGAAACGCCCATCACGCTGGTGAGGGCCATCCGCGACGTGGGGTTGGATAACGTGGGCGTGAATTTTGATGTTGCCAACCTCATCCTCTACGGCAAGGCCAATCCGCTGGATGCCGTGGACATCCTGGCGCCCTATATTCAAGGCGTGCACGCCAAGGACGGGCTGTATCCCACCGATCCGAAACGTCTTGGCGAGGAAGTTCCCATCGGCGAAGGTAAGGTCAACTTTCCGCCGCTGATCGAAAAGTTGAAGCAAATTGGCTATCGCAACCCGTTGACCATCGAGCGGGAAATCAGCGGTGAGAGGCAGCGGGCCGACATCTTGAAGGCCAAGGCGTACTTGGAAAAACTGATTGGGTGAAAGGGGCGCCATGAGCGAACAGACAACCGGACGACGGAACTTTTTGCGAGCTGCGGGGGCGGTGACGGCGTTCACGGTGTTGAGACCACAACTGGTGCGCGGGAGCGCGGCCAACTCGGCGGTCCGGGTCGGCCTCGTTGGTTGCGGGAGGCGCGGCGGCACGGACGCCAACAACATCGTCCAGAATACCGATGCGCGCCTGGTGGCGTTGGCGGACCTCTTCCCCGACCAGCTCGACAAAGCTAAACAGCGGTTCGACAAAGTAGCGCAAACCAAGGGCTACGCCGGAATCGCGCAGACTTTCACCGGACCGAATGCCTGCCGGCAGATGATGGAATCGCCCGATGTGGATGCGGTGGTCGTCGCCACGCCCGCGTACTTCCATCCCGAGCACCTGGCGGCGGCGGTGGCGGCGGGCAAGCACGTTTATTGCGAGAAGCCGGTGGCGGTGAGTGTGGCGGGCGCGAAGCACGTGCTCGAGACTGGCAAGAAAGCCACCGGCCGGCTCAGCCTGGATGTGGGATTTCAGATCCGCTCGGCGCCGCCGTTCGTGGAACTGGTGCGGCGCATTCACGCCGGAGCGTTGGGAGAAATCGCGTCGGGCGAAGCTCACTATTACTGCCCCGCGCCGGACCAGCGGACTTGGTCTTCGCAAGGGGCGGCGTTGCGGCTGCGCAACTGGATCCAGGATCGCGTGCTCTCCGGCGATATCATCGTCGAGCAGAACATTCATGCGCTGGATATCTGCAACTGGGTACTGGCGGGCCATCCGCTGAAAGCCATCGGCCGCGGAGGACGCAACGGACGCGCCGGCAAGATGAGCTGGGCGGGCGACGATTGCCACTCCCACTTCGACGTCGTATTCCAGTATGCCAACGATGTTCATGTGAGCTTCAACTCGACGCAATTCGGCAAAGGCCCGTTCGAGGTGAGCGAACGATTCTTCGGAACGCGCGGCGCGGCGCAATCGCCCTACAGCGGTGCCCTGGGAATCGCCGGCGAAGAGGCGTGGACTTGGTCGGGAAGCGAACAGCAGCGCGACGGGACGTTTTCGGCGAGCGGTTCCTTTTCCGACAACCTGGCGCAGGCCGATTCCGAGAAGCAGAAGGCCTTCATCGGCAGCATCACCGGCGGCCAGTTTCATAACCAGGCCGCGGATGGCGTGGAAGCGGCCCTGACCGCCATTTTGGGCCGGCAGGCGGCCTACTCCGGCCGCGAGGTGACGTGGGAGGAGATGCTGCGCTCCCACGAGCCGTGGGACGCCAGGATCGACGTAAACAAGTTGTAACAGGAGTGGGACAGGCCATCGTCTTTTGTGGCCTGTCATGCCTCGGCTCAAGCACCGGCGCTTGACAGACGACAAAAACCGATCGTCTGTCCCACCTAACCTGATAATCACGCCTTGAAAACCGCTTCCAATTGCGGCCAAAGGTTCTGGCTGCGCAGCGAGCCGGCGGAAAAAATCACGATTCCATCCGGCTTGGCGGCGCGAGCCGCCTCAATCGCACGGATCAACTTACTCGGGGGGTAAGTGCGCGACGAGGCTTCTTCTTTATACAGATCGGAAGTGTAAATGCCGGCATACAGTGGTCTTTCATGCCTCGTCCACTCTAATTGCCTGGCTGTGATTTCAGTTAGATGGGTGCAGTAAGTGTCGAAATCGCCGAGAAAGTGGCTGCGATAACTCATGGGCATGTAGATATCGATCCAGGGGTTCCAGTCACACCACTTTTGCCCGAGATAGCGGCCGCTCTGGATGGGATTCTTGAAGACGGCAGCGGTCATCTGGATCTTAGGATTGATGCGTCTGGAGCGGTCATGAGCCTCGCGTACGAAGCGGCTGATCTGGTCGATGCGGTACTCGTAGAAGAAGTGGCGCATGTCCGGTGGGCCGCCCGCAATGGTGCGGCCATTGAGGATGAAATCGGCCTTCGCGCGGCGGTCCATCTGCTCCCAACCGGCCGGCAGCATGTCGGGCGTAGCTTCCCAACTGGCTTCCAGGCGCGGGCGCACGATCTCGATGGGCTGGTGGTTGGGCGGCGCTTCCCAGTGCAACAGCGCGTGGCGGGGGATGTCCTTGAGGCAATAGTCGCAGAAGCAGTAGCTATCTGGAGCCACGTCGCCGCCGTACCGGACGTAGTCGTGATGGATGCCGTCGATGGCGTAATGGGAGACCAGTTCTTCGATGAGCGGCAGCAGCCACTGGTCGGTGTAGCCGGGGCGCCGGGAAGGGCACATCCAGATGTTGTGGTACGGCGCGATGGGCAGTTTCTCGCTGTTGAGGAGCGTCTCCGTGTTGGTGGGCTTCCCATCGGCGTTGAGTTGCGCCCATTCGGGATGCTCGCGGAAGGCAACGCCGTTTTCGCCTTCGTAGAAATCGATCAGCCAGATGTGGACTTCGATGCCCTGGTCGTGGGCCTCGCGGACCAGGTTTTCCACTAGGTCGAAATCGCGATAGCGCGGAGAGATGAGTTGCGGGAAGCGCTGGCTGTGCCAGACGACGTTGCCGCCGCCCTCCTTGCAGCCCATCACGAGCTTGTGGATGTTGGCGCGCTTGAGCTGCGCGACGAAGGCGCGGACGGAATCGACGGTGGTGCCGGCGTCGGAAGCGCCGGCCCACACGGCGTGAGTCTCCCGTGGCGGGGTGACGGCCGGTTGTTGCGCGCGGACCTGGGCAAGTCCAAGAGCGCCGGTGAGGGCGGTGGCAGCTTGACGGCGAGTCAGCTTCATGATGGCTTCACTACCGGCGTGCGCGCCTCCACGGGCGGGAGCGCCGGGAAATCGGTGAATGGAGAGGCTTGGTACCAGTAGGCGCAGGAGAAGAAGTTGTCCGCGCGGTCGTTGGCGTGGCCGTGCTCCATGGTGTGTTTCAGGTAACGCTCGAAGGTGACGGGGTTGTCGCCATGGAAGCGGTAGCAGCAATAACGGCCGCCGGTGCGTTCCGCGTTGACAATCAGCGGCGCGCCATACTGGGCGTGGCCGAAAGGCTGGGCTCCGTCGCGCCCGCCGAAATCCCAACTGCCCAGGAAGTAGTCTTCCGAGCCTGTGCCGTTGATGACGGGTTTGGATTCATCGTCGACGAAAATCATGTCGTCGCCCTCGCCCCACCAGCCGTTGGCATTTTGCAGCACCCCGAGCGTCACGCCCATCAGATGGCCGCGGCCGCGCGTCTCGACGTAGACGTAGTTGTCGCGGCCGTCAAGATTGATCCTGGCGGCATCGCCGGTCGAGGCCACGCAGGGCGCGGATTGCCGGTACTGCGCGTGAAAGTACAAGGAATCCTGCGGCAACTGGGGCACGGTCATGTAGTCGATATTGGAATAGAAGGCGCCAACATCGCGCTTCCCCTCATTGGTTACGCTGAGGCGAGCTCTATGGCGAAAGGGCATCGCAAAGTAACAATTGAGTGACTTGCCGGGCGAGCAGGCCAGATACTCGGACTGATAAATGAAGTAAGAGCCGAGATTCAGGCCAAAGAAATCGCCGATGGGAGTTTCTATGCTGGGCTTGGGATTGTCATCCCACCAGGCGCGCAGCACTAACTCTTTCAGGTGCATATCGCCCTGCGCCGCGATGGTGAACCAGATATGGCTGATGACGCCGGGACCTTCGGCAAGGAAGACTTCCTGCACTCCTCCGGCGGGAATGCGCCAGGAATCGCGATTGCCGCCGGTGCGGTCGAAGCTGGATTGCTTCAGCGATTTATAGTTCTGCGCGCGGGCATAGGCGGGCAGGAAAGAAGGCGCCGGTCCGGGCGTGCCCCGCTCCTGGGGCAGCGCGGCCAGCGGTGCGGCGGCCAGGCCGCTGGCGGTCAGTAGCCGGCGGAGAAAGCCCCGCCGCCCGTTCGTCGGTAGATTCATACTTTCACCTCATTGGCCCAAAGCCTGTGCGATTGCCTTTTCGGCCAGCGGCGCCATGATCTGGTAGCCGGCGGCGTTGGGGTGCAGTCCATCGGCGGTGAGTTCGGAACTGAACAGGCCCTTGTCATCCACGGTGGCGGAGAAATAGTCGAGATAGACAAACTGATTTTTTTCAGCATACTGCTCCATCCAACGGTTCAGTGCCAGGATTTTCTCCGGCGGGCGGCTCTGGGTCTGGCTGGGCCCGCGCGAATTGGGTGGCTGGTGGTAGTCGCATACCGGCAGAAGAGAGGCCAAAATCACCTTGATATTGTGCGCGCGTGCGAGATCCGCCATGGACATCAGATACGTCTCGGTGGCCTCGAGTGTCATGGGGCCGATGTTCCCGCCGATGTCGTTTGTGCCCGCCAGGATGACAACCGCCTTCGGCTGCAACGCGACCACGTCCTGATAGAAGCGGAGGAGCATTTGCGGAGTCACCTGGCCGCCGATACCGCGGTTGATGTAGGGTTTACCCGGAAAGAAAGTGCTGCCGTTGTTGCCGCGCCCCCAGGAATCGGTGATCGAATCGCCCATGAAAACCACGCGTTGTTCGCCGGGTTCCGGAGAAAGAACCTTCTGATTGTCGGCGGCGTAGCGGTGGGTCTCACCAAAATCGTTAATCGTGCGGCTGATGCCGTCGAGCGAAGCACGGAGCCTGGCGACGGCCGGCGGTTCGGAGGAGGAATTCGGAGACGCGGGCGGCTGTGCCCACATTGCCAAGGGTAAGAGCAGAAAAAGCACCGTGCGCATGGTGCTATTGTATTGCACGGCGCCTGGTTTGGAGGCGGGGAATGACAACTACAAGACCCGCCGGCCCAACGGAAGGTTGGGCCGGCCGGCCGGAGGATTGCTTAGAAATCGATCTTGGTCTTGGAGCCGCCGAGTTCGATGTCCTTGATTACGCTGGTGGACCCATCGCTCGAGGCGTCGATCTTGGTGTCGCCGAACTTCTTGTCCGAGTTTTCCACTTTGATTTCAGTGGTGAAGCTCTTGGCGGTGTTGACGTCGGTGAAGATGGCTTTCGTGCCGTTCACGTTCAGCCGGTATTCGCCGGGCTTCAGTTGCACGTTGCCCGCCTTGGTCGGCGAGGAAAGAAGGATGTCATAGGTTTTGGCGCTTGCAACGGACAGGGTAAAGATTGCCAGTGCCGCGGTCAGCAGTAACGTACGTGTTTTCATGGTTTCGTGTCTCCTTATCGATTTTTGAAGTGTTGCGAACCAGGGCGGGGCCGGGCGACTGCCTCGGGCCTCCTGCTTGTCTATATGGGCTCACTTGAATAGAAGGCGGTGGCGGAACGCAGAAAGTTACACCACCCCGTGGAGGGAATCGGGAGAAATTGCAGATTCCGATGCGAATCTCCTTTATTTGCCCGGGACACAACTCTTTAGGGACAATTGAGGCCCATTTTGGATCGCCGGAACGGCCGGCTGCGTTTCCACCAAAGGGTCTGAAAGTGGGATATGCTGTTGCACATGAGAAAGTTGCTGGTCATCCTTGCACTATCTGGCGTAGTATTCGCGCAGGAGAAACTCGACGAAAGCGTCAACGCGCGAATCCGCCAGGAAGCCAAAGAGCACTCCCAGGCGATGCAAACGCTGCACATGTTGACGGACCGCTACGGTCCGCGTCTCACCGGTTCGCCAAATCATGAGGCAGCCGCGCGGTGGGTGGTTAAACAAATGACTGCCTGGGGTTTTCAGAATGCCCATCTGGAACCGTGGGAATTCGGCCATCCCGGCTGGATGAACGAACGTGCGGTTGCGTACATGACGGCGCCGGTCCACGAGAACTTGAAGTTCGAGGTGCTGAGCTGGACACCATCGACAAAGGGAGTCGCTTCGGGTTCAGCGGTCCAGTTGGAATTGCCGCGGGGACCGGAGATCCCGCCTTCGGCCGATGCCCAGCCTGGCGGCGGGCGCGGCGGGCGCGGCGGACGGGGGCCGCAATACCAGGGTCCCACCAAGGAGCAGATGGAACAATGGATGGCGGCCAATAAGGATAAGGTACGCGGAAACATGGTGATGATTGGCCGGGCGGCCAAGATTGCAGTCAACTTTAATCCGCCGCAGTTGCGCCGGTCCGACGAGCAGGTCAAGCAGCAATACGATCCCGCCAACGCCGGCGGCAGAGGGGGCCGCGGCGGTGGGCGTGGCGGCACGCCGGCGACGCCCGATCCGGACCGTCTCACCACGAACCAGGTCAGCTCAATGGTAGATGCGTGGCTGGTGGACAGCGGCGCGGCGGTCCGCATCAATGACGCCGCCATGGACCACGGCCTGATCCGCGCATTCCAGAACCGCAGTTACGATCCGTCGAAGGTAGTTCCGACGGTGGTGATGCGAAACGAGGATTACGGGCGCATTGACCGGCTGCTGGCCGATGGCGAAACCGTGAAGCTTGAGTTCGACATCGTCAATCACGACTATCCGGAAGGCAAGACCAGCTACAACGTGGTGGGCGAGATTCCCGGCACCGAGCATCCCGACGAGGTCGTGATGCTGGGCGGCCATCTGGATTCCTGGCATGCCGCCACGGGCGCCACGGACAACGCCGTCGGTTCCACCATGATGCTGGAAGCCGCGCGCATCATTCAGGCTCTGGGGCTGAAACCGAAGCGCACCATCCGGGTTGCGCTGTGGAGCGGTGAAGAAGAGGGGCTACTCGGTTCGGCGGCTTATGTGAAAGCGCACTTCGGAACGGCTGAAGACCCCAAGCCGGAGTTTGACAAATTGGACGCCTACTTCAACATCGACGATGGCACCGGCCGCCCCCGCGGCGCCAATATTTTCGGACCGCCTGAAGCGGCCGCGATTCTCCGCGCGGCGCTCGATCCGTTCGCCGACCTGGGCGTGGGCGGCGCGATGGCTTCCGCCGGGAGGACGTCGGCCTCCACCGACAGCGGCTCGTTTGTTGTGGCGGGCCTGCCCGGCGTGAATATGGCACAGGACCCGATCGAGTACAACAGCTTCACCTGGCACACCAACCTGGATACCTACGAGCGCATCGTACCCGAGGACGTTGTCAGCGCCGCCACGGTGGTAGCGGCTGAGGTGTGGTACCTGGCGAATCGCGACCAAATGCTTCCGCGGTTCACGAAGGAAGAGATGCCCGCGCCGCCGGCGGGACGAGGCGGCAGAGGAGCAACGCCGGCGCCGGCGGGGAGAGGCGGTCAGTAGCCGAGTGGGACAGACGATCGGGTTTCGTCGTCTGTCCAGCGGCCGTGTATAGCGAGCCGTGACAGGCCACAAAAGGCGATGGCCTGTCCCACGAAATGCAAGAGCCTCCGGATCCACGGGAACGTTTGTTGCGGCTGTTCGGCGCGGGTGGCGAGCCTGGCTTGGTCGAAGCGCCGGGCCGCGTCAATCTCATCGGCGAGCACATCGATTACCACCAGCTTGCCGTCTTGCCGATGGCGCTCGACCGGCGGATTCGCGTGGCATTCCGCGCGCGCAGCGACGCCCGCATCCGCGCGGTGAGTGCCGAGTATGGCCGGCGCGAGTTTGCGTGGACCGCTCAACTGGCTCCGGTGGCACGGGGCGATTGGGAGAACTACCTGCGGGCCGCCGCGCAAGCGGTTGCTGGCCGGTGGGGCAGCGGAAAGGGCGTGGATGCCGTGGTCGAGTCTCGCCTGCCCGCGGCCGCCGGGCTATCGTCATCCTCCGCGCTGATTGTCGCCTTCACGCTCGCGCTGCTCAAGGCCAACGGACTCGAAGCGAGCTTTGCCGAACTGATGGAGATTCTGCCGAACGGCGAGCAATTCGTCGGCACGCGCGGCGGAGGCATGGATCACGCGGCTTCGCTCGAATCGCGCAAGGGCTGCGCCTCGCTGGTGGAGTTCGCACCGCTTTCGGTTCGCCACATTCCCGTGCCGGAGGGCTGGAGCTTCGTGGTGGCGCACAGCCTTCAAACGGCGGAAAAGAGCGGCCGCGCGCGCGAAGAGTACAACCTGCGGCGCGCCGGAGGCACGACCGCGCTGGCGCGTTTGGGTTTCGCATCGTACCGCGAGGCCCTCCCGATGGCTTTGGAGGCTGCCGCTCGCCTCCAGCCTGGCCCCGAGCGCGATGCCTTTCTGCACGTCACTTCGGAAGCGCTGCGCGTGCGCGCGGCGGTTGCGGCCATGGAAAGTGACGACGCAGTCGCCTTCGGCCGCCTGCTGCTGGAATCGCACGCCAGCCTGCGGGACCAACTGCGGGTCAGTTGCCCCGCACTCAACCAGTTGGTGGAAGCGGCCATGGCGTCCGGCGCGTTGGGCGCCCGCCTCACCGGCGCCGGATTCGGAGGCTGTGTGGTGGTGTTGTGCCGCTCGGCCGTTCGCGCCGGCGTGCGCCGCGGGCTGGTAGATCGGTTTTATGCGGGTCGCGCCGGGTTCGACGAGCGAATCCACGTGATCGACGTCCGGCCGGCGAACGGCGCACTGCGCCTTGACTCCACCGGCGCATAGCGCCTCGAAAAGAAGTAAACTTTTTGTTCACCTATGCATTTGCAAACGCTTGACTGGGTCATCGCCCTCCTGGCTGTCGCCATCTGCTTCGCCCCCGCGCTGTTCGTTGCAAAGCGCTCGGGCAAGAGCACCGCCGAGTTTTTCGCGTCGGGCCGGTCCGTGCCGTGGTGGCTGGCCGGGCTCTCCATGGTGGCCACCACGTTTTCGAGCGACACGCCGAACCTGGTTGCGAACTTCGTGCGCACCGAAGGCGTGGCGGGCAACTGGCGGTGGTGGGCCTTCACTCTGACGGGCGTTTCCACGGTCTTCTTTTATGCCAAGCTCTGGCGGCGCTCCGGCGTCCTCACCGATCTGGAGTTTTACGAGCTGCGCTATTCCGGCAAGGCCGCCAGCGCCGTGCGGGGATTCCGCTCGATTTACCTCGGCCTGCTGTTCAACTGCATCATCATGGCGACGGTGAACCTGGCGGCGTGCAAGATCGCCGCGATTCTTTTCGGCTTCGAGCGCTGGCAGACGCTGCTGTTCGTCGGGCTGCTGAACGTGGTCTTCGCCACTCACTCAGGGCTGTGGGGCGTGCTGGTCATCGACATGGTGCAGTTCTTCATCAAAATGTCGGCGGTGATCGCAGCGGCATACTTCGCAGTGCAATTGCCGCAGGTGGGCGGAATGAGCGGTCTGGTGCAGAAACTATCGCATCTGCCCGGACCTCACGGTATCCACTACCTCAACATGATGCCCGATTTCACCAGCAACTGGGACCTGGCGGTGGCCATCTTCGTCATCCCCATCACCGTGCAATGGTGGGCCTCGTGGTATCCCGGCGCGGAACCGGGCGGTGGCAGCTACATCGCGCAACGCATGCTGGCGTCGAAGACCGAAAAAGACGCGTTGGGCAGCACGCTGTTCTTCAACCTGGCGCATTATGTTCTGCGCCCGTGGCCGTGGATTCTGGTGGGCCTGGCATCGCTGATCGTCTACCCGCAATTGTCGGACATCCAGAAAGCTTTTCCGAATCTCGATCCCAAACTGCTGGGGCACGACATCGCCTTCCCGGCCATGCTGCGTTTCCTGCCGGTCGGCTGGATGGGGCTGATGCTGGGCGGCTTGATTGCCGCCAATTCGTCCACCATCCTGACGCACTTGAATTGGGGCGCGTCGTACCTGGTCCACGATTTTTACCGCCGCTTCGTGAAGACCGACGCGCCGGATAAGCACTACGTGGTGGCCGGACGGATCGCGACCGTGATCCTGTTTGTCGGCTCTTCCGCCATGGTCTTCGCGCTGGATACCGCCAAAGACAGCTTCGACGTGATCATGCAGGTGGGCGCCGGGACCGGCCTGATCTACCTGGTGCGCTGGTTCTGGTGGCGTGTGACGGCGTGGTGCGAGATCGTCGCCATGATCAGTTCTTTCGGCATGTCTCTGCTGTTCCTGATTCTGAAGAAGTACGGCATGGCGCCGGGCACTTACCAGCAGTTGTTGATTACCATAGCCGTCACGACGGTTTTGTGGGTAGCCACTGCTTATCTAGGACCCCAAACCAGCAATGAGGCGCTGGTGAGGTTTTACCACAAGGTTCGCCCGGCGGGACCGGGCTGGCAGCGCATCCGCGTGATCGCGGGAATTACCGCCGCCGAAGCTGCCGCCGATTCCGAGGCCGCGGCATTTCCGATGTCCCTGCTGGGATGGTTCGCAGGCTGTATCACGATCTGGTCGGCGCTGTTCACGGTGGGGAATTTCCTTTACGGGCGCATGGATTATTTCTGGATGCTGCTGGCGGTATTTGTAGTGAGCGGCGCGGCGCTGATCCGCGTGGTGAATAGGTTGTGGAGATAACCGTAGAAAAAATGCTTGCAATTGTGTTAAGTTATAGCTTAACATGGTTTGGATGAATGGCACGGGAAATCGCCTACCAAGGAGCGGTGCTCGCAATTGCATTTGCGAGGGAGAAACGCGGCGCTTGTCCTGCCTGCGAATTCTTTGACGGGCTGGCTCAGTTGGACAAGGCCAAACTGATGGCCCTCTTTCGGATTGCCGGTGACCATGGAAAGTTTTTCAACCCCGAGAAGTTCGGGGACCTGGGCGGTGGATTGTTCGAATTCAAGTCCTTCCATATCCGCATGCCGTTTGCCTATGCGAAGAATGAGCGTGGACTGATCTTGATCACGCATGGTTTTATCAAGAAGAAGGCTAAGGCCCCAAAGGAAGAGATCGCCCGGGCTTGGCGGATCTACGAAGAGGATCAGGCGCGGACCAAGTTGACGATTGTGGGGAAGACGAAGCGATGAAGACGCAGCATGCACGTCTGATGGAAGACCCGGAATTCCGGAGACTCCTGTCTGTCGAGGCACTCGTGGCGGAAGCCTCGGAAGTGATTGCCAGCCTCATGGCGGAACAGAATCTCAGCAAGGCCGATTTGGCGAGGCGATTGAACAAATCTCGCGCCTGGGTGACGCAACTGCTGAGCGGGAAAGCGAACATGACGGTCCGGACTCTGGCGGAAGTGGTGTACACGCTCGGCGCAGATGTGAAGCTTCAGGTCCAGCCGTGTATTCGAGCCGGGGCCGGTGGTCGTACCAGCAGCCGCCACCAATAGCGCAGCGTCGGCGGTGCCGCTTGCGATCCCAGCTACTGCTTCTTGGAGGCGGCGGGCTGCCGGGGCTCGCTGGAGGGCGGCACAATTCCCTTAATCCGCATGTAGGTGACCAGGTTGCCGTAGTGCTCCATGGTGTGGGCGATGTTGAAATCCATGGCTCCGAGTTTGGTGATCCTCATGCCGAAGAAGGTGACCAATTCGGCGGCGCCGGCGTCGGTCATTTTCGCGTACGCGGCGTCGCAATAGGCGAAGGCCTCTTTAAGCGCGGGCACGATCTCAGCCTTGGTCTTGCGAGTCTTCTCAATGTCCGATGAGGCGCTTTTCCCCTCAGCGGCCACCCCGCAGAACTCGTACTGAGCATCGGCGATGTGGGCGAACAACTGGCCTACGGTGCGGACCTCTTTGGTCGGCTGGAAGGACCACATTTCGTCGGGGATCTTGTCGACGGAACCAAGAATGTCGCCCTTGGCAATGGCGTACATGTTCTTCGAAACGGTGATGAGCGGATTCGCCGGCGTGTCCTGGGCGGACGCCACAGCGGCGAACAAAACCACGGCTGTCAAGAGCTTCATAGATGTCCTTTCGATTGAGGTTTGGACCATTATTGCATTTTTCGGCACGGTGCCGGACGCGCGACTCCGGAGCCGATTCGAACGGCAGCGCGGCTGCATGACAGATGACACAAAACGATCGTCTGTCATCGTCTGTAACACTCGGCTACTGCTTTTTGGCGGGTGCCTGGATGGCGGGCGCGTTCGAATCGTGGATCAGTTTGTTGAAGGCGGCCAGGTCGCTGGTCAACAGAGCGTCGATCGCCGTTAGCTGGCCGTTGACGCGCGTGGCCAGGTCTTCGTAGACCATGTAGGATTGCTGCGTGGGCTGGTTGTCCGAGCCTTCCACCAGGCCCAGCACGTGCGCCAGTTTGTTGTTCAGCTTGATGGGAAAGTTGAGCGGATCTTCACTGGCGCGGTTCTTCGTTTGGTAGAGTTCTTCTTCGATTGTGGTCAGTTTTGCGCTGAGCGCTTTGGCGGCGTCGGCCACGCGCTTGTCGTCGCGGCGGGCATATTCGTCGAGCTGCTTGCGCACTTCGCGGATGCGGATCACGCCCTCGTTGGTGTTCGATAGCTTGTCGCGGATTTGGAGGGCCAGAGTCACTTGCTTGGTGTATTCTTCGGGCGTGGTGGTGAGACGCGGATCTTTCTTGACTTCGAAAGTCTGGGTTTGCGTCTTGCCATCCACGGTCAAGCGGACGCTGTAGGTTCCCGGGGGAACGCGCGGGCCGGTGAGGCTGCCGGCCCACAGGATCATGCCGGGGAAAGTGGTGGCGTCGGGATAGCGCAGGTTCCACACGAAGCGGTTCACGCCGGCAGCGGCGTTGACGCGCGCGGGCGGCGGCGTGCGGAAATCCTCTTCCTCTGGCGGCGGGCCTTGCGGCACCACGGGGGCGCGGCTGGAAAACGTGTTGACCGGTTTGCCCGCGCTATCCAGGAATTCCAGAGTGACTTCGCCTTGCGGGCGGCCCTTGAGCCAGTAATTGATCACAGCGCCACCGGCCGGATTCTCGCCAACTCCCGAGGCGCCGCCGCGGCCCCCGCCGCCGCCGCGCCCACCGCCGCCGAAGCGGTAAGTGGATTTCGGCTGGAACAAGTGAGCGTCTTCGGTCGAGACGGTGTCATTCAACTGGTAGAGCAAGGGCACGTCGTCGAGCACATAGAAGGCCCGGCCTTGCGTGGCCACCACCAGTTCCTGGTCGCGCTTTTGAAACGCGACGTCCGTGATGGGCGTCACCGGAATATTCAGGTTGAACGGCTTCCAGTTCTCGCCGGCGTCGTAGGACATGTAGAGGCCGAATTCCGTGCCGGCGAACAGCAGGCCTTTGTGGTTGGGATCTTCCCGCACCACGCGCGTGAAGGAGCCGGCGGGAATTCCGTTGACGATCTTTTTCCACGTCTGCCCGTAGTCGGTGGTCTTGTAGAGATACGGCCGGAAGTCGTCTGACTTATACATGGTGGCGGCGACGTAGGCGGTTCCGGCATCGTGCGGCGAGGCGTCGATGGAATTGATCTGAATCCATTCCGGCATGTCTTTGGGAGTTACGTTGGCCCAGTTCTTTCCGGCGTCGCGCGTCACGTTCACCAGGCCGTCGTCCGAGCCGGTCCAGATCACGCCTTTGGTCACGGGCGATTCCATGAACGTGAAAATCGTGCAGTAATACTCGATGCTGGTGTTGTCCTGGGTGATAGGGCCGCCCGACGTGCCCATCTTCGACTTGTCGTTGCGCGTGAGGTCGGGGCTGATCACTTCCCAGCTCTGGCCTTCGTTGGTGGTCTTGAGCAGCACGTTGGCGCCGATGTAGAGAGTCTTGGGATCGTTCGGTGAAAAGGCGATAGGGTAGCTCCACTGGAAGCGGTACTTCATGGCCTCGACGCCGTAGCCCATGGTGTTGTCGGGCCAGGCGTTGATGTCGCGGCTCTGCCCGGTGCGGTGGTCCTGGCGGGTCAGCAGGCCGTCGTAGCTTCCGGCATAGACGATTTGCGAATCGCGCGGATCGGGCGCAATCCAGCCGCTTTCGCCGCCGCCCACGTCATACCACTCGTGGTCGGTGATGCCGCCGCCGGCCGTCCGGCTGGCTGTGCGCACGGTGGAATTGTCCTGCTGCGCGCCGTAGATGTTGTATGGGAAATCGTTATCCAGTGCGACGCGGTAAAACTGCGCGGTGGGCTGGTTGTTGATGGTGGACCAGGTGCGGCCGCCGTCGTAGGTGACGCTCGAGCCGCCGTCGTTGCTCTCGATCATGCGCTGCGGATCGCCGGGTGCGATCCACAGGTCGTGGTTGTCGCCGTGCGGTGTGCGAATCGACGTGAAGGTGCGGCCCCCGTCAATCGAACGGTACATGCCGGTGTTGAGCGCATAGACGGTGTCGGCGTTTTGCGGATCGGCGAAGATGTGGTTGTAATACCAGGCGCGCTGGCGCAGGATGTTCTGGTCGTTCACCTTGGTCCAGGTGCGGCCGGCGTTGTCGGAACGGAAGACGCCGCCATCGGCCGCTTCCACCAGCGCCCAAACGCGCTCCGGGTTGGCCGGCGAAACGGTGACGCCGATGCGGCCTTCCACGCCACGCGGCAAGCCCGGCGCGTGCGAGATGTCGGTCCAGGTGTCGCCGCCGTCGGTGGATTTGAACAAGCCGCTACCCGGCCCGCCGCTATCGAAGTGGTAGGGGTTGCGGCGCATTTGCCAGAAGCTGGCGTAGAGCACGCGCGGGTTTCCGGGATCCATGGCGAGGTCGACGGCGCCGGCATCGCGCCCGCGTGTGAGCACCTGTTTCCAGTTGGCGCCGCCGTCGGTGGAGCGGTAGACCCCGCGCATGTCGTTCGGGCCCCACAAATGGCCCAGCGCGGCCACGTAGACGATGTCGGGATTCCTGGGATGCACGCGCACCGCGCCGATGGTCTGGCTGTCCTCGAGGCCCACGTTGCGCCAGGTCTTGCCGCCGTCGACCGACTTATAAACGCCGTCGCCGTTCGAAGCGTTGCCGCGCACGCAGGATTCGCCCATGCCGGCGTACACCACGTTGGGATCGGAATCGGCCACGGCGATGGCGCCGACGGAGCTGGTCTTCAACTGTCCGTCGGAAACCGGCAGCCACGTGCCGCCGCCATCGGTGGTTTTCCAAATGCCTCCGCCCACGCCGCCGAAGTAGTAAACGTTGGGCTGCGAAGGCACGCCGGTGACGGCTACTACGCGGCCGCCACGGAAGGGTCCTACCAGCCGGAAGCGCAGGTCCCGGAACAAATCCGCAGGCTGGGCTACGAGGAACAGCGGGAGGGCAATCAATAGAGCGACACGGAGAGACTTCATATTATTGGAATGGTATCAGAAGGGGGAGCGGCACCGATTGGGGGCTGCATGGTTGTAAGCAGGAGCGCGACCAGGGGGTCGCGCGCAGTCCAGGGGGACTGCCCCACTGGCCGGGCTGCGCCCGGCTGCACCGAGTGACACTCGGTGCGCAGGTTGGCAACCTGCCCCACCAGGACCGGCCAGGAGGCCGGTCCTACTGGGCTTCACTTCACGAGGGCGGGCGTGCGGTTCCAGGCTTCCACTTCTACTACGGGATTGGATGGGCCGAGGTCGCGAGGGTTGTAGGTGGCGGTTACTTCGCGGGTTTCACCGGGCAGGAGCGAGAAGTAATTGTCTTCCCAAAGGACGGGCAGCACTTCATCGCCATTGGCTCCTTTTTTCACACTGAGGTGCACGCCGAACGCAATGGCCTTCCCCGTGTTGGTCAGGGTAACCGTGCTCTCGCCCGGCTTGGATTGCGCCGCCCATTGCATTTCCGCCTGCGGCAGGCTATTGAGCGCGGTGTAATCGGCGAAGGTTTTGGTGGGCGTGACGTACCAGGTGGATTTTTCCCAGTCGAGCGTTTCCGGTTTCGTGGAAAGCCAGTAGAGGTTGCGGCTCACCGGATGGTCCGAGGGGTCCTGTAACTCCAGGCTCACAAAGTAGGTGGAACTCAAGCCGTCGATTTCCGGCAGCGTCAGGGCGCGCGTGCTGCTGTCCTCTTCCAGATCTACCTTCACGTCGCGGATGAACTTCTCGGTCATGTCCAGGTTCAGAACGCGCGCTACTACCTTCATGTTGGCGAACGGCTGGTAATAGGAATTGACGACCACCACGCCGCGGTCGTCGTAAGAATACTGCACGTGCAGCGGCTCGCAGGCTTTCTTGGCGCCGAAATACGAGCCTCCGGGGCGGAGGTACCAATCGTAGAGATGCCAGATGAGGCCCGGCCACGCGTTGTTCAGCATCCACTGGATCACGCCGGTGGAGGTGTACTTGTTGCGCCCAAAGGCTTCGAACATGGCGCGCTCGCCTTCATAGGACATCATCTGCGCCTTGCGCGCATATTCTTCCGCCGAATTCGAGGCGCCGTAGCGCGCGGTGAGCGCTTCCGTGAAGACGTGAATGTCCTTGAACTGGCCGCCGCCGGCGTGATAATTCCACCAGGCATCGATGGGCCAAAGATGCCCCGCCGGCAGCATGGCGCGCAGCGTCTCGATGGGCGGCGGCGCCGGCCCCGGGCTGGTCTCGGTGTTGAACCCGTGCGCTCCACCGCGCGTGGTATCGAGCGTCCAGTAGGATGGCGCTACATACTCATACGGTCCCGTCATCTTGACGCCGGTCTCGCCGGCGGGAGTTTTCTTCGCCGTGGCCGAGGACTGGTACGGGTTGGGCCATTCCACTTCCTTGATGATGTCCAGGTACAGTTGTTCGATCTTGGGGGGCGGCGGATTGTCGCTGCCGTAGAGCCAGTCGAAGACCGAGGGATGGCGTGCCAGGCGGCGCAACTGGTCGCGCAGCGAGGCCGCGGCGATGGCTTCGTCCTCCGCTTCCCACTGCGGCCATTTCTCCCAACGATCGCAGCAGCACCAGCCCGCCAGCACCAGGATGCCGTATTGATCGGCCAGGTCCAGGAAATGGTCGTCTTCCAGTTTGCCTTCGAAACGCACCGCGTTGAGGTTCATGTCGCGGACGTACTTCAGCTCGGCTTCCTGGCGCTCCGGCGTGCCGTTGAGCAGCATGTCGAAGGTGTAGCCTGCGCCGCGGATCAAAATGTTCCTGCCATTCACGTGGAACAGCCGGTGGCCTTTGGCGTCGATTTCGGAAGTCACTTCGCGGATGCCGAAGCGCGTCGAGCTCGAGTCCGACAGCTTGCCGCTCACCTCGAACCGCAGGTCCAGGGTTTGCAGCGTCTGCGGGCCGACTTGCGCCGGCCACCACAATTCCGGATTCGCGACTTTCACGCCGGCGTGTACGACCCGCGTCTCATGGGCTTCCAGGCGCACATGCTGTGCGAATGACTGGCTTCCGATGGTCCCCTTGAGGTCGCCTTCCACCGGATGGCCGGCCGCGCTGGTGAGTTCCGCCCGCACCGTAAGCTGTGCCATATCATTGGCGGGCGAATTCAAGTGCGTAGTGACGCTGGGAAAGCGGATCTCGACCGGGCCGGTCGCGCTGATGTGCACGTCGCGCCATAGACCCATGTCCTTGTCCGGTGGCAGCGGGTTCCAGTCGACAAACGTGATGCCCAGGTCATGGGGCGCCGGCGCGAAAACTTCAACGGCCAAGGCATTCGCGCCGCCTGTGTTGATCGCGGCCGTCACGTCGAATTCGAACAAGCGCCACGCGCCGGCCATTTTGGCGGCGGTTGCGATCTGCTTTCCGTTCAGCCACACGTTGGCGCGGAAATTGATGCCGTCGAACGCGAGCCAGATGGTTTTGCCTTTATAGTCCGCGGGAACGCGAAACTCCGTGCGGTACCACCAGGACTTGGCGAACGGGCTGTCTTCCGGCATGGGCGAGTTCGAAAAGTTCAGGCCGATGGTGTAAGTGGTTCCGGGAATCTGGCGCAAATTCATGCCGGCGTACGGATCCGGGTATACCTTGTCCCGAACCAACGCGCTCAGCACGGTGGAAGGCAGCGTGGCGCTTTGCCATCCGTCCGCTTTGTAAGAAGTGGTGGAGATGACGGCGCCCGGCTCCGTCATTCCGGCGGACGAGTGGATCATCCAGTTCTGGCGGAGCGGAATGGAATCCGCGGCGGCCAGACCGGGTAGCAGAAGAGCTGCAAGAAGAATTCGAGATCGTGTCATAAGTTAGGACCTCTCAAGAGCTGTGAAAAACCGGTTGGCAGGCGAAAGCGCCTGCCCCACTTTGCGGCAAGCCGCAACCGATGTGAGATAACNNGGAGCAACGAAATCTTCGCAGCGATAAAAGAAGCTGAGCTGCTGTAATACAGAGCAGCATAGCCGGGCTGGGCCCGGCTGCACCGATTGACAATCGGTGCGCAGGATACCATCCTGCCCCACAAAAACAGATACCGGTATAAGATAAACGGTAGCTGGGAGCGAGGTTGGGATCAAGATGAAAACCGCTGAACGACAGTTTACAACTATTAGCGGCGTGCCCATTGAACCGCTTTACGGTCCCGAAGCACTGAGTGGGGTCGACCTGGCTGCCCCCGGCGACTTCCCCTACACGCGCGGCATCCACCGCGACATGTACCGCGGCAAGCTCTGGACCATGCGCCAGTTTTCCGGCTTCGCCACACCGGAAGAGACCAACCGCCGCTATCATTACCTGCTGGCGCAGGGCCAGACGGGCCTCTCGGTGGCATTCGACCTGCCCACACTGATGGGTTACGACGCGGACCACGCCATGGCCCAAGGTGAAGTGGGAAAGTGCGGCGCCGCCATTTCGTCGCTGGAAGACATGGAGATTCTGTTCCGCGGGATTCCGCTGGGCGATGTCACCGTTTCCATGACCATCAACTCGCCGGCTGCGGTGCTGTGGGCCATGTATCTGGCGGTCGCCGAGCAGCAGGGCGTGGATTGGGCGCGCCTCTCCGGCACGCTGCAGAACGACATTCTCAAAGAGTACATCGCGCAGAAGGAATATATTTTCCCGCCGCGCCCTTCCATGCGGCTGGTCACCGACACCATCGAGTTCGGGGCGCAACACGTTCCCCGGTTTAATCCCATTTCGATTTCGGGCTACCACATCCGCGAAGCCGGTTCCACGGCGGTGCAGGAGTTGGCCTTCACGCTGCGCGACGGCCTGGAGTATGCCGATTGGGCGATTGAGCGCGGCATGGCGATCGACGAATTCGCCCCGCGCCTCAGTTTCTTTTTCAATGCTCACAGCGATTTCTTCGAGGAAATCGCCAAGTATCGCGCGGCGCGGAAAATATGGGCTACGGTGATGCGCGACCGCTATGGCGCGAAGAGCGAGCGCAGCCTGAAGCTCCGCTTCCACGCGCAGACCGCCGGTTGCTCGCTCACCTGGCAGCAGCCCTACAACAACGTGGTCCGCACGGCCCTGCAGGCCATGGCCGCGGTGCTGGGCGGCGCGCAATCCCTGCACACCAACTCGCTCGACGAAGCCTACGCCCTTCCCAGCGAGCACGCCGTGACCATCGCGTTGCGCACCCAACAGGTGCTGGCATACGAAAGCGGCGTGACGGCTACACCCGATCCACTGGGCGGCAGCTACTTCCTGGAAAAGCTGACGCTCGAGACCGAGGCCGCGGCCAATCGTTACATCCGGCAAATCGACGAGATGGGCGGTATGATCGCCGCCATCGAGGCCGGCTTCCCGCAAACCGAGATCGCCGACGCCAGTTACCGCTATCAGCGCGAAGTGGAATCCGGCGAGCGCACCGTGGTGGGCGTCAACCGCTTCCAGTCGGACGATCAGCCCATCGAACTGCTGCAGATCGATGAAGGCTCAGCCCGGCACCAGGAGCAGAAACTGGCGGCGCTGCGCGCACGCCGCGATCACAACCGCGTAATGAAAACCCTGGATGCGCTGAAGCGCGCCGCCGAGGGAACCGAGAACACGATGCCCTACCTGGTGGACGCCGTCCGCGCCTACGCTACTTTGGGAGAAATCTGCGATTCATTGCGCGTGGTTTTCGGCACGTACCAGGAAACAACGCGGCTTTAGTATGCAAACCAGATAGCCATGCAAACCCCTATTCGAGTTCTGGTGGCCAAGCCCGGGTTGGACGGGCACGATCGCGGCGCGAAGGTAATCGCGCGCGCCCTGCGCGATGCCGGCATGGAAGTCATCTACACCGGACTGCGCCAAACACCCGAAATGATTGTCAACGCCGCCCTACAGGAAGACGTCCAGGTGATCGGCCTGTCGATTCTTTCCGGCGCCCACAATGCCATCGTGCCGCGGGTTCTCGAACTGCTGCGCGAGCACGACATGTCGGACGTCAAGGTGATTCTCGGCGGCATCGTCCCCGATGAGGACGCCGAGGCGCTCAAGAAACAAGGCGTGGCGGCGGTGTTTCAACCTGGCGCGTCGCTCGACGCCATCGTTCAGTTCATTCGGACGGCTGTTACGGTGTAGGGGGTGCAAAGCGGGGACAGCTACCAATNNTGGTCGCGGCTCGGTAACAACGCACGAACCGCTCCCTACGGTCGCGGGTCCGAAAGACGGTCGTAACGACGCAGGAACCGCTCCCTACGGTCGCGGCTCCGTGTCGCCCTGTGGAAAACCGTGCCCCCGCTTCACACCTGTGGCCTGCTACACTCGTTGTTGCCTGCCACGAAGATCCGCTAAAATAATGCCTTAACAGTCTTCGAATTCGGTTGTCGCGAGTGAAACAGGTATCGGTGATCCAACGTCACTTAATGAGCGCAGAGTGGAAAGGTATGCTTCGATGAAGTTCCTCCGGCATGTGCGCGCGGGCTTAGCGGCGGCCTGCTTCTGTGTGCCCTTGATGTGGGCCGCACAAGAACAGCAGCAACCGCCCACTACTCCGCCCGCTCAACCACCCCAGCAGCAACAGCCGCCCACTACTCCCCCTGCCCAACCGCCAACCAAGCCCACGAATCCGTTTGAGAGCGTTACGCCGGCCCAGCAGGATCAGCAGCAGCAGACGGCTCCGAAACTGGAAGCTCCCGCGGCCGCGCCGGTCCTCCCGCAGTCGCTCAACGGCCAGGTGATCGCGGGCGTGGAGTTTCGGGGCGCCCGGCGCGTGCCTCAGGACACGCTCAGAGCCCAGATTTATACCAAGAAGGGCGACATCTTCACCGAAGAGATCCTGCGCCGCGACTTCATGCTGTTGTGGAATACGGGGCGCTTCGACGACATCCGACTGGAAACGGAGGCGGATCCCGAAGGCCTGTTGATCCGCTTCGTGGTGACCGAGCGCCGGGTGATCCGTTCCATCCACTATGCGGGCAATAAGTCCGTCAGCGAGTCGGAAATCCTCGATCGCTTCAAAGAACGCAAGGTCGGCCTCACCGTGGAGCAGCAGTACGATCCCGGCAAAGTGCAGTATGCCGCCAGCGTCCTGAAGGATTACGAGGCGGAGCGCGGCCACCAGTATGCCACCGTGGAGCCGCAGATCGAACAGATTCCTCCCACTTCGCTGGCGCTGACGTTCATCGTCAATGAAGGTCCCAAAGTCAAGGTCGGCAACCTGGATTTCACCGGCAACAATGCGTTCAAGAGCCGCTGGGTGCGCGCGCAGATGAAGGAGCTCAAGCCCTATGGCGTTCCGCATTCCGTGATCCTGGAGAACGTGTTTCCCAAGACCTTCGATACCGAGAAACTGGACTACGACCTCTCGAAGATCCGGGAAGCTTATAACGACAAGGGCTACTACCGCGCGCAGACTCTGGAACCGTCCATCAAGATCGTTCTGCGCGGCGGCGAAGGATGGCGCCTGCCGCTGATCAAGCCGAACAACCTCGGGATCTTCGCGGATGTTAAGATGCCCATCGAAGAGGGCCGCCTGTACCACCTCCACGCCGCCAATTTCGTGGGTATCAAAGTGTTCCGCGAACCGCAGGCGCTGCTGGGCTTTTTCCGCATGCGCGTGGGCGACACCTTCTCCACCGACAAGCTCCGTAAGGGGCTGGAGGATATGCGCAAGTATTACGGCCTGCTGGGTTACTGGGATTTCGTTCCCGAGCCCAGCATGGAGGTCATTCCCGATACCGACCAGATCGATCTGACCATCACCGCGGACGAAGGCAAGCAGTTCTTTGTGCGCCGCATCGAGTTCGCCGGCAACACCACCACGCGCGACAAGGTGATCCGGCGCGAATTCCAACTGGACGAAGGCGACATCTTCAATACGCAGATGTTGGACGTCAGCATTCTGCGCCTCAACCAGCTTGGCTATTTCGAAATGCTCAAGAAAGAGGACGCAGCCGACATTCGCCGCAATCCCGGGTCGGACACCGTAGATATCACGCTCAAGGTGAAAGAACGCGGCAAGAATTCCATCGGCCTGAACGGCGGCGTTTCGGGTATCGCCGGAAGCTTCGTGGGTTTCAATTACTCCACCAACAACTTCCTGGGACTGGGTGAAACCCTCTCGCTGTCATCGCAACTCGGGACGCGTTCGCGCGACGCCAGCTTCGGCTTCACCGAGCCGTATTTCCTGGATCGTCCGCTGCAGTTGGGTTTCGTGATCTATCTGCGGCGCTTCGACTTCAATCAGGGCCGCGAAGCCTCCATTCTGGCCGGCCAGAATCTGATCGGCCTGTATAACAACCTGGGCTCGCAAAACCTGCTCAATTACATTCAGAACAGCCACGGGTTAAACGTTTCGGCCAGCTATCCGCTACGCAAGAGTATGGCTCGCCTGTCGCTCACCTACGGCTACGATATCTCCAACATCAAGACCCTGACCACCGCCGCCGACAATTACTTCCAGTACATCAATTTCAGCGGCGTCTCCGGCCCGAACGCGCTCGACGGCATCAAGACCTCAACCATCACGCCTTCCTACCAGTACAACACCGTCAACCATCCCATCAATCCGACGGGCGGCAGGAGCCTGTTCATCTCCGCGGCCTTCGCCGGCAGCATCCTGGGCGGCAATGTGAATACGCTGGCGCCTTCCATCGACGCCAAGTATTTCCACGTGGTTCCGTGGCACAAGACGCACGTTCTGGCGTTCCACATGCTGGCCACCATGACCACCGGTTACGGTGGCAAGCTGATTCCGCCGTACTCCCGCGGCTTCATCGGCGGCGAGCAGGATGTTCGGGGATTTGAAATCTGGGGCATCACTCCCATCGCGTTCGTGCCCTCTTCGACCCAGGTCAACGTGCTCAACGACGACGGCAGCGCGCGCACGCAGAAGATCATCTCCGGCGGCGCCATCACCTCCAGTCCGGTCACCATGACGGTTCCGATTTATCAGCTCGTCACACCCGGAGGCGATACCCGCGTGGTAGGCAATTTCGAATATCGCATTCCCATCATCGGCAACACCGTCATCCTGGCGGCGTTCACCGATGGAGGGCTTGACAAGATCCTGCTGCCCAACCAGCTCGTGCTGGCGACTTCCCGCACCGCCGATTTGAACTCTTCGTTCCCACAGTCCGGATTTGACGGACGTGTGAGGATCGCACCCGGCACGCAAAAGATCCGCGTTTCCACGGGGCTCGAACTGCAGGTCATGCTGCCGGTGGTCAACGCCCCGTTCCGAGTCTATTTCGCGTACAATCCGTCGACGGTGCGCGAGTACCTGCAGCCGCCGATTGTGGCTGACAGGGCTGCTTTTCCCAACAACGCCACGTTCCTCAATTCCGTTGCAACTTTCGGGCAGGCGTACCCGTTCTTCGAGAAACGGACACTGTTCAAGTTCACCATCGGCAGGACGTTCTAAGGCCTCCGTCGTCATTATGGTAGTATTTTCACAATTAGGAGTTTCAGCTTGAAGAAGAGTTCAGTAGTTCTCAGCACGTTTCTTTTGGGGTTTGCCGCCTCGGCCTTCGCGCAGCCGCAAGCCCCGGCCAAGCCGCAGGCTGCCCCGCTCGCGATCCCGACCAAGATCGCGATCATCAACATGTCGCAGGCCATCGCCAGCACCAAGGAAGGGCAGAAAGCCGCCACCGAAATCAGCAACAAGTTCGGGCCCAGAAAGGCCGAGTACGACAAACGGAACCAAGAGGTCGAGGCGCTGACCAATCAGTTGAATAACGGCCGGGCCACCATGAGCGACGATGCCCAGAAGAAGCTGGCCGCCGACATTCAGGCCAAGGGCACCGCTCTCAAACGTTTTGGCGAAGACGCCCAGGCGGAGATGGAGAACGAAGACGCCAAGGTTGGCCAGGAATTGCAATCCAAAATGGGTGCTCTGATCCAGCAGTACGCCATTCAGAACGGCTACGCCGTGGTGTTGAACTATGGCGACCAGCAGTCTCCCGTTCTATGGGCCGCTGCCGCCACCTGGATCACCGACGACATGGTGAAGCTGTATGACCAGGTGCACCCCGTGAAAGAGGAAGCCCCGGCCAAGCCTCCGGCCAAACCGCCGGCCCCGCCGGTTACGAAGAAGCAGTAACGGCAAATGACGCGCGCGGTGGTCTTACCCGCGATGTTGGTTGCCATGGCGGCCCTGGCGTTCAGCCAGGGCCAGCCGCCCGCTCCAACTGTACCCGCGGCCGCTGTCCCAGCCCCAGTTGCGTCCCCGGCCCCGGCCCTGCCCACCAGGATCGCCACCATCTTCGCCCAAAACGCCATCGTCAGCACACAGGAAGGCCAAAAGGCGGCCGCCGCTCTGGCTGCCAAGTACGACCCCAAACGGCGGGACTTCGAAAGCAAGCAGGCCGCGCTACAGGCTCTCCGTGACCGTCTCAAGCGCGGCGCAGCCACCATGAACGCCGCCGCCAAGGCTGAGCTCAACCAGACCATCGACGCCAGGTACACCGAGTTGAAGCGCCTGGGCGAAGATATCCAGTCCCAGGTGGATGAGGAACAAGGCACCCTCTTACAGACACTGGGCGATAAGCTCGTCAGGGTGATCGATCAATTCGCCCTCGAGAACGGTTTGGCCGTGGTACTGGACGTGAGCCCCCAGCAGAGCCCCGTCCTTTGGGCGGCCCCGAGTATCGACATCACCAGCGAGATGGTCCGCCTGTACGATAAGGTACACCCTGTCGCGGCCGCGCCGCCCGCCGTCCCTGCCGCGCCCACCCGGAAACAGTAGGTTCACGGGTGCACATAAGAGTGGAATCGCTGGCGTGCCTGTGGGGTCAGGCTTTCAGCCTGCCGCCGGGGCGTCTGGCCCCAATCGCGAAGAACGCCGGCTAAAAGCCGGCGGCAGGCTGAAAGCCTGGCCCCACAGGGGCGCGGCCTGGCATACGCTCAGATTCAAGCCGCTTGGATGATGAGGCACGCCGGCGCCCACTTTTGTGTCATTGGCTTTCCGGAGTACAATGCGTTCAGGGGGTGTCCCATGCGGGCTCCTGGCGCGATTTCTTTTTCGCTTTTCCTGGCGGCCGGACTGTCGGCACAGCACGGCGGCCAACCGGTTCTCCGCGGTACTGTGGGCAGCGTGGTTCATCCCGGTGGCGGCGGAGTGCATTTGATTTTGCCCGGCCAGAACAATCGCCGCGTCCCGGCCGCGCGCGGTTCGAGCCTTATCGCGTATCCCGTTTACATCGCCGGAACCTACGATTCGTCCTACGCCGGTACGCAGGCGCCGGCCGATTACCAGCAGCAGCAACAACCCAACATCACCATCGTCATGCCGCAGGAGCAGACGCCGGCTCCGGTCATCATCAACAACTACTACCCCGGCGCCACTACGGACAACCCTAATGCCGAGCCAACCGCTCCGCCGGCAGCCGGCGATGCCGCGCCCGCGAGCGAGCCATCCCACTACCTGATTGCGTACAAGGACCACACCATTTATGCGGCGGTGGCCTATTGGGTGGAGGGCAACACGCTGCACTACTTCACGACCGGAAACACGCACAACCAGGTGTCGCTCACGCTGATCGATCGCGATTTGACCGCGCGCCTCAACAAGGAAGCCGGCGTGGAAGTGAAGCTGTCCGCACCGTCGAAGTAGTTGCCTGACCGCGAGCGAACATTCGCGGGACGGGCAACGCTCCCTTACGGTCGCGGCTCGCACGTGGTAGCGCGCTCATTCCCATTCGATGGTGCCAGGCGGCTTGTGCGTTAAGTCGTAAAAAACGCCGGCTACAGCGCTATCGGTGAGGAGCTCCGCGCACATCCGCGCGAGCAGTTCGGGATCCATCTCCATCGATTGGGCCGTCATGCCGTCCACCGAATCCACCGGGCGCAGCACCACGGAATCGGGAGCCTCTTGGGTCCCTAACGGGATGAGAATCACCGGAAACTGCCAGACCCGCCGGTCGTATCCACTTTCGTGCGAGAGCCGCCGCACGATACCGTCGGCCCGTCTCAGCCGCCCGATGCGCTCCGCCGTCAGCGAACAGGCTCGCACGCGCATTGCGCTCACCGCAAGGCGGGTCCGCACGCCCGCAATCACGCGGTTCATGTAGGAGAGCCGGTTGGTCAGTTCCGTGGCGCGCGCCATGTCCAACGCATCGATGGCGAGCACCGGCTTATAGCTGCGCTCATCGCCCTGCACTCCCACACTCCGCAGCGGGATCAACCAGCCGTCGGCGGTGGCCTCGACCCCGGCATTCCGATCCGAGCACAAACACCGGATGGCGAGGCCGGGACCGGGGAAGGGATGCCGGTCCAGCAACTCCGCCGGCAGGCCCAGCTCCCGCCCGACTTCCCGCACTTCATCTTTGTAAAAGGATTTCAGCGGCTCCACGATGCGCCCGCTCGCGATCAGCCTTTGAATCCCGGCCACGCGGTTATGATGAGTCTTAATCAGCGCCGCCTTGGCCGTTCCGCCCGATTCGATAGTGTCCGGATAAATAGTTCCCTGGCCGAGCATCCAGTCCTCGTTCACGAGGTGCTGCCGCTCAATTACGCGCTCCTGCACCAGCACGAATTCTTCTCCGATGATGTGGCGCTTGCGCTCGGGCTCGGTCGAACCTTCAAGCGCCGCCAAGAATTCCCGCTGCGCGTCCTCCACTTCCAGGCCCGCGATGGAGCGCACGAAATCGGTTTCGCCTTCGCGCATCAGTCCCGTGTCCACGTATACGCCGCGCACACGCTCCGGCCCCAGCGCGCGCCGCGCCAGGGTGAACGCCACGCTGGAATCCACGCCGCCGCTCACGAAGAAGAAGACCTTGCGCCGGCCTACGCAATCGCGAATCTCCTGCTCGATCAGAGGCACGCGGTGCCGGGGGTCCCAATCCTTCCGGCAGCCGCACACCCGGAACACGAAATTCGACAGGTACTCCCGGCCCCGCGCGGTGTGGACCACCTCGGGGTGAAACTGCACCCCGTAGAGCTTACGTGCGGAGGATGCCATGGCGGCCACCGCACAGGTATCGGTATGCCCGGCCACCTGGAAGCCTTGCGGCACGGTCTCCACCACATCGCGATGGCTCATCCAGATCTGCTGCCGCCCGCTGAGCCCGGCGAACATCGGGTCGGCGGTCTCTTCCAGTTCGAGCGTCGCGAGGCCATACTCGCCCTTAACGCCTTTGTGAACCTTGCCGCCGAGCAGGTGAGCCATCACTTGTTGTCCGTAGCAAATTCCCAGCACGGCCTGGCCGCTCGAGAAGATGGCCGGATCCACGGTCGGGCTTCCGGGATCGTAAACGCTGCTCGGCCCACCGGAAACGATCAGCCCTTTGGCGCCGCGCAGCTCCGCCGCGGGAGTTTCGCTCTCGCGCACTTCCGCATAGACGCCCAGGTCGCGCACCTTCCGCGCCTCCAGGTGGCAATACTGCCCCCCCGCGTCCAGGACGATGATTTGTGGATTGGGATTCAACCTACGATGTTAGCAAGTCGGTAGAGGAAACTGCGTATTCACCGCGGAGACGCGGAGGCACGGAGAAAGCTGAGCAACAAAAACTAAATAAGGCCCACCTTGCAGGTGAGGCCGCTGCCCCATCGAGATTCTTGTTTTCTCCGCGTCTCCGCGTCTCCGCGTTGAAGAAGTCTGGGCTACTGCCGCGGGGCCAGGCGTTGCGCGATCACCTTGCGTGCGGCCTCGGTGAGTGCCTCGGCCTTCGGCATCAACTCCACGGCCTTGGCTACTTCCGGGTCGGTTTGCGCAAAGATCCGGTCGCTCTCGTCTTTGCCGAAGACCCAGACATACATCTCTTTGGCCAGATATCGCCGGATCCAATCCGCATCGGCCGCGAATTCCGGTTCGGTGAAGTTGTAGTGGTTCGTAAGAAGGTAGTCGTGCAATTCACGGTTGGTGGTTGCGTCAGGCATCCAGCCCGCGTCCGGCTTGACGCTGTGCGTCGCGAAGTAGGTGCGGGTGAAGGCGAACAGTCCGTTGCGGAAGAGTTGCGATTCCAAGCGATCCATGGCCGGCGCCTTGTAAACCTCGTCCGGCGTGATTCCGCCGCCGCCGTAAACCGTGCGGCCGCTGTCGGTCATTTTCACGTCCTGCGGATTGCGCGCGGTTTCGTCGCGACGGTTATAGTAATCGTAGAAGGATTCATGGCTGTAGTCGCGCTGGATCAACCGGCCGCTGGGCGTATAAAAATGGGCCGTGGTCAGCACCAGCGCCGTTTTTTCGTCCATCGGAAAAACCGTCTGCACCAAACCCTTGCCGAACGTGGTTTCTCCCAGAATCCAGGCGCGGTCGTGATCCTGCAACGCGCCCGCCACGATTTCCGCCGCCGAGGCCGACATGCGGTCCACCAGGACAACGACCGGATAGCCGCGGCCGTGGTTCCCGCTGTTGGCCGTGTATTTTCTCTCCGGCGACACGCGCCCGTGGTGAGAGACAATCAGCGAACCTTTAGGCAGAAAGTGATCCGCCACCGCCACGCCGGTATCCAGCAGGCCGCCGGGGTTGGCTCGCAGGTCCAGCACCAGCCCCTTGACCTTGTTCTCTCCCAGGCTCTTCAGAGTGGATTCGAACTCCTGCGCGGTGTTCTCCGCGAAGCTCAGGATCTTCACGTAAGCGATACCCGGCCGCACCCAAAACGCATCCTGCACGCTTTTGCGGCTGATCTCGTCGCGAATCACCGTGAACGTCAGGTAGTCGGAGGCGCCCTCGCGCGAAACCACCACCTTGACCTGCGTGTTCCTGGGGCCCTTCAGCAGATCCGCCACTTCGGTGGTATTCAGATTCTCAGTCGATTTATCGTTCACCGACACGATGATGTCGCCTGGCCGCAGTCCCACTTTCCAGGCCGGCGAGCCCGGAAACGGCGCCAGCACGACGGTCTTGCCATTGCGCGTGGTGACTTCCATCCCCACGCCGAAGTAGTGACCCACCTGGTCTTCGCGCAGCAGCGCGTACTCTTTCGGGTCGAAGAAATTGGAGTGCGGATCGAGGCTTCGCATCATCCCCGGGAGCGCTCCGTCGTAAAGCGCCTTGTCGGGGCTGAGCGGGTCCGCGGAGTTCTGTTCCACCAGCGCCAAGGCTTTGGCGAACAGGCCGACATCCTCGGGAAGCCTGGCGTCTTTGGCCTCGGCCGAGTCGGCTTCCCCGGCTCCCAGCGCCCGCGGCCCATACAGCCCGCCGAGCAGGGAACAAGCCAGCACAATCAACGGCAGTGCAAACAGGGATCGCCTCTTACCGGCCATGGGGAGTTTTTCCTTCTGATCCAAAGTATACCGTACCTGTATCAGTAGACGCGCCGGAACCCGACAGGTTACGAAGGGGTGTCACACCGCCGTAACTCAGTTTGGATAAGATCTTCAGGATGACCAGCCGCCGCGAATTCCTATCCGCTGCCCTCGGACTGATGGGGCCTGTCCTGGTCCGTGCCGCCGGCGGACCAAGGCAGATTCTGCTTATCCGGCATGGCGAAAAGACCGGCGACAAAAGCGACCCTCATCTCGATCCGCGCGGATACGCACGCGCCGCGGCGCTGGCCGGCTTGTTTCCCAGCCGCTTCGATACCCCGCAATTTCTCTTTGCCACGCACCAATCCGCGCACAGCAACCGGGAGGTGGAGACCATTGAGCCGCTGGCTCGCCGGTTGCGCCTGGAAATTGATTCCCGGTTTGCGGACGAAGAGTATGCGGCCATGGCGGAGGAGTTGCTCTCGAAGCCCGTCTATAGTGGCGGGAACCTGTTGGTCTGCTGGCACCACGGACGGATCCCCGAGTTAGCCGCCGCTCTGGGCGTTTCTCATCCGCCAGCGCCATGGCCCGACACGCAGTTTGACCGCGTTTGGAAAATTGAGTACTCGGGCGGAGGCGTTAAATTCACGGACTTGCCGCAGCACTTGCTGGAGGGCGATTCCTGAAGAGTAGTGCCTGGAGGGAGGATTTCGTGGGGCCGGGCCGGCGCCGGCTGGAGAGCTCGAAGTAGGCCGGGCTGCCCGGCTGGGGCGAAGAGTGGCCACCAAGCGCTCGCAAGGCACCGGCGGCAAGACCGCCGGCGCTACCAGTTGATCTACCGCGCCGCCAGTTCGCGATGCACGGCGTCCAGCACGCCGTTGACGAACTGCACCGACTCTTCGTTCGAGAACTTGCGAGCCAGTTCGAGGGCTTCGTCGATGGCCACCGCCGCCGGCGTGCCCGCGTGTCCCATTTCGTAGACCGCCAGCCGCAGGATATTGCGGTCCACCACGGGCATCCGCTCCATGCGCCAGTGCTCGGCGTGCCTGGTGATCTGCGCATCCACTTCCGCGACATGCTCTACCGTGCCGCGCACCAGATTAGCGACAAACTCGTCGCGCTCGGGCTTCTCTTCGGAATAGAGCGTGTCGTAGTATGCGTTGATGACGTCCTCCACCGGTTGGCGGCGGGCATCCCAGAGGAACAGGATTTGCAGCGCGCGTTGACGGGCCCTGCGGCGGGAGGCCATTTACGTCGCCTGCCGCAACGTCCGCAGCAGGTTGGCCATCTCCACCGCCGTCATGGCGGCGTCAAAGCCTTTGTTGCCGCCCTTGGCTCCCGCGCGGTCGATGGCCTGCTCGAGCGTGTTGGTGGTCAGCACGCCGAATGCTACCGGCACGCCGGTTTCCATAGCGACGTGCGCCACGCCCTTGGCCGCCTCCGCCGCCACGTAGTCGAAATGCGGGGTCTCGCCGCGAATCACCGCGCTCAGGCAAATCACCGCATCATAGCGGTGCTGGCGCGCCACTTCGCCCGCCACCATCGGCACCTCCCACGATCCCGGCACCTTGATGACGTCGATCATCTCAGCGCCGGCGCCTGTGCGCGTCAGCGCGTCCAGCGCGCCCGCGAGCAGGCGCTCCGTGATGAAGCTGTTGAACCGGCTCACTACGATTGCGAATCGCAGTCCCGCCGCTGAAAGTTGGCCTTCCAATACTCTCGGCATAAATCACTTTCCCGCGAAGGCCGGCTTCCGTTTTTCGAGGAAGGCTCGCGTGCCCTCGCGCCCATCGTCTGTCGCCGCGCTCACCGCGAAGGCCGTGGCCTCGAAGCGCAGTCCCTCTTCAATGCCCGCGTTTAGTCCGACGTCCACGGCTTCCATCACCAGTCCCAGCGCCGCCGGCGCATTGGCGAGCGCTTTCCCCAGCCACGCGCGGCTGTAATTCAAGAGCTCCGCCTGGGGCACCACGGCGTTCACCAGGCCAATGCGCCAGGCTTCCGCCGCCGTCACCGGGTCGCCCGCCAACAGCATTTCGAGCGCGCGCCCGCGGCCCACCAGCCGCGGCAGCCGCTGCGTTCCACCGTATCCGGGGATGATTCCGAGCTTCACTTCCGGCTGTCCCAGGCGCGCATTCTCCGCCGCGAAGCGGACCGTGCAGGCCATCGCCAGTTCGAGGCCCCCGCCCAGCGCGAAGCCGTTCACGGCGGCCACCGAGGGCTTATGGGAAGTCTCCAGCATGCGAAAAACCTGCTGGCCGCACCGCGCAAACTCGCGCGCTTCAAGCGAAGAGAGGGCCGCCAACTCCTGAATGTCCGCCCCCGCCACAAATGCCTTTTCGCCCGCTCCGGTGAGGATGGCCGCGCGAATGTCGCGCTCGCCCGCAATGCGCTCGAATGCCTGATGGAGATCCGCGATCACCGCGCCCGACAAGGCATTCAGCTTCTCCGGCCGGTTCACCGTGATGAGCGCGATGCCGCCGGCATCCACCTCAAACAGGATGTGGCTGTAGGACATTATCGATCAGTGTAGCATCCGACGCTCCAGCGGCTTCTGTGGATTCAGGTCCTCCGCTCCCTGACGGTCGCGGCTCGGTCTCCCCAGGTCGCGGCTCGGTCTCCGCACTGTGGGATAATCACACTTAGCACCCCCACATCGCATGGATCGCGAATTCATCCGCAATTTTTCCATCATTGCGCACATCGACCACGGCAAGTCCACGTTGGCGGACCGGCTGCTGGAAGTTACCGGCGCGCTGTCGCAGCGCGAAATGATGGCACAGGTTCTCGATACCATGGACCTCGAGCGCGAGCGGGGAATCACCATCAAAGCTCACGCCGTGCGCCTCAACTATACCGCCGACGATGGCAACCTATATCAACTCAATCTCATCGATACCCCCGGCCACGTCGATTTCTCCTACGAAGTTTCGCGCAGCTTGCAGGCCTGCGAAGGCGCCCTGCTGGTGGTGGACGCTTCCCAGGGTGTCGAAGCCCAGACCCTAGCCAATACCTATCTGGCTATTCACCACAATCTGGAAATCATTCCAGTGATCAACAAGATCGATCTCCCGGCAGCCGAGCCGGAACGGATTCGCGAGCAGATCGAGACCATTATCGGCATCGACGCGCGCGATGCCGTGCTGACCAGCGCCAAGCAGGGCACCGGCGTCCACGAGATTCTGGAGCACATTGTCCACCTGGTGCCGCACCCCAAGGGTTCGCCCACGGAGCCGCTGCGCGCATTGATCTTCGATTCCTGGTTCGACAGTTATCGCGGCGTCATCATCCTGGTGCGCGTTCTCGACGGCCACCTGCGCACGGGGCAGAAGATCCGCTTCTGGTCCAACGGACAGGTCTACGAAGTGGAGGCCCTCGGCTACCAGGCACCCAAGGCCACTCCCTGTGACGAGCTTTCCGCCGGCGAGGTCGGTTTCCTGTGCGCCAACATCAAAACGGTGGCCGACGCCAAGATCGGCGACACCATCGTGGACGACGAGAACCCCGCCGCCGAACCGCTGCCGGGCTTTGAAGAAATCAAGCCTATGGTCTTCGCCGGCCTCTATCCCGTGGAGTCCCACGAACACGGCCTGCTGCGCGATGCCCTGGAAAAACTGCGGCTCAACGACAGCGCCTTCAATTTCGAGCCCGAAAATTCCGTGGCTCTGGGGTTCGGTTTCCGGTGCGGCTTCCTCGGGCTGTTGCACCTGGAGATCGTGCAGGAGCGCCTGGAGCGCGAGTTCAATATCGACCTCATCACCACGGCCCCTGGCGTCCGTTACCGCATTACGACCACCACTGGTGAGCTGATCCAGGTGGATAACCCGACCAAGTTCCCCGACCCCTCCGAGATCAAACACATCGAAGAGCCGATCATCGACGCTATGGTCATCACGCACGAGGAATTCATCGGCGGCATCCTCAAACTGCTGGAAGAGAAGCGCGGCAACCAGAAGAAGTTCGAGTACATCGGTGGCGGGCGGGTGATGCTGACCTACGAATTGCCGCTGAACGAAATCGTCATGGATTTCTACGACCGCCTGAAATCCTGCTCGCGCGGCTACGCATCGCTCGACTATCATTTGTCGGGCTATCGCATTTCGCCCATGGTGCGGCTGGACGTTCTGGTGGCGGGCGAGCCGGTGGACGCGCTTTCCATGATCGTTCACCGCGACTTCGCCTACGATCGCGGCAAGGAACTGATTTCCCGTTTGCGCCGCCTGATCCCGCGCCAGCAGTTTGAAGTGGCCCTGCAGGCCGCCATCGGCAACAAGATCGTGGCGCGAGAGAGCATCTCGGCGCTTCGCAAGAACGTGATCGCCAAGTGCTACGGCGGCGACATCAGCCGCAAGCGCAAGCTCCTGGAAAAGCAAAAAGAAGGCAAGAAGCGCATGAAACGCGTGGGCCGCGTGGAGATCCCGCAGGAGGCGTTTCTGGCGGTGCTCAAAGTGGGAAATACCGACGCCGAAGAATAGGCGGCTGGTGATCCTGCAATAACAAGTCGGTTCCCACTGGCTAAGTACGTGGTTTCAGGAGTTCGCTCAGGCGACCATCCGTTCCACCGTGCCATGCGATACACTCCCACCATGAAGCTATTTCCGCTCCTATTGTGTGTTTCTCTTTCTGCCTTCGCGCAGGATGAAGCTCCCCAAGGCAGAGGTGGCCGCGGCGGCGGCGACAATCAAGACCCGATCAATGCCCGCACCTTCGCCAGTCTGCGGGCGCGCCAGATCGGCCCGGCCATGATCTCCGGCCGCGTCCTGCAGATCGCCGTGTTCCCGGACGATTCCAGCCACTACATGATCGCGCTGGCCGCGGGCAACATCTTTATGACCGAAAACAACGGGACCACGTGGACTCCCGTGTTCGACAACTATGGATCGTTTTCCATCGGCTGGATCACTATCGATCCCAAGAATCCTTCGATTGTATGGGTAGGCACCGGTGAGAACAACAGCCAGCGCGCAGCGGCCTACGGGGATGGCGTCTATAAGAGCGAGGATGGCGGCCGGACATTCCGCAACGTGGGACTGAAGGCCTCCGAACACATCGGCCGCATCATCGTGGACCCGCGCGATTCGAACGTGGTCTACGTGGCGGCGCAAGGCCCCCTGTGGAAGGGCGGCGGCGAGCGCGGCCTGTACAAGACCACCGACGGCGGCAAGACCTGGTCGCAAAGCCTCATCAAGGTGGACGACTACACGGGCTGCACCGACGTGGTGATGGATCCCAAGAATCCGGATGTGCTGCTGGCAGCCACCCATCAGCGCCAGCGCGCCTATTTCGGAATCATTCACGGCGGCCCGGGCAGCGCCCTGTGGCGCACCATTGACGCCGGCAAGACATGGACGAAAGTGCAAGGCGGATTCCCGCAGGGACAGGGCGAGATCGGTCTGGGCCGCATCGGCCTGAACTACGCGCCCTCCAACGGCAAGATGATTTATGCGGAAGTGGAAGGCAACGGCAACGGCGGCCTGTACCGCTCGGTGGATAACGGCATCACCTGGGAGCGGCGGAACAACTCCGATCAACAGGCGCAGTATTACGCCAAGGTGGTGGTGGATCCGGCGAACGACGAGCGCGTCTACATCATGGGCGTCAACATTTCGGTTTCCGACGATGGCGGCCGCACGACCGCGCAGCTTGGCACGCGCAACAAGCACGTGGACAATCACGATATCTGGGTGGACCCCAAGAACAACAATCACTATATGGTGGGATGCGACGGCGGCCTGTATGAGAGCTTCGACCGCGCCAGCACCTGGATCTTCAAAGAAAACCTCCCGACTGGCCAGTTCTACGACGTGGCGGTAGATGAAGACGCGCCGTTCTACCACGTCTATGGCGGCACGCAGGACAACAACAGCGTCGGCTGCGCCGCGCGCACCAAGAACACGGTTCTGACCAACGCCGATTGTTTCGTTACCAACGGCGGCGACGGCTTCTATTCGCGTGTCGACCCGAAGGATCCGAACACGATCTACGCCGCCAGCCAGAACGCCGGCATCGTGCGATTCGACAAACGCACCGGCGAGCGGGTCAACATCGTGCCGGAACCGGCGAAGGGCGATCCGGCGCTGCGCTGGAACTGGGACGCCCCCTTCATCGTCAGCCCGCATTCCAACACGCGGCTGTACATCGGTTCGCAGAAGCTATATCGCAGCGACGACCGCGGCGATTCCTGGGTGCCCGTCAGCCCCGACCTGACGCGCCAGTTGGACCGGAACAAGCTACCGCTGATGGGCAAGATCTGGCCCATCGACGCCATTCAGAAGAACGTTTCGACGGCGCTTTACGACAACATCTCCTCGATCGCCGAATCGCCCAAGAAGGAAGGCCTGATCTACGTCGGAACCGACGACGGTTTGGTGCAGGTGACGCAGGACGGCGGCAAGCACTGGGAGAAGGTGGATAAGCCGGCGGGCGTGCCGGAGAACGCTTACGTGCAGCGCATCGTGGCCTCGCAGCACGACGCGGGTACGGTCTATGTGGCGTATGACAATCATCAGAACGGCGACTTCAAGCCGTACCTCATCAAGAGCACGGACATGGGCAAGACGTGGCTGAACATCTCCGGCAACCTGCCGGAACGCGGCGGCGTGTACGCCATCGCGGAAGACCACGTCAACAAGAATCTGATCTTCGCGGGCACCGAATTCGGTCTTTATTTCACGAATATCGGCGGCGAGAAATGGATCAAGTTGACAGTCGGCCTTCCCACGACGCAGATTCGCGACCTGGCCATCCAGAAACAGATGGACGACCTGGTGATCGGCACCTTCGGCCGCAGCATTTACGTGCTGGACGATTACAGCCCGCTGCGCGTAGCGACGCCGGAGATAATGCAGAAGGAAAGCGCCATCTTCCCGGTACGCAAAGCGCTCGAGTTCATTCCGTACAATACGGGCGGCGATCTGGGCACGAATCATTTCACGGCACAGAACCCGCCCGTGGGCGCGACCATCACCTTCAATCTGAAGGAAGCCATCCGCACCAAGGCGCAGGAACGGCAGCAAGCCGAGCGCCAGGCGACCCAGCGTGGGGAGACCCCGCCGTATCCGACCCCCGAAGTTCTGCGGGCGGAATCGCTCGAAGAGCCTCCCACGATTCTGGTAACTATTAAGGACGCCAAGGGCAACGTGCTACGGCGCCTGGATCAGCCGGCCACAGCCGGCCTGCACCGCTTCACCTGGGACATGCGTAGCCAAGGCAACGGTCTGGCGGCGTCCGTGCCCTTGGGCGGCGGTGGCGCGGGCGGCGGACGCGGCGGCGCGGGCGGTGGTGGCGCGTCAGGGCC
>PMTR01000095.1 GCA_003167255.1 Bryobacterales bacterium
TGAGAAAACCCGTGACGATGAGAAAACCCGTGACGGAGAAAACCCGTGACAGAGGAGAAAACCCGTGACAAGGAGAAAACCCGTGACAGGAGAAAACCCGTGACAGGCTACGTGTTTCCACTTTCCCGCCCAAGAAAATCAGCGCTCTTGCCGAAGCGCGATCACGTCCTCAGGGAACCAGGGGATGTTCACCTCGTTTCCCCGTATAGCCGCCTCCAAGTGTACTGGCATCAGGAGAGCACCAGGAACGCTTTGACCGGATCCGCAAGGAATTCTGCCACTTCGTTCATCCGGCGGCGCAGGAGGTCTTCAACCATGTTCGTAGAGCAGTTACCCAGTCCGATCCAGATTACTTTGGGAGGATGGCCGTGGAGAAAGCTCCTTTGGCGGAAGTCGGAATCCTTCGTCACAATCGCCAATTCATTACGAGCCGCGAACCGCCAAACATCGTCGTCGGGGGACGCCTTCAGCCCGACGTCGCGGACATGCTGACAATCGCCGTAGCAGTCCGAGAGCGCCGCTGGAAGAACCGGAGACAGATTCTCGTCAAAGAGCAGTTTCACGCGGGGATGCTGGCGAGTTTGCGCTCGCGGTCAGCGGCGAACGCTAGACAAGCGCGAATGTCTTCGCGGGTAAGATCGGGGAAGTCGTGTAGGATCTCGTCTTCGGTCATCCCGGCGGCAAGGTAATCGAGGACATCATAGACCGTGATACGGAGCCCACGAATGCAAGGCTTCCCACCCATCTTGCCCGGCTCGATCGTGATGATCTTGCTATATTCCATCGAGAGCGCTTGGTACCTTCTAAATAATACCATTCGCCGCTATTAACACCCCGCCCCTACTTCCCAAAATAACTCCTCACCGGCGGCGGAGGCGCATCCTTCCTTATCGCCCGCCACAGCAGATCGTTCAGCTCGTCATCGTCATTCGCGTCTTCCCGGTCGAAATTCATCTTCTCCGCGATGCCCGGCGCGCGCGGCGGGTTCCGTTGATCAAGCGCCGTCCGCGGCTTCTCTAACACGTACGGCGCCATGTCCGCCTTCGCCTGGAACGCCGCGTTCATCGGCAGCGAAGCGGCATCGAAGTGAGTCATGGGGTGCAGCCCCAGGATCAGCTCCATGGTGCGCAGCATCGACGTGGTGTTGTACATGTGGCTGTCCACCGCATGACGCCGCACGTACGGCGATATCAGGTACGCCGGCGAGCGGTGCGAATCCACGTGGTCGGGGCCGTTCTGCGCGTCGTCCTCCAGGATGCAGATGAGCGTGTTTGCCCAGAAGCGCGATTTCGATATCCCCTCCACAATCATCCCCACGGCCTGGTCGTTGTCGGCCGCCATGGCCAGCGGCGAGAGGCTGTTCGCCCTAAGGCCCGAGGTGTGGTCGTTAGGCAGCCGCATCACCATCAGGCGCGGCATTTCACCGCTCTTCTCGAACTCCGCCAGGTCGGCGAGATAAATCTTGGCCCGCTCTACGTCCGGATAATTCGTGTCGAACCCGCGGTAGGTGCGGTTGGTAGCCTTCATCAGCACCGGGTCGTTGATCCCTTGTAGTTGATCCGCGCCCGTCGCTGGGATCTCGCGCTTGTTCTCCACCATGAAACCGTAATTGCGCACCGTCAGGCCGGCCTGAGCCGCGTTGGTCCAGATATAGCCCGCCGGCGGCAGCGCGCCCGGGTCCTGCTCTTCGAAGTCGTACAGCTTGTGACGCCCGGCATATTCGGTGGGCCACAGCTTCTGCACCCAGTCCGGCGCAATGGCGGCGGTGGACCAGTTGTTGCCGTCCGCGCTCACGTCCGCGTTCACGTAAAAGTTGTCCAGCAGCACAAACTCGCGCGCAATTTTGTGCAAGTTCGGAGTCACGTTTTCGCCGAACAGCACCAGCGACGCGTCGCCGTTGCCCTCTTTCATATCGCCCAGCACCTGGTCGTATGTGCGGTTCTCTTTCTCGATGTAAAGGATGTGCTGGATGGGCGGCAGCGTGTTCGGCTCGTCGAGCTTCGCGTCCTTGTACGCGGATTGCGCCAGCGCTTTCTTGGTCCAGGCGGCCAGTTGCTGATCAGTGAACAGCTCGATCCACGACGCCGTGCCGGTTTGCAGGTAGGCCACGTATCCCGGCTCGCGCACGCCGCCGTGCACCGGCGCCAGGTCCGTCCGCGGGCTCGGCCCGTTGGGGTTGGGATAGGAACGAACGCCCTTGCCGTTGAGGATCACCAGCGTGCCCGAAGGAAGCACCCGCACCGCCGTCGGATACCAGCCCGCCGGAATGAATCCGTCCACGTGGCTCACCTGACCGCTGACGTCCACCGCCGCCGCCACGTTGCCGTCGGAGCACGCCACGTACAGGCGCTTGCCGTCGGGGCTCAGCCCCAGGCCCGATGGCGTCATGCCCAGCGGCTGGCGCGGCGTCATCGCCACATTGATGCGCTCCACCACGCTCAGTTCTTTTCCCTCCGTCACCGCCACCGAATACACGCTGTTGGTATTGGCCGCGGCCACAAACACGCGCGCCGCATAAGCCGCGGCCGGTTTGTCTCCATCTCCATCCGCGTCCGGCGGTCCCCCGTTGCGCCACACCATGTCGGTCGCGTGCGCGCCCACCGGCACCCGCGCCAGCAGATTGCCGCTCGACGTGTCGTGGTGCTCTAGCGTGCCGTCCGCCCAAGTCGTCACAAAGAACGACTTGCCATCCGGATGAAACAGAATCCGGTACGGCCGCCGCCCCGTCTTGATATGGTCGATCACCATGCCGGATTGCGGATTGATCACCACCACCGAATCGTGATACAGATCGGTCGCATAGATCAGGTGTCCGTCCGGCGTCATGGCGACGTCGCCGATCATGTCGCGGTTGGTCGCCTTGTCCGCCGGCACCACCGCGAACGTGCGGCCCGCCGTCAGTTTCCCGCCGGCGAAAGTAAACTCGAAGACCGCCGCCTTCGATCCGCCGCCCACATAGACGCGGTCTCCCTGCGGCGAAAATGTGAGCCCCAACCATCCGTCAGGCACCGGCGTGGACCCAACCACGGCCGCAGTGGCCGCGTCGATCACCGTAATCGAAGGTGGCCGGTAACCGCCGTTCAGCACCAGCAAGTACTTTCCGTCCGGCGATAGCGCCGACGACATCGGCAGCGTATCGAGCGGGACCTGTTTGCCCACCGGATCCAGCACCCATCCGCTGTTCAACAGGAAGCCGCCGCCATCGAGCGGCCCGACGTGTTCCCTCGGCGCCGGCTGCGAGCTGACGAGCGCCACCACCGATACCAATGCGAGGCCGAGCGCCACGCGGGCGCCCGCCAGTCGAAATGCGCGTTTCATAAGGATGCACCCATTGTACAAGCCATGGAGCGTGCCCTGGTTTCACGCTCCGTGACGATTTCGTCACGGAACGGCCCACCTCCCACGCACCCGCCCGCTTCTGCTACTGTGTTCCAGATACAGGTTCCCGATGCGCAAATATTACCTCTGGCTCGCCGCGATTCTGGCTCTGGTGCTGCTCGACCAGGGCATATTCACAATCGACGTCGTGCGCGACATTGGCGGCCACTATCCGTCCAATACGATCATCCTCGGCGATCCCTGGCCCACCATCGTCTCCATCAACGATCGCGCCAAGGAAGCTGGCCTGCTTCGAGGCGACCGCGTCGTCTCCATCGATGGCCGAATCCCCGCCGGGCAAATGGACCTCCGCGTAATCCTCCACCACAAGCACCCCGGCGATTTCCTCACCGTCTCCATCCAGCGCGGCGGCCAGGTCTCCGAACACCGCGTATCCATCGCCCCTTTGGGCCTGGTGGGCGGCGGCTGGTTCTACGCCTGCGTCATGTTCTTTCTCGTGCCGTGGCTCTCCATCGCGCTGGGGTTTTGGGTAGCGGTCCTCCGGCCCGGCGATAAGCGGGCCTGGCTCGTCTTGGGAATCCTGGTCGGCATGAGCGGGCTGGGGCGGGCCGGAATTCTCGACCCCTTCGGCTGGGGTTTGCCCGGCGTAGTGGCGGCCGTCTTCCAGGAAATCGTCTCCCCCTACGGTTGGAACGTTTGCATGATGCTGTTCGGATTTTATTTCCCGCAGCGCTGGAATCTCGACGAAAAACTTCCCTGGCTCAAGTGGGTGCTGCTCGTCCCGGCGGCCGCACTGGCCGCTCTGCATGGAACGTCACGCGCGTTCGAGGCCCTGTCTTATCCCAGTTTCGCCGCCCTGCGGGATGCGTTCCCGATTCCCGATTGGGCCCAGACCGTCTTCATGATGGTGATAGTCTGTTTCTTCTTCATCGGCCTGTCGACCAAGCTTCGAGACGCATCCGTGCCCCGCGACGACCGCCGCCGCATCGGCCTGCTCTATTTCGGCTGCACCATCGCCATGACCCCCATGTTCCTGCTGTTCATCTTCGATGGCGTGGTGAATCACCGCCAACCTGGCGATGCCGACGGCCGGTGGCTCACCTTCTCCCTGATGATGATGTCGCTGTTCCCCATTGTGATGGCCTACGTCATCGTCGTCGAGCGCGCCATGGACGTCCGCATGTTCATCCGCCAGGGCGTGCAATACACCCTGGCCCGCCGCGGCCTGCACATCCTCACTGCTTGCATCGTAGTAGCCATCATCTTCACCTCCGCCAACCTGCTGGAAGGCCCGCACACCTCTAGACCGCAGAAACTCGGCTTTCTGGCTGTCGGCATCGTGCTTGTGCTTCGCCTTCGCGACGTGGCCGAGCGCGTCCGCCGCTGGCTGGACCGCCGTTTTTTCCGCGAAGCCTACAACGCCGAGAAAATTCTCGGCGATCTGAGCGAGCAGGTGCGCACCATTCTCGACCGCAATACCCTGCTCGAAACCGTGACGCGCAAGCTCTCCGAATCCTTGCACGTGGATCGCGTCGCCGTGGTCTTGCAGGAGGGCGCTTTCTTCCGTCCGGCTTTCGCCACTGGCTACGGCAGCAAGCCCGAAGTGGCGCTTCCCGCTGAAGGCGCCATAGTGGAGGAACTGCGCCGCACGCGGGAGCCGCTCGTGGTCTCCAACTCCACGCTCCCCGCCGAACGCCAAGCCCTCGGGCCGCTCGGTGCCCAACTCCTGTTGCCGCTCGCTTCCAAGAAGGATCTGTTGGGTTTCATCAGCCTCGGCCCGAAAAAATCCGAAGAGCCTTACTCGGCGTCCGATACCAGCCTGCTCCGCACCGTGGCGGCCCAGACCGGCCTGGCGCTCGAGAACACGCGCCTCTCCGAAGCCATCGCCACCGAGGCCGCCCAGCGCGAGCGGCTCCATCGCGAGCTTGAGATCGCGCGCGAAGTGCAGGAGCGTCTCTTTCCGCAGACCATGCCGCCGGTCGCGACGCTCGAATATGCCGGCCACTGCCGCCCCGCCAGCGGCGTCGGCGGCGACTACTACGATTTCCTGGCCCTCACCAACGGCCACCTGGGCCTCGCCATCGGCGACATTTCCGGCAAGGGCGTTCCCGCCGCGCTTCTCATGGCCAGCCTGCAAGCCTCCGTCCGCGGGCAATCGCAAGGGCTCAACGCCGATGGCCGGCCCGATATCGCCGGCCTTATAACCAACGTCAACCGCCTGGTCTTCGACGCTTCCCCGCAGAACCGTTACGCCACGTTCTTCTACGCGCAGTTCGACCCCTTGACGCGCGTCCTCACCTACACCAATGGCGGCCACAACGCCCCCATGCTGATTCGCGGCGCCGAGGTCCTGCGCCTCGAAACCGGCGGCCCGCCCGTCGGTTTGTTCCGCCCGTCCCGATACGAGCAGGCGGAACTCCGCCTCACCACCGGCGACCTGCTGATCCTCTACACCGACGGAATCAGCGAAGCCGAAAACCCGGCCGAAGACGAATGGGGCGAAGACGCCCTGATCTCCGCCGTGCGCACCTGCGCCTCCGCCCCGCCCGCCGAGATGATCGCCACCATCATGCGCCTGGCCGACGCCTTTGCCAGCGGCGCTCCGCAGCACGACGACATGACCCTGGTAGTCGCGCGGGTGCTGTAGGGCGGACGCCTTCGTCCGCGCTCCTGCGCTCGCCCAGTGATAACCTGAAGCCCGTATGCGCCAATTATTCGCGCTTATCGTCCTGGTGCTCGCGTCACTGCTCCATTTCGCGCACACTTTGCGGGCTGTTCGCGATCCCGTACGCCGGCGCAAATCAGCACCGCTTGTTATCGTCGCTGTGGCGCTTCTCATCATGTGGGGGCTGATTGCCTGGATGGTGTCCCGCCCTCCAGTCCCGAGTCTCGGCCCAGTCCCCGCTCCGCAACAAAACTAAACGGCGTCAAGCCTCGACCTGCCTCCGTCGATTAGCATGGATACATGCCCCGCTACGCGGCCATTGACATCGGCAGCAACTCCATTCGCATGGAAGCCGCCGAAGTGCTGCCGGGCGAGGCGCCCCGCGTCCTGGCCTCCGAGCGCGAAGTCACGCGGCTCGGCGAAAGCGTCTTCCGCACGGGCGCCGTCAGCGATGACGCCCTCAAGGCCACCACTACAGTGCTCGCCCGCATGGCCGCGCTCTATCGCAAGCTGGATGTCGTGGGAGTGCGCGCCGTCGCCACCAGCGCCATCCGCGACACGCAAAACCAGCAGGCGTTCCTGTCGCGCGCCACGGAAGCCGCCGGCACGCCGGTGGAAATCATCTCCGGGCGCGAAGAGGCCCGCCTCATCTACCTGGGCGTCGAAAGCACCTGGCCGCAGACGGGCAAGCGCACCCTGGTGATCGATATCGGCGGCGGCTCGGCCGAGATCATCGGCGCCGAAGACGGCCGCCTGCGTGAGGCCTATTCCAAGCCGCTCGGCGCCGTGCGTCTGCGCGAAAACTTCCTCAAAGACGACCCGCCTACGCCGCTCCAACTGCACCAACTGCACGAATACATCCGGGCCAAGCTCTATACCGCCGTCGAGCGTCTGGGCCACACCGGGTGGGATCGCGTCATCGCCACTTCCGCCACCGCCGCGGCCGTAGCCAGCGCGGTGGCCCGCATCGTGCGCTCCAAGCGCGACGGCATCGATCGCCTCCGCGTCCCCACCCCGCAGGTTCGCAAGCTGTATAAGAAACTGGCGGTGCTCGGCCTTCCCGCCCGCCGCAAGGTCACCGGCATCGGCCCCCGCCGCGCGGAGATCATCGTCCCCGGCGTGGCCGTCCTTCTCGACTTCCTGCAGGAATTTCAGCTCCCCGCGGTGTACTATTCCCGGGCCGGCGTGCGCGATGGCATCATCGCCGATCTGGCTGCCCGCAATGTCGGCGCCGAACTCGCCCGCCTGAGCCGTGATCAGCGCCGCGAAGTGGAAGAGATGGGCCGCCGCTACGGCGTTTCGCTCGATCACGCCCGCAAAGTGGCCGCCATCTCCGCGCTGCTCTTCGCCGCGCTGCAACCGCTGCACTCCCTGCCGCCGGCCTGCGGCAAACTCCTCGAAGCCGCGGCCTACCTGGTGGATGTGGGCCACTACGTCAGCGACACCGGCCACCACAAGCATTCCTACTACGTGATATCGAATTCCGATATCGCCGGCTTCACCGCGCGCGAACGGATGCTGGTGGCCAGCCTCTGCCGCTATCACCGCAAGTCGCTGCCCAACCCGGTGCACGGCGCTTACCAGGCCCTGACCACCGACGAGAGGCGCATACTGATGTTGATGACCCCCATTTTGCGGCTGGCCGACAACCTCAACCGCAGCCGCCAGCAGCGCATCACCGGCGTCGAGTGCCGCGTGCGCGATGGCGAAGTGATACTCCAGCTCCACAGCAGCCACGACATCGACCTGGAACAATGGGCCGCCGAGCGTGCCGGCGAAGCCTTCCGCCAAATCTACAACCGGCCGATTTCGGTGGTTCGAGCACGCGATTAATATGCGGGACTACGCACGACTCCAGACCGCTACCTTGCTGCGCCGCCTGGCCTTCCAGTTGAACCGCGCCGAGCGCCACACCGATCCCGATTCCGTCCACGATCTCCGCGTTGCCATTCGCCGTCTGAGCCGCTGCCTCCGCACCTTCGCGCCGCTCTATCCCGACCGCTATTGGAAAAAGATCCGCCGCGAACTCGCCGCCTTGATGGGATCTACCGCCGCCGTGCGCGACCGCGATATTGCCATCGAGCTGCTCGGGCAGGCCGGCATCTCGCGCCGCGCCGCCGTCATCACGGGCCTCCAAACCGAGCGGCGCCACACCGCCCGCGACCTGTCGCTCCAAATCCGCCGCTGGAAAAGCCACGATACTTCGCGCAAGTGGCGCAGCCGGCTGGAGCTGTGACCATGAGCAAGCGACACGTAGCACGATGGGATGCGCGCGCCGCCGCCGCGGCGAATGCGCGCCGTGAGCTGCCGCGCCTGGTGGCAGCCTATTATGCGCGTGTACGCGACCTGCTCGCCGGCAACCCGCCACCCGCCAAACTGCACGCCATCCGCCTCGCAACCAAGCGCCTGCGCTACACCCTGGAGTTGTTTCGCCCCTGTTACGGCCCCGGACTCGACACGCGCCTGGCCGCGCTCCGCCACATCCAGCAGTTGTTGGGCGAAGTCAACGACTGCTCCACCACCGAACGATGGATCGGCCATGCCATGCAGCCTTCGCCCCTGCGCGTGCGGATCGCGAAGTTCCTCACCGCGCGAGCCGCCGCGCAAGCGCAAGTCTTTCACGCCGCCTGGACCAGCGGCTTCGACGCCCCCGGCCAGGAACTCTGGTGGACCCGTTACCTCACCCGCCACGCGCGCACGCCGGCGCGCAGGTAACCACAAGTGGGACAGGCGATCGGTTTTTGTCGCCTGTCAGTTTTCGTGATCTGGAGAAGCCCGACAGACCACGAAACCCGATGGTCTGTCCCACGTCTACTCGATCCAGCCGCCGCCCAGCACCAGGTCGGCATCGTAAAACACCGCGCCCTGGCCGGGCGTAACGGCCCGTTGCGGCTCGTCGAAAACCACTTCCACCCGCGCCGGATCTTGCGTCGCATATAGTGTGGAAAGCGCCCCCGAGTGCTTGTTGCGGATCTTCACTTGCGCGCGCGCCGGCGCGGTCACCCCGGCGATGGAGATCCAATTCACGTCCTTCGCGAAAAAGCGCCCGCACCACAAATCGTCGTTGCCGCCCACCACCACGCGCTGCGATGCCGCGTCGGTCGAAATCACATAGAGCGGTTCGCCGGCTGCGATGCCCAGCCCCTTCCGCTGCCCGACAGTGAAATGATGCACGCCGTCATGCTCGCCTAATTGGCGGCCATCCGTCGTGACGATGGCGCCGCGCATGCTTGGCACGTCGCGGCCGGTATCCTTTAAATATGCGTCCATGAACGCGGCGTAGTCGCCGTTCGGCACAAAGCAGATCTCCTGGCTGTCGTGCTTGGAGGCCACCGCCAGGCCCATCGACCGCGCCAGCTCGCGGACCTCCGGCTTGGTCAGTTCCCCCAGCGGAAACAGGGTGCGCGCCAGTTGCGTTTGCGTCAGGCCACAGAGGAAATAAGTCTGGTCCTTCGAATCGTCCACCGCCCGCAGCAACTGGTAGCGGCCCGTCGCCTCATCGAAGCGCACCCGCGCGTAGTGCCCCGTGGCGATCTGCCGGGCGCCCACCGAATCGGCCATCTCCAGGAAACGGTCGAACTTGATGTAGTTGTTGCACAGTGTACACGGAATGGGCGTGCGGCCCGCCAGGTATTCGTCGACGAACGGCTTCACCACCTGCTCTTCAAACTGCCGCTCGAAGTTCACCACGTAGTATGGAATGCCCACCTGTTCGGCCACGCGGCGCGCGTCGTAAACATCGTCGAGTGAGCAGCACCGGCCCACCCCGCCTTCGACGGCGAGCTCCGGCAGGCGGCGCTGGTTCCACAACTGCATCGTCATCCCGACGATCGCGTGGCCCTGGCGCACCAGCAGCGCGGCCACCGTGGAGCTATCCACTCCACCGCTCATGGCGACCGCGATGGGGTGCTTAGGAACTGTCATGAAATAACCAGTCCAATCGCCGCCAACGCTCCCTTACGGTCGCGGTTCTGAAAGCACATCGGAGCCGCGCGCGTAAGCAAGCGTTCTGCAATACCAATCGCCGTCAACGCTCCCTTACGGTCGCGGCTCGCGTGCTCAGGCATGGACGGAAATTCTGCGCAGGTGCGCCACCGCAGCCTCCAGCGCGTCCACCAGGGCATCCACTTGCGCGGCGGTGTTGGAACGGCCCAGCGAGAAGCGCAGGCTCGATCTGGCACGGTCGGCCGAAAGCCCGATGGCGGTGAGCACGTGCGAAGGCGTGATGGCCCCCGAAGAACAGGCCGACCCGGTCGACACCGCGAAGCCGCGCAGATCGAGCGCAATCACCAGCGCTTCGCCATCGATGCCGTCGAAATAGAGATTGCTCGTATTGGGTGTGCGGTTCCATCGCGCGCCGTTGACGCCGGCGCCGGAAATGCGATCCATCACAGCCTTCTCCAGGCGGTCGCGCAGCGCGCCAAGGCGCGCGGATTCTTCCGCCAGCTCGCTCGCCGCCAGATCTGCCGCGGCCCCCAAGGCCACAATTCCCGGCACGTTCTCGGTGCCCGCGCGCCGGTCGCGCTCGTGATGGCCGCCATAGGCGATGGCCGCCAGCCTGGTCCCTTTGCGTACGTAGAGCGCGCCCACTCCCTTGGGGGCGTACAGCTTGTGACCGCTCATGCTGTAGAGATCCACGCCCAGCGCTTCCACGTCCACCGGAATCTTGCCCAGCGCCTGCACGCCATCGGAATGCAGCGGCACTCCGGCCTCGCGCGTGATGCGCCCGACCTCGGCGATCGGCTGCACCACGCCCAGCTCGTTGTTGGCGTGCATGATCGAAACCAGCCCCGTATCCGGCCGCAGCGCGCGCCGCACATCGTCGGGATTCACCAGGCCGCCCGAGCCGACCGCCAGAACCGTGACGGCCGTGCCTTGGCGCTCGAGCTGCGCGCAGGTGGCCAGCACGGCCGGATGCTCGATCGCGCTCGTGACGATGTGCGCCGGCCGCGATCCCGCCAGCGCCAGGTTGTCCGCCTCCGTGCCGCCGCTCGTGAACACCAACTCGGTGGCGCTCGCGTGGATCAGCGACGCCAGTTGCCGCCGCGCCCCTTCGAGCCGCTGCTTGGCCGCCTGGCCGAAATGATGGATGCTGGAAGCGTTACCATACACTTGACCGAGACACGTCACCAGCGTCTCCAGTACTTCGGGAGCGACCGGTGTGGTGGCGTTGTGGTCGAAATAGAAGCGCTGCACTGAGTTCATTTTAGCAATGCCGCCACCGATCCTCACTCTGACCACCGATTTCGGCCTCTCCGACCACTACGCCGGCACTATGAAAGGCGTCATTCTCGGCATCTGCCCGCGCGCGCAACTGGTGGACATCAGCCACCAGGTGACTCCGTTCGAGACCGGCGAAGGCGCTTACCTCATCGCCCAGGCCTACCGCTATTTCCCCAGGAGGACGGTACACCTGGTGGTGGTCGATCCCGGAGTGGGATCGGCGCGCCGGCCCATTCTCATGGAGGCCGCGGGCCAGTATTTTGTGGCGCCTGATAACGGCGTGCTGTCCATGGTTTTCTCGCGCGAGAAACATAAAATCCGCCTGATCTCGAACGATCGCTATTTCCTCCAACCCGTCAGCCGCACCTTCCACGGGCGCGACATCTTCGCCCCGGTGGCTGCGCACCTGGCCGCGGGCGTGGCGCCCGCCCGCATCGGCAAGCTCATCTCCGACTACCTCCGGCCCGGTTTCGAGAAGCCGCAACGCACCGGCAAGCACACCTGGTCGGGGCGCATCCTGAAGATCGACCACTTCGGCAACATCGTCACCAACTTTCACGTGGACGATTTCCCGGATCTCGAACGCCGGGACTTTTCCCTGGCCATCGGCGCCGTGGAGACCGGCTCGCTGCTGCGCACCTATGCGGAGTGCGCTCCTGGAGATCTGTTCGTGATCGCCGGCAGTTCCGGGTACCTGGAGGTTTCGGTGAGCCAGGGCTCGGCAGCCGGACGGATCGGCTGCCAGACCGGCGCCTCGGCTGAACTGACGCTGTTTTGACGAAACGAAGCCAATTCCTGGAGCGTGGCTGGGAGGCGGAACGGGTAAGCGGGCGGCTGGCGCGGCCAAACCTGACCAAGATGGACAGGCCAGGAGGCCTGTCCCACGGCTGCGATTTGACCGAACGAAGCCAATTCTCTGTAGCTGTCAGGTTTTTGTTTGGGTTTGGGTGGTGGGCCGGCGTTTGACGAAACGAAGCCAATTCCTGGCGGGTAGTGCTCGGCGGAGTGATCGGCGGACCGCTGGCGGTGCGAAACCTGGCTGGATGGACAGGCCAGGAGGCCTGTCCCACGGCTGCAATTTGACGAAACGAAGCCAATTTTCTGAGACTGTCAGTTTTTCTAGTGCTTGCACGGGGAACTGGCTGCTTGAAAAGAACAAAGCCAATTTGATTGCGATCAGAGACTCTCATGCGATTCCACGATAGCGGGCCAGGGGGGTCGAGTCTGAAATTCGAAATTGTAAGTCAGTGAAATAAAGGGAAATTGAGGCTGAAATTCCTGTGAATGGCGGCGGGCGTGGGGTTGAAATGGGCGGGGTGCTGGCACGGCCGAATGTGGGGTCTGGTTTCAGCTTGCCGTCAGCTTCCTAAACGCCGTTTGGGGCGAGTATGCCCGGGTGTACCGCGACTAGGCGACAATACGTTTAGATCTGGGCGCTGTGTGGTTGGTTATCAGCCGATCGGTGGACGCCAGGCATTGTGCCACCGAGATGCACCACGATGAACCGGTATTCGGCGTGAACCCTCGCCGTTGAAGGATTGAATCCGTTTGAGAAGGGATTTCAAAGGCAAGCGCTGCGCCTACTGCTCGAAGGCTATGGCCGATTCGGAGGATCATGTCTTCGCTCGGCAGTTCTTCTTGGAGAAGGATCGAAAGAATTTGCCGAAGGCACCCTCCTGCCATGATTGCAACTGCAAGAAGTCCCGGCTTGAAACGTATCTAGCCGCTGTGCTGCCATTTGCCGGCAGGCACGCGCAGGCGGTGGAGAACTTGACCACGGGCGTCCCGAAGCGATTGGACAAGAACCGGAGGGTATCACGTGAGCTATTCGGCTCGATGAAGCCTGCTTGGCTGCGAGAAGACGGCGGCATTTACCAGCGGACGAGCGTTGTTGATTTTGACGGCGACAAACTCATCGATCTTCTCAAGTACGTCGGGCGCGGCCTCGCATGGCATCATTGGCGGCTCCATTTACGGCCTCACGACGAAGTGAGCGTGATGCTCGCCAAAGACGTGGGAACCATGCTCTTTCAGTCACTGCTGGCCAAGATGCGCCCGGAGCGTCAGGTCGATGAGAACCTCGGGAACGGCACGGTTCTCTATCGAGGCTTGCAGGCTCCCGACCCGCCGGAGTTGACAGTCTGGATGATCTCAATGTACGGTGGCGTCGTACTTTCGGATGACCGGCAGCGCGCTGGGGGAGATGTCGAATCCTGCACCGTGTGGTGGATATTCACCGGGCCGTCGGAACTGAAGCAGGCATCTTCATTATTGAGGTGAGGGGCTCGCGTGCCAGGCGACTCGTCTCCTCGAACGCCGTTTGGGGACCAGCGGTCGGAACTTGCTGCTGGTTTGGATGTGGCCGCCGGACGTGAACGATCTAGGCGAATTGGTCTGATCGACCAGTAGTGCATAATTATGAAGGAAAGGCCGAGCGCGGGATTTGTCAGATGCGTGTCGGTCAACCTAAGGACCGGGCATGGAGCCACCTGCACCATATTCAAACACCGACGCGGCAGAAATCGAAGCGATCAATACGCTTCGCTCTCTCCTTGATGTTCGCCGCGTGAAAGCGGACCTCCGAGAACGAGACAAGTTCCCAAACTTCGATGGATATCTCGAACTTGTTGATGACCAAGGACGCCCTTGCGGAAAGATCGAAGTACAGGTCAAGAGAATCGGTTCGGCAGGCATGTCGTGTCCCTGTCCTGGCGGCCTCGTGGGCTATGCAGCAGTTACGACTCTACCGGTAATTCTGGTTGGCGTCGACCCGACGACGCCCCGCGCATACTGGGCGCACGTGTCTCAACTGATGCCCGACTACAAGGCTAATCAACATACCTTCACGGTCCACTTCACCGACGCGGTAGACTACATCGACACAACGTCAACGTGTCCCTGCTACCACCGATGGCTTAGACTCGCGCAGGAATACCAGGAGCGCGTTCGACTGTCGCCAACCGACCGCATACAACCTCCCTCCGTTGCATCGCTGACACCTACCCAAGTTGATGCCCTCCAACGATTCATCGACTCCGTCAACGAACTGCTTGACCGCGACTTCATAGTTGTCAAGACACTTCTATTTCCGGGCATTTGGAAATTCGGGGTCGGATGCCGACTAATGAGCCAGGATCTCGTCCTGTATCAACTCTTGCGTATTCCCCGTGGGAGACCCGCTCCTTTGGTTGTGGAACTGTCAGAGAGTGTCACCCTCCAGAAGCGAGGACAGGACATCGAGACGACCACAGTGATGTCGCGGAAGTCCTTCTTTGGCGATCCAAGTCACCACGGGCGGGAATTTGTTTTTAAGATGCTTCGACATCTCGTTCGGGCCAAGGCGTTGCCACTCTATGGCGCAGGAATGGCGGCTGACGTGGTATTTGGCTTCGTTCGGCGGTACCACCGCTGGCTAGAAATCAACCCGCACCGCGATCAGTATCGACTCGACGAACTTCGCCTGGCCTTCGGTCCTCACCTGTCAAGAACAACTGGCTCCGTGGCGGCGCGGTTGCCCAAGGGTTCAACTGGAATACGTGTGGTCGATCTTGATCTAATCAACCAAATCAGTTCCATCCCGGCTCCCGGTCACGACCAGCGCGAAACCCCAGCGGTCTTTGTTCTCTCCTCCGGTTCATTTCCACTTAAGGCATCGTTCCGGAGCATAGCACTGCTTTCCTCGTTGGCGATTTCCACTATAGAACGACGCTTTCGGATGCCCGATCTTGAGTATCAACGTCCTCCTAATAACTTCATCTGGTCTTGCTTCTCAAGAGACCGTGAAATCGAGAGCGCCAACGCGATACTCGAATGCGTCGTGAGCGAATACCAGGCCTTCATCCTTGGCTGTAAGCTTCCGCTTGAGAGCAGCCCCTATCTGGACAACGGTATAGCCATCGCGTTCCGGTACGTTTCGGCATATGACCGTCCTGCCGGCCATGGACCGACTATTCACGAATATCATCTGCGAAATCCCCACGGGGCGCTCCCCAAGACCACCGTCTTCAGCGAAACGATGAGCCGAGAGTTCGGAGGCGCACAGGTTGTTTCCACCCTGTTGATAGACAATAAGCTCCATCAAGTCACGCAGACAATATCCCGATCCGCTGACTTCCTCTTCGGTGACACCCCCCTCCTAAACCTCATTTACGCATTCCTGGAAGGCGATCTGAAGAGCAAGTACGCCCGAGACGTTCCATGATGGCGCCCCGACATCGCCGCCCAGAAACGGGCGGATTCGGGCGTTGCGGGTCGGAAGTCCTGTTCTGGGAGACGAGTCCCTCTACAAAACCCGCCCTTTGATCTCTCCGGGCAAGCAGGCGGGTGCACTCAGACGGCTAGAGGCTACTTTCTGGCGCAAAATTCGGTTTTGCCGTTGGAAAACGCTCCCTGACGGTCGCGGCTCGGAAACGGTTCGTTGGTATAGCGGCGGAGTCGCAACCAAAAAGGTGTTACCCGAAGCCCGGAGGGCGAAACAGTATAGCCCAGGGCGCGAGCCCTGGGTCCGCATTGCAAGTTTGCCAGCCCCGAGACGGGGCGAAAGAAGCACTCGTCTCCAGTTCTTCCGCCCCGTTCCGGGGCTCGCCTGTCTATCACGCTGTTCCCAGTGCTTGCGCACTGGGCTATGATCCGACGCCCCTCCGGGGCTAAGGCTACGGAAGAATCGGCGCGCGCTGCATTAGGAGGGCTGTAATACAGTGACCGGTCATTTCAGGGACACTACACCAGGTGAGCGGCATTGGCGTTGAGGGCAATAGGCCCGCCCTACCCTACGCCGCGCCGTTCCGCGCAATCGGAACGGTGGGTTCCATATCGCGCAACAGCCGGTCCAGTTCGGCTTCCTGCACCGGCTTAGCCAGCACGTAGCAGCCGTCGCCTTCGAAATCCGCGGCCAGATCGGCGCGGTAGCCGTCGGAGAGCAGCACGAAGGCGCTCACGCGGTGCAGCATGCGCTCGCTCAGTTCCACCCAATTCAGGCCGGGCGCGCGATCCGAACAAAACGCCGCGTCGAAACGCATCCGGTTGGCTAATTCCAGACCGGTATCGGCATTGGTCACCGGGACCACGCGGTAACCGCGCGCGGCCAGCAGGCTCAGAATCTGGCGCTGGGTGGTCTCTTCGGATTCGATCACCAACGCCGTCAAGCCGCGCGAAAAATCCGCCACCGTTCCGCCCCCGGCGCCCACGGCCACGCGTTCCTTGGGTGTAGTGGCCGGCAGCTCAATCTCGAATCGGGGATCGGCGCCGTGCTTTTCAATCAGCCGCACCTCACCGCCGTGGCCGGCGATTACGCTCCGCGTGATGCCCAGGACTCCCGCCGCCTCCTCGGGCTTGTCCGATACCGCCGGCGCCGTAAATGCGATCTCCACCAACAGCCGCCGCGCCAGTACACTGGTGCGAACCGTAATCACTTTCTGCGGCGCGTCCGCCAGCGACTGTTCGGCATGCACCAGCAGGTTCAGAAACACTTGCTCGAGCTGGCCCTGCAACCCCATCACGAAAAGCGGCTCGCTGGTGGTGAGATCGCGCACGCGGATACCCGAAGCCTTCCAATCGCCTTCACGGAACTCCAACAGGTTGTGCAGCAACGCGGTCACCGAGACCGGCCGCGCTTCCATCTGCTCGTTGGCGGCGAAAGAAACCAGGCGCGCCACCATGGCGGCGGCTCTCTGCGCCTCGGCCGCGATGGTTGCCACTTCCCGCTCGGCGCCCCAGGCGTGCGCCTTGTCGAGCACACGCCGCGCCAGGTCGGAGATCGAGGACAACGGAGCTTGCAGCTCGTCCACCACTCCCGAAATCAGCCGCCCTACCGCCGCCAGCTTTTCTGTCCGGAAGAGCTGTTCCTGCACCGAGCGCTGGTCCAGCAGCCGGATCGCCACCCCGACCTGGTTCGCCAGGTGCTGCGCCAGTGTCTGTTCGTCGGGAGTGAAATCGTGGGCTCGCTCGGCGTGGTCCAGTTCCAGAATGCCCACTACCTCGCTTTGCGCCAGCATGGGGACGAACAACAAAGACTTGGGAGCCTTCTCCCCGGTGCCCCCGGAGATAGGGAACGGGCTGCGATCGATGTCCGGAATCGCCAACAACGTGCGGTAGTGATAGCACGCCACGGCGCCGGCATAAGTCCCGCCGGGCGGCGCGGAGAGTGAAATCGAAACCGCCTCCTCATGTTCGCCGGTCAGCGCGTCCAGCGTTTTGGCGGCGCGGTTGTACACGTACAGGTGAACCCGCGAAACCCCCAGGATGGCCACCAGGGCATCGCTGATCCGCTTGCAGATGGCTTCGGGAGTGGGCGCGCTCAGGATTTCTTCACTCAGGTGGTAGGTCTTTCGCAACCGCTCACGCTGGCGCTGCATGCGCCGCTCGCGGCTCCAAACAAAGAAGCAGACCATGAACAGCGTCGCCAACCCCGCCGCCAGCGCCAAAGGTTGGAAGAACTGATTCGTCTCCACGGATGCCGCGAAAAGGGATGCCGCGTGCGCCGGACGCAAGGCTCCCAGCGCCAGTGGTGCTGCCAGCCGTAGATCGCCTAGAACAACCGTCGTTGCTCCCCCAGCCACAATGTGAAATCCCCGCTCTTAAAATTATCCGTGTTCCAGTCGGTCCCCTGCAAGTTAACATAAGTCGTACGAAGGCCGATAACCCTCATGCCCGCCGCCTTCGCCGCGGCTACTCCCGTGGGCGAATCTTCAATCACGATGCAATTGGCCGGCGCTACTTCCAATAGGACGGCCGCACGCAGGTAGATGTCCGGATGCGGCTTGGGATGGACGGCCTGATGACCGTCCACGACAACGCGAAAGTAGGGTTTGAGGCCGGCGCGATCCAGCACGAACGCCACGTTTTCCGGCTCGGCGTTGCTGGCCACCGCCATGGGGGCGGCCCGATACCTGTCCAGAAATGCCCGCAGCCCGGGCACCAGCATCTGTTCGATCCGGCTGCCGGCCATCTCCCGGTACAGCTCCTCTTTGGCGCGGCTGCGCGCCGCCACTTCCTCCGGCCCGAGCCCGTCGCCGAAATAATCGCGGATAATCTCATCGTTGCGCTTGCCGTACATGCGCTCGAGCATCGCAGGCGTAGTTTCCAACCCATAGCGCCGGTTGAACGCGACCCAGGCTTCGCGGTGCACCGGGTTGGAGTCCACCATCACCCCATCCATATCGAAAATCAAAGCCAGGCCCTCCGCCAACGGGCTCACTCGCCGGCTCCGGACCCACCGCGGATACTGGATTGCAGCCAGTTCAGATAATTCGGCGCGCCATCCACCACCGCCAGCGCCAGCACTTCCGGCACTTCGTAGGAATGCGCCTTCTCGATCGCCTCGCGCAGCGCGCCGAACAACGCGCGCGAGCTCTTAATCACCAGCAGGCACTCGCCCGCCGAGTCGACGGCGCCTTTCCACCGGTAGAAACTGCGCACGCCGGGAACCACGCTGACGCACGCCGCCAGTTTTTCCTCCACCAGCAGTCGCGCCAGGCGCGCGGCTTCTTCTTCGTCCGGGCATGTGCTGAGAACCACAATATTGTCGGTCATGTCTTCCTGAAAAAAGTGCGGAGCGAATTCGGAAAGCGATGTTACTATTATCTTCCAGGCCCTTGTTCCAATGAAAGTGCCGCTCGCTCGATTTGCCTATCTGATCGCATTCCTGGTGGTCTCGACGTATGCTTTTGTCACGTTGCGCGGGCCGCATGGCATCCACGCGTTCATGGAGAAGCAGCGCGTGATCCACGAAATGGAAAAGCGGAATTCGGATGCGGCCAAGGAAATCGAAAGGATGCGCGAGCGTCTCCAGCGGCTCTCCAACGACCCGGCCGAGCAGGAGCTCGAAATCCGCCAGCGTCTCAAGCTGGTCCACCCCGGCGAGAAGGTCTATATCACCGGCGATCCGGACAAGAAATAATCCTTAGTATTACACCCCCTTTTGAATTCTTCTCCCGCCGCGAAGATTTCTTGACCGGCGGGGAGGCCAATCCTGACCCGGCAAAGACCGCCGGCGCTACCAGTTCGTCTAGCTTGAAAAATGTGAAACTCCGGGGACGTGCCGAAGAAGTCCGACAGGGGCATTTTGAGCCGCCGATCAACGCCGATGAACGCCGATAAAACGATTCTCTTCAATCGGCGTTTATCTGTGTTCATCGGCGGCTAGCAATGGTTTGGCTTTTTTCATCAACATCATTCCTGTCGGCGCTTCGGGCCATCTCACAGCCGCTTCAGCCCGCCTTTGCTTGGGGCTACACGCGCAGCACCGCGGCGCCGCGAATCCCGCCGCTTTTCAGCGCCATCAGTGCCTCGTTGGCTTCGTCCAGGCCGAACTCCCGAACTTCCGTGTGGATGGGAATCTCCGCCGCAATCCGCAGGAAGTCTTCGCCATCGGCACGCGTGTTGTTGGCGACGCTGCGGATGGCGCGCTCCTGGTACAGCAGGCTGTAGTCGATCGGCGGAATGGGGCTCATGTGGATTCCGCCCAGCGCCACCGTGCCGCCCCGTTTGAGTCCGCGAAGCGCCGCGATCACCAACTCCCCCGCCGGCGCGAAAATCAGAGCGCCATCCACTTCGCGCGGCGTCGCGTCATCCGAGCCGCCCGCCCAAACCGCGCCCAAATCGAGCGCCAGTTGGCGGTGGCGCGGCTCCCGCGAAAACGCGTAGACTGCCATGCCCCAGTGGCGCGCCACCTGGATGGCGACGTGCGCCGCCGCGCCGAAACCGTAGATGGCCACGCTGCCACCCGGCGCGACGCCCGAAATCCGCAGGGTGCGGAACCCGATGATGCCGGCGCACAGCAGTGGCGCCGCGTGCTCGTCGGAGAACCCTTCCGGCAGTGCGTACACGAAATCCTCGGGCGCCACCACGTATTCCGCGTAGCCGCCGTCCACCGTCCAGCCCGTGAACTCGGCGCGCTCGCACAGATTCTCGCGGCCCGTGCGGCAATACGTGCAGACGCCGCACGTGTGGTGCAGCCAGGCCACGCCCACGCGCGCGCCGCGCGCGAAGCGCGTAGCCGCGGGCCCGTTGGCTTCCACCACTCCCGCCACCTGGTGGCCGGGCACCACCGGCGATTTCCGCGGCTCGAGTTCCCCCTCCACTACGTGCAGGTCCGTCCGGCAGACCCCGCAGGCGCGCACCCGCACCAGCACCTGGTTGCCGCTGGGAACCGGAGCCGCCACCTCGGTCAGGCGCAGAGGGCGCGTCTCAATTTTCGCCGGAAACGCCAGGAGGCACGCCTTCATGCTGATATTGTCGCGCCGATGGCTGAAAGTTTGTTGCGCGCTACGCGCCCGCCGCAATCACTGGCTTACGCTCCCCGCTTGCATGAAACGCGGGGCATGATACGGCTGGAAGCGGTACCCGATGCCGAAGATGGTTTCGATGTACGGCTCCGCGAATCGCCCCAACTTCTTGCGCAACCGCCGGACGTGAACGTCCAGCGTGCGCGTCTTGACTTCGCCTCCGTAGCCCCAAACCTGCATTAACAAGGCTTCCCTCGGGATGATCTCGCCGGCATGTTCCACCAGCAGCGCCAGCAGAGCATATTCCTTGCGGGTGAGCGCCATCCGCCCGTCATCCAGCAGCGCGGTCTGTTGCTCGAAGTCGACCTTGAGGTGCTCGTCACGATAAGGTGGTATGGATTTGCCGGCAGCCTGTCCTGATCCCACGATTCCCTCCTCTACCTATCCCCTACGATTGATCCTACGGACGAGGTTCGGTAAGGTGATGCCGGAGTTGTAAAAACTTTGTAAAAAGAAACACATGTAGCCTGGTGGGGCAGGCCCGCAGGTCTGCGGCCGACGCCCTCGTCGGCCTGCCGGTCTCCTTACAACTGCCCACAGAGCGAGCTAAAACCGGACTACGCCATCCCCCTTAGCCTGTGCCATAATGACAAATCTTCGCGAAAAATCTGGCGCTCCGTGGTTGGCGGGGCTGCCCGCAAGGCGGCCCGTAACCCATTATGGCGCAAGGAGAAATCTCATGTCTGGTACCTTCAGCCGGCGGGCCGCGGTGCTGGGTGCGGCCGCGCTGCCCATAATCCAGGTCCTTAAGGGTCAGTCCAAATCCCGGCCAGTGGTGATCTCGAGCGCCAACCGCAACGACGGTGGCGTGAATTGCTGTGCCAAAGCGGCTGAGGTGATTAAGGCCGGCGGAGACACGCTGGATGCCGTGATTGCGGGTGTCAACATCGTCGAACTGGACCCGCGCGACAACAGCGTGGGATATGGCGGCCTGCCCAACGAAGACGGAGTGGTGCAACTGGACGCCAGTTGCATCCATGGGCCCACCCGCCGCATGGGTGCCGTGGGAGCCATCGAAGGCATCAAAACCCCGTCCAAGGTTGCCAAACTCGTGATGGAGCAGACCGACCACATGATGCTGGTTGGCGCCGGCGCTCTGAAGTTTGCCAAAGCCATGGGCTTCCAGGAAGAGAATCTCCTGACGGAAGAATCGCGGATTGCCTGGATTGCCTGGAAGATGTCGCTCCGGGACCGCAATGGTCACACCAACTGGGGCCCGGGTTTGGATGCCCCGCCGGAAAAACAGAAAGCCGCCGTCCTCCAGGAGTTGAAGGGCATGTTCCCGGATGCCGCCGACGACGTGCTGGCACAGGCCTGGGAGTACGCCATTCACCCGCCGCACGGCACCATCAATTGCATTTCGCTTAACGAGAAGGGCGAGATGTCGGCAGTGACTACCACCAGCGGGATGGCATGGAAGATACCCGGCCGCTGCGGCGATTCGCCCATCATCGGCGGCGGGCTCTGGCTGGATCAGGACGTCGGCGGCGCCGGCTCTACCGGCCGCGGAGAAGAGAACCTCCGAGTTTGCGGCGCGCATACCGTGGTCGAAAATATGAAGCATGGCATGCCGCCGAAAGACGCCATCCTCGATACGCTGAAACGCGTCTCTCGAAATTTCAACGATGACAAGAAGCGTCTGGCAGCCGTCGAACTGGATTTTTACGCCTTACGTAAGGATGGGGAATACGCCGCCGGCTCGCTCTGGCAAGGTTCCCGATTTGCGGTTTCGACAGGCGATGCCGCCAGCCACACCGAGCAGTCGGTGTACTTATACGAACGGAGCCGGGCCTAGTGTCCTGTCCCTTCGATCACAGCTTTGGAGGGCGGACGCCCGCGTCCGCGCGCGGCCCCCTGGCCGCGCTCTTGCCCTGTCTGTCAACTCTTGCGTGGCACACGCCACCAGATTGTGAGGCCTCGTCTTGTAGGGGATTTCAACGATAACGCTCTCGCCGGCGCCGCGCGTCGAAACCATGAACCAAATTTTCCAATTGCCGCATCCGATACATTTAACGGCAATTGGGTGGGTAGAAGTTGCTTTTCCAACGGATGCTTGAACGGATCATGCTGAACATCGAGGCGGGACACACTTAAGCCATGTCCCAGATCTTTCACCGCAGCACCAACACTTTCGCGCGCATCACCATTTTCGGCGCGGTGTTCGTTCTGGCATTCGTCACGTGGGCCTTCACGGAGCTCGACCGCTCCACTTACAACACCCGCGCCACCGAGGCGCGCGAACAACCCGTGCCGTTCAGCCACGCGCACCACGTGGGCGGAATCGGCCTGGACTGCCGATACTGCCACACCACCGTCGAAACTTCCAGCTTCGCCAACATCCCGCCCACCAAGACGTGCATGAACTGCCACTCGCAGATCTGGCTCACCAGCCCGACCCTCGAACCCGTGCGAGCCAGCTTCCGCGAAAACAAATCGCTCGACTGGATCCGCGTGAACGATCTGCCCGACTTCGTCTATTTCAACCACAGCATTCATATCAATAAAGGGGTGGGGTGCGAGACCTGCCACGGGCGGGTGGATAAGATGCCGCTCACCTGGCAGGAAAACTCGCTGCAAATGGAGTGGTGCCTGAATTGCCACCGCCATCCCGAAAAGTTTGTGCGGCCGCGCGAATTCATCACCACCATGGGCTACCAGCCGGCCGGCGGCCAGGAAGAAATCGGGCAGCGCCTCGTCCACGAATACAACATCCAGGACGCGCGCCTGCTCACAAGCTGTTCCACGTGCCATCGATGAACGAATCGGAAAATCAACTTTCGCTCGCCTCCGTGCGAGCCCGGCTCCAAAGCGCCGGCGGCCGCGAATACTGGCGCAACCTCGAGGAACTCGCCTCCACGCCGGCGTTCCAGGATCTGGTGGAGCGCGAATTCCCGCGCCAGGCCATCGGTTGGGCAGAAGACGAAGACGGCGTTGAAGGGCGCCGCAACTTCCTCAAGCTCATGGGCGCGTCGCTGGCGCTGGCCGGCTTGACCGCCTGCACCCGCCAACCCACCGAGCACATCATGCCCTACGTGCGGCAGCCGGAAGAACTGATCCCTGGACGTCCGCTGTTTTATGCCACCGCCACTACCTTGAACGGCGTGGCGCAGGGCGTGCTGGCCGAGAGCCACGAAGGCCGCCCCACCAAGATCGAAGGCAATCCCGAACACCCCTCCACGCTGGGCGCGTGCGACATCTTCTCGCAGGCCTCCGTGCTCGAGCTCTACGATCCGGACCGCGCCCAGGCGGTCACCTTCCAGGGCGAGATCCGCGGCTGGAACAACTTCATCGGCGCCCTTTTGGAAATGCTCGCCGGCCAGAAGACCAAAAACGGCGCGGGCATCCGCATCCTCACCGAAACCGTCACCTCGCCCACGCTGGCTGACCAGATTCGCGCCATTCAAAAGCTGTATCCCGCGGCCAAGTGGCACCAGTGGGAGCCGGCCGGCCCGCACAGCGCGCGCGCCGCGGCCTTGCAGACGTTCGGTCAGCCCGTCAACACCTACTACAACCTCGAGCATGCCAACGTAGTGGTCTCGCTCGATTCCGATTTCCTGGCATCCGGCGCCGGCAGTCTGCGCTACGCGCGCCAGTTTTCCAAACGCCGCCGTGTCACGGAATCCGGCGCACCCATGAACCGCCTGTACGTCGTGGAGCCGATGCCCACACCCACCGGCGCCAAGGCCGATCACCGCTTGCCCCTGCGGGCCGGCGATATCGAAGAGTTCGCCTGGGCCGTCGCGGTGAACCTTCACGTGGGCGCCGGCCCCAGGCAAAGCGACAACGGCGACATCAACCGTTGGTCCGGTTCGGTGGCCGATGACCTGCTGCACAATAAGGGCGCTAGCCTGGTGATCGCCGGCGAGTGCCAGCCGCCCATCGTTCACGCGCTCGCTCACGTCATCAACGACTTCCTCGGCAACGTCGGCAAGACGGTCTTCTACACCGACCCCATCGAAGCCAATCCGGTCGACCAGGTGGCATCCTTGCAGGACCTGGCGAAAGATCTGGACTCGGGTGCGGTCGACCTGCTCCTGGTGCTGGGCGGCAACCCCGTCTTCAACGCCCCGGTCGAGCTCGGGATGCGCGATCGCATTCAGAAGGCCACCCTGCGCGCGCACCTCAGCCAGTACGAAAACGAAACCTCGGCGGTCTGCCAGTGGCTCCTGCCCGAAACCCATTACCTGGAAACCTGGGGCGACGCCCGCGCCTTCGACGGCACCGTCACCATCCAACAGCCGCTCATCCAGCCGCTCTACGGCGGCCGCTCCGCCTGCCAGATTCTGCAAACGCTCACCGGCTCGCCCGATGCCAGCCCCTACCAGATCGTCAAGGGGTATTGGGGCGCACAGCACAAAGGCGCGGATTTCGAAGCCTGGTGGCGCCGCGCGGTGCACGACGGCGTGGTGGAGTCGACGGCCCTCCCCACCAAGACCTGGTCCATCCACGGCGAAGCCATCTCCGAAAAGCTCCGCAGGAAAAAAATGGCCGGGAAGATGGAAGTGATCTTCCGCCCCGACCCCACCATCTACGATGGCCGCTTCTCCAACAGCGGCTGGCTGCAGGAATTGCCCAAGCCCATCACCAAACTGACCTGGGACAATGCCGCTATTATCAGCCCGGGCGATGCGCACCGGCTGGGCGTCGAAAGCGGCAGCATGCTGGAGCTCACTTACCAGGGCCGCAAGCTGCGCGCTCCGGTCTGGGTCCAGCCCGGCCATGTGGATCAGGCCGTCACCCTGCACCTCGGCTATGGCCGCACGCGCGCCGGCCGCGCCGGCACCGGCGTGGGCTTCAACCCCTACGGCCTGCGCACCGCCTCCGCCCTGTGGCAGGACCTGGGCATGGAAGTGCACAAGATTTCCGGATCCTACGCCTTCGCCAGCACCCAGATGGATCACGTGCTCGACGCCGGCCGCCACATCATTCATAAAGGCGATATCGCCGATTACCGCAAGAATCCAGCCTCCGTCCACGAAGGCGCGGAAGCGCCGCCCCGCGCGTTGACCATGTATCCGGAATTCCCGTACCCCGGTTACGCCTGGGGTATGGCCATCGACCTCAACTCCTGCACCGGATGCAGCGCCTGCGTGATCGCCTGCCAGGCCGAGAACAATATCGCCGTGGTCGGCAAAGACCAGGTGCGCCGCGGGCGCGCCATGCACTGGATTCGCATCGACACCTACTACAACGGCCAGCCCAATGACCCGGCCATCTACAACCAGCCGGTTCCCTGCATGCAGTGCGAGGATGCCCCGTGCGAGCTGGTCTGCCCCGTGCAGGCCACTACCCACAGCGCCGAAGGCCTTAACGATATGGTCTACAACCGCTGCGTCGGCACTCGCTACTGTTCCAACAACTGCCCCTACAAAGTGCGGCGGTTCAATTTCTATCTGTACTCCGATTATGAAACTCCCAGCCTCAAGCTGCTGCACAACCCGGACGTGACGGTGCGCAGCCGCGGAGTCATGGAGAAGTGCACCTACTGCGTGCAGCGCATCAACTCCGCCAAAATCGACGCTGAAAAGCAGAATCGAAAAGTAGCCGACGGCGAAATCCAGACGGCCTGCCAGGCTACTTGTCCCACCGAAGCAATCATATTCGGCAATATCAACGATCCCAACAGCCGCGTCTCGAAGATGAAAGCCGAAGAGCGAAACTACGCGCTGCTGGCCGAGTTGAACACCCGGCCGCGCACCACCTATCTGGCCACACTGAGGAATCCCAATCCGGAGTTCGAGGGCTAAGGGCGGATGGCTGACGAACCAAACGTACACCAACCGAAAACGGACATCGCGCCCGGTTACACCTTCGGCACGGTCACCGATCAGATCGCCTCGGTGGTCCTCACCAGGCGCACGCCGTTCTTCTGGTACGCCGCTTTCGGCGCGGGCCTGGTGCTGTTGCTGCTGTTCCTGCTCGCGGTGGGAGTGCTCTTCGTTAAAGGTACGGGCATTTGGGGATTGCGCACGCCGGTCATGTGGGGATTCGCCATCACCAACTTCGTCTGGTGGATCGGAATCGGCCACGCCGGCACGCTCATTTCGGCCATCCTGCTGCTGCTCAACCAGCGCTGGCGCAACTCCATCAACCGCTTCGCCGAAGCCATGACTCTGTTCGCGGTGGCCTGCGCCGGCATGTTCCCGGTGCTGCACCTGGGCCGCCCCTGGCTGGCCTACTGGCTCTTTCCGTATCCCAACACCATGGGCGTGCAGCCGAATTTCCGCAGCCCGCTGGTGTGGGACGTGTTTGCGGTTTCCACCTACGCCACGGTCTCGCTGATGTTCTGGTTCGTCGGCCTGATGCCGGACCTGGCCACCCTGCGCGACCGCACCCACAACCGCCTCGCACGCTTCGCGTACGGCATCCTCGCCATGGGCTGGCGCGGTTCCGCGCGCCACTGGTCCGTTTACGAAACGGCCACACTGCTTTTGGCCGGTCTTGCCACGCCCCTGGTGCTATCGGTCCATACGGTGGTCAGTTTCGACTTCACCATCGCCATCGTCCCCGGTTGGCACACCACCTTCCTGCCGCCTTACTTCGTGGCGGGCGCCATCTATTCGGGCTTCGCCATGGTTCTGGCGCTGGCCATTCCGCTGCGCTCCATCTACGGCCTGCAAGGGCTCATCACCGATCGCCATCTGGATAATTCGGCCAAGGTCATGCTGGCCACCGGACTGATTGTGGCCTACGCCTACATTTTGGAAACCTTCTCCGCCTGGTACGGCGGCAACACCTATGAGCAGGCCATGGTTTGGCATCGCATGACCGGGCCGTATGCCGTTTCCTACTGGTCGCTCATGCTGTGCAACATCCTCGCCCCGCAGGCGCTATGGTTCAAGAGAGTTCGCAGCAAGCCGGTCTTCCTGTTTATCTCGGCCATCGTCGTCCTCGTCGGGATGTGGCTTGAGCGCTACGTCATCATCGTCAGCAGCCTGGCGCAGGATTTCCTCCCCTCGTCGTGGTCCATCTTCCAGGCCACCCGCTGGGATTGGGCCACCTACATTGGCACCATCGGCCTGTTCCTGTTCCTGTTCTTCCTGTTCATCCGCCTGCTGCCCATGATTTCCATCTTTGAAGTGCGGACGCTGCTTCCCTCAGCCAAAGTGGAAGAGGAGGCGGAGAGTTGATCAAACCGATCTACGGATTGATGGCCGAGTTCGAAACTCCCACCGCTCTGGTGGCCGCCGCGCGCGCAGCCCGCGAAAAAGGCTATCGCAAACTGGATGCCTACTCGCCGTTCCCGATCGAGGAGTTGACCGACGCGCTCCATCTGCACCACAACAAGCTGCCGCTGATCGTGCTGTTGGGCGGCATCGTCGGCGGGCTCGCAGGGTACCTGCTGCAATACTACGTCACGGTCGTCTACTTCCCCATCAACATCGCCGGCCGGCCGCTCCATAGCTGGCCGTCCTATATCGTCATCGCCTTCGAAACCACCATTCTGTTCGCGGCGATTTCCGCGGTGCTGGGCATGCTGGCGCTCTGCGGTTTGCCCATGCCCTACCATCCCACGTTTAACGTGCCGCGCTTTGCGCTGGCCTCGCGGAACCGGTTCTTCCTATGCATCGAGTCCCGCGACCCGCTGTTCGACCGCGCCAGCACCATCGAGTTTCTGGAGACTCTGGAGCCGAGAGAGGTGTCCGAAGTTGCGCCTTAAGCACATCATCTTCGGCCATCGCCTTGTGGCGCGCGCACTCGTGCGTGCCGCGTCGACACTCGTGTCGACGCTTGGCTTGATCTCACATTGCTTGCGGCTCCGCCGCTCCGTGGGGCGGGCAATTTTGCCCGCAGCCGCCTTCAGGCGGCTCGGCTGCTTGGTGGGGCAGGACGCCATCCTGCGCCCCGATTGTCAATCGGTGCAGCCGGACCCAGTCCGGCCAGTCCGCCTCTCCGCCGCCATCGCTCTTCTCCTGGCCGCCCTCACGCTCACCGCCTGCCGCCAGGACATGCACGACCAGCCGCGCTTCATTCCCCTCCGCCCCAGCGGCTTCTTCGAAGATGGCCGCTCCGAACGCCCGCTGATCGAGGGCACCGTGGCGCGCGGCCATTTGAATGACGACCTGGCGCTCTATACCGGCAGAGGCCCCGACGGCAAACCCCTCGACACGTTCCCCTTCCCCGTTACCAAAGATGTAGTCGCCCGCGGCCAGGAACGCTTCAACGTCTACTGCTCGCCCTGCCACGACCGCACCGGCAACGGCGACGGCATGGTGGTCCGCCGCGGCTACCGGCATCCGCCCTCTTATCACACCGATCAGATCCGGGACCTTGCTAACGGATACATCTTCGACGTCATCACCAACGGCTTCGGCGCCATGCCCGATTACGCCGCGCAGATTCCCGTGCGTGACCGCTGGGCCATCGTGGCCTACGTGCGCGCGCTGCAGTTGAGTGAGAACGCTTCCGTCAATGACGTGCCCGCCGAAGATCGCAGCAAACTGGGAGGCGCAAAATGACCGCCCAGGGCCTGGACTTCCAGGTGTCCCCCGAACTCCGCGCCGATCTCAAGAAGTGGCGCACGCGCTCTCTCGCAATCGGCATCTTTGGTGCGCTCTCGAGCGTCGCCGGACTCCTGATTTCGCCGTTCCAGTTCTACCACTCCTACCTCTGGGCTTACCTGTTCGTGGTGGCCCTCGCCGTCGGGCCCCTGGCGTGGCTGATGCTGCAGTACGTCACCGGCGGCGCGTGGGGCGTCATCATCCGCCGTCCCTGCGAGGCCGCCGCGCGCACGCTGCCGCTGGTGGCCCTGATGTTTCTGCCCATCCTGATCGGCATTCGCAACCTTTATGAGTGGTCGCATCCCGCCAGAGTGTTGGCCGACGAAGCACTCCGCCACAAGCAGCCCTATCTCAACGTTCCGTTCTTCCTCGTTCGCACCGCCATCTATTTCGCGGGCTGGTGGTTCCTCGGCTGGTATCTGAACCGCTGCTCCGCGCGCGAAGACTCCGAAGGCCACGCTGCCGTGCATGGCAAGATGAGCGCCATCTCCGGGCCGGGCCTGATCTTCTGGGGCCTGAGCGTCACATTCATGTCCATCGACTGGGTGCTCTCGCTTCACCCCGAGTGGTTCTCCACCATGTTCGGTCTGCTGTTCATGGCGAGCCAGGGGCTCACTTCCATGGCCTTCCTGATTGCCTTGATGGTGCTTCTCTACTACCGCCGCCCAATGTCGGATATCCTCACCCCGCGCCACCTGCATGACCTGGGAAAGTTCCTGCTGGCGCTGGTGATGGTGTGGGCCTATTTTTCTTTCTGCCAGTTTCTCATCATCTGGGCCGGCAACCTGCCCGAAGAAATTCCCTGGTACATCGCGCGCCTCAACCACGGCTGGCAATACGTGGCGCTGGCGCTGGTCATCGGCCATTTCGCCTTGCCCTTCAGCCTGCTTCTCTCGCGCGATCTGAAACGCAATTTCAAACTGCTCGCCTCCATCGCCGTCTTCATCCTTTGCATGCGCCTGGTCGACCTGTACTGGCTGGTCGCGCCCGACTTTCGCAAGGAATCCTTCGGCCTGAGCTGGATGGATTTCACCGCGCCCATGGGCCTGATCGGCATCTGGCTGGCTTACTTCCTTTACCAGTTGGAGAAGCGGCCTTTGCTGCCGCCCAATCACCCTCACCTGGAGGAGGTCTTGGAACATGGAAGAGAATAAAAAACGGCCCGCGGGCTTCGAGGAGACTGACGTCAATGTCATGGCCGTCGGCAAGTTCGCCATCGCGCTGGTCATTATGACCGTGCTGGCGATGTTGCTGCTGGTGGGCGTCTTCAAATACTTCCAATCGCAGGACGGCGGCCGGGCCGCGAGCGTGGACCCGGCCAAGGTATTCCCGCAACCGCAATTGCAGACCAAGCCGATTCCGGATTTAAAGGCCATCCGCGCCGCCGAAGACCAGATGCTCACCAGCTACGGCTGGGTGGATGCGCAGAAAGGCGTGGTGCGGATTCCCATCGCGCGCGCCATGGACATTCTCGTCCAGCGCGGTCTCCCGGTCCGCGCCGAAGCGCCGCCCGGGAGCGCCAGTAATGTCAGCGTGCCCACCGAAGCCGGGTTGGGACCTAAGATGCAACCGCCCGGCGGGCCGTTGTCGGGAGAAGGAAAATGAGAAGAATTCAAGGCTGCCTCATTCTCGTTGCTGCCGCCTGCGCCGCTTCCGCGCAGCCCGGCCAACCCGCGCCCGCGCAGCCGTCTTACAGCATGCAGGATTCCAACCTGCGGCCGGCGCTGCCCGGCGCGCTCCAGGGCGTGGGCATCGATCAAAAGCTCGACACGCAGGTGCCCCTCAACCTGACGTTCCGCGACGAAGCCGGCCGCACCGTTCCGTTATCGACTTACTTTCAGGCCAGGAAGCCAGTGATTCTCGCGCTGGTCTATTACGAGTGCCCCATGCTTTGCACGCAGATCCTGAACGATCTGGAAAGCAGTCTCAAGGCCGTCTCCTTCAACCCCGGCCGGGATTTCGAAGTGGTCAGCGTCAGCTTCGACCCCAAGGACACGCCCGAGATTGCCGCCTCTAAGAAGCAATTGCTGCTCAAGCGTTACGGCCGCCCCAACACCTCGAACGGCTGGCACTTCCTGGTGGGCGACCAGCCCAACATCAAAACGCTCACCGATGCCGTGGGCTTCCACTATAAGTACGATGCGGCGACGCAGCAGTTCGCGCACGCCAGCGGCATCATGATCCTCACTCCCGACGGCCATCTGTCGCGCTATTTTTACGGTCTCGAGTACGCGCCGCGCGACATCCGCCTGGGGCTGGTGGAGGCTTCGCAAAACAAGATCGGCAGCCCCGTCGATCAGATTCTGCTCTTCTGCTATCACTACGATCCCTCCACCGGCAAGTATGGCGCCCTGGTGATGCGGATTGTGCGTGTTTCGGGCGCCGGCTTCGTGCTGGTGTGCGGAACATTTCTCTGGATAATGTCCCGGCGCGAAAAGGCGCGCCCCATCGTTCGACATGGGTAAATTTCCACTATTTCCGGAGCAGGCATCCACGTTCGCGCCCGACGTGGATCACCTGACGTACTTCCTGCTGGCTGTCGCGGTCTTCTTCACGGTGCTGATTTTCTGCAGCATCTTCTACCTGGCCATTCGCTATCGCCGCCGCTCCGATGGGGAGCTGCCGCACGTTCCCCACGGCGGACTGGCGCTCGAGATCGTCTGGTCGGTGATCCCCTTCGGCATCACCATGGTGATGTTCACCTGGGGCGCCAGCGTATTCTTCAACGAGAGCCGGCCGCCTAACAACGCCATGCCGCTCTACGTGGTCGCCAAGCAGTGGATGTGGAAGATTGAGCACATGGAAGGGCAACGCGAAATCAACGAGCTGCACATCCCGCTCGGCCGCGCCGTGAGGCTCACCATGGCGTCGGAAGACGTGATCCACAGCTTCTATGTGCCGGCTTTCCGCGTCAAACAGGACGTGGTCCCAGGTAAGTACTCCACCATCTGGTTCCAGCCCACCAAGCCCGGCAAGTATCATCTGTTCTGCGCCGAGTTCTGCGGCACGCGCCATTCGGGAATGATCGGGTGGGTCTACGTCATGCAGCCGCGGGATTACCAGAACTGGCTGAGCGGCGGCGCGCCCGCGGGGACGCTGGCGGAATCCGGCGAGAAGCTTTTCACCGATCTGGCCTGCTCGAACTGCCACAAAGCCGACGGCACGGGGCGTTGTCCCAGCTTGGAAGGCCTCTTCGGCAAGACCGTCCAACTGGCCAACGGCGCCAAAATTGTAGCCGACGAACCTTATATTCGGGAATCCATCCTCCACCCGGCGGCCAAAATCGTAGCCGGCTACCTACCGGTGATGCCCACCTTCCAGGGCCTCGTCACCGAGGACGGCGTGCTGCAACTGATTGAATACATCAAGTCCCTCGGACCGAAGCCGATTGTCGGCGGCGGCGGGGCTTTGGGCAAGTAACTATGATTACGGCAGCGGTACCAGAACGCGAGAATTACCTGAACAACGCCTACGGGATCAAGTCCTGGCTTCTGACGAGGGATCACAAGCGGATCGGGCTGCTATACCTGTTCACCGTCACTCTGTTCTTCTTTCTGGGCGGCGCATTCGCCACCATGATCCGCATTGAGCTGCTGACGCCCCAGGGCAACTTCGTCTCCTCGGAGACCTACAACAAGCTCTTCACCATGCACGGCGTCGCGATGATCTTCTTCTTCCTGATCCCCGCGATTCCGGCCACTTTGGGGAATTTCTTTCTGCCCATGATGATCGGCGCGCGCGACCTGGCCTTTCCCCGCATCAACCTGCTGAGCTGGTACCTGCTGGTGATCGGCGGCCTCTTCTCGCTGTTCGCTATGCTGGCCGGCGGCGTAGACACCGGCTGGACGTTCTACACCCCCTACAGCACCACCTATTCGAATTCGTGGGTCATCGCCACCGCCCTCGGAATTTTCATTTCGGGATTCTCGTCCATTCTCACCGGCCTGAATTTCATCGTCACGGTGCACCGCATGCGCGCTCCCGGCATGACGTGGATGCGCATGCCGCTGTTCGTCTGGTCGCACTACGCCACCGCCCTCATCCAGGTACTGGGAACGCCGGTGGTCGCGGTGACCATCATTCTCCTGTTCTGCGAGCGTGTCTTCCACATCGGAATCTTCGACCCCACCCTCGGCGGCGACCCGGTCCTGTTCCAGCACATGTTCTGGTTCTACTCCCACCCCGCCGTGTACATCATGATCCTGCCGGCCATGGGTATCGTCAGCGAGCTGGTCTCGGTCTTCTCCCGCAAGCCGGTCTTCGGTTATCAATTCGTGGCCTACGCCAGCATGGCGATCGCCGTGCTCGGCTTCCTGGTCTGGGGCCATCACTTGTTCGTGTCCACCCAGTCGGTATATGCCGCGCTGGTCTTTTCGTTCCTGAGCTACTTTGTGGCCATCCCGTCGGCCATCAAGGTATTCAACTGGACGGCCACTCTCTACAAGGGCTCCATTTCCTTCGCCACCCCCATGCTCTATGCCTTCGGCTTCATCGGGCTGTTCACCATCGGTGGACTCACCGGGCTCTTTGTAGCGGCCCTGGGTTTCGACGTGCATGTTACCGACACTTACTTTGTGGTGGCCCATTTCCACTACATCATGGTCGGCGGCACTATCATGGCCTATCTCGGCGGCCTGCATTACTGGTGGCCTAAAATCACCGGCCGCATGTATCCCGAGGGTTGGGCCAAGCTCTCCGCGCTCATCATCTTCCTGGGATTCAACCTCACGTTTTTCCCGCAGTTCATTTTGGGATACCTGGGGATGCCGCGGCGCTACCACGTCTACCCCGACGAGTTTCAGGTGCTGCACGTGCTTTCCACCGCCGGCGCATCGGTCCTGGCGGTCGGCTACCTGATGCCCATGATTTATTTCATCTGGTCGCTACGCTATGGCAAAGTGGCCAGCGCCAATCCGTGGGGCGCGACCGGCCTGGAGTGGCAGACCCCCTCGCCGCCGCCAGTGCATAATTTCGACGTAACACCCATCGTGACTCACGATGCCTACGATTACTCCACCGTAATCGGGCAGGAGGTTGAAGTTGGCTAACCAAACTTTCGCTGCCAACCGCTCCCACCGCTCCGCACCTGGAGGGCGGGCGCCCTCGCCCGCGCCGGACCCCCTGGTCCGGCCTTCCGCTTGCCCGATTCCAATGCCCCGCGGCAGAAACCCGGTGAGAAATGCCGGCTAACGACGCTCACGCCCACGCCGAATCGCCCGCCCTCCGCGTACAGTTCGACACCGAGGCCCAGCAGAAAGATGCTTCCACGCTGGGAATGTGGCTCTTCCTCATCACCGAAGTCATGTTCTTCGGCGGCATGTTTCTGGTGTACACGGTTTACCGCAACGCCTATCCGGGAATCTTCGCCATCGCTTCCAGCAGCCTGGACGTCTACATCGGCGCGGCCAACACGGTCGTGCTGCTCTGTAGCAGCTTCACCATGGTGCTGGCCGTGCGGGCCGCGCAGTTGGGCCAGCGTAAGGCCATCATTCTGTTCCTGATCCTGACGCTGATTTTGGGCGGCATCTTCCTGGGCGTCAAGGCATACGAGTGGAACGAGAAATTCCAGGAGCACCACGTCCCCGGTTCATCCTTCCATTTTGAAGGCATGCAACCTGATGAGCAGGCCCACGCGCAGTTGTTCTTTTCGCTCTACTTCGCCATGACCGGCCTGCACGCTTTGCACATGGTGATCGGCGTGGGAATGCTGCTGTTCCTGATCCGCCAGGCCCAAAAGGGCAGATATTCGGCCGAGTACATGACCCCGGTCGACCTCGGCGGCCTGTACTGGCACTTCGTCGACATTATCTGGATTTTCCTGTTCCCGCTGTTGTATCTGATCGACCGTCACTTAAAGGGATAGCCATGAGCGAGCACATCGATAGCGTCAAAACCTACGCCCTGGTCTTCGCCGCGCTGATCGCCGCCACAGTAGGAACCACCGCAGTGGCATTCGTCGATCTTGGCCCCTTCAGTGTCGTCGTAGCCCTCTTAATCGCCGTCTGTAAGATGCTGTTAGTCGCTCTCTTCTTCATGCACGTACGTCACTCCACGCGACTCACGCGCCTGGTAGTCTTAGGCGGCCTGTTATGGCTCCTGATCCTGATAGCCCTGACAATGGGCGACATCCTCACCCGCAACTGGGTCGGCGTGCCAGGACGGTAGGACAGACCGCCCTGTCACCAGCCGCCCCGGGGAACCGCCTGAAGGCGGCTGCGGCCAGAATTGGCCGCCCCACTCCCTCACCGCAGCAAATCCTCCAACTGAATCCTTGTATCCGTCCTCGCATCCCGATACTTCACGATCACCGGCGTATAGACCGAAATCCCCCAGTCTTTCCCCGGCCCGCTCGTGATGGCGCGCGTCCCCGCGATCACCACCGCTTCCTCGGGAATCACCAGCGGGTCGTCGCCCGTGGCGCGGTACACCGTCAGCCGCACCAGGTCGTAGACCGGCGTGGAGCGGTTGAGAATCGTGCCCGTGCCCAGCACCGCCCGCCGCTTCACCACCGTGCCTTCATAGATGCCGCAATTGCCGCCCACCAGAACCTCGTCTTCGATGATCACCGGCAGCGCACCCACCGGCTCCAGCACGCCCCCTATCTGGCTGGCCGCCGAAATGTGGCAGTTCTTCCCCACTTGCGCGCAACTCCCCACCAGGGCGTGCGAATCCACCATCGTCCCGTCGTCCACATACGCCCCGGCGTTGATGTACATCGGCGGCATGCATGTCACGCCCTGGCCGACGTAGCAACCGTCGCGGATACTCGAACCGCCGGGCACAATCCGCACCTTACTCTGCACTGTAAAGTGCTTCACCGGATAAGTAGACTTATCGAAAAACGGCATGCGGTGCGCATCCACCGACATGTCGATCACGCCGCCCATGCGGAACCCCAGCAGAATGCCCTTCTTGACCCAGGCGTTGACGCGCCACCCCGTGGGTGAGGAAGGGTCCGGCTCGGCCGCGCGGACCAGCCCTTCGTTCAGAGCCGCTTTGAATTCGGCGAAAAGCTGGAAGTGGGCATCTTCATAAAACGCCGGCTTCTCGTCGAACAGTCTCTCAATCTCAGCCCGCAACCGGCACCTTCCTGAACAGGCCCGCTGCCTCCACTACGGCCTCGATCTTCGCGAGGTTTTCCTTGCCCGGCGGGCACATCGGCAGCCGCCAGACCGCCTCGAGCAGCCCCATCAGCGCCATCGCGGCCTTCACCGGAATCGGATTTGACTCCACGAAGTTCACGTTCATGAGCGGCAGGTACCGCGCCTGCAGGCGCCGCGCCGTCTCGAAATCGCCTTCCAGGCAGGCCTGCGCCAGCAGGGTCATCTCGCCCGGAATCTCGTTAGACACCACCGACACCACGCCGCGGCCGCCCAGAGCGGCGAGCGGGATGGTGATGGCATCGTCTCCCGAGAGGACCAGGAAATGCGGCGGCACCTGGTGCAACACGTTGGCCATCTGGCCGATATTGCCGGAGGCTTCTTTCACGCCCACAATATTCTTGATCTTCGCCAGCCGAGCCAGCGTGGCCGGTTCGACGTTGACGCCGGTGCGTCCCTGCACGCTGTAGACGACGATCGGCAACTTCACCCCCTCGGCGATGGTTTTGTAGTGCCGGTAGAGGCCTTCCTGTGTCGGCTTGTTGTAGTACGGGGTCACGGAAAGGATGCCGTCGGCGCCGACGCGCTCGATCTCGCGCGCCAGCTCGATGACTTCCCGGGTGTCATAGCCGCCCGCGCCGGCCAGCACCGGCACTTTCCCGCGCGCTTCCTCAACCGTGATCTCGACCACGCGCAGATGCTCTTCGCGCGAAAGCGTTGGGCTCTCGCCGGTCGTCCCGCATGGCACCAGAAAATTGATGCCCGCCGTCACCTGCCTCCGCACTAATTTGCGCAGTGTCTCCTCATCCAGCGACAAATCCTGCCGGAACGGCGTCACCAGCGCGGTGCCACATCCTGTAAACATGTCCCACCTCCAAAAATCGGTTGGCAGGCGAAAGCGCCTGCCCCACAAAATTGCGCCAAAACGCTCCCTTACGGTCGCGGCGTTGTTCAAGTAAATACGATTTCTGCGAACTCGTGAAAACCTTTCTTGCCGGCGACCCATTTGGCGGCCTGCAGCGCGCCGCGCGCGAATCCTTCACGGCTGCGCGCCGTGTGGCGCAGCGTAATGGTATCGGCGGAAGAATCAAAACCAATCTCGTGCGTGCCGGGATGCGCGCCGGCCCGGTTGCTGCCGGCATCAATCGCGCGCGTGTAACCGGCCTTCTTCATTTCCTCCACCAGCTTGAGCAGCGTGCCCGACGGCGCGTCCTTCTTGGTCGAATGATGAATCTCCCACGCCCAGGCGCCATATTCCGGCTGCCCTTCGAGCAGCCGCGCGGCCTCGCTCACCAGGCGGAAGAAGGCATTCACGCCGACGGAATAGTTGGGGCTCCAGACCAGCCCGATCCCGTTCGCTTCCACCGCCCGCTTCACCGCATCCACATGTTCCAGCCACCCCGTGGTCCCAATCACCATGTTGACGCCCAGCGCGGCGATCCCTTCCACGTTGCGGCGCACAGCCGCGGGAATCGAAAAGTCGATGGCCACGTCGATCGCGCGGAAATTGTCCGCCGTCAGTCCTTCGAAGTTGGCGTTGTTGAACTCATCCAGCTTGAGCGCTACGGCGAAACCATATTCCGGCGCAAGCTGCTCGATCAGCCGGCCCATCTTGCCGTAACCCACAATCGCCAGGCGCACATCAGGCATGCACGGCTCCGCCATGGATGGCTCCGCCACGGGTGGCCTCGTTGCGTTCGAAGACGCCGGGATCGAGCGTCGAGAAAAACTCGCGGTGCAGCGCCTCCACCGTGGGCCGCAGATCGGCTTCCGCCACCACGAAACTGATATTGAGCAGCGAAGCCCCCTGCGAGATCATGCGGATGTTGATGCCGTCGAGGGCCATGAACACGCGGCGCGCCACTCCTGGAGTGTATCGAATATTCTCGCCCACCAGACACACAATCACATTATCGTGCTCCACCGCCGGCTCGGCGAACTGGCGGAGCTCGGCGAGAATGGCGTCGATGCTCGCGGCATTGTCGATCGTGAGCGACACGCTCACCTCCGAAGTCGCCACCATATCCACGGACGTTTCGAAACGGTCGAAGACATCGAAGATGCGCCGCAGAAATCCGTGCGCCATCAGCATGCGCGTGGACTGAATGTTCACCAGCGTGATCTTGCGTTTACAGGCGATCGACTTGACCACGTTGGCGCACGGCACCGGTTCGGCCGTGATGCGCGTGCCGGCCACATCCGGCCGCCGCGAGTTGAGGATCAGAACCGGAATGTTCTTTTCCATGGCCGGAACCACCGTGGCCGGGTGCAGCACTTTAGCGCCAAAATAGGCCAGCTCGGCGGCTTCGGCGAAGGAGATGCTTTTGACGCGATGGCCGCCCGGCAAGATAGTCGGATCCGCCGTGAGCATGCCGTCCACATCCGTCCAGATCTGGATTTCCTCGGCGCCGATGCCCGCGCCCACGATGGAAGCGGTGAAATCGGAGCCCCCGCGTCCCAGCGTGGTCGTCACGCCTTCGAGCGTGGCGGCGATGAAGCCGCCCATCACCACCACAGACTTCTCCGCCATCGGCGGAATCGCATGCGCCAGCCGGCGATAAGTCTCCGGGAAATCCGGCGTGGCCTGCGTATGCCGCCTGTCGGTGATGACCACTTCGCGCGAATCCAGGTGCGTCGCCGCCATGCCGAAGTGGCGGAACGCGAGCGTCACGATGTAGCTCGAGAGGCGTTCGCCGTAGCTCGAAATCGCGTCCACCGAGCGTGGCGTCAGCTCGCCCAGCACCGCCAGTCCCTTGACCAACTCTGTCAACTCCTGGAACTGCTCGTCCAGGAAACGGTCGAGACCGGCGCGCTCCGCGAGCGGCACCACCTGGCGCGCTTCGCGGGAATGGTAATCGCGCAGGTCGTGGATCTGCCGGATGTAATCCTCGCGACGGCCTTCGATGGCAGCGGCGGCGATGGCCAGTAGCCGGTTGGTGGTCTTCCCCATCGCCGAGACCACCACCACCGGACGTCGCTCTTCACGCGCTTTGACAATGCCCGCGACGCGTTCGATGGCAGCCGCCGATTCCACCGACGTGCCGCCAAACTTCATGACGATCATCGGTCCAACATCCCTTCCGAGCGCATCAACTCGGCGTTCAGGACAGCGGCTCCCGCCGCGCCGCGTACCGTGTTGTGGCCTAGCGCGACGAACTTGTAATCGAGCACCGGACACGCGCGCAGGCGTCCCACACAGGCTGCCATGCCGCGGTCGCGATCGGCGTCTTTGCGCGGCTGCGGACGATTGGCTTCTTCCAGGTAGATCACCGGCCGCGGCGGCGCGCTCGGCAGCCCGCGCTGCTGCGGCAGGGCCGTGAAGACGTCAAACGCATGCCGCACGTCCGACTCAGTCGGCTTGGAAGAGAACTCCACCGAGACCGTCACCGTGTGGCCGTCCACCACCGGGACGCGGTTGCAATGCGCGCTCACCTTGGCCGCCAGCGGCTCAATGTGATCGCCCTGAAATTCGCCCAGAATCTTCTGGGTTTCCTGCTGCATCTTTTCTTCTTCGCCGCCAATGAACGGGATCACGTTGCCGACGATGTCCATCGATGGCACGCCCGGATATCCGGCGCCTGAAATGGCTTGCATCGTGGTGGTCACAATGCGCGTGATGCCGAATTGCTTCAGCGGCCCGAGGCCCATCGTGAGCACGATCGTGGAGCAGTTCGGATTGGTGACGATCTGTCCTTTCCATCCGCGCGCGCGCTGCTGGCCGGGCACCAGCTTGAGGTGGTCCGGATTGATTTCCGGAACCAGCAGCGGCACGTCTTGCTCCATGCGGTGGTTGCGCGAATTGGAGACCACCACGTGGCCGGCTTGAGCGAAGGCCCGCTCGATGTCGGTAGCGACCGCTGCATCCATTGCCGAAAAGAGCAGCTTCGGCGCATTGCCCGGCTTCGAATCCTCCACCATCAAGTCCGCGACCGAATCGGGCAGTCCGCCCGCCAGGTGCCACGTCATCGCGTCGCGGTACACCTTGCCGGCCGAGCGGTCGCTTGCGCCCAGCCACGTGAGTTTGAACCACGGGTGGCCTTGCAAGAACTTAATAAAATGTTGGCCCACCATGCCGGTGGCGCCGAGGATGCCTACTTCGAGCGTTTGCATAAGTGCCTGACGATTCGTTGATAGATTTCGACTGCTTCCACTAACTCGCGTTTGGGCACGCGCTCTTCCAGAGTGTGCGCCACATGAATCGACCCGGGACCGATCAGGAACGGTTCGCCCCATCGGCCCTTGAACGCCGGAATATCGGTGGTGAAGGCCACCACTGTCGACGGGATGCCATCCACCGCACTCAGCCGCAGGGCCGGAATCTCGATCACCTCGCGCAGTTCCGCAAGTCCCTGAACCGCCTTGGCCAGCGCCTCCTTGGTTTCGGAGGAATCGCCCACCAGCCGGATCATGATATCGGCGTGGGCTTCGTCCGCGATGACGTTGGGCGCGCGCCCGCCGGAGATCGTGCCGATGTTGAGTGTGCTGGGCCCGAGCAGCGCGTCGACGGGCAGCGGAATGCGCCGGATGGCGCTGAGCGCCTCGATCAGTTTGTGAATGGCGGAATCGCCCAGTTCCGGGTAGGCCGAGTGCGCCATCTTTCCGCTCGCCGCCACTTCGTAACGCAGCGCGCCCTTCGAACCCAGTGCCAGCTTGTTTTCGGTGGGCTCGCCATTGATGATATAGCGGGAGCCGCGCGGATCGGCGGCCGCGCGCGCTGCGCCGGCGCTGTTGCGCTCTTCACCCACCACCAACAGCAGGCCGATGGAGCGCTGGCCCGTTTCGAGCAGCGCCTCGACCGCCGCCACCATGGAAGCGATGATGCCCTTGGTATCGCACGCGCCGCGTCCCCAGATGTTTTCCTCGTCCTCGCCCGAAGCGAAAAACGGCGGCACCGTGTCCATGTGGGTGGAGAGAGTGACGTCCAGCCGTTCGCCCCACTGCGCAAAAAGATTGAAGCGCCGGGGCTCCACTTCCACGCGCTCCACGTGGCCGTCATACTTCGCGGCCAGCGGGGCCAGGCATTCGAACAGAAAGTTGCCGATCCGTTCTTCGTTGTTGGTAATCGATTCGATATCGATCAGCGCGCGCGTGAGTTCAATGACATTCATTCCGTGAACCTCGACGGGGGAGACTAAAGAGAAGGATAGAGCGCCCGGCATACCGGCGCGTCTTCATTCCCGATAGCGCTCCACCCGCCTGAGAAACGAGTGACAGTGGGCAGGTATTGGCCTGACCCCCCAACCGGAAAAGGATTGAGCTTCCCTCCCGGTTTCGGCGGAAACTACCGGCCCCTTTCGCTTGAGCTTCCGAAGCGCAATCGGAATGCCAGCCCGGCTACTCATGGCCGCCGCACCTCTACCAGAAGTTTCAGAATAGCGAGGGCTGGCGAGCTAAGTCAACTTTCAACGCGGCTCATGATTCCGGGTGAGGCGCGGCTTGCCGGATATGAGACAGATGGGGAACGCAACCGAAATCGGGTTCGTTGGTGGGAAGATAGCTGGTTCGCTTTCTTAGAGTTGCCGGCAGAATTGGGTTCGTTTGGGAAAACAGGTTGGGCGGGCCTACGGGGCGGTTTCAGCGCGAGGGCCGGCGCCGAGGCCAAGTGTCCGAAATTGGGACTAGGTTCGTTTGGCATCACGGAGTGCCGGCGCGCATGGCGCCCGCTCAGCGACGTTGGCGTCGACGATCGCGGGATTTGGCGAAGCGTGCGCATCTCTTACCTGTTTCCATTATAGAACCCGGATACAAGCAAAACAGAGGCAAGTGTCTTATTCTAAAAGCGAAGAATCTTGTGACCGGGGATCAGCGAAGGAGCAAATCTCGCAGCGACCAGGGGTGACCGGTTTCGCATTGTTGCCAACCGAGCAGGCCGGAGGCGGACGATTGGAACTGGGGAGTTTGGTAGCCGGTCCCGAGTTTCCCCACGTTTTTCAATATCCGCTGAACACACCTTGGCCACGACTGAGCAACTAGTCTAGTCTAGTGTAGTGTCCAGGAATTAACTGGACAACTAAAGTCCAGCAAGGTGTGGCCGCTACGGCGGACCGTTCTGGCTGCCCCACTGCCAGAACTACGTCGCGGCTGGTGGTACGGAAACGGCGTTCGCGTCAACGCGATCGATGGCGCCGGTGTTCGTGGCGGCCCTCATAATCAAGGCGATCCGCGACAAGGACATCGAAAACGCGCCACCGCAGGGGCAAGGACCGGAACAGCCCGCGCCGGGCACGAACTGAAGTTCTCGACCCACGGATCTCCCACGCCTTCTTTCCGTCCAGAATCAGGCCGATCCACGGATGACGATGGGTGTGTCCTGCGACTGCAAAGATCGCAGATACGGCACGAGCGTCACGATCACTGCGATCACAAACACATCGATGAGGATGTGCATCGCGTCGGGCGCGAGGTGATTCCCAAAGTTTGGCAGCAACTTGGTAGTGCGGCCGAAGACACGCGCATACATCCCCGCGTATTGCGGCGAGGCGCCGCGGATGTACGGCATCCATAGGCTCATGATATGCAGGAGGAGCCAGACGGTATCGCCGAGCAGACCGAACCACAGCAACGACCTCAGCCGCCAAACTGTTCCGATCAGCAACAATAACTGGGCACCACCGACCGCAGCGCCCAGAATGACGTTGCCGGAGCTGAATGGCACTTCATTTCCCGGCTGAGCATTCCATCTGCCCAAGGGGATGAGGACACAGAGTTCGAAGTAGGCCAGCAACACAACCTGCGCGGTGAATGCGGCCCAGTAGTGCGTAGTTCTGCACATGTGAGAAAGTCTACTCCTTTGGACATATCATCGTAGTGGCCAGTTTCCGCAGCCGCAAGCAACGGTCTTAAGATTGCGCCGGCAGATACGCTACCGATATCCCCACTTAACGCCCTTCCAAGAACCGCTGCCGGTGCCCTGATGGCTGTGCCCGCTAGACTCTCCGAGTGGCCGGCCATCCGACCAGAGCGGGGTGGACGCTGCCTCCAACGCCGTTTGGGGATCCTGAGTGGTAAAAGTCCGAGTCGGCGACTATACGTCCGCTGATATAGACATCGCCCGAGCATCTTCCCAGACCATCCAGTGATCGTTTAACGGTTGCGCACCGTGCCTCGTGTAAAGTTTGCGCGCGGCTGAATTGTTGGGATCAACGTTTACGCAAATACGACGTGCGTCCTGATCGACAAACCATGTACTGATCTTCGTCATCAGTTGGCTGGCAACACCCAGACCCCGTCTTTCCTTGACCACATTGATCCATTGCAACTCACCATCGCAGTTGAGGCCGCGTGTTCGATGTCCTACAACGAAACCCACCAAATCATTACGATCTATTGCGACAAACGCTGCACGAGCCGTTAGCGCCTGTTGTGGGGAGTGTTGCCCACTCAGGTACAAGCCGATTCGATCTTTCCAGAAGGCCGCTGTTCCCCCCTGCGCCCGAATCGCAGCCATCCAAGGAATATCGGCTTGTTCAACGGGTCTGAGTATCATCGGCATTCCCACATTCTATGGCGGGTGCGCCAGGTTGCCGTATCACGCCCGAGCCGTTCCGCATCGGGACAACAGCAATGGAATCTGACGATATCCGATGACCCGTGCCGCCGCCTCACTTTGCCGCCAAGCGCGGCATACACAAGCCCGTCTCTGGTGGGATTGAAGTCTGTGTCGCGGGAGAGTATTCTGAGCGTTCCAGGAAACAATGGTGTGTCTAAGAGGAGAGAGAATGGCGGATAGTTCACGCAGAGTATTCTTGAAGGCGGCTTCGGCGACTGCGGCTGCATTAGCAGTGTCGAGCCAGGGTCAGGCCTGGGCCAATTCCGCAGCGGCTTCAGGTCCGGTGCGGATTTGGGGCACGTTCCGCGACCGGCGGCATGCGCCGGGCGACGCGCTCGCATGGAAACCCGTGACCGAGGTCGCCTCCGATGCGATCGCCCTCGATCCGGGAACAACCCGGCAGGAGATGCTGGGCTTTGGCGCCGCGATGACGGACGCCTCTTGTTGGGTGCTGAGCCAGATTCCAGCCGTGGAACGGGCGGCCCTGATGCACGAGCTTTTCGCTCCCGAAGAGATGGCGATGAACGTCTGCCGGACGTGCGTCGGGTCGAGCGACTATTCGAAAGAGCTCTTCAGCTACGACGATAGCGAACAGAACGATCCGGAGCTGAAGAAGTTCTCGATCAATCACGACAAGGCTTACGTTCTTCCCATGCTCAAGGAAGCGCGCCAGCAGAATCCGGACCTGTTCCTGTTCTCCTCGCCGTGGAGTCCTCCGGGATGGATGAAGTTCAACCGTTCCATGCTGGGCGGGACGATCAAGAAGAGCACGCTGGAGCCGTATTCGCGGTACTTTCTGAAGTTCCTTGAGGCCTACAAGGCCGAAGGCGTCCCCGTCAATGCGATCACGGTGCAGAACGAAACCGACACCACGGTGGACGGCCGGTATGCCTCCTGCCTGTGGGCGCAGGAAGACGAGATCTTGTTCGTGGGGAAGTACCTGGGTCCTCTGTTCCGCAAGAACAACATCCCGACCAAGATCTGGGTTCTGGACCACAACTTCACCCTGTGGGGCCGTGCGATCGCCGAACTGGCCGACCAGCAGGCCCAAGAGTACATCGACGGTATCGCGTGGCACGGGTATGCGGGCGAGCCTTCGGCGATGACGCAGGTACACAAAGCGTTTCCTCAGAAGCACGCCTACTTTACCGAGGGTGGACCGCGGCGGGTTCCGGGGCAGGCCCCCGCCGCAGGCAACAGCCAGATGACGGCCTGGGCTCCGTGGGCGCAATGGGCGAACGACGTGTGCAGAAACTGGTGCCGGTCGATCACCATGTGGAATATCGCGCTCGACGAGTATGGCACGCCGTATATCGGTATCCGGGAAGGGCCGGGGGGAATGGCAGCTCCGGCAGCGGAGCAGCAGCGGGTGCTCAGGATGGGTGCCGGCGTCGTGACGGTGGAGAACGCGAACCACAAGGTAACGCGCAACGCGCGGTTCTGGGCGGTTGCGCATTACTCGAAGCACGTGAAGCGCGGCGCCAGGGTCTTCCAGACCGATGGCATAGGTGCCGACAGCGCGGCGCCAACCTCCCAGAGCGCCATCTCTCACGTTGGGTTCCGCAATCCGGATGGGGGCTATGTGGTGGTGCTCGCCAATACTGGTTCGGAGAAGCGCGTCCAACTGCTCATGGGTACGAGCGCTCTGGATGTGGATTTACCGGCGGATTCCGTGCATACGTTGCAGTGGTCGTAATGGTTTCGCCCCACCCTGGCCTTGAGAAATAAATAATACGCCTACGTTAACTGTCTTCCCAGGCGTAAAGGCGGTAATCGCCCGGCGCGACGCCGGTGAAAGAGAAGCGACCCTCGTCATCGGATCGAGCAGCCTTCCAATTCGGAGAGCGCTCGGGATTCGGCACTTCCGGCACCAGATCCATGGCGCGAGTGGGCGCGGGCAGCAGGCGGCGCGTTGTATCGAGTTCCTCAGCCGCATAGGGGAAGCGCGTTCGGAACATCATAAACGTGGATCAGGCCGTGCTGACTCTCGAAGCGCGCGCATCGGCCGGCCCGCTGCACTAGCGAGTTCATGGGGCAGATCTTGCCGTCCAGAACTCCTGTAACATCGACCGCGCTACGCCTTGCCGGCGAAGCCTTCGTCTACCAGTTCCGAAATGTCGCCGCCCTTTCCGCGTAGTGCCGCCGGACGGCATATCATGCAAAGCGCTTGCAGGTTCGTGCGAACGTCGCGCGCATCCACCGCCTCGTCTTCACGGCAGACCTTTTCCGTATAGGACTTGAGAAACGTGAGATACAACTCCCGGCCGAAGCGGTTGATCAGGAACTGTTCCAGAGTCTCCTCGGGCTGCAAGGGGCACACCGCGGGACCAGTCCCATGATAATCGCGCGTTGTTTCCCCATTGCCTCGCTGTCCAGACTTGGAATCCGCAGATCTCTCTACTTGCGGCAGGCGATGCCGGCGGCTAAAAATCCAATCGCAGCGCCATCTGCATCTGCCGCGAATTGGTCGCAGTGGCGGTGATCTGGCCCGCACTGGACACCCGCTGGCCGGAAGAATTAAAGACCGCCAAGCCGCTGGGAACCTGAAAATTGGAGTGGTTGGTGACGTTGAAAGCCTCCACCCGAAGAGTCACCCGCAGCCGCTCCCCGGCCCATAGCGTCTTGTGTGTGGCCAGATCCAGGTCGAAAAGCCCCGGACCAGTGAACGTGTTGCGCCCCAGGTTCCCAAAGTACCCGGCGGGCTGTAGAGCGAATGCGTTGGGGTCAAACCAGTGCTGCGGATTGCCCAGGATTATTTTGGCATCCGGGGCAGCGATCAAATCGGGCCGCTGTCCTCCGTCGGTAGAGTCACCCAATCCGGTGCGGTCGAAACCCGTGAACGGGTTGAAAGGGAATCCGCTTTGCAGGCGCATCAGTCCATGCAACTCCCAGGCGGCGAGGAAGCGGGCAACCGGGCCGCCGTGCAGTCTGGGCGCCGACCATGAAGCGTTCAAGGTAGCATCGTGGCGCACGTCGAAGTCCGAACGGCCGCGATTGTCCCGGAGGCGGAACACCGGCACCAGGTCGGTGGTCAGGAAGTCGTCGAAAATCGGCGAAGACGCATCGTCGATGCTCTTGGAAAATGTGTAGCTTCCCTCCAGCCGGAATCCGTGAGCCATGCGGCGCTGCACGCTCCCTTGTAGCGAATGAGAGTATGAATCGAACTGCGTAGTGCGCATGCCGATGCGCCCAAATGCCGGATTCAGTTTTGGCGCTCCGGGCGCAAAATAAGCTGTGCCTCCGGCGGTGAAGGAAGGTACCGGCGTGTCGATGTTGCCGATATAGCCCGTCAGGTGGATGCCCCGGCTGCCGGCATATGTCACGCTTGCCATGGTATGCGGGCTAAGCTGGTGCTGCCAAGAAGCCTGGAACTGCAGCACGTAAGGCTGCTGCGGCGAGTACGTGAGCGAATCCATTGCCAGCAGCGCTGAACCGCTGCCGGCGGCATTGAGCGCGGCCACGGCATTCGGGAAAACCGGATTCGAAACGAGCGGCCGCAGATAAAATGGCGGCATGCGGACCCCGCTGATCAGCAGGTCCCGGCTGGATGGAAGATCGAAGAAGATGCCCGCGCCTGCCCGGAATACGGTCTTTCCCTTGCCGCCCACATCCCAGGCCGTCGATGCCCGCGGCGCAAAGTTGCGCTTCGAGGGGTTCTGGTACAAAGGGCCACCGACCGTTACGGTCTTGTCCTGAAGCGGATTGGGTATGGTGGCGATTTTTCCGTTCACCTCGGTGGGAACGCTAACAGCTTCATACCGTACTCCCGCCATCACCTGCCAGTTGGCGGACACCCGCCAGGTGTCCTGTACGAAGCCTGTGAATAACATGCTGCGCCAGCCGCGCACCGTGTCCGAACCCGCAGCCATGTAATCGAATTGGGACGGCTGGCCGGTAAGCAACTGGGCCACCGAGTTGAAGCGATAGAGCCCTACGGCATCCTGGTCGGCACGCTCATTAGCCTGAATGCGGTCGAAGGATCCGCCGGCGAGGATGGTGTGCCGGCCTCGCGCGTAAGTCATCTGATGCCCCAGTTGATAGTCGTTGTCGGCGTATTCGCGCGGCCGTTGGCGGTATTCCGTGCCGCCCACTTCGGTCAACCCCGTCACCGAGATATCCCCTATCGTCTGGCCGGGCACTACATTCAGTCCGGCGGGAATGCGCGGCAGGTCCTGCGCGGTCTCGCCGTTCACAATCCGGCTGAAACCCGCACGAAACGTGTGGATCATGGACGGCGACTCCTGAAACTGCAGCTCGTTGTGCGCGAACTGATACCGGGAAGAGCCGCTCAACTCCACCGTTTGCATCGGGTCCTGCGAGTTGGTGGATCCGTTATCCCATGTGATCCGCGAGGCCAGCCGCCAGTGATCGTTTAAGATGGCGTCCAACTTGCCCGCTCCATAGTTCTCCGGGGTGACGCGCCGATCGGGTGCCAGGAACACGGCCGTGCCATCGCTGAACTGCGGTCCGTTGGCGATGGGAAAAAGGGCCAGGAACGGCTTGACCGCGTTGGACACCGTCACCTGCGTGGTTCCCAGATTTCCGGTTCGCCCCGCGTCGGACAGGGTGGTCGCCACGGTAGTCTGCGCCGAATCTTGGCGGATGGCTTCGTAGTTTAACAGGAAAAAGAGCCGGTTCTTTTTCAGCGGTCCGCTGAACAGACCGCCAAACTGGTTTCGCCGGAAGGGCGGAATCGGCTGGTTCTGCGGGTCGAAGAAGTTCCTGGCATCCATCGCACTGTTGCGCAGATACTCGTATGCCGAGCCGTGCCACTGGTTCGCGCCGGATTTGGACACGGCAGTCAGAATGGCCCCGGCCGCCCGCCCGTACTCCGCGCTGAACGGGCTGGTGATCAGCCGCAGCTCTTCGGTGCCCTCGATGCCCAGCAACCTTCCGCCGGCGCTGGACGGCGCCGAACCGGTAGCATCGTCCACGTAGATTCCGTCGATGCGGAATCCGTTCTGGCTGGGCCGCAGGCCGTTTACGGACAGATGCAGCCCCCCGCCCGTTGTCATGTTCTGCTGGGACTGGGTGGTGACCGGGCTACCCGGCTGCTGGGCCGCGAGGTCGAACATATCGCGGCCATTGAGAGGCAGGGATTCCAGCTTCTGGTTCCAGACGGTGCCGCCCCAATCGGCCGCCGACACCGCGACCAGAGGCGTTTCCGCGATCACTTGCACGGTTTCGCGCGTCTCGCCGATTGCGAGGCGCACGTTGGCGCGTACCGAGCTGCCCGCGGATAAGAGAATGCCTCGCTGGACTTGGGTCACGAAGCCCGGTGAGGAGGCTTCCAATTCGTATTCGCCGGGCTTCATTCCGGAGGCCACGAAATAGCCCTGGCTGTCGGCCGGCACGGCCCTTTGCACCTGCGTGCCAATCTCCCGCAGCAGCAGCTTGGCATTCGGCACCGGCCTGCCGGCGGGATCCACAACGGTTCCTTCCACCGTTCCGGTGGTCTGGGCTTGCAGCCCCGCCGGCGCCATCGCCAGAACCAGCAACAAAGCAGTCATTGCGCCGATTCGGCTCCACGGGATCAACGCCAGCTCCAGCTTGTCGAGCAAGGTCTGAAACAAGAGGCCCAATAGGGCTGCCGCCAGAACCCCGACCAGCAGGTTGTCGATAGAAAGCGTCTGCCAGCCCATCCAGATCATGCCTCCGATCCCCGTCTCCGAGATCAACATCTCGGTGGATAGAGTCAAAACCAATCCGGCTCCCAATGCCACCCGCAAGCCGGTAAACAGGCGCGGCAGGCTCGCCGGCAGGAATACATAGCGGACCTGCTCCCACCGGCCCGCTCCGTAGTTCCGCGCGAGTTCGACGTAGTGCCGGTCGATGCCCAGGGCCGCGTCCAAAGCGTGCAGCGCGCACACCACGAAACAGGTGGCGGTCGCGGGCATGATGAGGGCCGGCTCGCCCATGCCCAGCAGCAGCATGAACAGCGGCAGCAGGGTAACCTTCGGTATCGTCAGGCTCGCCGACAACAGCGGCTTCAAGGCGTTGCGCAACCCGCCAAACAGGCTCAGAGTCAGCCCGAAGGCGATTCCCGAGGCGGACCCGATAAAGAACGCGGCCAGGGTTCGACCTACCGAGGCCGCAATGTGCCTTTGTAACACTCCGGCTTGCGTCAGGCGCCACGCTGCCGCCAGCAGTTTGGAAGGCGGCGGAAAGAACATCTGGTTGGTCAGGCCGGCCCAGGAAGCCGTCTGCCAGATGGTGATCAGGAGGGCCGGCGCGATCCACGCTTTGGACCGCCGCATCATGACTGGCCCCGGTGCGAGCGCTCCAGCCAGCGCAGATCCACCATCCCTTCGGCCTTAGCCGGCTGACTATACCCCTGCTGGTTCGCCCAGTCGATATACTTCTGCAAGTCTTCGATGCGCACGGAGCCGTCCGGGACGAGACTGGTGCGGCAGGTCTTCAGCACTAACTCGCGTTCCAGCCCGTTCTCGCGGATATATCTCTCGAAGTAATCCGGGGTGGCTCCGGCCAGGTATTCGCGGGTGCCGCGGAAATAAGCCTTCAGAAAATCCGCGCCCAGTTCCGGATCGCCGTCCAGCAGGCTCTTGGCAAACAGGATGTACGAATACTGCTGACCGGACACGAGTCGCGCCGCCGCATCGTTGCGCAGGAACTCTTGCCGCCGCGCGCCCAGGTCAATCGGGAGACCGAACCCGTTGATCATGGCATCGACGCCGCCCGACAGGAGAGCTGCCAGCGCCGCGGCTTTGTCCATATACGCCGTTTTGACTTCGCCCGCCGCCACGCCCAGGCGCCTGCGGAGCGCATCGAAAGCAAATTCGTCGATGCCCCCCCTGTTTTGCACGGCGACGTGTTTCCCGCGCCACGCCAGCGCGTCCCCATCTCCCGCCGGGAACCGGGCCGTGCGCTCGTAAAGGAAGCCAACCTCTCGACAGCCGACCACATACTCTCGCGCCGCCGCGATACGGAGCCTGGCGCCTTGCGCCAGCATGTTGAACAAGCTGGGCGCACTGCCGAGGAAGCCCACGTCAAGGGTCCCTTGAGCCAGCAGAGGCATCACTTCGGTCGCGGAGCGCGTGACCCGGATGGCGATGTCGAATCCCGCCGAGCGAAAATAGCCCCGCTCATGGGCCAGATAGAACGGGCTCATAGCGAGGTAGGGACCCAGCGCCACCGCCAGTTTGCGCACGCCTGCCTTTCTAGCGCGGCCACAAGCCGCGGCGGCTCCCGCCGGCAACATCAGAAACCGGCGGCGGTCCAATCCCCGCCCTAACACGCGGCTCCGGGCGGAGCCGGGCCAAGAGGGAATGCCGTCAGGGAATGGTCTCTTCGGCATGTCACTATCGCCTCCCCGCTTTCGCGTGCTGCCGGGCCCCCTCTCCCAGCAGATGCAGCGAAAGCACTTTGCCGGCCCTGGTTATTTCCGGTTCTTCCAGCACTACGGCCAGCGCATCACCGTGGCGCCACTCGCGCACGGTCAAAGAGCCCCCGAACAAGGCGCGCACTTCCTTCAGGAAGAACTCCCGCACGGCAGCGGCATCCTTGGCTCCGGTTCGCGGACTCACTCGCAAGACCAGTTTGCCCAGCCCCTCGCTTTCGGCTTCCACCAGTTGATAGTCGGCCGGCGAGCCTCCGAACCGCTGCGGAAGGCCCCGCTCCAGAACGCGGAGGATGTCGCTGCCTACCAGCGTGGCCCCGTAGCCGGTCAATTTACTGAAGCTGAAGATGCCGTCGACCTGGGTCCGGTAACCCAGTCGGGACAACACGCAGTCGCACGATGCCGGACCTACCACTCCGTGGTCGTCCATCTCCACGTTGATCAGCAGCCTGGGGTTCAGCGGCAACAGCGTGGTGAAGTGCAGCGATTGCACGGGCGCCCCGGACAACGGAGCCTCCCGTTCCACCGCAATGACGGCCACGTTATCTTCGAAGACATGGACGCAGTTGCCGCGCATCCGGCTACAGCCGTATCCAACGGTTCCCATCTCGCTGATGAAATAGTTGGGGTGCACCTCCGCGCCGCTCTGCTCGATGAGCTCGCGCTTGGCCTCGGTGAGCGCTTCTCCCCCGGTAAGGAAGATCACCCCGGCGAGCGAGACGCCCATCTCGATCGCCGCCGCGGCCACCCGCACAGTGGGGCTCACGATGCCCCAGACCACCGATTTCCGGCCGCGCGCGCTGACCTTCTCGAGGTGCCTCACCACCGGCGTAAAGTCGTTGGACGGCAGGTATTCCGGCCACGGGATGGCCGTTCCCAGTAACTTGGCTTCCGCCACCAGGGCACGCGTCACCACCCGGTAATGGCCCGTATCGCGCATGTTGCCGCCCACCGCAAACCAGCGGCTGACGGGGAGTTCGACGTGTTGCAACGCTCGGGCAGTGGTAAACGCGTAGGGAGCGGGAAGGATGGGAAACAATAGAATGCACTCCCGACCCGCCAGGCCAAATTCCTCCGCCAGCACGGCCTCGTAGCAATTCCGGTATGCCCGGTATGCCGTGCTATGAGGGGTGGACGTTCCGGCGCTGCGGCTGCCCCCCGACCGCGATGTCCAATGGCCGCCGTTACCCCGTTTCAGAAAGCTGTCCCCGTTGCCGGGGATTTCCCGCCCGTGGCGCACAATCGGACGTTTGCCCTTCAACTCGGCGTGCAACAGGTACACTCCGGAATCTCTTAACTGCCGCAGCGTTGCTTCCAGGCCTCCGCTACGCACCGAGTTCTCGAAGTCGCCGTACTGGCAGCCGGCCTGTTCGAACATGATCCGGTAGGGATGGTCCGGCGTCGCAAACACGTAGTCCCGCACCTGGGCGGCGAACCGTTCCACGCGATGTTCGATTTGATCCCGCAACCTGCCGCGGGGATCGGCCGGCGGGGGCAGTCGCAGAATATCGAACAGCCCTCTGGCCATCCGCGTGTAGTAGACCGCCTCTTTAAGCATGCATGGCCTGCTCCTTCGCCGGCGCCAGTTGTTTGAGCACTTCCCGCTTGATGGCCACGAACTCCGGGCTAGTGAGATCCCCGGTATTGCGGGGCTGGCTCAGCGGGACCCTGAGTTGCAGTTCCATCTTGCCGCCGGAGGGCGACATCACCATCACACGATCGCTCAGCAGGATGGCTTCATCGACATCGTGCGTCACGAATATCACGGACATGGAAGTGGGCTGCCACAGCGCCAACAATTCCTGCTGTAGCTCCAGCCGCGTCTGCGCATCCAAAGCGGCGAAGGGTTCGTCCATCAGCAGCAGCGCCGGCTTGCACAGGAAGGCGCGAATCAGGGCAACGCGCTGGCGCATGCCGAGCGACAGCTCCGAGGGCCAGGCACGCTCGCGGCCCGCGAGGCCGAATTGTTTCAACAGCCGCAGCGCTTCCGGCTCCCGCTCTTCGCGCTCCACGCCTCTCATCGCCAAACCGAAAGTGGCGTTCTCCAGCACGCGCATCCAGGGAAATAGGCTGCTCTCCTGAAAGACCAGCAGCGTGTCCGAATTGGGGTCGTCGGGATGCGGAATGAGCTCGATGGTGCCGCTCGAAGGCCGCACCAACTGCGCGATGGAGCGCAGCAGCGTTGTCTTGCCGCAACCACTCGCACCGATAATGGAAACGAATTCGCCGTGGTTGGTGGCGAAGGTCACGCCGTCCAGCGCACGGGTTTCCGTTCCCTCCGATCTAAACGTGACGCCTAGACCGTTACAGTCCGCCCTCATGGGCGAAAACTCACAAATCTCTGCTCATGTCGCATGCCGTAACTTTCATATAGTTTATAAGATCCGGGGTTGTCCCGAATTCCTCGGAAGCACTATCGCAGTATAGTACTCCGGCCAGCGCCAGCCGCGCTATCCGCGCTATCCGGCGCTCCGGAACCTGGTCCTCCCCCATGCCAGCGCTTTCTCAAACAGGCTTCGGGGCAATAGTGCGCAACCCACAGCCGCTGCCAGGATCATCCAGTTCCTGTCGTCGGCCAATGCCCGCCGGGGTGCCCTGGAAAAGGCGGACAGGGCGAGCTTCAGGGCGTTCGCCGAGTCTCCCTGCTCGCAGGCGAGCGCCGCGAAATAGCGGCGCATGTTGCTGTCGGCCACGGGAAGAATTTGCGCCACCGAACGGGGAGCGTAGCCGGGAACCTGCCGCAGCAGATATTCCCATTCGCGCCTCACCTCCCGCCACTCTCGAGACATCTGGCCCGTATGGCGCCGGTACAGAGTAAGATAATGCGGCACCGCGCGGCAGTTGCCGGGACGCAGTGCCGCGACACGCCAGCACAGATCCGCGTCATAGACGCGGCGATACGATTCGTTGAAGGCTCCAACCTTATCCAGGGCGTTCTTGCGAACCGCGATGGCTGAGGTATTCCCCACTACGAAGTCTTCCACCAATTGCTCGAAAGAGATGGTTCCAACCCAAGCCCGCGATGGCAGCCCCAGGTTCAGGCCATTCTCATCGATCATGCGCGACCAGTCGAAGGTAAGGTCAATCTCGCTGTGCTGCGAGAGGCATTGCGCGTGCGATGCGAGTTTCCCGGGGAGCCACAGGTCGTCGTGATCCAGGAAGGCGATCACCGAGCCGCGGGCCCGAGCCAAGCCGGCGTTCAAGGCCGCAGGCGCGCCCCGTTGCTCCTGCCGGAAGATGCGGATACGCGGGTCCCTCAGATCGCTGACGGATTCCAGGCAGCCATCGCTCGACCCGTCATCGATCAGAATTAGCTCGAAATCCGAAAACGTCTGCGCCAGGACCGAATCGACCGCCGGCCTGAGATAGGGACCGGCGTTGTGCACGGGCACCAGCACAGAGGAGAGCACCTCAGTTGCCATCTTCAGCCGGCCTGTGTTCGGTAATCACCCTCCCGATGCTGAAGCCGAGGTCGATCCGCAGCCGATCGGGGATCCTCTGCAACGGTGTCCTGCGTTGATAAACTGACAATCCCCCGGACCTCGCACACTGCCGCCATACGGGATTCTGGGACACGGTTTCCCGCAACAGGGCAAAGTCCGGGAAAACGTGAGCCCGCTCCTGGTGAGCATCCAGAACCACGGTTTCGATTCCGAAACGGTCCAGCGTGGCTTCCACAGCGACAGGAGTTGTTGCGAGGAGGCGGTAATGGTCGCCGGTCCACCCCGAGCGCGACAGCACCTTGGTGGCCCGGACGAACAGGCTCGACGGCCGTGGCTCCCGCAGACTGCCCATCACGATCCAGGATCCTTCTTCCCACCCGTTTGAGCCCGCAACCATCAGCCTCGCCGGATAGCGGATGACCGGCGCTATCTTCTGGTACCCCACCGGCTTCTGCCGGTGCCACTGCCACGGAAACAGTGCCAGGAGCAATCCGGCGGCAAGCACGGTAGCAGGCACACGGAAGGCTGAGCGCAGCTCCCAGACGGCCCGCAGACAGGCCAGACTGAGCAGCAATAGCGGCGGCAGCGCCATGATCCAATGCCGCGGCTCGTTCATCGCGCCCAGGAAAAACGAACTGCCAACTATAGAGAACAGCACCGCCGCGGAAGCTATCGCCATGGGCTGCCTCTGCGGCAACGTGAGGAAGAATCCGGCCACCGCCAATGCCACGGCGCCATACCCGGCGAGGTGGCCTACACTGCCGATGTTATGTTGGTTGCCAAGGCCGGCTCCCGCCCACTTGCTAATCGTCGCCAGCGACGGATTGAACATCAGGTACCAGCCCAGACCCGCGGCGGCCAGCAGCACCACCGAGGCCCAAAGATAGCGTCTGCGAAGCACGCTGGCGTATCCCAAAATGAGCGGCGCCAGAAACAACGCCGGAATCAGGCATACGCCTGTGCCCTTGATCATGAGGCAGGCTAAGCACAGCGCGCCCGCGGCGAGAAACGCGGCCCTCGTCCGCTGGCGGCAAAAGCGCGCCAGCGTCCCTACCAACAGCACTCCCACCAGCAACGTCAGGATATCAGCCATCACCAGCGAAACAGAGTCTTGAAACACCGGCGAAACTACCAGCAGACAAGCCGCCAAAAATGCCACCACCCGATGCGCCAGCTCTCGCGCTAAGTGATAGAACGCCGCCGCGGCTGTCAGGCCGATCAATCCGAGCAGCAGCAGCGCGCTCGGCCGGGAAGGCGGCACAAACAGCCACCAGATTGCCTCTATCCCGTGAAACAGCGGAGGCCAATGCCCCAGCGCCACCTTCGGGTAGTGCAGATAGTATTGCTCCGCCCAGGAAATCGGATGGTGGAGGGGCCATTGCACCAAAAAGTCGCGCAGCATCAAACCGGTCATGAAGTGGGCCGCCTCATCAGGATACCCGTCGAACTCCGCCGTGTGGGCACCCCCGGCGAGCTGGATGCCGCCGAAAATCAGCACCGCCAACGCACCCACGGCCAGGCCGAAGCGCCGATCACGCGACGTTTCCCACTTCCAGAGCCCTATCGCCAGGCCGGCGCCCGACGCCAGCAAGTGCACCACGTAGAGCGGAACCGAAGCCAGCGAGAACCACCATCCTCGTGCCCGCGCCAGAAACCGAAACAAGGGCCACTGCAACGCCAGCATAGCCAGCGTCGCGGCTACAGCCAACCCCCACCAGACCCGTCCAAAACGCAGACCCCAGAAGAACAGGACGGGAAGCAGGACGGCCAAAACGGTGCTCCAGCGGTCCTGCCATCGGAAGTTCAGATCGTGCGGCAACCCGCGTTCCAGCAGCATCCGTGTCCACGGCACCGCCCGGTCCAGCACATCGCTGCGCAGCATCGACCGGATAGTCCACTCCTTATGGTGGGTCACCTGAATACGCGGATCCAGTGCCAGGGTGCCGCCCGCTTCGTGCAGCCGGATTCCGATTTCGACGTCTTCCAGCATTCGCTGAGACTCGTCAAACCCCCCCAGGGCCAAGAAGCGATCCCGCCGGATCGCGCCACAACCGGCCCAGAAGGTGGTCGCCCGGGCCGACGAGCGATGGTGCACGTGGGCATGCAACAGATTCCGAAAAACCGCGACCATCCCGCGGTTGGCCGGCTGGAAATCGTAGGACCCCATCAGAGCGTCCAGGCCCGGCTCGCCAGCGAACCGTGCGGCGATGTTCGCCAGGGTGGTATCGAGGATGGTCACGTCGGCGTCGATGAATACGAAGATGTCGCCGGTTGCCTTCCTCGCCGACGCATTGCGCGCTGCCCCGGGACCTTGGTTCCGATCGAGACGGACGACGCTTGCGCCATACTGCCCGGCGGTTCCGGCGATACCCGGCCCGTCCGGCGAATGGTCGTCGGCAACCAGGATCTCGTAGTCGGTGAAGCTCGATCGCCGGATGCTCAGCAGACAGTTTTCCAGCAGTTCGGCGGTTCCGAATACAGGGACGATCACAGAAAGCAGCGGCATCGGCCTCGAGCGTCCCAGGCGGCAGCCCTTCGTCCCGCTTCCTGCGGTGCTGCAAGGAAGCGCTTCGCCAGCGGCTGCCGTGCAATGCGGGCAAGCGAAAAATCGATGACGTCGGGGCCGCAAAACAGGTTATAGAGGAATGGTTCGATGCTCTGGAGCGAATGCGGCCCGGCCAGTTGGAACAGCACGACGCCTAATCCTGATCTCAAAGCATCTCCCACTCTCGGAGTTTACACCATGCGAACCTTACGCAATTCGCGTTGAACGGAACAAGGCGGCACAGAAGCAGGGCCAGTGCGCGGCCTTCTAGGTCGCCGCACGGGCCATGGACGCGGCGATCAACGGCGACCTGACGCACGAAGTGGTTCCGCCCCACGACCTGACGTTCTCGCTGTTGAAAGACATCGGCTGGAACTGAGATCCACGTCCGAATCGAAGGCCCTGGCTGAGTGGCTGTTTCATCAGTTGGGTGCGCCGGCGAGTGAGCAAATTCGTCCGACGATCTGGGAATCGCCGGCGCCGAAATTCATGATGGGAGGTTCGGAGGAGGATAAATTCGATCATCCGACACAGAAGCCGCTGGAGTTGATGCGGCGTCCGATCGTGAACCACACCAAACGGGGCGAATGGATCTACGATCCGTTCCTGGGCAGCGGCACAACATTGATGGCCGCCGAACGGGCGGGGCGTCTATGCTGCGGTCTGCGCCGGAGAGGCCGACCCTTCTCTTTCGCCCGACGGGCGCCGAGTAGCGTTCACCGCTCGGACCGACGACCAGGACATCGTGGAGATCCCCTTGGATGGTTCGGCGATGCGCAACGTTCTGGCGACATCGACGTTTGAACGCTGCGCCGCGTGGTCTCCCAAGGGCGACCAGTTCGTTTACGCGAATCAGCACAACGGTAGCGATGAAATCTGGATTCACAGTGTTCACGAAGGCTGGGAACGGCCCCTGATCACGGCAGCCAGTTTCCGTGAAGGCAAGACGGATCGGCTCACCGAACCGCGTTACTCTCCGGACGGCCAGAGGATCGCTTTTACACGGGTTTCGGAAGGCGTGTTCAGTGTTTGGGTAGCGAGCGTCGCCGGTGGGCCGCCCGTCCCGCTAGGGGCAGATCATGAGCTGGTGCCGGTCTGGTCACCAGACGGAAGCTGGATCGCTTACACCTCGTTTGATGTTGCGGGGGCAGGGCTGTTCAAGGTTTCTTCCGGAGGGGGTGGCAAGCCAGTTGTGATCATCCCGCCCGGCGGCGGCGGCTCGCCAATCGTCCGTACCCAATGGTCCACTCGTGGAGACTGGCTCACCTGGCTGGGAAAGCGGGGCCTGGAAGTGGTGTCCCCTGACGGCAGCCAAAGGGAGTTGCTGAGTGAGGAGACTGGATGGCAAGAGGTCCAGGGGTTCTCAAAGGATGGCGGCACGGTCTTTGCGATTCGGGCAAATCAGGCCCGCCATTTCCTGGTTGAGGCATTCGACATTGCGACCAAGCGGGCAAGGCTGATTTCCGACCTGGGTCCCCAAATCGACATGCACGCCTTCAGCCTGGCGCCGGACGGCAAGAGTTTTCTGACTACGCTGAGCCGGCGAGGCGGGGATATTTGGATCCTCGACGGGTTTGGAGCGAGGTAAAACCCGCAGGTCCGCTGCCGCCTGGGTACAAGCCAGTTCGCCTGCCGTTGCTGAATCAAGATTCTGAGGAGACCTGGCCACAGCCAACTCTGGGAGGGGACCAGTGCATGGATCAAGGCCTCTCCGGAAGTTGACCACGTTGCCGGTAGTCGACATGGTCAGCCGCTCGGAAACAGGCATAGTGGATGATATGTGGGCTTTCCGGAAACTTGGCTAAACGCCGCCGCGCTGTGATGGCCAATCGGCCACTCATAATCCGGGGGGCTCATCGCCTTCAAAGGAAGGATCGTAGCCGGCAAAGAGCTGGCACTCCAACCTGTCCGCCTCAAACAGAATATCCCCGGGGACTCGCTTCCTCTCAACCTCCAGATACTCTCGCAGGCCGTTCACTGCGCGAGTGACGCTCTTGTGAATCAGCGTGTCGTGTTCGGTCATCTCAATGTACCGCCGCGCCGTATGCACAAAAGCTCTGAATTCCCGCACCGGGTATTTTCGCTTGTTCGAAAGCGCAAGCTCAAAGTCCCCGCGCCGCTCGACAACCTCCGCGGCCGCACGGTCCTTTTCTGTATTCGCCATACCACCGTCCCATGCGATGCTGCCGTAAGCGCACTGGCGTCAAATCCACTACCGTCCGCCGGCTCCAAACGCCTCGGTCCGGCCATCGACTTCCTTAGACTTTGAAGTATACCCTCCATTGACGTGCCGATCATGCCAATCGGCGTCAGTTCCGGCAGCGCTTTCCACGTGTCCTTTCCACGCTGACCCCGGTGTTCGGGCGCACCATCCTGTGCCCGCGTGCCGGCAATCCGTAGAATGAACGCCGGCCCCGGCACGATCGTCGCCCCTCCTGGTGTGCGTTAAGGTTAAGGCGCGATATCGTTAGCTCATTTCGGAGTGCGCCTAACAGACAGTAATCAGGGCTTTCATGTTGCGGTCCGGGCGGGATCCGGCAACCGGGGCTGAGACGGTCGAAGTCTGGCCGGCCCAAAATCGATACAATGACCAGCAACGGAACTGTTGTCGACCATCGGCCGGGGAAAGGGACGCCATGGATATGGATAGAGAAGTGGCGCGTCGGGATTTCCTGAAAACCGCCCAGGCAGCCGTAGGCATGCTGGCATACGGCCAGGGCACGGCTGCGAATGCCGCGGACCAGCCGAAGGCCCCGGCTGCCGCCGTGATCATCTCGGGAGCCGCGTATAGCCCCGTGCTTGACTACCCGATGCAACCCAAGCGGTATTCCGAAGTAAAGCTGCAAGACGCGTTCTGGGAGCCCCGGATTGCAACCAACGCGAAAGTGACCATTCCTTTCGAAGTTCAGAAACTGACCGAATCGGGATCGCGCCGAGGATTCAGCGGCGGCGTTTTGGAGGCCGCCATCCTTTCGCTGCAGACACATGCGGATGCCAGTCTGCAGGCGCAGGTCGAGGCCAGCATTCAGAGAATGAAGCAGGCCCCGGGCAGCGGCAACTCGGGTTTTGAAATCGCCGCGGCTTACTTCAACGCAACGGGAGACCGCGGCCTGATCGACAACGCAGTCAGATCCGCCGACGCGCTGTATGAGAATTTTAGAGCGCACAACCCGCCTTTTTCCGGAGGCGAGCGGGACGCGATCAACTGCGTACAACTCTTTCGCGTAACGCACAACAAGAAACACCTGGATCTCGCAAAACACTATCTCGACATCCGCGGCCTGCCGAGCTCGGTCAATCGAAGCCGGCACAATCAATCGTATAAGCCGGTCCTGGAGCAGAGCGAAGCGGTCGGGCACGCGGTCAATTGCGTCTCGTTAATGGTGTCGCTGGCCGATGTCGGCGTGCTGACCGGACTCCATGAGTATTTAGATACCGCCTTGAGGATGTGGCAGGATACCGTAACCCGGAAACTGTACATTACCGGGGGAGTGGGGAGCACCGGCAATGAAGGATTTGGAGAACCCTATGCGCTCCCGAACATCTCAGCCTATGCGGAAACGTGCGCCGTGCTGATGTACATCACTCTGAATCACAAGCTGTTCCTGGCGACCGGCGACAGCAGGTACATCGACGTGATGGAACGCGGTATGTACAACAATGCTGTCGATGGGGTCTCTGCTTCGGGGAACCGCTTCTTTTACGTCAATCGGCTGGCCAGCGCGGGCGACGGGCGCGACAATCGCTGGGAACGGGCCTCACTGGAATGCTGCCCTCCCAACTTGGTGCGGTTCCTGGCCGGCATGCCGGGATTGATCTACGCGCAAGACCAGAGCGGAGCGATCTACATCAACCTTTATGTTTCGAGCGAAGCGTCTTTCCAGGTAAACAATCGTGAACTGTCGCTTTCGGTCGCCAGTGAGATGCCCTGGGGCGGAAAATCCAGGATTACAATCTCGGCCAAGGAAGAGGTCAACGGCGAGATCCGGCTGCGGGTCCCCGGTTGGGCGCGGAATCAGCCCGTGCCCAGCAGTCTGTATTCATACTTGGACAAGGTCGAAAGGCAAACCAGCGTATCGGTCAACGGTAAGCCGTTTGCGGCGGCGGTGAACAAGTCCGGGTATGTTCCGCTCGACCGGAATTGGAAAGATGGCGATTTCGTGGAAATCGAATTTCCTTTTGAGGCTCGGAAGGCAATTGCCAATCCGCGCGTTAAGGAGGACCGGGGAAGGATAGCCGTGGAACGGGGGCCGGTGGTCTATTGCGCGGAATGGCCCGACGTTACGGACGGACACGTGCTGGATCTGTTATTTGACGCCAAAGCTGAATTGAAGCCGTCGTTCGAAAAAGCGTTTTATGGCGGCGCCACCGTGATGGCCACAGAAGCTAGAAGGATCAGCAACCCATCGGCTGAAGCGAAACCTGTGAAGCTCATTCCGTATTCCTTATGGGCCAACCGCGAAGCAGGGGAGATGAGCGTCTGGCTGTCGAAGGAGGAGTATGCGATTGGCGACACCGGCCCGGCCGGCGGAGTGATCTTCTACGAGAACCCAAACGATGCCGCGGATGGCTGGCGTTACCTGGAGGCGGCACCCTTCGACCAGAGCGCGGGCACGAAATGGGGCTGTTTCCGCAAAGCCCTCGCCGGCGCCCGTGGCACGGCGGTGGGCACCGGCAAACAGAACACGCAGGACATTCTCGCGGCGTGCTCGGAACCGGACACCGCCGCCGCCCTGTGCGCGAACTTGAGTGTGAACGGGGTTTGCGGGTGGTTTCTGCCGTCGAGAGACGAACTGGCCTGGATGTACCGGAATTTGAAGACCAAGGGAGTTGGTGATTTTCGCGACGGCGGCGTAGCGGACAATTTCACGTACTGGGCATCGTCGGAGGAGACCGCCGACATGGCGGCGCACATCGACTTTGCCGACCATGGACGCCAGCACGTCGACGATAAAGACTTCCCGAGGCGAGTGCGGGCGATCCGCGCTTTTTAGTACGGGCAACGTTATTCGTTGATATCGGTAGCGCCACGCCAGCCAGGCCAGATCGGCGGTTTGGGCGTTATACACCCAAGTGGCCGGCCCTAGCCAGAAGTTGGTGCAGCCTTGAATGCAAGAGGTACAAACTCGAAATCTTGGAATATCTTCCCGCCCGCTACGGTCGTAATGGTTGGGTTTGACACTGCCGATCGCAGTAAACACAGTTCATATCTGTTGTCAGATGCTGCCTTTTGATGCTCCCCGTACGTCAGTCTGAAGTCAAATCCCCGGCCTCTGATACCTTTGACTTCCACGTGGCGTTCCTGGCGTTCCTTTCTGCAAAGAAGATCAAAGCCGCAATTGTCTGCCTCTACCGCTTGAACGCTTGAACGGAGCGAGTAGTTGCAGCATTCGCGTTCCTTGTTCCGGAGTCAGCGGAAATACAGTTCCGGACGGCCCAGATTTGAGGAAGGAGGCGTCACGCAGTAGGGGGTCTCGCCGAAGATCCTTAATCGTTGGACCTTCGATCAGATTCGTGGCGTACTCCACTCCGAAGTGGTAAAGGTTGTGATCCAAACCAGCGTCTGGTTCTGTAAGACGGGCACGGCCAATCACCCTGAGTATTGGTGAGCCTGCCCATATGAACAAGGTGTCACCGGGAAACCAAGCCTTCGGTGGACGGCTGGTGTACCAACGGCCAGGTTCCCCCCTCAGCGGGAACTTGGTGAAGTCGTTTCTTTCGGGTTTAGCCTTTATGATCCAGTAGTTCGAGGAACGACCGGCCGTAGCGGATTGTGTCTGCTTGGCACCTAGGAGTCCGTCGCGTTCGCAGTGCTCACAGGGCCTAACTGTGACTCCTCGTTCCTTAGGGTTGGATCTACCTGGTCGAAGTGCCTGACCAACAACCAGGACTATTACGGCCGGTATGGCAACGCCGCCGCGGCCCAGACCACGGCCGACGTTGCGTTCCAATCCTATGTCTACAACATCAAACTGGACTACGGCCTGTGCGATGCCGACGTGACTCACGTGCTGACCGGCTACATGAACTACGACCTTCGGTTCGGCCGGGGCCGCGCGTTCGGCGCCAGCGCTTCGAAACCCGTGGACGCCGTACTGGGCGGCTGGCATTTCGATTCCATCCTGACCGTTCATGGCGGTCTTCCGATCTCCATGATTCAGTTTGGCAACGATCCAACCGGGGCGTACTTCCAGCCTCGCCCGGATTGCAACTCGCCCTCGGTGGCGACGCCGTTCAAGAATTTTGTGGGCGGCGGTTACGTTTGGTTTGACCCGACCACTATGTCGATTCCGGCGGCCGGCAAGCTGGGTAACTGCCCCATATCGAGCGAGCGCGGTCCCGGATACCGGCAGATCGACATGAGGCTCTCGAAGAAGTTCTCGATCACCGAGAGTAAGTACCTGAAATTCCGATTCGATGCGATCAACGCATTCAACACGCCGATCTTCGCGGTGGGCGGCTACTCCACCGATGTGTTCCCAGGCGGGGGAATCGACAAGACCAAGTACGGCACGGACCGGATTACACTTCGAGCATCCCGAGCGGAGTTGTGAACACATCAATCGGCGGGCGCAATCTGCAGTTCGCGCTGAAGCTCCACTTCTGACGCCGGCTCACAACCGGCAAGCAAAGGGGCGTTCCGGCTTCGGCCGCGAGCGCTTTTTCTCGCAAAGCGGGCGCAAAGCGGGGACAGCTACCAATTCGAAAGGCGGGAATTGGTAGCAGTCCCCGTTTTGCGGGCTACTTTCGCTTCAGGTCTTTAGTGATTTTGTCGCCGGGGCGCAGGTCGACGGTTTCAGCGACGTCTTCGTAGTCTTCCAGGGCTGCGCCGGGTTCGTAACGGTTCGGGTTGAAGTCGGCGTCAGTGGCCGCCAGTTTGTATTTGCCGGGCGGAAGGGCTATGAACAAGTAGGTTCCGTCGGCTTTGACCATTCCGGATTGGAAGGACCGGCTGCTACCCGCCTCGGGTATAAGAACGACGCGGGTGTTGGCGGCCGGGCCGCTCAAGTCATTCACGGTTCCGGAAATCTGGCAGGTGAGAGAACTCACGGCGATGGTGACGGGGCCGGCCGGGCCATTGTGAACGTCGAGGATGTCGCCTTCGGTTTCGGTCGAGCCGATGCGCACCGATCTCACGTATGCCGGTCCCCAGGAAAGCCGCACGTGGAACCGGCCGGGCAGCACGTTTTCCAGAGTGAAAGAATCATCCGCGCCGATCTCGGCGGCGAGTGCGTTCCCCATGAAACCTGTGACCGCCTGCAGGTGGATCTGGCGCGGGGGTAGAGGCGGCTGGGCGGCCGGCGGCTGGCTTTGTCGCGCAGGCCGCTGCTGCGGCAGGCGGGCCCGTTCGTCATCGAAGCGCATTTGGCCGGGAACTTCGAACGGCGGGATCATGCGCAACTCGATGTGGTCGAGGCTCGCGCCGGCGAGTTCGATTTCCAGCGGCGCCGATCGCAGGTTGTGCAGCGGGCTCTGGCCGTAGCTGATGGCGGCCAATGTGTACTTACCCGGATCGAAGGGCGAGATGGCGAAGTTTCCATCGGGCTTCACGATGCTCTGCGCTCCGCTGTTACCGTTCTCCCCCTCTCGTGTGACTTCGATGCCGGTGCGCGTGTTGCCGCCGGGCATGCCGGACACTTTGCCGCTCACGGAAAGGATTCCCGTCCGGACGAGGCGGATGTCGATGCCGCTGACTTCGGCGGCGGGCCCCACGTCAAGGCGCCGGGCGGAGGCGCGCGCCAGTGAGTCTGGATAGTAGGTGGTGGAGTAGTGGATGTCCTCGGTGCCGTCGGTGCGGACCTCGGAGGAGAATTGGGAAGGGCGCGCCGAGGCGTGAACGCGATACTTGCCGGGGCGCAAGCCGCCGATGCGGTAGCGGCCTTGTTCGTCGGTGGCAGCGGTTTCGCCACCTTCGCTCCCTTCCGCCCTGACTAGCGCGTTGGGCACCGGTTCGCCGGCGGCATCGAGCACTCGGCCGATGATGGCGCCGGCCGGAGTGAGAGTGAGATTGAGGTCTTCTTTCTTGTCGCCGGGGCCGAGCATGAAGTTGAAGTTGAGTGCCGACACGGTTTTGGGGAGCATGACGAGCCCGATGCGATCGGCGGAGGCGGTGTAGCGGCCCGACGGTAGCTGCGTGATGGTGAACTTGCCTTCCTGGTTGGTGAGGGCGCCGTAGGTCTGTGGGACGCCGTCGGGGCTGATGGTGGAGTTGTAGAGCACCACGTGGGCACGCAGGACCGGCTCGCCGGCGAGGGAATTGGTGACGATGCCGCTGACACTGGCCGGGGCGGCGCCGGGGAAAACGACCTGCGCGTGAAGGGCGGCGCACAGAGCCAGCAGCAGGAGGGTAAGGGCAAAAGTGGGGCGGACGCCCTCGNNCCCCCTGGTCGCGCTCTTGCGCCGATAGACAAGTATTGCGCGTAACTCGGCACGAGCGCCGCCTGAAAGGCGGCGGCAGCCAGGATTGGCTGCCCCACAGCTATTGCGAAGCATGCGGTTCCTTCCCCGGAAGCTTGTCGATGGCCTTCAGGTCTTTGACGATGCGGTCGCCGGGCTTGATTTCGATTTCTTCGGCGGAATTGAAAAAGCTCTTCATGAGTTCGTCATCGTCGGAGTTCGCATCAGGGGCGTCGGAAGCCAGCGTCAACACATCCAGGGCGAACAGACGGTACTTGCCGGGACGAATCGCCTTGATGGTGTACTTGCCTTCGGTGACTCTGTGCTGATCGTCCGGCTGAATTTCCCCCAACTTACTCGGATCGCTAGCGAGGCAAACCATGACCAGCGGGCTGAGGAGCGGCTGTCCGTCTTTGTCGAGCACCGTGCCGGAGACCTGGGCGCCATTGCGGCTGACGGTGATCTTGATGCGCGAGCCTTTGACGCCGCGCGAGAGATCCAGGATGTTGTCGGGAACGGGCGTGTTATCGAGCGTGACGGATTGAATGTAGGCGTTCTCCGGGAGTGGGTCTACCACGGGGACGAAGTGGCCGGGAGCGACGTTGCCAATGCGAAAGGCGCCCTTCGTGTCGACCTCGCCCCCAATTGTCTCGGGATTACCGGATGTGTTGAAAGGGAAGGCCGGATCGAGGCGCACGGTGCGCTTTTCCGCGGGCGCGGCGGGCTGCGCATCGCCGGTAATTTCGAGCGTGCCGGTGATCTCTTCGGCGGGCGCGAGGACCAGTTGCAGGTTGGTCTGGTCGGAACTGCCGAGAGTGAGATCCACGGGCTGGCTCAGCAGGGAGGTCTTGCCCGAAGAATAATGCGCGGACAGTCGATAGGAGCCCGGCTGCACGCCGCGGAAGACGAATTTGCCGTCAGGGCCGGCAGCAACTCCCCTCGAATTGTACATCTGCTCGGGGTTCTCACCCTGGAGGAGGAGGACACTCGCCATGGCGTTGTCGGGGGCGCCGGTGACGATACCGCCGATGGTGAAAGTGCTCCCCGGGCCGGCGGCGGCCGTACCGCGCGTGAGCCGGATCTCGAGACCGGCGATATCCTGGCCGGGGGCTGCCTGCACGATGGAGGCGGCGCTGGTACTGGCCGCGCTGGGATAGTAAGTGCCGGCGTAAGGCGCGGCGGAAGTGCCGTCGGTTCGGATCTCGGGAGCGGATTCGCGCTGGTAGGGAAAGTTTGGTGCTTTGAGGTAGTAGCGGCCGGGTGCGGTGACCATATGGAACTCTCCGCGGTCGTCGGTGGCGTTGCTCTGCCAGCCGGCGAAGGGATCGATCTGAGCGCCGCCGGCAACGGGTTCCAACTGCACGGCGACGTGTTGTACTGGATCGCCGTACTCATCCACCACGCGGCCTGAGATGGTGGCGTGGGGCGTCATTTCGAGCTTGTAGCCGGCGAGTTGCTGGCCGGGCTTGAGCGGGACGAATGTGACGGGCGTGGCGGGCTTGGCGGACGGCGCCGCAACAAAACCGGCGCGCTCGGGGATCACCACGTAGATCCCGGGCTTCATGTTGGTGACGGAGAAGTGGCCGGCGCGGTCGCTGATGGCGCCATAGACGATCTGGTCAGCGCCGCTGTCGGTGAAATCGCCGGTGACGAGGCGGACGTGGACGCCGGCGAGAGGCTGGCCGGTGGCCTGATTGACCACCGTGCCTTCCAAGCCGGCCGGCTGCGCGGCCAAGGTGGCGCACAAGAAGAAGCCAAGAAGCGCGGGCTTCATTTGACCGTAAGGATAGCGCAAGGCGCGGCCGGCGTCAGCCTCGTTGTACAATTAACGAAGACACCCCAAGCCGGAGTGTCGGAATTGGCAGACGAACCGGACTCAAAATCATACACACACAATTTATTGTGCGTGCTAAAACACGTAAATTCATAGGCATCCGCAAAACCTTGGCCCTTGTGATATACTTACACAAGTGTTACACAGTTTGGCCGTTTCCGCTGCGTAAGCGCGATGCCAGAGAAACACACAATCCTCGGCGGCAAGGTTCACGTCTTTAGGCGCGACAATAGCAGTCGCTGGCAGTGTGCCACCTACCTAGCCGGCAAGAACCGCCGGGTTTCCACCAAGGAAGACAGCCTGGGCAAGGCCAAGGACTTCGCCGAGGACTGGTATCTGGAGTTGCGCGGCAAGGCCCGGAACGGCGAAATAAACGACGAAAAAACCTTTCGCGAAGCCGCTGTGCAATTTGAGCGCGAGTACCAAATCATCACCGAGGGCCAACGTAATCCCGAGTACGTGGAAGGCCACAGCACTCGCCTCCGGCTTCATCTGGTGCCCTTCTTTGGCGACATGGGACTTTCCGAGATCACGCCCGGTCAGATACAGGAATACCGCATTCATCGCCACGAGGAAGCGGTGAAGGAATACGGAAAGCCGCCAGCCCGGAGCACCATGCATCAGGAAATCGTTGTTTTGCGGCAGACGCTCAAAGCCGCCGTGCGCCACCGATGGCTGGACCGGCTTCCGGATCTCTCCGAGCCCTATCGGGCGTCCGGAAAAATCTCGCACCGTGCGTGGTTTTCCCCGGAGGAATACAAGAAGCTCTATGAAGCCACCCGGCGACGGGCGCGCACTCCGAAAAATCCCCGCTACAAATGGGAATCAGAACAGCTTGACGACTACGTCCTGTCCATGGCCAATGCCGGGGAGGCGGGAAAGAAAGATCCCGATGCGCCGGAGGAATGGAATCGATGGTGATGGTAGCGGGCGAGGGACTTGAACCCCCATGACCTTGCGGTCGGACGATTTTGAGCCGTCTGCGTCTGCCAGTTCCGCCAGCCCGCCACAGTGCAGTTCTACGCTCCTCCACTTTAGCATTACGAAGCTCAGGGCGTCATCGCTCACGCATTGATGTAAAGCTTCCAGCCTTTGTTGCGCCGGGAGCGCGCGCGCCGTACTTTCGGCAAAAGCGCGGTCGATTGCTTCGCGTGCTCGCGCACGTACTCCTTGAGTGCCGGAGTTTTTGCGGCGGAGCCAAGATGCTCCAGCAGGTATCCGAGCCGTTGCGCCCGGTGCTGTCCGGGCAGCGGCGGCAAGTTTCTCTGGATCGATCCTCTCGGCGAGTTCAGACAGAACCGTCGCCACCTGACTGAGTCCGCCCGCGTGATGCGCGTAACCGACGAGATCCAGCGCCGTTGCCTCGGGCGACGACACGAGGATCGTGCCCCGCGGCGTATCGAAGTTCTGAACCGGCACCTCTGCGAGGCGCTTCCGCGCCAGAAAGGCAACGAGCACCGTCCCGCACTGGATCGACCGGCGGTTCTTTGCAAGGAAGACCTGGAATTCCTGTGGCCGCTGATGCGCAGCACCGTGAAACTGTGCGGCGGAGAGAAGGCCCGCGTAGTAGGAGAGATCGAGGCGCTTCATCAGCGCCGGGATAAACTGGTCGGCAGGAAGACAGCCGAGCGAGCGGTATTCCGGCGGCACGATGACGTAAAAACCGCGAGCCGGAGAAGCGATCACTTTCTGCTTTGCGAGACGGTTCAGGGCGAGCTTGGCGGCGGCAGCGGAAACGCCCAGCGCCGATTGCATCTCGCGAGAGGCCAAGTGATAGCACCCGCTCGCCGCAAGATCGCTGACGTAGATCCAGGCGCTTGGATGGCGAGATTCTGATTTCACAGCCGTAAAGTATCATTTTTCGATGCTTTACGCGTGTGATATCGTAGATTTTCAAGGGTTATCAGGCTGAACGTCCCCGGAACCCCTTGAGCCCGCGAGGGTAGGCCCAAAATTGCACATTTACTTGCACAGTCGCACATTTGTAAAAAATAAGTGCCATTACAACAGCAAGATACAAGCAGAGTCGAGGGACTCAAAATCCGGCGCACTTCACTGTGCGTGTGGGTTCAAGTCCCACCTCCGGCACCAGCCTCGCCGCTTCAGTGCGGCCCGCTCTCGAACAGCTTCACGTCAGCGACCGGACAGCGGCTTCTTTATGGCGTAAAATACGAATGGAGTCCCACGATGGAGAACGGCCACGAACCGGCCACGAAAGCCGACCTGCAGCAGCTTGGAGAGTCCACGAAGGCCGATCTGCAGCAGCTTGGAGAGTCCACGAAGGCCGACCTGCAGCAGCTTGGAGAGCAACTACGCTCCGAGTTCCAGCACGGCTTCGATGACCTGAAAGAGACGATGCGCGACGGCCAGACCGAAATCCTCAAGGCGTTCTATTCCTTCGCCGAATCGAACCAGGCGCGCCTCACCGAGACGGAGCGTGAGTCGGGGGCCCTCAAGGAGCGCATCGGCATCCTGGAACGGCGGCTCACTGAGGTCGAGCGCAAAGTGAATTTCCCCGGCCAGCCGACCCAGTAGCACCTTGACCCCCGCCCGGACCTTCGGACAGCGGCTTCTTTCTGGCGTAAAATACATATGGATTCCCACCATGGAGAACGGCCACGAACCGGCCAGCAAGCAGGACGTCATTGACGCGATCAAGTCGTCCGAGGACCGTGTCGTCGAAACCATGCGCGACATCCAGACGGAGATTTTGAAAGCGTTCTATTCCTTCGCGGAGTCCAACCGCCAGCGGCTCGTCCAGCTCGAAGGCAATCAGGCGCGCTGATCACTCGCATCGGCGTCCTGGAAGACCGGATGCTCGAACTTGAGCGAAAGCTGAATTTTCCAAACCAACCTCCGCAGTAGTTCCCAATCGACTCCGGCAGCAACCTCGCCGCTTCAGTGCGGCTTGATCGTGATAGTCTGGTTGCCGTCGAAATACACTTGATAGTGCGTGCCGGCCGCAGCCAGGACGCCCTTGTCGTGTTTGCCGGGAGGCTCGATCAAGCGATCTTCCTTTGGCCCTCGGCCGGCCACGGCGGTGGCACGGATCCTCAGCCTGGTGCCGTCAAAGGCCTCCACGTCCGTGAGTTTGAAGGTCGGCTTGGCGCGCATCACCAGCAGCTTTCTGCCGCCACCCCCGGCGACCACATGTCCGGTCACCTGCATGCCCTTGGCAACTATGACCACATCATCCACGCGAAAGTCCCGCGCCACCACGAAGTGCAGCACTTGGCCGGCCACCGGATTCGGCGGCACATCCTCGGTTAGAGTGATGCCGAACGGCAAGTCTGCGTAGATGGTGATCGAGCGGCTCTTGGCCGGCGTGCCCGGCGTGGACCCGGCCGGAGTTGGCGCAGCCAAGGTTGGCGCCGAAACCGGCGGCGGGGTGTCGGCGGGAGACGCCGCCGGTGGCAGCGCCGGCGACCAAGTGGGCGCGGGTGCCTGCTCGGTTGGCCGCACGAGCCGCGCGGCCGACGCACTCGAAGCGGCCTTGGGGTTGCGCATGGTTTCGATCAGTTCCGCGCTGGCGCCGGCCTGGCTTAGCCGGATAATCTCCGCGGTCGAGAGGTCGAACTTATTGTCCTTCGACGATCTCACGTGGCTGACAATCACCGAGTTGGGGACCTTGGCCTGCAGCATATCGAGCACGCCCTGGTTGTTCAGCACCGAATCCGCCGATGGCGCGGCAGCGGCGCTGTCCGGGAGGGCCGGCACGGCAGTATCGGGCGTCGCCGGCGCCCACGCATCCTGCACCGGTGGGGGCGGCGTTTGGTTCACCTGCGAAACAGGCGCAGGCACAATCTTCCGATGCTTCCACCACCAACCGCCGCCCGCCGCCGCGCAGAGCAGCAAAACGCCGGCCGCCGCCAGGGCCAGGGCTTTGAGCGGCTTCTTTTTTGGGGCGGCGGCTAGCGCGGCGCGGCTAAGCACGGCCGAATCCGCGCGCTGCTTGAGCGCCGCCAGTTCCGTCCGCATCTCCTTCATGCCCTGCCAGCGCTGGGCCGGATCCTTCCGCATGGCGCGGTGCACAATCTGATCCAACTCCGCCGGGACACCTTCAACGATCTGGCCCATGGGCTTGGGGTCGTCGCGCAGGATGGCCGAAAGCGTCGAGACCGTCGACCCCGCGGCGAAGGCTTTGCGCCCGGTCAGCATCTCATAGAGCACCACGCCGAATGTGAAAATGTCGGAGCGCGCATCCACCGGCCGGGCGTCGGCCTGCTCCGGCGACATGTAGCTCACCGTGCCGAGGATCGAACCTTCCACGGTCATGGGCGCGCTGAGGGGCAGCGTGGCGTCGTTCTCTTCCACCACCATGGTTGGGGCGGTCAGTTTGGCGAGTCCGAAATCCAGAATCTTGACCAGGCCCGAGCCCGTCACCATCACGTTGCCGGGCTTTAGATCGCGGTGTACGATGCCGGCCGCGTGGGCCGCCTCCAGGGCGCTGGCCATCTGCACCGCGCAGTCGAACACTTTCCCCACGGTCATGCCTTCTTTGGGAATCAGCACGTCGAGCGTGGAGCCGGCAATGTACTCCATCACCATCAGGTCCATGCCGTCCTGGGAGAGCACATCATAGATCGTGATGATGTTGGGGTGGTTGAGCGCGGAAGCGGCCTGCGCCTCCTGAATGAAGCGGCGGCGGCGCTCGGGATCGCCGGAGGTACCGCCGGAGAGAGCTTTGATTGCGACGAAGCGGTTCAGGCGGGTGTCCTGCGCCTTGTAGATTTCACCCATGCCGCCGGCTCCCAGCTTTTCCAGAACCGTGTAATGGGATATCGTTTGGCCTATCAATGTGCCCGCTCCGAGTTCTTTCAGTGTGCCACAATTCCCGGCTAAGGCGTCAAGGAAGGCGGGGCCGCGGCGCCATCCGCGCCAAACTGGCGGTTGGGCCGCGGACCCATCTGAAATACGAAGGTTCCGCCGCGCGCGATGTCGGCGTGCCGGAACCAGAGCTTGTGATAGGGCTTCCCGTTGAAGGTCACCGACTGGATGTAGCAATCCTCCGGCGACTTGCGTTTGGCTTCCACCGTGAGCGTCGAGCCGGGGCCCATTTCCACCACGGCGCGGTTGAATAACGGGGTGCCGAAAACGTAGTTGCCGCTCACCGGATCCACCGCGTAGAATCCCAGCGCGCTGATCACGTACCACGCCGAGATCTGGCCGCAGTCTTCGTTGCCCGCCACTCCGTCGGGGTCATCGTGGTACATGGTTTCGAGCAGGCTGCGTACACGCTCCTGGGTCTTCCAGGGCGCGCCGGCATAGCAATACAGGTAGGCGATGTGGTGGCTGGGTTCGTTGCCGTGCGCATACATGCCCACCAGGCCGGCGACGTCAGGCGGCGTATCGGGCGGCAGGTCGGTGGACTGGGCGAAGAGCGCGTCCAGTTGCGCCACGAAGGCCTCGCGGCCGCCGAACAGCTCGATGTAGCCTTTCAAATCGTGCTGGTTGGCGAAGGTGGCCTGCCAGGCATTCGATTCCGTGAAGTCGCGCCACTTTTTCATGATGCTGATTTCTTTCGGATCGAATGGCTCGGCCCACTCGCCGTTCTGCAGGCGCGGGCGCATGAAGCGGATCTTCTTGTCGAACAGGTTGCGGTAGTTTTTGGAGCGCTCCGCCAGCAGGCGGGCATCCTCTTCGGCTCCCGCCGCGCGGGCGATGCGCGCCGCCGCCCAATCGTCGTAGGAATAGTCGAGCGCCTTGCTGGTGGACTCTTCCACTAAATCGCACGGAATATAACCCATCTTCCGATAGAGCGCGAGACCCTGGTAGTCGTCGGCCATGACGCGCTGCTTGACCATGGGATAGGCTTTCGCGAAATCGATCCCCGCAAAACCCTTCTCGGCCGCTTCCGCGATCACTACGACGGAATGGTAGCCCGTCATGCAACTTGTCTCCACGCCTGCAAGCGGCCAGACCGGAAGACCGAGTGGGCTTTCCGTGGCCATGCGGATGAGGCAGTTCACCAGATCCGGCACGCGCTCGCGCTGGGTCAGCGTGTAGAGCGGATGGGCGGCGCGATAGGTGTCCCACAAAGAGAAAGTGCTGTAATTGTGCGCGCCCGGCGCGAGAGAGTGCAGCTTGCCGTCCATGCCGCGGTATTGCCCATCCACATCGTCAAAGAGCGTAGGCGCCAGCAACGTGTGGTAGAGCGCGGTATAGAAAATCTCGCGATGCTTGGGGTTGGAGGTCTCGATGCGGACCCGCGACAGTTCGCGCTGCCAGGCCTGGCGCGCCCGTTCGCGAACCCGATCGAAATTCCAATCCGGGATCTCGGCCTCCAGGTTCTTCAAAGCCCCTTCCACGCTGACGGCGGAAATGCCGATCTTGACATAGATGACTTCGTCCTGCGCCGTCTGGTATCGCAGCAGGCATTTGGGTCTGGGACCATCGCTCACCATTTCGGTCGAAAGAAACGGCTTCGAGAACTTCATCGCGAAAAAGATTTGGCGGCCTTTGGCCCACTGGTAGACGGTGCGGCCGCCGGCGATGGTATCGGGCGAGGTCACTTTCAAATCGGCGTTGCGGACCTCGCGCGGGTCGTTGCCGTAGTGATGCGCCAGGTCGACAATGAAGTGGCTGGTGTCGCTCTTCGGAAAAGTGTACTTGTGAATGCCGGCGCGCTCCGTGGCGGTCAATTCGGCGCGAATGGCGTAATCGCGCAGCAGCACGGAATAGTAGCCCGGCGTCGAGATTTCGTCGACGTGGGAAAAGCGCGAGCGGTAGCCCTCTTCGGGATGCTCGCGGCTGCCCGGAACGGTTTTCGCAGCGCCCGTGCCCGGCATCACCAGCACGTCCAGCAGGTCGCCGCACCCTGTGCCGCTCAAGTGCGTGTGGCTGAATCCCATGATGGAGCCATCGCTCCAGTTGTAGCCCGAACACCAATCCCAGTCGTCATTAAAAGTGTCGGGGCTGAGCTGGACCATGCCGAACGGGCAGGTGGCGCCGGGGTAGGTGTGACCGTGGCCGCCGGTGCCGATCGAGATCTTCACATAGCGAGTGAGATCCTCCGCGCCGGCATCGGCGGCCCGGGCGGAATGGGTTGCGGGGCCCAGGCAATCCAGTGCCGGCAACATGGCGGCAGCTTGCAGCAGCCTTCGTCTGGTGATCATGGAGTTCATTACAACAGAGGCTCACGGGCAAGTAAATCGGGGATGGCCGAGCGGACCAATCACGTGTCTTTTCCGCCGATGCCGAGTTTGCGCATCTTGGCTTGCAGGGTGGTGCGCTTCATCCCCAGCTTGGCGGCGGCGCCTTCCGCGCCACCCACGCGGCCATCGGATTCGGCGAGGGCGCGGAGTATGGCTTCGCGCTCGGCGGCGGCCAGCGTTACGGTTCCGCTGGCGGCGCTCGCGGTGGATGTGGACGAGGGTTTGGGGCCTTTCAGTTCGCGGATGGGGGCGTCGAGAGTGGAGCCGGGGGAGACGATGACGGCGCGCTCGATGAAGTTTTGCAGCTCGCGGATGTTGCCGGGCCAGTGGTAGCGCTCGAGCGCGTGCATGGTGGCGGCGGGGATGGCGGTGATTTTGCGGTTCATGCGGCGGGCGTATTGCTGCACGAAGTAGCGCACCAGCAGCGGGATGTCTTCGCGGCGCTCGCGCAACGGCGGGACCGTGATGGGAAAGACGTTGAGGCGGTAATAAAGGTCGGCGCGGAACTGGCGCTCCTCGACCATGAGGGAGAGGTCGCGGTTGGTGGCGGCCACCAGGCGGGCGTCGGTGCGGATGGTGCGGGAACTGCCGAGGCGCTCGAATTCGCGCTCCTGCAGGACGCGCAGCAGCTTGGTTTGCAGCTCGAACGGGATCTCGCCGACTTCGTCGAGGAACATGGTGCCGCGGTGCGCCAGCTCAAAGCGGCCGATGCGTTGGGCGATGGCGCCGGTGAAGGCGCCTTTTTCGTGGCCAAACATCTCGCTTTCCAGCAGGCCGGTGGGAATGGCCGCGCAGTTGAGCTTGACGAAGGTGCCCTGGCGCCGCGAGCTGAGGTCGTGGATGGCGCGGGCCAGCAGTTCCTTGCCGGTGCCGGTTTCGCCGTAGATGAGGACGGTGGAATCGGTGGGCGCGACGGTTTCCACCTGCTTCAAAACGGCATTCAGGGCGCGGCTGCGGCCGACGATTTCCTCGAAGCGATGGTCGGTGCGGATTTCGTCTTCGAGATAAACCTTCTCTTCCGCCAGACGCGCGTTGAGTTCTTCGATGCGCTGGTAGGAGAGGGCGTTTTCGAGCGCGATGGCCACTTGGGCGGCGGCCTGTGCGAAGAATTGCAGATCCTGCGCAGTGAAAAAGTTTTCGCGGCGCGAACCGACGTTGATGGTGCCGAGCGCTTCGCCGTGGGAAAACATGGGGACGCAGCAGACCGAGCGGAGGCCTTCGCGCGACATGATTTCGCCGGTGGATTTAGAAATCGCGGCGGCTTCTTCCTGGCTCAAAATGCGGCCTTCGCGGGTGCGCAGGACGTAACCGGGGACGGTATCTTCGAGGGGAATGACGGCGTTCTCGCGGATGACGCCGCTTCCGGTCGGGAAGTCGCACATTTCCAGGCGTAGCGCACGGGCTTCGGCGTCGTAGATGAGGAGGCTGGCGTAGTCCAGGTTGAAGGTGCGGCGGAGCGAGGCGGAGATGGCTTGGAAGAGCGGCCTGGCGGAAAGGCAGCTCACTACGGCGTTGTTGATTTCGAGGAGTGCGCGAAGGCGGTCGCGTTCGCGCGCGAGCTGTTCCTCATAGGCGCGCGCGGATTCGTAGTTGAGGGCGTTATCGACGGCCACGGCCACCTGGCGGGCCACCTGCTGCATGAACTCGATATCTTCGGGCGAGTAGGCGTTCTTGTGCAGGGAGCCGAAATTGAGGCCGCCGAGATCGCGCCGGGCAGTGAAAAGCGGCAGGGTGCAGAACGACTCAATGCTATTGGCGCGCAGGATGGTTTCGAGGATAGGGTACAGGTGAAGCGCGCCGCAATCGGGGGCGTAGTAAGGCTGGCGGGTATCGAGGGCCTTGCCGGTGGGGGCCTGGTCAAACGGCACTTCGTAAGCACGATCGCCGACGACGGTGCGGTCGGTCTGGAGAATGTGCAGGCGGAAAACCCTGGATTCGGGATCGAGGAGGGTGAGGCCGATGAAGTCGAAGGTGATGAGGCGCTGGAGGCGGAGGTTCAGATCGGCAAAGAGGGTAGAGAGCTGGCGGTGGGACGCGATGGATTCGGCGACCTCCAGCAGCGCTTCATAGCGCGCCCGGATTTCGTTTGGATGGATCTGAGGAGACGAGGACATCGGAACGCCGCGAAGGCGGTTCTTCAACCGTAGCATATCGAGCCGCGCGTTCGATTTCGGCGACGAGCGAGCGGATGAGGGGCGTGACGGCTTTGAGATGCACACCGTGGCGATGCATGTCGGCCAGCAGGGCTTGACCTTCGGCATCCACAAAATCGACTTCGCCGAGGTCCAGCGAGATGACGCGGCCCTGGGTGGTGGAAGTGGCGGTCTGCCAGCATTGGCGCAGTTCGGAAACCCACGCTCCGGCCAGCTTGCCTTCCAGGCGGAAGCGCAATTCGTTGGGATGATCGTGCAGCGTGATCTTGAGCATGGCTACACAACTCGGGGAGCACGGCAGATGCCAGTGTGAAAATGCAAGCAGGCAAAGGAGATAGGAGCAGCAGGGAGCGGGGACGGGCGGCTCATTGCCCAAATTTAGGCACTGCCGGCACAACGACGACCCCGGTCGAGGCCCTACACTGAAGGATGCAATGAGTTTTCGCACGGGCATCGCGCTTCTTCTGCTGGCTCTCGCGGCCGTGCTGGCCTATGCGCCGTCGCTGACCATCCCCCTGATGGAAGACGATTACCCGAACCTGGCACAGACGCTCGACAGCGGATTCGGGACACCGTTGGCCGATCCGATTTTTCGGGTGCGCGCCACCAGTTTCTGGACGATGTGGCTGCTCTGGCGGTGGGCGGGCCTGGCGCCGCTGGCGTACCACGCAACCAGCCTGCTGTTGCACATTGCGAACACCTGGTTGCTGTATGGCGTGTGCATGGCCTGGCCGCGGATGCGCGCGGCGGCGATTTGGGCGGCGGCCTTTTTTGCCGTGGCAGAGGGCCACCAGGAAGCGGTGATGTGGTTTTCCGCAGTGAATGAGCTGTGGCTGTTTCTGTTCGGCATGGGGGCGCTGCTGTGCTTCCTGCGGCGGCGCACGCTGGCGGGGGTGGCGTTGTTTGCGCTGGCGTTGCTCTCGAAGGAATCGGCGGTGGCCGTGCTGCCGCTTTTCCTGCTGGTCGCGCCGGCGGCGGAGTGCCAGCGAGGCATTGTGCAGCAAACCGTGCGGCACCTGGTGCGGCTGGCGCCCTACGGGCTGTTAGCGGCGGTGGCGGTGGCGTCCATCTTCGCGACGCGCGGCTATTCTTTCCGGTTTTCGGACGGCAGTTTTTCGTTGCATGCACCTTTTTGGATTACGTGGCCCCACAGCTATTTCCGCGTCCTGTGGATTTGGGGGCTAGTGGCGGGCGGGGCCATTCTGTCGGCGCGCGATGGCGAGCTGCGGCGTAGCGCGCTGGTGGCGCTGGCGTGGATCGGGATGGCGCTCGGGCCTTACAGTTTTCTGAGGTATTCGACGGAGATCCCGAGCCGGCAGACGTACCTGGCGAGCGCCGGGCTGGCCATGCTGTTTGGCCTGGCGACGGCCTGGTGGTGGGAGAAACTGCGGATGCGGCCGCGCTTGTTGGCGGAGGTGCCGGCGGCGGTGATGGTGCTGGTATTGGCGCACAATGTGGGGTATCTGTGGTTCAGGAAACGGCCGCAGTTCCTGGCACGCGCGGCGCCCACCGAGCAGTTGATCGCGCTGGCGCGGCGCACGCCGGGGCCGATTTGGGTGCGATGCTTCCCGAGGGTGGACTATATCGCGAAGGAAGCGGTGCACCTGGCCGCCGGCTACGCCCCCGGGAACCTGGTTTGGACGCGGGAAGATGCGGAACGGCGGCACGCCACGGCGGTTTTTTGTTTTGAGGAAGGCAACCGGTATAATGGCACGACTCCACGTTGAGACGTGTCGCGAAAATGGTTCAGTATCGGAGTGCTGGTTGCCGCCGAGCTTCTCAGCATGGGGGTTTGGTTTTCGGCATCGGCGGTAGTGCCGGCGCTGAGCGCCGCGTGGGGTTTGCATGACGCGGGCCGCGCGGGCCTGACGCTGGCGGTGCAGGCCGGTTTTGCAGTGGGAGCGCTGCTGCTGGCGATCTTCAACCTGGCCGACCGCACACGGCCCGACCGGCTGCTGGCCATTTCAGCTCTGGCGGCGGCGCTTTTCACGGCGATGATTCCGGCACTGGCGGGCGGGCTCGCATCGGCCCTGTGCCTGCGTTTTCTCACGGGCTTCTGTCTGGCCGGGGTGTATCCGGTGGGAATGAAGATCGTGGCCACCTGGACGAAGACGGACCGGGGGTTGGGAATCGGGCTGCTGGTGGGGGCGTTGACCATTGGGTCGGCCGGACCGCAGTTCCTCAATGCGGTGGGCGGACTGCGGGACTGGAAATTCGTGTTGTATTCGGCGGCGGCGCTGGCGGCGGCCGGCGGTTGCATCACGGCACAGTGGGTTCGGACGGGCCCATACGGCGGCAAGAGCGCTCGCTTCCGTTGGGATTACGTGCGCGTACTACTGGGCGAGCGCGCGCTGCTGCTAGCGAACCTGGGGTACCTGGGGCACATGTGGGAACTGTACGCCATGTGGGCCTGGCTGGCGCTCTACCTTACGGCGGCATTGCACTCGGCGGTGGAGGCCAGTTGGCTCACCTTCGCGGCGATTGCCGCGGGCGGGCCGGCGAGCGTTTTGGCGGGGTGGCTGGCGGACCGATGGGGCCGCACGCGCACGACCGCCCTGGCCATGGGGGTGAGCGGCGGCTGCGCGCTGGGAATCGGCTGCGTCTTTCATGCGGGGGCGCTGGGGCTGGGAGCGGTGGCGGTGTTGTGGGGGTTCGCGGTGGTGGCGGATTCGGCGCAGTTTTCCGCCTGCACCAGCGAATTGTGCGAGCCGGAGTACATTGGGACGGCGCTCGCGCTGCAAAACAGCCTGGGCTTCTTTCTGACGATGGTGACGATCCGGCTGGTGCCGCAGGTGGAGCGCTGGGTGGGAACGCGGTGGTCGCTAGCGTTCCTCGGGATCGGGCCGGCCATGGGAATTATCGTGATGCTGGCGTTGCGGAGACGGCCGGAAGCGGCGCGGATTGCCGGAGGTAGGGGGTAAACCATCCCCACCGTACCGATTCCGGAAGTTCAAAGCCATCAACCTTCGCGGTGGGAGGGCGTAGATGGGCCCGCTGCCGCTCGCAAGTGGTTCATCTGCTCATGGAGTTCGCCATTCTCCCGTTGCAGCCGATGATATTCAGTCGCGTGCTCGACAATTTCATGGATCACAATGCCGACGACACAGGGCACGAAGCTGACGAACGTTCCGGCCCATTGAAACGCCAGCCAACTGACCATAAGCGCGTAAACCGGCACGATGAGCACTTGGATGAGCAGGCTCCAGGTGCGTGAAACAAAGTAGAGCCCGGCCAGCAGCACCACGCCTTGCACATAGCCCGATACCTTCAGCCACGCCGGCGTGTCCTTCAACTCCTTATTGCCGGGGAGGTTCATGTCGACAGTGTTGGCGATAATGTCCACGCCGTCCAGATAGCTGAACGGGGTAGGGTAAGCGTCGCGGGCTGCGCGATAGGCTCCGCCCAGCAGCACGACTTTACCCTGCAGCGGTTTGGCGGCCCATGCCGGAACATTCTTAACATCCTTGAGTGTCATCAGGGCGCTGATGGAAAGGTGATCAAAGGCATTCTTGGGCCCGCGGAAGTTCACCTTTGCCGCTTCGGCGGATTGGCTTTGATCCAGATTTAGCAAGGCCCCGCGGCACGCTTGCGGGCCGCGCTGGGACACTTCGACCAGATTGAATGCCAGCGACGGATAATATTGACGGTTTGCCCCTTGGATGAACTCTCTGTACTCGCGAACGATGCCGTCCTCATCGGGGAAGTATGCAGGCACGCCAAAGCAAACCTTTTCCGTTCCGCCGAGCACTTTAGCCATGGTCAGGCTGCCGGCTTCTCCCAGAGCTTCGCGCGCCCAAACGATCGGCTTTCCCACGTATTTGGCGGGCGGGCCGGCCCAGGCGGATGTATCGAAGTCGACGCCCAGCGCCTTTGGACCCCCCGCCAGGATGACATCGATTACCTCCATCAGCTTGCCGGGGTTCACGGGACTGATTCCTCCGAACATAGTTTGGTAATCGTTATCGGTGATCGAAACGACAACCACATCTGGAGACACTGTCCACTGTTTGCCGGAAAACAGGGCATCCAGATTGGCCGTTTCCAAGCGTTGGACCAGCCAGGTTTGAAGGGCTAACTCATGAAGGCCGCTGGCGAACGCCATCCAAAACAGGCCGACTCCGAAGTAATGCCAGAACTTGCGGCGGGCGGATCTCTTTCTCATTTCGAACCGGTTCCGACGTCAAAGAGAAGCGCGTTCAGAAAGGCCTCGAGCGTCACCCGATCAAGGTCCCGAGGTAGCGATTGCACGCCGGCTTCGAACGACTCGCGCCTGGCGGGATAATCCGCCGCGCTTGCCACCAGAACTGCCACGCTACCCACGCTATCGCCTTCCGACGATGCCATGGTCAGTTCGTAGATGCCAGGCGCCAGGGCCGGAAAGGAGGCAGACGTGACCTCCGGCGGGTCCCAATGGACCGATCCTCGCAAGGGCCCTTGGGCCGTCGAAGGGGCAGTCTTGATCGGACGCAGAGAGACGGTGTACGTGCCGGCATCGATCGACCCGGCGGCATCCTTGAGATCCAACTGGCCCCCGTTGAACGGCAGCACTGCCTGGCGAAGCCGCCCCCTGGACCTGCCGCGGCTGATGGCGGATACGGGCATGCTATCGCGGTGGCTGGCGAGCTCACTAAAAGCGCGCCCCAGCCTGGAGAGCAGGGAATCCGGAGCGGGCCGAAATCCTGGAATGGTGACGGTGCAAGGGAACTTGTCACAATGATATGGATGCGGCGATTGCCCGTCTTTCAGAGCCACCACGATGGTTCCCGCGGTCCCCTGCAATTGGTCGCTGGCAAACACCGCGTCGTATTGCCGGAGGACTTGTTTACCGCGAGTCCACTTGCCGACGGACACCACCCAACCATCCGGGTCGCCATCGGCGGCGAAGAGTACGCCCCCTGCCAGCAATGCCAAACATACGATCGTGCGGCCTGGTGGAATCAGATGGATTGCCTCATCGACTCACAAGGATAGTATCACAGCTTCTAAATTCCAGTCGTGACGAACGCCGCCCAGTACGTGGGGTGCGGGAACCTCTTGCGCACAGCCAGGATGGCCGTGCGTGATGACGCTGATTGGGGCGTTCCTGCTGAAGAACCCGCCGGCCGGTTACAAACCGGCGGGCTGGACACCGGCGGCCGCCGCCAAATCGGGCGCCACCACGCATGAATTCAGCCCCGGCGAGTGTTGCGCACGCCTACCTTCTACTTGATGTGGGTGGCGTATGCGGTGGGTTGCTCGGCGGGCCTGATGGTGATCGGCCAACTGGTTCCGTTCGCCAAGAGGGTGGGCGCGTGCGGCAATGCATCGGGCCGGATTCTTTCGGGCTGGATGTCGGACAAGCTGGGCCGCATCAACGTGCTGCGCACCATGATCGGGATTTCGATGCTGGCCATGCCCGTGCTGTACGCGGTGGGCGGCGATGTGGCGCTGCTCCACGCGACGATATTCGTGGTTTACTGGTGCTACGGGACCCAGCTTTCCGTGAATGGCGCGGCCTGTTCGGATTTCTGGGGCACGAAGAACGCGGGCGTCAATTACGGGATGCTGTTCACCGCGTGGGGCGTGGCCGGCATCATCGGCTCGCGCATCGGCGGGGTGTTGTATGACAAGTATCACAATTACCAGGCAGCCTTTTACACGGCGGCCGCGATGGCCGCCGTGGCGCTGGTATGCGAACTGCTGGCCAAGCGGCCGGCGGCCAAACAGAGCGCAGCGTAAGCATCAGCAATCATCATAATTTCAGAGACACGAAAGGGTAAATTGACATGGCGGACATTCTTGAACGGCGCAAAGTGGTGCGAGAGACCACCGAAGCCCAGATTGCAGTCCACTGGGGCGAGGAGGAATTGTACTATCCTCCCGCTAAATTCATCAGCCAGGCGAACCTGGCCGATCCAGATGTAAACAAGCGATTCAACGAGGAGAATTTTCCGGATTGCTTCCAGGAATACGCGGAGATGCTGACGTGGGACAAGCACTGGGCCACCACGCTCGACACCAGCGACCCGCCCTTCTGGAAGTGGTTTGTCGGCGGAAAGCTCAACGCCTGTTATAACTGCGTCGACAGGCACCTGGCCAAGTACAAGAACAAGGCCGCCCTGATCTGTGTGCCGGAGCTGGAAAGCGAAGCGCCCATAACGATTACTTATCAGGAACTGTACGTCAGGGTGAATGAGATGGCGGCGCTTCTCCGCGATTTTGCAGGGCTGAAAGCGGGAGACCGCGTCACCATTCACATGCCCATGCTCGCCGAGTTGCCGATCACCATGCTGGCGTGCGCCCGGTTGGGGATCATCCACTCGGTGGTATTCGGCGGCTTCAGCGGAGAGGCCTGTGGAACGCGAATTGCCGATTCCGGCAGCCGGGTTCTCATCACAATCGATGGCTACTATCGCAACGGTAAGATGATGGACCACAAGGCCGGCGCGGATATCGCCGTTGCCATCGCCGCCCAGGAAGGCCATACCGTGGACAAGGTCCTGGTCTGGAGACGGCACGCGGGCCAGTATGCCTCCGCCTGGCCCATGGTGGAGGGGCGTGACTACTTCGTTGACGACGAACTGCGGAAGTTCAGCGGGAAAAGAGTGGATCCCGTGTCCATGGATGCGGAAGCCCCGCTGTTTCTCATGTACACCAGCGGCAGCACCGGGAAACCCAAGGGATGCCAGCACCGTACCGGCGGATACCTGGCTTATGTGACGGGCACGTCTAAGTACATTCAGGACATCCATCCCGAGGACGTGTACTGGTGCATGGCCGACATCGGTTGGATCACAGGTCACTCCTACATTGTTTACGGACCTTTGGCCCTGGCCGCCACCAGTGTCATTTACGAAGGTGTCCCCACTTACCCCGATGCGGGACGGCCTTGGAAGATTGCCGAGCGCCTGGCCGTCAACATCTTCCATACATCACCCACGGCGATTCGCATGCTCCGCAAGGCCGGAATCGACGAACCAAAGAAATACGACAATCACTTCAAGCACATGACCACCGTCGGAGAACCGATCGAGCCCGAGGTCTGGAGGTGGTTTTACAACATAGTCGGCAAGCGCGAGGCAGTGATTGTGGACACCTGGTGGCAGACGGAAAACGGAGGATTCCTGTGTAGTACCAAGCCCGCGCTGGATCCCATGAAGCCCGGGAGTGCCGGCCCTGGCGTGCCTGGAATCTATCCGATCATCTACGACGAGATGCGCCAGGAAGTCCCTGCCGGATCGGGGAGGGCGGGCAATATCTGCATTCGCAATCCCTGGCCGGGTATCATGCAGACCATCTGGAACGATCATCAGCGCTTCGTCGATGTGTACTACGAGAAGTATTGCAAGGACCCCAAGAGCAAGGACTGGCATGACTGGCCTTATTTTGCCTGTGACGCAGCGTTGCTGGCCGCGGACGGGTATTTCCGCATTCTGGGCAGAGTGGATGATGTGATCAACGTGGCCGGTCACCGGCTGGGGACGAAAGAGATCGAGTCCGCGTGCCTGACTGTTCCGGAAGTTGCCGAGGCTGCGGTGGTGCCCGCGGTGGACGAGATCAAGGGTCGCGTGCCGGAGGTCTATATCTGCCTGCGGCCTGGCCTGAAACCCAGCCAGGAGATCGTCGACAAGGTCTCGAAAGCCATTGAAACCATCATCGGCAAGATCGCCCGGCCGAAGGCCATCCACATCGTCCCGGATATGCCCAAGACCCGCTCCGGCAAGCTCATGCGCCGTGTGCTTTCGGCCATTACGAACCGCATGGCCACCGGGGATATCACCACCCTGGCCAATCCAGACGTCGTTGAGAAGGTCCGGGAACTGGTCCAAGGGAAAGATCTGGTCGCCATGCAGGAAGGCCCGGAAGACCTGAAGCAGTTTGGGAGTCAGGAGTAAGAGCCGGCAGTTTTGGCAGCAGTTCCGGGCACAGCTATCCCCTCTAGCTAGGGGCGGTCGCGGAACGTCTTTCACCATTTTCCAGGCCGCCTCAACCATACAGCCTTCGACTGCGGCCACATCCAGAGCCAGTCCAGGGGGCTGATTGCGGTAAAATAGCTCAATGAACCTCACCCAGATTCAACAGGTCATTGAGGAGTTGCCGGCCGGAGAGCAAACCGCGCTGGCCGCCTGGATTGTCGATCGGGACCGCGCCCGCTGGGATGAAGAGATCGAGCGCGATTTCTCACCGGGTGGAGCGGGAATGGAACTGCTCGACAGGGTGAAGAAGCAGGTGAGCGACGGCCTGTCGCGGCCTCTTTCCAAAGGCCGTCCACGCAGGTGAGATTCCGCTCGTACGCCGTCGCGGAATTTTGGGATTGTTATGGCCGGCTACCTGAGAGCGTCCGATTCCTGGCGGACAAAAAGTACGCACTATTTGAAGAGAACCCGCTTCATCCGTCCCTTGGTCTTCAGCAAAAGGGCGAGGTCTGGACAGTAGACATCGGCCGCTCATACCGGGCGCTTGCATGGCGCCACGGGAACATTTTTCATTGGTACTGGATCGGTTCCCATGAGGCCTACAACAAGCGGTTGCGGCGCGAAAGGTGAAGAGCAGGGTGCCCGAAAAACTCGTGACTGGCCTGTCCACATCTTGCAGTTAGCCCTGCCGCGCCCATCTTGCACCGGCGATCAGGATTCCCGCGTGACCCGGGCGTCTTCGGGGTAGGAGTGAATGCCGAACTCGGGGGACGTCCAGGCCTGCGCGTTCCACTTCGGGCGGGACGCGCCGGCGCCATTCCAACCAGCGCCATAAGTGCCGCCGGCGAAGATGCCTACGCAGACGCCTCTCAGCCAACCGCAGAAACCGTGGACGGAACTTCCGGCCGTTTCCCGTGTATACGATAATCGTATACTGGGGTTGTGGCGAGAGTGGATCCGCTGGAAAACTGCGCCGGGTTTGACTGGGACGCCGCCAATACCCACAAGAACTGGGAGCGGCACAAGGTGACTCCCGAGGAAGCCGAAGACCTCTTTTTTCATGAGCCACTTGCACAAAAAGCGAGCCAAGCCAAAACCTAAACTGGACCCCGAAAAGACTTCGCCAACAGTTGATTTGACGACGCGGCCAGGGCCTCCCCTGTTGTGTCAAGTTGCACTCCATACTGAGAATCCTTGGCACGAAAAGAACCTTTTCTGGGGGACGGCTACGGGTTGGGTTACGCTTGTCATTGCTGGCATCGGCACTGGCGTGTCCGGTGCAGGAATGATCGCGAGGTTCTTATTTGTCGCTGCGGTCCCGTTCGGCTGGATTGCGATCTGGTGCGCGTTCAGCTTGCTGAGTAATCGGACGGCAAAACTTCTTCTCAGATTAGTCTCTTGTCTTTTGTGTGCTGCGGTTACGTGGCTTGTCGCCAGCAACACAATTCGTGAACCGATGGAATTAACCTTATCGCAGAAGAGAGAGTTTACGAACATTCTAAAGACAGGACTTGCCGCGCCACCAGCATACACAATTATTTCATGCCCGGACGCAGATGAACAAACATGTATTTTCGCAGCTACGTTTATCCCAGTATTTCAAAGGGCTGGCTGGAAGATAGAGGGTCCCCAGGTGGAGCGTGCGCGTATAACAGTTCCAGAAAAGTCCATTAGTATTGTTGGCTATGGTCCACCTCTTGTCGATCCGCAGGACCCTGACCATGGTGTATGGACTCAAGTGCATCCTTGGATGCAGACACTCAGCACTGCTTTCAAGATGGTCGGGATTACGCCAATAGCACAGAATGACCCATTGTTGCCACGTAATAAGGTGAGAATATATTTTGGCTCAATACCGCAGAAGTAATAGGAAGCGCCATTACGTGAAGAGTTGAAGCGACCCCTCACCCTCGTGAAATCGTTTGGACTTTGGACGTGATTCTCTCGATTGCCTTCGGGCTCCGTTATGCGGATCGGTTCGGCGACTCCCGTCAGTACTAGTTTTCACGGTCCGGCGGAAAGCCAGGGAAATGAACCGGAGCGAAACGGAGGCCTATAAGCGACATGAAGCGACATGAAGAAGAAACTTCCTAAATTCAAGAACGAAGACGATGAAAGGAAATTCTGGGCCACTGCGGATTCGACGGAGTACGTGGATTGGCAATCGGCGAAGCGCCACAACCTCGTTCGCCTCAAACCGTCTCTAAAGACGATATCGCTAAGACTCCCGGTCTCCATGATCGAGGATCTCAAAGTACTGGCGAATCGGCGCGACGTTCCGTATCAATCTCTGCTGAAGGTGTTCTTGGCCGAGCGCCTGGTGCGAGAGCGCCAGCCGCGGCCCGAGTAACAACTGAAACTTGGTTGCCGGCGAGTTCCCGGGCGCGTATGATCAAAGTGTCCGCGCCCGCCTTGGTTCCCCTATGAAAATCGTTGAATGGGCGCTTTTGCTCTCGGTTTGCGGTCTCGGGCAAGCTCAAACTTACTCGTATTCCACGTTCGATCCGACTGGCTCTACCAACACTTCGGTCAACGGAATGAACAACGCAGGCCAGATCGTCGGCGCTTATCGGGATGCCGCGGGCGTCACGCACAATTTTCTGCGAAGCGCCGATGGCTCCACTTACACCGCCGTCGTGGTCCCGGGATCCCAGCCCGGCACCACCACCACCGACGCCATCAACAATCTCGGGCAGATCGCCGGGAATTACATTGACGCGTCATCGGGCCTTTTTCGCTCTTACATCCGCAGCGCGGACGGCAGCACCTTCACGCCGTTTGACATTCCGAGCCTCGGGCCCGGCGGCGGGCCGAAGGGAATCAACGACCACGGCGTAATCACCGGCTCGGTGGTGGCTGCCAGTGCTTCGGCCGCCTACGGCTTCGTCCGCGGCGCCGACGGCACATTCACCACGATCAACATGTTCGACGCCGGGATCCGTCCCGAAGCCATCGATAACAACGGCGACATCGCCGGGTTTTACATAGCTGGCGGCTCCGGCGGATTGGACCATGGTTTTCTGCGCAGCCCCGCCGGCGCATACACCACCTTCGATCTGCCGGGTACCGACAACGGTGCGCGCCTGGTTTCCATCAACAACCGCGGGCAGGTAGCGGGATACGGGGTCAACTACAACAGTTTTGCCGGCAACGCAGATGGCAGCTTCGCGATGCTCTCAGTCCTGGGTGACCAGACTTTCGCGGCCGCCATCAACGATAGCGGATATGTGGCGGGCTACTATGGCGACGGCACCATGTTGCATGGCTTCCTGGCGGTGCCGACCACCGGCAGCACGCAGCCGGCCATCCGTTCGTTGCCGGCCGGGGTGATTTCGGCAGTGGCTTTCGGCGGCGCATCGACCATCGCGCCTGGCGCCTGGATCGAGATCTATGGTCAGAACCTCGCGCCGGCCACTCGCCAGTGGCGCACTTCCGATTTCACGGGCAACACCGCGCCAACCTCGCTCGACGGCGTCAAGGTCTCCATCAACGGCAGCCCGGCCTATGTTTCCTACACCAGCCCCGGACAAGTGAACGCGTTCGTGCCGGGCCCGGTCGCCGCCGGAAGCGCCCAGGTGACGGTCACCAACGGCTCGCAGACCGGCACGCCCTTCACCGTCGCGGTAAAGACGTTCCAACCGGGGATGCTGGCGCTGCCGCACGCGAACAATCCGCAGTCGCAATACCTCGGGGCAGTCTTCCCGGACTTCGTGACCTACGTGCTGCCACCCGGCTATACCACTCTCGTGCCCACGCGCCGCGCCATGGTGGGCGACACGATTGTTCTCTTCGGCGTAGGTCTCGGACCGGTGACCCCCGACGTTCCGGCCGGCCAGGTGGCCGCGCAGGCGAGCAACTTGCAGACCCTACCGCAAGTCCTCTTCGGCAGCGTCCCCGCCACGGTGACCTATGCCGGACTGATGGAAGGGGCGGTGGGCCTCTACCAGATCAATGTGGTGGTTCCGAATATAGCCATGCCGGCCGGTCAGACCTTCAACGATTCCGTACCGATCTACATTCAGGTAAACGGCGTACCGGTGATGCCGCCGTTGACCTTTGCGTCGAGCGGGCCCGGCACATACTTTACGTTGCCGGTGGGGCAGTAGAAGCCCAAGCGAACGGATGGACGGGAACAGGGTGCGAGGCGTCAAGATTGCGCTTTATGGAACACGTACAGGAATACTGCCACGCTCAGGCTCGCCAGCAAATGAATTGCCGACGTAAGCAGCGTGATCAGCGCCACCGCGCCGCTTGCAAAGGCCGACAGGTCACGGATGAAGCCGGCTGCCAGCAGAACCGTCAGCAGAATCATCCCGATCAATGCGAATAACGCCGCGCTCTTGAGGCTCATGCTTGCAGTATACGTCTATACAGAGGACAGTCGAGCAGCTTCACTAGAAACGCGTGACTTCGGTGAAGTTGAAATCGCGCACTTTCATGGCGGGGACCACCATGTCGAAGGTCTCTTCGCCTGAGGCGCGCGCCGTCGCGGAGAGCGATTCCACGTTCGAGAGCATCTCGACCAGGTTTTGATTGAAGCGGAAGTTGCGGATGCCCGCGGTGACGCGGCCACCCTCCACCAGGAAGGTGCCGTCGCGAGTCATACCGGTAAAGATTTTCTCGTAGGGGTCCACCTCGCGGATGTACCAGAAGCGCGTCACCAGGATGCCGCGTTCGGTGGAAGCCAGCATTTCTTCGACCGAGGAATCGCCGCCCGAGATCACGATGTTGGCCGGTGTTTCGCCGTAATCGTTGGGGAGGGGGAAGCCGTGACCGGTGGGCGCGGCTCCGGCCAGCGCGGCGGCGTGACGGCAGTAGGCAATGTCCCGAACCACGCCGCCATCCACCAGGGTGAGGCGCCGGCGCGGGACGCCTTCGCCGTCGAAGGGAGCGCCGGATTGCAGCGGGTGGCTGGCATCGTCGTGGATGGTGATGTTGTCGCCGAAAACTTTCTTGCCGATGCGGTCGTTGAGGAAGCTGCGGCCCTCGCGTATGGCGGTGGCGCTGAAATCGGCGAACATCTGCCCGGCGAGATCGAGCACCGCTGCCGGTTCCAGGATGACGGTGTAGCGGCCGGCCGGCAATTCCCGCGGAGCGCTCGATTGGGAGGCTTTGCGGGCGGCGGTGCGAGCCAACTCCAGCGGGTTGAGATCGCGGAGATCGCAGGCGCCGGCTTTGGCCCAGCCGGAAGAATCGCCGGCCATGGCGGTGATGGAGAAGCGCGCGGTGGTTTCGCGATAACTCGCATTCACGCCGCGCGAGTTCAACAGTGCGAAGCAGGATTCTTCGGTGGAGTATATGCCGGCGCCGGTCTGGCCGGCGGCTTCAACGGCGCCGATGGCTTCGGCCACCGCGCGGGCGCGCTCGGCCGGTGTGGCGTCGGCGGTGGATTCGAACCAGCGGTTCACTTCCGGGTAGGCCGCGGGGTCGGCCAGGGGCTGCAATTCGGAATCGGATTCGGTCAGCCGCGTGATAGCGATGGCCTGCTCCACCACGCTGACGATTCGCTCGCGATCCAACCGGTTAGTGGAGGCGCGCGCGGTACGTCCGCCGATGACGGCGCGAACCGAAAGCTGGGTATTGCGCTCGGAGACGTTCTGATGGATGGCGTTGTTGGCGAAGCGGGTGAGCGCGCTGGTATCGGAGGCGAGGATGGCTTCCACCTCCGTGACGCCCTGCGCGCGCGCGGCATCCACCACCTGGCCGAAGATGGCTTCGGCGCTATCCGCCATAGGCGCTCCCGATTTTGATTTTGCGGAAACGCGCGGGGCTGGCGCCGTGGCCGGTGCCCATCACCTGCTCGGGCTGGCCTTTGCCACAATTGGGGACGCCCCACAACGTCCAGTGTTCGCGTCCCGCGATGGCCGCGCAGGCGTTCCAGAACTCCGTCGAGATGCCGCTGTAGCTGGGGTTCTTCAGCATGCGGACGCGCTTGCCGTTGCGCATCTCCCAGGCGATTTCGCAGCCGAATTGGAAATGGTAGCGCTTGTCGTCGATGGACCAACTGCGATTGGTCTCCATGTAGATGGCGTGGTCGGCGCCCATCACTTCGTCGAGCGACTGCTCGCCGGCGAGCAGGCTCACGTTGGTCATGCGGATGAGCGGCAGCCTGGCCCAGCCGTCGGCGCGCATGCAGCCGTTGGAACGCTTCTCGCCCACGGCGGCGGCGGTCTCGCGCGAGGTCATGTAGCCCACGAACTCTCCGGCGCGGATGATATCGGTGGATTGCGCGGGCACGCCTTCATCGTCGAAAGCGAAGGTGCCGAGGCCGGGACCGTGCTCGAGGCGCGCGTCGCAGACCACGTTGACGATCTCGGAGCCGTAGCGCAGGTGGTTGAGCCGATCGAGCGTGAGAAAGCTCATGCCGGCGTAGTTGGCTTCGCTGCCGAGGACGCGGTCGAGCTCAATGGGATGGCCGATGGATTCGTGAATCTGCAGGCCGAGCTGGGAGCTATCGAGGATCAGGTCGAACTCGCCTTCCGGGCACTGCGGGGCGGAGTGCAGCTCCACGGCCTCTTCGGCGATGCGCGGGGCGTGGCGCAGCAGGTCGAGCTCTCCCACCAGCTCGTAGCCTTTCAACTGGTGTTGGCCGCCGACGGAGTTGGGGAAAGAGCGCTTCTGGATTTCGCCGTTCTTGTAGCAGAGGGCGGAGAAGCCCGCGCCGCTGGTGGTGCGGGTCTGATCGATGAGGCTGCCGGAGGTGGAAGCGAAGACCTGCCTTTGCCATACAAAGCGCATGGCGGTTTCGGCCAGGCTGATGGCGGGATTGCGTCGCAGTTCGGCATCCACGGCCAGCAGGGCCGCCAGATTGCGGTCTACCGGAATGGAAAAGGGATCGATGGCGCAGGGAGAAACCCAGGTGGCCTGGTAGCTCGCTTCCGGGGCAAGCGCGACATCCTCTTTCTTAGCGATCGCGCCCGAGCGGGCGATTTCGATGGCTAGGGCGGCGGCGCGCTCGATGCCCTCTTTGGTGAGGTCGCTCGTGGCCGCGAAGCCCCAGCAGCCGGAGGCCAGGGCGCGAATGCCGATGCCTTGGGATTCGGAGCACGAGACATTGCCGGCCTTGCCGTTCCTGGTGGTGACGTCGCGATCGCGCGTTTCGATGGCGCGCACATCGGCGTAGGTGACGCCCGCGCGCGATGCGGCATCGAGCGCGCGCAATGCCAGGTCTTTCATCGCGGTGTGATGAGGCCGCCGAGCTTGTCCTGTTCGCTCGCGGCGGCTCGCGGGAAACGCGTGGAATAGGCTTCGGGATACTTCAATCCGGAGCCGGTGTTGTAGAGCACAATGCGGTCGGTCTGTTTGAGGAAGCCCGAGGCCAGCAGTTTTTCGAGCGCCGCCACGCAGGCCGCGCCTTCGGGCGCCGCGTAGACGCCTTCATCGGAGGCCAGTTGCACGCCGGCGGTGAGCATTTCGTCATCGGTGACGGCGATGGCGATGCCGTGGCTTTCGCGCACAGCTTGCAGCACCAGGAAATCGCCCAGCGCCTTGGGCACGCGCAGGCCGGCGGCCACGGTGTGGGCGTTGTCGAAGAAGCGGCTGCGCGGTTCGTTTTCTTCAAAGGCGCGCACGATGGGGGCGCAACCGGTGGCCTGCACCGCAATCATCTTGGGGCGCCGCGAGCCGATCCAGCCGAGCTTCTCCATTTCATCGAAGGCCTTCCACATGCCGATCATGCCGACGCCGCCGCCGGTGGGATAGAAGATGGCATCGGGCAATTCCCAACCCATCTGCTCGGCCACTTCGTAGCCCATGGTCTTCTTGCCTTCGATGCGGTAAGGCTCCTTGAGGGTGCTGACGTCGAACCAGCCCTCGATGGGTCCGCGCTCGGCGACCATGCGGCCGCAATCGCTGATGAGGCCATCCACCAGCGTGACGCGCGCGCCATAGGCTTTGCACTCCAGGAAATTGGCCTGGGGAACGTCGCGCGGCATGAAAATGTGAGCTTCGATCCCGGCGGCGGCCGCATAGGCGGCCATGGCGCTGGCGGCGTTGCCGGCCGAAGGGATGGCTACCTTCTTCACGCCCAGTTCGGCGCACATGGAGACGGCGCAGGAAAGGCCCCGCGCCTTGAAGGAGCCGGTTGGGTTCAGTCCTTCATCCTTGACCCACAGGGAATCGGCGCCGATGCGCGCGCCCAGCCGTTTGGTGCGCACGAGCGGAGTCCAGCCTTCTCCCAACGTTACGATGGAGGCGTCCGCCGGCGGCAGAATGGGAGCATAGCGCCACATGCTGGCGGGGCCGCTTGCAACGGCGCGCCGCGGCCAGCGATGGCGGAGCGTATCGAGGTCGAAGCGGACCAACAACGGTCCGCCGCAGGTACACAGGTTGGCTACCTGGTCCGCAGGATACGTTTGTTTACAGAGGCTGCACTCCAGACGCGTTGCTTTAGGCATGAAAGAGCAAGTCTATCACCGCGCGGAGCGGGGTTCGGGGCGGGGCGAGATCGATAGGGTTATCGGCTGGCGAAATTCGCACGAAAAGTCCTATACCTACCTGTTACTAATGCCACTATGACCAAAGATAGCAATGTGATTAGATGGGGTCATGGACGCCGCTGATGCACTGATCTTTTTCATTCTGGCCATGGCGGACCTCTGCCTGATTGTTTATCTGCGCCTTCGACGCCGCCGTAATTTGCAGGCGCGGCACATCATGCGCAGTCTGGAGCTCTACCTCCGGCGCGAAATCGCTCCCGCGCCGGATGCAGAGCCGGCAAGGCGCAGGCTGGCACGCGCCATCTAACAGGAGTTTACTGCGGAGACAGAGAGTAGGCCGGTAAGCTGCTGATTTCTCGGCGGTCTTGAGAAGAGAAGCGCTCCGGTGTGAACCCCCAGAGAGAGTGCAAGACGCTAAGACGATGCCAATCGGCAACTTCGGTTTTGGGGCCGGGTTGGCAAATGCGGTGAATAGTGGCCAGCAGCAGGTAGCGGGCGGTGGAGGGACCGGAGCGGGGTTTGGGCCGGAGTGACTCCAGCAAAGGGAAGACACCGGAGTCTTGAGCAGCCTAACACCGTAGTGTTTAGGATCTCCACTTTGCCGCGTAAACGCCGATGCGTCGAAGTGATTTCTCGAATGGTTATCGATGCTGATCCGCCAGCAGTCGCCCCGCGTTTAGGAATGGCTCGCGCGCGGCACGTCTGTCGGCTGGCCGAAAAACATCCCGTTCTGGGACACAAGTCCTTCAACAAGCCCCGTTCCTTGCTCGCCGCGGGCAGGCACCACGGCGGTTTCTCCGGTGCGGCGTACAGCCCGTAACAGGTCGAGCGCCTCGGGCAGGGCGAACTGCTCGCCCAGGTAGGCTTCGACAAACCTGCCTCCCCGGATTTCACCGCGCGATTCCAGGCGGCGGAGCGCACCCAGCAAGTCGCGCCACGGCGGGGCCACGGGCTCGCGCGCGGCCACATCGCGGAACACCACGCCCCAACGCAACAGCAACTGCCGGGCGAAGATTTCAGCGTGATTAGGTGGGGCAGGTGGCGCCGCCGCGCCGGCGCGGCGCAACAGCGCCCATCGGCCGGGGGCGTGACGCGGCCGGCGGGTGCGCGCCTTGCCTTGTCCGGCGCGGCGTTTGGGATCGAGCAGCGCGCGCAGGTTTTCGAAACCGTCAGCCGTCACCAGGCCGGCGGCCACCAGTTCCCACAACGCGTCCTCTACTTCGCTGGACAGGCGGCCGGTCGAGTGCGTCAGGTCGGTAAAGAAGGATGCGCCGTGCAATTCAATAGCGGCCAGCACTTCGCGCGCCGGGTGCGAGAGCGATTCCTGGGGCGACGGTGGCGGCGCGGCCAGCAACCACGGCGAATCTTCGCGCAGAAAGATGGCGAGCGGCGCCACGCGCGTAGGACGCACGCGGCGGCTCTTGTTTTCTTCCGGCTCGCGTTCGAAAGCCGGATGCGGAGAGAGCCGGCCCCACGTCACTTCTCCAGCCAGGCAGAGATCGTCGAGGTACTCCGGCTGATACTTCGCCACGCGGCGCGGCAGCACTTCCGATTCCCACGCCGCCGCGGGAAACTCCGCGCCCTGCAACTGCCGGATGATCTGCAAAGTGCCGTCCACGCCATGCAGTTGGGTTCCGGGCGACAGATGCTGCCAGCGATTCAGGAAGGCGAAGAAAGCGGCGGTCGAGACCGGTTCGATCTCGCGGCGCAGCCGGCCGATGGTGAGCCGGTGAATGCGCGCCAGCAGGTTGCGGTGGCACCATTCCACTTCCACTTCGGACGAGTTCGGTGTAAAGCGGCCGCGCAGAATCTGGCCTTCGGCCTCCAACTGTGCCAGCGCCTGATCCACCAACTCTCGCGGCATGGCGAGCAATTGCGCCAGGTGAGACGCCCGCAGCGGACCGGAACATTCGAACCAGCCGCGCAGAATCCCGGCGGCGCAGGCTTCGGGAGATTCGGGAATCGCCCGGCCGCCCAGTGGCTGCGCGATGGGCGGGTCGAAAGTGGCTTGCGGGTAGACGCGAAGAACCAGGTCGAGGCGTTCGGCGGGCACCCAGAAATCGCGGCCGCCGGAGGTGAGCGTGGTGGCGCGGCGGTCGGCTGCCAGTTGTTCGTAGTTGGCGAGCGAGGCCACGTGTCCCACCGGGATCAAGCTCCAGCCGCACAACGCTTCGTGGAGTTCATCGGGGTCGCGCGTGGGCGGCCACGCCTCGGCGACCACTTGCGCGATGGCCGCCGCGTCCAGCGCGCCTGCGCCTTCCGAGTCGTCCGGCAGAGTGCGGCGCATCTGCACCATGCGGGCGCGGCGCTCTTCGAGCGGGGCGTCATCCAGGTAAGCGTATGGATTCGAGTTCAGGATTTCGTGCGAGAAGGGCGAAGGCTCCGGCGTGTCGATGGCCAGGGTGCGGATGGCGCCTTCGTGTATGGCGGTCAACACGGTGCGGAGGCCGTCGAGGTCCATGGCCTCGTGGAGGCAGTTGGCGATGGTCTCCTTGACCAGCGGGTGATCGGGAATGCGCACGTCGCCGGAGAGGTTCTCCGGGCAGGCCGCCTGATCGGGAAAGACCGCGGCCATCAGGTCGTCGGAGCGCATGCGTTGGATGGGCGGCGGCACTTTGCGCCCGCCCTGAAAGCGCGGGATGGTGAGCGCGCGCGAGGCGTTCCAGCGCCAGCGCGCCGTAAACATGGGGGCCGGCAGCACGGCTTGCGTGAGCACTTCTTCCACCGTGGCGGGGCGCAGGAATTCAAAGACGATGTCGAGCGGAAAGGAATGCTGCTCGCCCAGCGAGATCACGATGCCGTTATCGGTGGCGGCCGCCTGCAGTTCGAAATTGAAGGATCGGCAGAAGCGCTTGCGCAACGCCAGGCCCCAGGCGCGGTTGATGCGCGCGCCGAAGGGCGCGTGAATCACCAGTTGCATGCCGCCGCCTTCGTCGAAGAAGCGCTCGGCGATGACGCAGGTATCGGTAGGCATGGCGCCCAGCGCGTCGCGGCCGGCCTGCACGTACCGGACAGCCTGTTCGGCGCCGCCGCGGTCGAGGCCGCATTCCGCCGGGCAAGCGCCGGTGCGGTACACCTCTTCCCGCAAGTTCGCCACTTCACGGGAAAGCTCCAACGTGCGGCCGGGCGCTTCGCCGCGCCAGAAGGGGATGCCCGGCGCAGCGCCGTGGGCGTCTTCCACCCGCAGACGGCCGGCTTCCACGCGGCGAATGCGCCAGGAGGTGGTGCCCAGCAGGAAAATGTCGCCGGCCATGCTTTCGACGGCGAAATCCTCATCCACCGTGCCCACCGTGACGCCCTCGGGCTCCGCCACCACCAGGTACTGCGCGGTCTCCGGAATGGCGCCGCCCGAAGTGATGGCCGTCATGCGCGCTCCGCGGCGCGCGTGCACGCGGCGGTTGACGGCGTCGCGATGCAGGTAAGCGCGGCCACGCCCGCGCGAAGTGGTGATGCCTTCGGACAGCATCTCCAGCACGGCGTCGAAATCGGCGCGCTCCAGCGTGGCGTAGGGGGCGGGGCGGCGCATCAGAGCGAACAGGTCGTCCTCCGCGAAATCTTCGCAGGCGCACGCGGCGACCATCTGCTGGGCCAGGATGTCCAGGGCGTTGCTCGGAATCTCCAGGCGGTCGAGTTCCCCCCGGTGGATGGCGCGGACCAGCGCGGCGCACTCCACCAGTTCGTCGCGCGTGGTGGCGAAGAGGCGGCCTTTGGGCAGCGCACCCACCCAGTGGCCGGCGCGCCCGATGCGCTGCAACCCCACCGCGATGGAACGCGGCGAGCCGATCTGGCACACCAGGTCCACCGTGCCGATATCGATTCCCAGTTCGAGCGATGCCGTGGCCACCACAGCGCGCAACTCGCCGTTCTTGAGCTTCTGCTCCGCATCGAGGCGTAGCGCGCGGGAGAGGCTGCCGTGGTGCGGCAGCACGGCGTTTTCGCCAAGACGCTCTCCCAGGTGGTGGGCCACGCGCTCCGCCAGTCGCCGCGTGTTGACGAAGACCAGCGTGGTGCGGCGCGCGCGAATCAGCTCGGCGGTGCGGTCATAGATCTCGTCCCACATTTCGTTGGTGGCCACACAACCCAGCTCGTCGCGCGGCACTTCGACCGCCAGATCCATCTCGCGCCGGTGGCCCACATTGATGATGCTCGCCCGCTCGCTCAGGAAGCGCGCCACATCTTCGATCGGTTTCACCGTGGCCGAAAGCCCGATGCGCTGCGGCGCGGCGCCGCCGTTCTGTTCCACCAGGCGGTCGAGCCGCGCCAGGGTCACGGCTAGGTGCGAACCACGCTTGTCGTCCGCCACCGCGTGAATTTCGTCCACGATCAAGGTCCGCACGTGCGCCAGCATCTCGCGCGGCTTGGCGGCGGTGAGCAGAATGTACAGCGACTCGGGGGTGGTGACCAGGATATGCGGCCGCTGCCGCGTCATCTTCTGGCGCTCCGACTGCGGCGTGTCGCCGGTGCGCAGTGCGGTGCGGATGGGCGCCAGCGCGACGCCGCGCTCCGCCGCCAGCGCCGAGATCTCGGCCAACGGCAATTCGAGATTCTTGTGAACGTCGTTGCTGAGCGCCTTGAGCGGGGAGACATAGACGATTGCGGTTTGCTCGGGCAGCGGACCCAGGCGCGCGCGCCGCACCAGGCTATCGATAGCAGTGAGAAAAGCCGCGAGTGTTTTTCCGGAGCCGGTAGGTGCTGAGATCAGGACATCGTGCCCCGCGCGGATTTCCGGCCACCCGCGCATTTGCGGTTCAGTGGCCGCGCCGAAACGCGTGGCGAACCATTCCGCGACAAGAGGGTCGAAGCCGGCGAGCACTATCCTGATTCTAGAGCAAGACCTGACACGGCTAAGTAGAGGGCCGCGCCGCCGGATCATCACTGGAACAAATGCCGGTAACCGTTTGAGGAGTTTTGGTGGACCTGGTCGGGTTCGAACCAACGACCTCTTCCATGCCATGGAAGCCAGATCAATCGCTTACAGACAAGGTCCTCGTGGTTTCATGCACTTACCGACGCCAATTTTGGACCGCGTTTGGACCGCGTGACCTCTTCCATGCTTTTCCGGACCCTGTCCGGACCCCGTGACGCCGCCACGTCTGGACCTCGCTGGCCACGCACTTGCTTCTTCGCGCGCACGCGCTGATATCGACGGTTGAAATGCGTCCGTTGGGCAGACATTTTTCCCTTTTCTCGCGCTATAAAGGGTTTTTTCATCCCATGCACCCCACGGCGGGCTATGTGGAGTCGGCACCGGCCATCGCGCGGTCCTCAAGACGCCATCCGGTACGGCTGGCCGCGCCGGTTCCGGCGGAAGCGCTTGTGGAGATCCACGACGTAGTTCCGCGCCCACTCCCGACCCCGCATAGCCACCACCTGTGGGATGCCCGGACACCGGAAGGCGCGTTCGATCAGCCCCTCGCGGTCGCCGGCCTCGATCATCGCGTGGCACGCCTCGCACGCCAGCCAGTCCTCGACGCTCTTGGACCCGAAGGAATCGTGGAACGTCGCCGCCGGATACCGCCACAACGGGTTCGCACCGGAACAGAAGTCGCAGATGGTCGCGCCGGTCATGTGGTTGAACAGCGGCACCTGCCGTTCGCCTTCAGCATCTCGTGAACGCGGTCGAGCCGATCCGAAAACCGCTGGAGGTTGTCGAGGGTCTGTTCACGTGCCAGTTCCACCGCCACGTAATCGCCGTGCGCGTTCATCGGGCACGCCATCGCCAGGAGGAGGCGAGCTTCGGCTTCGTCACCAACGGAATAGACTGGCAACCGGCCTCTCGGCAGGCTTCGACCGAAGCCCACGATCACCGCTCAATAGATCTTGACGGGCTGGCTGTACCGGCTCATCCGCGCCTCCCGGCCAATTCGAAGACGTTCATGCATCGCCGTTCCCCTTGGCCCCGTGCTTCTTGCCGTTGCCAGGCAGCACCAGCACCAGCGTCCACGCCTGAGCGGGCAGCGCGCGGAAGATCGCACCCAGGTCTTCATAGCCGTGCTTGACCGAGATTTTCGCCAGTGCCATCCGGTGCGTCGGCGACGGCGAGACGAGGCGGCGTTCCCACCGGGAGATCCTGCACCTGCGCATCATCTCGCCGCCCCTATGCTCACCCCACTTGTTCATTTCGGCCGCCAGCCGAATCTGCGACCAACGCAGCCGTTCCCTCAGGACCATCACGGCCACGCTCATCGCGTTGCGCATCAACATCGTGGTCCCTTTCATGGGGACCCTCCCGAGCCGCACACAGGGCACGGGCGAACCAGACCTCCCACCAAGACACGCTCCAAGCCTTCACACCACGGGCATGCTTCACGGGCAGCAAGAATCGGGATCACGATTCCGGGCATGCCGGGCGGATCATCGACGGCGAAGAAGAACGCCCTGAACCCTTCGCCGCGCGGCCCGAAGGAATCGCTGGTTACGTGGACGCCTTCGCGGCTGCCGTAAATCGTGGCGACGACTTTCCCGGCGCGCACAACCTCGACGATGGCTTCCTCTTCCCGTCCAGGCTGGAGGTGCCCACGCTGGCGAAGCCTCAACACGCTGCGCTTGGTCAAGCTATCGTCTTCCATCAACCCTTCCTCACCCTCGCGATCTGGAGATCCTGGCCGCGCAAGTCCCGCCAGCCACCCGGGTGGTGGAGGGCAAAGAAGCCGACCATCTGACCGTCGTGCTCGTGGCGGATGACGACCAGGAAGTCCACGCGCCACTCGTGCATGATCTGCTTCGCCTGGTGCGACACCGATTCCGGNNGCCCAGGTCGGGCATCTCGTATGGCGTCGCCGCTTCGATCACTTCGCCAACGACCTGGCCCGGCGGTCCAGTAACGAGGACGCGGTCACCGACGGCAAAGGGACGCTCACCCGCCGCCAGTTCACGGACACGCGCTTTGATGAACGGGAGTTCGCACTTCGGGCACCAGTAGTGGGCCGGCCCCCAGTCCTCGGGCGCTTCGGTCAGCGCCGCGCCGCACAGTGGGCAGGCTGGACTGAGTTCGGCGGTTTTCACGAGGTCCTTCACATCAACTCCACGCGGGTGCAAGCAGGTGGCTCCGGCACACCGGAGTCAATGGCATGTGGACCTTTCCGGAGTCCTTCGGAATGATCGCCGCCATCGTCTTCGCCTTGAATGAAATCAGCAGCGTCCAGTGCGCCTTGCTCTTCCTGCCGCACTCGGCGCATGGCACAGCCTTGGCGTACCGGAGAAAGCGGACGGTCGCGCGCTGTTCCTCACTGAACATGCGATTCGGTCTTGCCTCGAAGATCTGAACGGCGTTGGTCGGCGTTTCGTCCGGGCATTTCATACTCAGTTGTTCTGATGGCGCGCCAGCAACCCGAGCAATACCCGCCGCACCACGCGGGCGATGTCCTTCAACTGCTGCTCCGGAATCCTGATCTCCATGAACGGTTCAGGCGGGTGTTCCTCGAAGTACTCCATCGCCGCGCGCGCCGCCTTCCGCCGCGTCGCGCCAGGCGGGTCGTCCTCGCTGCCGCCGTAGCAAGGGCACGCTCCTTTCTGGTGGCCCACCGACCCGATCACCCCGCGAATGAAGCACTCGAAGTGGAGCGGGCGCGGGTCGCCGTTCAGGAACACACCCCGGTCGCCTGCCACGATCTTCTCCTCGCAGTGGGCGCACTCAACACCAGCCGGTGTCGCGACCCTATCCGCCGGGTCGCACATCGGCGTGAGCCATGATTCGCCAAACCAGTTCATAATCCGTCCTCCCCGGTGGGTTCGTGCTGGCTGGCGCGCTGCCAGATGTCCCACAACTCAGGGAAGTCGCGGCGGATGCCTTCGAGCTTGACGGTCATGCGAGCCGAGAGGTTCGAGAGTTCCGCGATGCTGCCGATCAGCTCGCCGAAGACTGGGTTCTTGAGGATGTCTTCGCGGGTGGATGCCTGGTGGATCAGTGCGTCGCTCATCGCCGCGAGGCGCATGTAGATGGTGTGGAAGTGATTTACCGGCTCGACTGCGGTGGCCGGCGGCACCCAGTTCTTGCCCGTCATGTCACCTCCGTGGCGCGCGCCAGCCGCAAGGCCTCGGCAACGCAAGCCCAATGGCACAGCGCAGCCTCCACGGTGTGCGCGCGACCGTCGCGGGGCGGATGCTCTATCGGCACGAGGGTCGTTTCATCGCCCGCCTCAATCGGGCGCGTGCAGACGCCACATGGTTCCCCGATACTGAAGTGTCCGGCGGGCAGCGGTGGATATTTTCGGGAGTCCATTGCGCGCCTATTTGGATCTCTGGCCCTTGTGCATCTCGCCAATCCGCTCGAAGCGCTCGCGAGCTTCGGCGATCGATACGTGGTGCGCGAGCGAATACCGCCGGATCTTCTGGCACCGGCTTTTCTTGTTCCCTTTTCCTGGGCAGACGAACTGCTTACTTGCTCCAACCTCCGGCCGTTCAATTTCCTTACCGCACACTTCGCAGAGTACTGGCGCGCGTTTCGCTCGGCGGATGATTACCGGACGCTTGCCGGGTATCCAGGCAAAGAGGCGTGGCTCGCGGATCACGACCCGGAGCCGAACGCCAGCGCGCTTTGCCGCCGTGTGAATTGCGGACTTCATACTTGAGATGGAATCGTCCGGGCTGAACGACAGTTCCAGCACATCCTCAACGTCGAGGTACGAGAGACGGTTGACCACACGGTCCCAATAGCCTTTGCTGAAGTTCGCCCGATGGGCGGCGGGAATCTCCCGCCGCTTGATCACGCGATCCCCCGGCTCTCTGCGTCTTTTGGCCAGGTTTCGCACTCTGCATCGCGATGCGATCCATAGAGAAAATCAAATGGGGTCGCCCTTTCAACCTATGTTGCTTTCAGCCGGTACTCGCCGGGCCCGATCTTGGTAAAGACTCCTTGTTCAGTGAGTTTGCCGACCTTGGTGTACATCGTGGTCGTGTAGAAGGAATGCTTGATGCCACGCGTCCGCCCCTCGTTCGCAGCGCGAAACTGCGCGAGGTTGAGCCTGCCACCGGCCTGCTTCGCCCACGCGATCAGGACCTCAGCCTGAAGTTGGCCGCGGCCAGCGTTCGTGTTGGCCGGTGCTCGCGTCAAACTCGCCTCCCGGCGCTTTGCGGGCTTCCGGGCTGAACCCTTTCGAGCCTGGTGGGCAGGCGGCTTTGGTGGCGCTTGCAGCAACGGCGGCGGTATGGCCGGCACGTGGATCGCAGCCATCCCGACGGCAAGACCGTTCCCATTGAATCCTGGTAGTTCGCTGAGGTTTTGGATCATGCCTTGCGATAGCAGGAAGTGGACCAACTGCGTGTTGTTGGCCGTGAGCAGGTCGATCTGCTGCTGGTTGCGCTGGATCGTCGCGAGAATTTCCTGCATGCCCATGGTGACTTTCATGCGGTCCTCGTTAGTGCTTTGATGGTCCGGATGTACGAAGAAAACGTTGTCGCCGGCTGCTTCCGGTATATGTCCGTGTCGTCGAACGTCTGGCGGGCGCGCTTCCCGAGGTTGGTGAGGACGAAACCGCCGCGGCCCTTCTCGTACCGGATGTATCCGCGATGAAAGAGGCTGCCGAAGCTTCGCTGGTCCACCAGAAGAGCATTGTCGGTGTCCATCACGAAGCTGGATCGTGCGTCGGTAAAGAGTCTGAGCGCCGCGTATTGCCGGTTGCTGAGGAGTATTTTCGCCGGGATGCCATTCAGCTTGCCGGTTTGCATGTGCGATGCTGCGGTCCCTCCCCCCTCTGAATTTGCACAGGACAGATTAAACAGGAAGCGCCTGCGAACGAGACGATTTTAGGGATCGCGGCTGGCGTCTGTCCGGAGAGGCCGAGCCTACAGGGGAGAAACATCGCGTCCTTTGCAGCCCATGGGATCGGTCGCAATCCACTGATACTTAGGGAGTTGCTTGGACTTCACGAAGGACAACGACCGTGCCGGTAGTAATCGACGAGCGTATCTTCTTTGGGAGTACAGACGGTCGCCGGTAGCGCGCTTCAGGCTACATTTCGTGTCGGCAGTGCTCGTGGCTGGTTGGCGCAGACCGACACGTCCTCAACCTTTCTTGCGCTTCCGAAGATGATGGGTAAGTCCTTCGACCAGTTCCTCCGGTGCGACGTCGAAAGCTTCGCAGATTCGCAGCAGAGTGAATAGAGTAATCGGGCGGCCGGACTCAACCATTTGCCAATGGCGGACGCTGAACCCATACGAGATCATGTCCTCCTGGGTGAGCTTGCGCTCCATCCGGTAGGACCGAACTCGATGCCCCAACGCACGGAAGAACCGTGCATAGTGCGCCGGGATCTCTCTGCTGGCACCCACATCTCCAGCCTGGGTTTGCACGAGCAAAAACACCACGAGCAAAACTGCGTATTCTTTCGTGGCAAGCGAGTTGGATGTGATACAATCTAATCGTCCTGACGAGCACCCTGCCGGGCTGGTACAAGCCGATGAACTTCATTGCAGCCTCGAGTTTGCGCTTTGAATCGCCGGGCGATTTCGGCTATTGTTCCTGGGGCACGAGCCTCGGCGTCCTCGGTCATGCCTGAAACAAGAGATGATCTTCCGCCGGAACTTGTGCTTGAAGCACTGAAGAAGGTGCTCGACAGCAGGACATTTTCCACTGCGCCGCACATGGCCACGCTGCTTCGCTTTTGCGTCGAGGAGACCTTGGCCGGCAACAGGCAGAGCCAGCGTCGCATCGCGATGGCGCTGGGGTACAGGGAGTTTGATGCTGTCCAGGATTCCAACGTTCGCAGGGAGGTCGGCCGCCTCAGAAACAAATTGCGCGACTATTATGACCAAGAAGGTGTAGCCGATCCAGTAATTATTTCAATCCCGAAGGCGTCTGCGAAAGACGGATACTCGGCCGAGTTCAAGCTGCGGCAGCAGATAGTAGCGGAATCGCAAAATCCACGTTATCTTCAACTCACTTGCGAGGCGCGTCATCTCTGGGGCCAGCGGATGCCGGACCCCACGACGGAGGCGATCCGGCTGTACGAGGAGGCGATAAGAGAGGACCCGGACCATTCGGCCAGCGCCCAAGCGGGCCTATCCGAGTGCTACTGTTTCCTGGCCCTCTGGGGATTTCCTCCCCACGACACCATGCCGAGAGTCAAGGAATGGGCTCTCAAAGCCATTAGCGCCAATCCCGGCAGTGCCGCCGCCCACGCTGCTCTTGCCTTCGCCACAACCGCCTACGACTGGAACTGGCCGCTGGGTGAACAGCTCTTTCAGAAAGCTTTGGCGCTAGCGCCGCAATCGGTCGAAGTGCGCTGTTGGTATGCGAGCCATCTGATTTGCGTCGGCAGGTTTCCCGAGGCGATCAAACAGGCCCGAAAGGCTCAGACGTTGGAGCACGATCCAAGCGCTGTGGTCCTGAGCCACGTTGCCAAGATCCTGTACGTCGCTGGAGACCTGGACCACGCCTTTGATTTGCTTCAGCTTACGTTGCAGATCAACCCCCATTTCTATTTCAGCCACTGGTATATCGGGCTGCTCCTGTTGGATCGCGGGGACGCTGATGTTGGGTTGGAGCACCTGCGCCGGGCGGCGGCCCTCGCGCCGGAGAGCGCCGGCGTCGTGGCCAGCCTGGGCTACGCTCTAGCCGTACTGGGCCATCGGCAGCAGGCCGTACGTTGTCTCCAGACCCTGAAGGCCATGCGCGAATGCCACCACGTGCCATCCACTGATTTGGCGACCATTTACGCCGGTCTCGACCAAATCGAGGATGCTCTGAACGCCCTGGAGCAGGCTTTTGTGGAGAAATGCCTCTTTTTAACTTGGCTCCATGCTTGGCCTCCGTACAAACGCCTGCGGGGCGAACCACGCTTCACTGAGATGGTGCAGCGCCTCGGCTTGAGCGGGGGAGATCTTCGCCAACTCGTCCAGCAACGTCCTTAACGTTAAGTACTTCCCTGCACAATTGCTTTGCGCTATACTCCTGTCCGGGCTTAGTCCAGAGTTGGGCAGAGGTGTGTCTGAGCAGGCATGCTCGCACCTATCGGTGCGCCCAAGGGAGGTTCCTCATGCGGACAGTTCTAGCCGTCTTGTTGGTCGTCTTCTCGGGCCAACTTCTAGCGCAAGGATACACGTCGTCGGTCATCCCTTATGTCGTCCAGACCAGCGACCAGCGAGCGTTGAACCTCAAACAGAAGGCGAACTTAGGGCTCGCTAAGGCATCAGATAGCGCTCGTCTGGTGCCGTTCTCCGAGAGCCCGACTTCGCTATGCGCCTTGGTAATGGCCTTCGCCGATGGCCCGAACCCTTTTCCGAGATCTCCGCGAGCGGTGAAGGGAGTAGGAAATGTGATCGATCAGGAGACTTTCCATGAGTAGCCGCATCATAGTTCGATTTCAAGCCGCATTAATCCTCTCCGTGCTGTTGTCTTCGCCATTGCACGCTCAGCTCACCGTCGTGTCTGGGGCAACTTACCAACCGGTAGTGGCCCCAGGCTCGCTGGCGAGTGTTTTCGGAACTTCCTTCGCTGACGCTGCCCAAACGGGAACCCCTGATGCGAATGGAACGTTACCCAAACGGCTCAACGGCGTGAGTGTGACGGTCGCGGGAGAACAGTGCGGACTCTACTACGTGTCATCCTCACAAATCAATTTCGTATTGCCGCCTTCAACACCCACTGGTAGCGTTGTCGCGACGATTCAGTCATCTTCGGGAAGCACTCTTTCCGCTTCAGCAAGCGTCGTGAAGCAGATCCCCCAGATTATTACGATAAACCAGGGCAGGGGTGCCGTCCTGAACGCGATAACCGCTAGCCTTGAGCCATTTGATGTCGGTAGCGGAAACACAATTATCAGTATCTATGGAACTGGTCTAAATGCTGGCTCCGGGACGACTGCGCCCAGCATTGCTGCATTTGCTCAGAAATTTGACCGATCAATCGAGCAATTGCCCGTACTGTATGCGGGCCCGCAGGGTCAATACCCCGGTCTAGATCAGATTAACTTGAGTGTACCCGCCGATCTTGACGGTGTGGGAGAGATACAGGTGTTCTTGACAGAAGGTGACGTGGAGAGCAATCACGTACCGATCACAATCCGGCAAGCAACGCCGCCTTCGGAACTCGATCTTGATCAATCGAGTGCTCAACCAAATTCGCCAATCGTTATTGGTGGTAGCCGCATTGGTACTGTGGACGGCGGCCAGACAGTCGCGGCGACACCCCGATACGTCGTCACCCTTGAGGCGGCGGGTAATGTCGTCGAAACCATCGTTCCGAGTTCAGTCTCCGTTGACGAGATCGATTTCGTGGCGCCGTATGTTCCATTGCCTGGTGGAGGAACCCTGAGCGGACAATATATGGTGTGTGTGTCTGCTGACCAGAGGAAGCTTTGTGCCAGCCAGATCCTCACGCTGTTGCCGCTGGGTACGTCAACCACAGCTAACACGGGCAGCGCTACGCAGGCATATCTCAATCAATTACAGCAATCATTACCCTCAACGGTCGGGGCAACGCCTGCGCAGCTTAAGGCCATTTCGCTGGCCACCAAGTTAATCAGCGATTTGAGCGCACAGGTGCAACTCGTTGGATCAAACGGAACAGGGAATCTAAATGTGTTTACGCCGAATGGACTTCAAACAACGTCGCTCGATCAGGGCGCGCTGCGCAGTTTCGAGGCGCTGCTCGGCAACGCTAGCCAGCTTTCCGCGACTATGTCTCGCGCTTCGGCCAAGAAGCAATTGGGCGCAGCCGCGACCGCTCCGAGCGCCCCGTGCGGGCCGGAAGCAGATCTCCTAAGCGCGGCGTCGGCGTATCAGGTAAACGACAATTTCGGAAACGCGTTCAAGACATTGGAGAACAGCAAGGTCGCACAGGTATCAATGTGCTTTGTTGATCTCAACACTGGCGGCAGCGCCAGCAAAGTGTTCGACGCCTTGAAAACCATTCAATCTGTGGTGTCCCTCATCGGCAATCTCTCCCCGATCTTTCTGTCCAGCCTCCAGATCAATCCGTCGGAAGTTACCTTGAGCCCTGGCGCATCGAGCCAGTTTCGCGTGACCGGCGTCTTTGGTGAACAGTCCAGTACGCTCCTTGCGAACCTTACTGACCAGAGTCTCCACGGCATCGCGAAGAAGTTGTTGGAGGATACCCCCGAGATTAAGGAGTTGCAGCAATCGTTTAGTGCCCTGTCGATTGATACGTCATCCGCATGCAAGAGCCTGATTCCCGCCGCGTTCGATCCAGCGTCGTACGCAGCCGGTCAGTTTGATCAGGTTCTCGACGAACTCGTAGACGTGCTTCTAATGGAACCAGATTTTAGCGATTTGATCAGCACGCTTTACAACGACCTTTTCGGGCCTAATCCGGTGCGGATCTCCGTCCCGCTGACGTCCGCAAGCATTGGCATATCGAACAGCAGTGCGTCAGGCGCTGCTGTCAATTGGAGCGGATCATGCGTATACCCCGGCCAGGTTTCTCTTAACACTAGCCCGGGTGTGAAGCCGATCTCGATAACGGCTTATCCGTTATTGCTGCCCGAAAATGGTGTGTTGAACTTCTCCGGAGTATACGGATTCCTCATCGCGGACGGAGCACAGCCGTCGGCAACGATGACGGTAAATGTTTCGAATGCCAGTCAGTCTTCGAACATAATTGTCCTCAGCGTATCGGCAAATGGCGTGGCTGTGCAGCCGGGAACACAGTCGACTGTCCAGATCGGCCAAGGCAAGACCGCCACCGTTCTTCTCGATGCTTCCGCTAGCACGTTGAACGGTTCGGTGATCAGTTGGTACAGCAACAAGGCGCTACAGGGCCAATCTGCCAAACTAACGCTTCAGTTGCCCGCTGGCCAATACCACATCGAGGCGCAAGCTCCGAATGCTGCCCCTCAGAGTGTCGATTTGACAATCGTAGCACCGCCGGGCCCGCTTGCTGGGTTCACGATGGTAGGCTTGGCGTCTCCCGGTAATCCGGTCGGAATCCCGGTTTCAAACGGAACAGCTTTGACCGTATCCGCCCCGCAGAATGGACAAGTCGGCGTTTCGCTGGTATCGAAGAGTAGTGCCAGTGATGGCACTACCATAACGTCATACTTGTGGCAGGTTGACGGAAACAACGTCGGCAGCGCTGCCACTGCCCAACCGTTCTTTGCTGCTGGCGACCATAACGTCGTCCTGCGAGTCACTGACAATCTGGGTGACAGCGCGGTGGCGAGTGGAGTGATCCACGTAAATCCGCTTGGATCTCCAACCGCGCTATTTGACTTTGACTGGAATGGTCTTTCGGGCGCCAGCAGTTCGACTGTCAGTTGGACCGTTTCGCCGGGAGCCTCTGCTAGCGTGCGGTTTCGGGGTGACAGGAGTTCGTCGCCGGCGGGGAGCATTAGTGCATTCAGTTGGACTAATAACGGACTACCCGCTGGCACCGATCGCGATATCGCATTGACGCTCGCCAAAGGATCATACGTGATTGGGCTCGCCGTTTCCGATTTGGCTGGTGGACACGCGAATGCGACAGCGAACATCAGTATTTCGGAAGGCCTTCAGCCGTCGGTGATTGCGGTGGCGACAACACCGAACGCGGTCTCGCAGGGGCAGCAGTTCACATTCAACATTACTGGCACGAACTTTGATCCATCGAGCGCGCAAGTTCTGTTCACCGGCGCCGGTTGTGGCCCATGTGTTGTGCCAAACGCTTCACTCACCACAAAAACGTCTTCGCAGATCGGGGGGCCCGAAACACTTGCCGGTGCCGGTGCCTACAGCGTCACAGTCCAGAATGCGTTGGGGGGGGCGACCTCTAATTCAACCAATATCACCGTTGGTGGCAACGTTTCGACCAACCCGACAGTGATCTCGGTCTCGATCAGTCCCAGTTCGATCCTCAGCAGCGCAAACGCGACCGGGACCGTGACCTTAACCGGTGCGGCACCTTCAGGCGGTGCAGCCGTGAGCCTGTCGGCAAACAACTCCGGCGTCTCGATGCTGTCGAGCTTTACCATTGCTGCGGGCCAGACCAGCGGCAGTTTCACGATTACCGGCAACTCAGCCATCACCGCGACGACGACCACCACGGTGACGGCGACGTACAACAACAGCAGCAAGAGCGCCACGGTCACGGTGACTGTCGCGGCGGCTCCGGCCCCAACCATTAGTTCGATCACGCCCAACCCGTTGACTACGACAGCCGCCACATGGATGACGGTGAACGGGACAGGATTCCAGAGCGGTTTCAGCGCCACGGTATCGGGCTATGCGGTCGCGTCAGTGGGATTGCAGTTCGTTAGTTCCACGCAGGTCAGCATAAATGTGACCATGACGGCGGGGAACTACAGCGCCCCGGTGGTGATCACCAACCCAGATGGCCAGCACGCCAACGGGAGCTT
>PMTR01000167.1 GCA_003167255.1 Bryobacterales bacterium
CCGGGCGTTCCCTTGTTGGCGAAATACCGCCGCGTGGCCTCGAGCGTGGTGGGCGCGTTGACGATCCAGTTGGTGGAATCGCGGCGCGCCTCCACGCGGTCCAAGTGCTCATTCAGCGTGGCCAGTTGCTCCGGCGTCTCCAGGAAGTAATCGCGGCAGCCCGTGCGCCGCGCCGAGTAGGCGCTGTAACACAGGTTCACGCCCCACTCGCGGGCCTTGTCGGCGATGGCGCTGATCTCGCCGACATTCTCGCTCGTGATGCAACTGTTGAGCACGATGTCGTCGCGCCCCAGTTTCGCGAGGCGCGGGATCAGATCTTCCAGGTGCCGGTAGAGCCCGGGGTAGACGCGAAAATCATCGTGGCGCTCGTCGGGGAAATCCAGGCTCACGGAAAACTGGTCGATGCCCGCATCGGCCAGCGCCAGGTACTTCTCCCCGGTCATCAGCGACCAATTGGAAACCAGGATGGTATAAGGTACGCCGGTGTAGGGCACGCCCGCGCCGCCCTTGATGGCGCGCACGACCTCCACTATGTCGTCGCGCATCAGCGGCTCGCCGCCCGAAACCTGCACCACGCATGGACGCAACGCTTCCATGTAGCGGCGATAATCGGCCGGCTTGAGGTTGCGCGATTCGTCGCGCGGGCCGCCGTGGTCGCAATGTTTGCACCAGCACGTGCAGGCGTCCGTAACTTCAAATGAGACCACGATGGGGCGTTCGGCGAGCCAGTTCAGCGACCCTCGTCCGATGATCCTCAACGAGTCGAGCAGGGGGACCTTGCGCAAACCACAATGCTAACATGCAGCGCGTTATCCTCGAAGCATGCCGGGCGATCGCGACTTCATCCAGATTCTTGACGCCGCGCTCGCCGAATCCGCTCGCAAGAGCGGCGAGTGGCTGGTGTGCCGGCTCGGCTGCACCGAGTGCTGCATCGGCCCGTTTCCCATCACGCAACTCGATGCCCGCCGCCTGCGCGAAGGGCTGGCTGCCCTGGAATCGACCGACCCCGCCCGCGCCGCCCGCGTCCTCGAACGCTCGCGCGAAACCGTCGCACGAGGCGCCGAAAACGAGGAGGATCCCTGCCCGGTGCTCGATCCTGAAACCGGCGCTTGCCATCTCTATGCCGCCCGGCCTGTAACCTGCCGCACGTTCGGACCACCTATGCGCTGGGGCGCCGAGCCATTGGGCATCTGCGAACTGAACTTCCATGGCGCCACCGATGAAGAAATCGCAGCCTGCGAAGTCGCGCTCGACGTGCGGCAACTGGAAGCCGGCCTGCTCGACAGCCTGGAGCGCTCGGCCGGTGAAACCTCGGTGGCTCTCGCGCTGCTCAATATCCCGGATCGTTCCCTGGCTTCCACTTGATGTTGCACCCGATGCTGGGCCTCTGTTCCGCGCTCACCGCGTGGCCCGCCAGCACCGCGTCGATCGCCGCCCGCAGATCGCTGCCCGTCACCCGGATGTCATTCTTCGGACGGCTGCCATCCATTTGCCCGCGGTAAACCAGTTTGCGCCCCGCACCGAACAGGAAGAAATCCGGCGTGCAGGCCGCACGGTAAGCCCTGGCGGCTTCCTGGGTTTCGTCGTGGCAATATGGAAACGCGAAGCCCAACTCGGCCGCTTGGGCGCGCAGCCCATCCGGCCCGTCTTCCGGATACTGCGCCGCGTCGTTCGACGAAATGGCGACGATCCCCAGCGCCGAGCCGTCATACTCCTTCAGCAACTTCGCGAGCCCGGCCTGTATATGTTTCACGTACGGACAGTGCGGGCACAGGAACATCACCAGCAGCCCTTTGCTTCGGGCGATCGTATCGAGTGTGATGGTCTTGCCGGAGACGGCATCCGGCAGTGAAAAACTGGGAGCGCTGGTTCCCAGCGGGAGCATAGTGGATTCAACGGCGGCCATGACCTCACGATATCAAAGTCCGCTACTCACTCTCTTCCACCATGGTCTTCAAGCGGGCCAGCGCGTCGTCCCACCGCTGTGAGATACCTTCCAGAAACGCGCGGGCCTGCTCCACCCGCTTGCGATCGAGCGACCAGCGCTGCTCCCGCCCCGTCCGCGCCGCGAGCGCCAGGCCCGCGCCGGCCAGCACGTGCAGATGCTTAGTAACGGCTTGCCGCGTGATCTCCCCGCCTGTGGCCAGCTCGGTGATGGACGCGGGTTCGCCCCGCGCCAGCCGCAGCACGATGCGCAGGCGCGTCTCATCGCCCAGCGCCGCGAAGAGGGTTGCCGAGGCTTTGGTTTGCGGCTGGAGACGTGGTTTCATATGCCAGGCGGCCGGGCCGGGCCCGGCGGCACCGATTGACAATCGGTGCGCAGGATGCCATCCTGCCCCACCGAACCAGGCGTCGACACGAGTGTCGNNCGCATGAGTGCGTGCGCCACAACATGTTGGCAGGCGAAAGCGCCTGCCCCACCGCGCCTACTTCGCGGCATTGAAGTGCTGTTCGAGGGCCGCCATTTGATGCTTCCAACCGGCCTCGTTCGCTCCGAATACCTGCGTAATGCGGCTGGGAAAGAGCTGGTCGAACCCCGATTCAGTCACCGTGACCAGCGTGCCGCCTTGGGCGTCTTCCAGCCGGAACACTACCAGCGTCATGGGTTCCTTGGAGAGATCTTCGCCCGTTAGGACGCTGGCCGGATGCCAGCGCCAGGAGAAGGTGTGCTCCGCAACCATCTCCACAATGTCGACGAAGAACTCCATCTTGTAATACGGGCCTGGGTGCGTCGAGATCAGGAGCACGTGAGCGCCGGGGCGAAAGGCGGGCTCGGCCGATTCAGTGGAGAACCACTGACAGAATTGCCGGATGTCGGTAATCGCCTGCCACACGCGCGACCGCGGGGCGCGAATCAAAGTCTTGCGTTCGATCTGGTTCATTTGAGATGGTGCTACAAGCAACCTCCAGGTTGCATAATAGCGCGGAGGGGGAGAAAACGCAACCGAAAAGTTGCATAACCATGCAGATCTGTTCGGAGGTGCAGTCGCCGGTTCCGACCCTCCGCTCCCTCACGGTCGCGGCTCGGTGTTAGCCTGTCACCGCCACTGAAATCACCGGCGGCAAATGCTCCGCCAGCGCGCTCCAACTTTCGCCGCCGTCGGCGGTGTAGTAAACCTGGCCGCCGGTCGTGCCCACATACACTCCGGCGGGCGACCGGTCGTCCGATGCCATGGCCTCGCGCAACACCAGCAGGTGCGCGTTGCGCTGCGGCAGGCCGCGCGTCAGCAGGCTCCAGGTTTTGCCGCCGTCGCGGCTGCGCGCTACGCGGAACTTGCCCTCGGGCGTGCAGCGGTATTCGGCCCCTTCGATGGGCACCGTGAAGAGCGTTTCCTTTTCGGCTGCCGGGACCGCCATCCCGAATCCGAAGCGCGTCGGCACGCCGCGGGAAATGTCGGTCCACTTCTTGCCGTCGAAACGGGCTTTGTAGAGGCCGCAATGGTTTTGCTGATACAAGCGCTCGGGGTCGCGTGGGTGCGCCAGCAGATGATGCACGCATTGCCCCACCTCGGGGAATTTCTCCGGCTGGAAATCGGCGCGCACGCCCTGGTTGAAAGGCTCCCAGGTAGCGCCGCCATCGCGCGAGCGGAACGCGCCGGCCGCGGAGATCGCCACTACCATCCGTCCCTTGCCAAGGCATTGAATGGAATGCAGGCACATGCCGCCCGCGCCGGGGTTCCAGCGGCTGCGCGTCGAGTGCGCCGTGAGCGATGGCACCTCCGCCCACGTCTGCCCCCAGTCCGTGCTGCGGAACAGCGCGCCTGGGTCGCCGCCCGCATACACCACGCCCGGTTCATCGGCCGCGCCCGGCTCGATGCGCCAGACGCGCGCCAGCGACGTATCGGGCAGGCACTTGATCTGCAGGCCTTCTTCCGAGAGCTTCCAGTCCTTGCCGCCATTGGTGCTGGCGTGGATGTGCGCCCCGAACCACGGACTGTTTACTGCGGCGTAGAAGCGTTCCGGCGAGCGCTGGTCCTGCGCCACGTGATTGACTTCCAGACCGCGGAAGAACGGGCCTTCCACGGTCCAGGTTTTGCGGTTCCGGGAACGGAATACAAAGGCGCCCTTGCGGGTCCCGGCCCAGACGGCGACGGTAGGAAGTTTCGGCATAGGAAATCATGATAAGGCAAAAACGGGGAATGGGTGAAAGGAATTTTCCGGCTCGGGGTGCACAACACAGAAGTGGAAGCAGCGCTGGTGCAAGGTCCAAGAAATGGCTGGACAGTCATACACCGGGAGAGAGCCGCCTGAAGGGCGGCTGCGGCCAGGATTGGCCGCCCCACACAGCGGGCCACACGAAAGCTGTTAGATTGGTTAGAGAAACAGCCATGGTGCTTCGGATCCGGTTTGGCACAGGCCCCAAGGTGGGAAAAAAACCCCGACGGAACCAACGGCTCGCGCTGGCTGTTGCCAGCCTGCTTACTCCTGCCGCCGCTTTGACGGCGGTGCTGGCCCTTTGGCGCGTCGCCGCGGACCTCAACTGGACCGGCAGTTTCGCCATCTCCGCCGGCTTCTTTTCCCACTGGCAAGTCTGGCTGGCCGCCGCCGCCCTTCTGCAATTCTGCGCTCGCGTCCTCAACCGGTACGGGAAAACCGGACAATCCGCTGCATCCGGATAGGCGGGTTGTTATTCTAATGAACAGGTCCTGCCCATGCCACAGCCCAACCGGTTCAGCAGATCGATCATCTACGGGTATTTCCCGCCCGGCGTGAAGTGGCTGCTCATCATAAACATTGGAATCTACATCCTGCTGGACGTGGCGGCGCGGCTCTCCGGAAACCCCATCGCGTTCGAGATCAACAAGAGGGCCCTGTTCGAACTCTCCGCCGTAGCGGTTTTGAAGAACTTCCTGCTGTGGCAGTTCGTCACGTACCTGTTCATCCACGGCGGCATCTGGCACCTGGTCATGAACATGTTGATGTTGTGGATGTTCGGCACAACTCTGGAGCAGACTTGGGGAACGCGCCAGTTCCTCAAGTACTACTTTATTTGTGGTGTTGGCGCAGGCATCTGCGTGGTGCTGATCAATGCCGCGGTGGGTGATTGGGGCGTGCCGACTCTGGGCGCGTCCGGCGCCATTATGGGCCTCCTGCTGGCTTTTGGCGTGTTGTTTCCCGACATGACAGTGCTGATGGGATTCCTGTTTCCCATGAAAGCCAAGTACATGGTGATGATTTTTGCCGCCGTGGAACTCTATTCCACCTTAGGACCAAACACCGGCATCAGCAGCGTGGCGCACCTCGGCGGCATGCTGGTGGGATACATTTACCTCAAAGGCCCGATTCCGCGCTTCCGCTTTCTGCATCTCCCCGACTTGGGCGGCTGGTACCGCCAGTGGCGCATGCAGCGCGCCAAGAAGAAATTTCAGGTTTATATGCGCAAACAGGGCGGGCGCGGGCCCTGGGTGAATTAATGACGCTGGGCAAAACGGGGACAGCTACCAATTCCAAAGGCGGGAATTGGTAGC
>PMTR01000112.1:0-59413 GCA_003167255.1 Bryobacterales bacterium
TGCGGTTCCTCTGACGCATACGAAGTAGTAATCCAGTGGTGCCTTCCGTGGCTCGAATTTAAGCCCGCTGATCTCCTCCAACGCTCCAATGAAATCTTCACCTTGGGACCATGTGAAGAGGACGAGGTACATGCCTGGCCGTCCCGTTTCGTCGATCACGGGGCGGTCAACGGGGCCGAAGTCACTTAGACGGTCTGCCAAGGTCTCCAAAGTTCCGGTCATCGAAAAGGCTCCTCCGAGGGGCCCCGTGCTTGGTCGCTGCTTAGGGTTGACGCAAAAACAACTTCACAGATTGGGTGAGATCGTGTAGTTCCACTTGGGCAGAACCTCGTGCGGCTTCAGTCGAAGCGATTGAAGCTGTTCGGGCGTTGGTTCAGTGCCTGTGGGATATTGGCGACGGTCGAGGTGAGCGGTGACCGACAAGCCGGTTTGAGTTCTCGTGGAGCGAATAAAGTTCAGGATCTTCTGGTAGCTGTTGAGTGGTTCGCCTGCCCAGTTCTTGGAGATCTCGGAGAAGAGCCGGTGCTCAATGGGGTTCCATTTGGAAGCACCCGTCGGATAGTGGGCAACGGTGAGAGTCAGCCCGAGCGAGTCGGCCAGTTGAGATTGGAGTGCGGTTTTCCAGGCGCGGCGTCGAGCGCCATTGCTGCCACCGGTGTCGCTGAGGATGAGGAGTTGGTGGGAGCGCGGATAGCGGACCGATCCCTCTTGGCGCCACCAATGTGCGATGGCGCGAGCAGCGAAGGCAGAAGTGTCATGCGAGACACCTACCGTGACCGATCCTCGATTGGCGAGCAGATCGTAGATGCCGTAAGGGATGGCGACGCCGGTGGAGTCGGAGCGGAAGTCGTGGTCGTTGACCAAACGGGGAGAAAGATCCCAACGCGAACCGGGATTCTTGAAGTTGCCGACAAGTTCGCGCTTCTTGGTGTCGACACTAATAATGGGTAGGCCGCGGCGTTGGAAGCGCTGCCGAAGATCACCAAGGTAAAGGAACTGATCATCACGATCGGGGCTGAGGTCGGCGGAGAGTTTCTTGTGATTGACGCGCAGGGAGTAGCCCATCTGATGGAGGAGGCGAGCTACGGTGTTGGGACTGACGACCACACCGAAGTCGCCCAGAGCCATGGCAATCTTGTCGGTAGTTCGTCGGGACCACTTCAGGCCAGTGATGGGATCGCCAGCGGTATCGTATTCGAGAAGGAACTCGATCAGCGTGACGATGTCGGCGGTTTTTTTTCGACCCGGTTGCGTCCGCCACCGGAACGGCGAGTGCGGCCAGTCGTCACATTCTGATCGAGTAGTTGCTGACGTCCGCGGGCGACAGTATGCGGATCCAGGCCGAGGAATTCGGCCAGAACGCTATCGCCGCCATGTCCCAGCTTGATCGATTCCAGGCCGGCGAACAAGCGACGTTGCTGTTCGTCGAGCAGGCTGTAGAAAAGCAAAATAGCCGCTTTGAGTTCCTCAGGAGATACCTGGAGAGCGGAAGCATCGTGCCGGCGTATTTTGGAAGACTAGCTTTGATACTTCCCAATCTTCAACTAGTTCCGCGGCCTTGCCGCACTCGCTTTCTCCAACGGGGTATACACAGTCAGGGTCGGCAGCGGAACCAGGTGCGCCCGTGTTACGGGGCATCCGGAAAGAATCCACCCGACCGCATCGCGCCGCTACCGTAGAGGGCTGCTCGATGAGCGCCGCTGGCAGCGGGGCTACCGATCGGCGTGGTCGCGGCTACAAGAATCTGAGATACCTCCTGCTCAAGGCTCAGCGGATTGGCGGTCACCAATACCGAATTCGTCGTGTTCCGCAAAGCAGCCTAAAATGCGGCCCCGTCAGATTCTCGCGCAGAGCCCTAATTCCTAGATGGCCGTTCAATATGGTCAACGTATAAGACCTCGAATTGTACGTTCGCTTTTCTTAGATCCAGACCAATCCTTCGTAACGCGACGACAATAGACATCGGATCATGCCTATCATACAGGAGACTAAAGTCGTATGCGCCACTAAGTTTTGTATCGTCCCGCACAGGTTGTTGAAGCACACCTTCCCAAAGAAACTCGCACAGGCTTGTCATCGTCGCACCACGCCCCGTCAGTCCGTCAGCGTGCATGAGTATGCTCCCGTCAGCATCTCTTTCGGTGCCCTCCTTCGACTCCCTCGGTAATTTGCCCTGTTGTGCGACGGTGAGCAAATACGCTGGCATCTCCTTCTTTTCACGATGAAACCGCAAGTTAAATCGTTCAGCAAGCAACGATTGAAGCATCAATTTGATCTGGCCGGAATCAGCAGACGGCTCACCTCGAGCGTCAATGTCATAGAATTCCTGTTCTGTCCATGAAGGACTTCCTTCGACCAATGGACGACTCAGATCAAATGCCAGCGTAATAAGCCAGATCACCGTAGTCCCGACTCTAAGAGAGCCGTGTCCCAACTCTAGCTTAGTAAGAGGAGTGGTTGGGCCAATGGGTTTTATTGAGGCGACTTCGAATACAGGTCGAAGTTTAGCCTTGGATTGGCCGCGCAGAGGTAAGCCAGTTTGGACCGTAACAATACAGAGCACCACGCCTGCCAACAACAACTGTGTATAACTCCTCATGGGTCTCCTATTAAATCACATATTCTGAGGCCAAGTTCAAGGTGCGTCCGCCGGTTGTGCCTGCCGGTTGGCAAACATACAACGAGGCGCTAGGCTCCGCCGCGGCACGGCAAGAGCGAAACGCGGCTTCCAAGAACTTCGTGAAATCCGCGTCCGACATACGGTCGTTTTTGATCGTGAGGTGCTCTTCCGTATGCCCCTCGTAGGCCACGTTGTACGGACTATCGATGAAAAGAAGGTTCGCCGATTCGCCGGCCATCAGTCTGGCTACCTGGGATCGATCCGTTGAATCACCCACCAGGAGTTTGTGGCTACCCAAATTCCACAAATCTCCGAACACCGAGACCGGAGTTTGGAGCGAACGCCTCCCATGGCCTTTGATGCGCGACAGGGCTCACTGGCTAGCGCGTGCTGCGCGCGCCCGCATCGGACCAATTAGAGCGGATTCCCGCCGAAAGAGGGCGGCTTTCCCTGGCGTATCAAAGCCAGATCCTCCAGGCAGCGGTCGCGGTCGGAGATCGTGATTTCGGAGTAGCGCTTCAGAAAAGCGATGACAGCATCGCGTTCACCGGCTTTCAGCACCGCTGCCTCCAGCGTGGCCGGGAAGCGCATCATCGACCATGGCCGCGCGTTGGGAATGGGGTAGCGCAGCGCATCCGTGACGGGGGCGTCGGCGGCTTTGAGCAGGTAGGACGCGCCGGCCTTGGCATCGCCCGCCACGACCGTGGCGACGCCCAAAATCATGTTGGCATTGAAAAACGCCGTGCCGTAATCCGGGTGGGTGCGCGCCTGCGGCGCAAGGTCCATGGCTTCCTTCGCATATCCGCCGGCACGCTGCCATGCAGCTTTCTCCCCGACTTCATCGTGCTTCTGCAGACGACTGCGCACGCCCTCGTCACCCGCCGAAATGGCCAGGTTGGCCAGTTCGCGAAACCGGTCGCCCGTGGGAAGCTGCTCGATCGCCTTGTGGCGGGATTCCAGATCGCCTTGCCAAACCGCAGTTGGCAGAATCGCGGTGGTGCGCTGGTCGGCGACTGTGCGAAGCAATTGGCGCGCCCAAATCGAATCTGGCTGCAAGGTTAATGCCCGCTTGATGAGGGCTTCGCCGAGTTCCAGGTCGGCTTGCGGTGGGCGCCCCATGCCGACAAGACGGCTGGCCGCAGAAAGCAGGAGCTTGGGGTCGTTGGAGCTTTCCAGTTTCTTACGGAGTTCGGCCGCATATGGGCTGCCGGGATCGAGCGGACCGTACGCCTGAGCCGTGAAGGCGCGAACGGGGTCCTTGCCACCCGTGGGATCCGCCGCCTTTTGTGTTGTAAGAAGGCCCGCATAGAAATTCCCCAGGCGCGCGGGCCAGGAGTCACTCCCCGGGTACGGCAAGAGTTCGCCTTTCGGATCGGCTGATTGAACCCGCAAGAGCATCTTTTCGGCGATTGGCTTGTCGATGTTTTTGAAGAAATCGTACGCGTGCAAGTAGACGGCGGCGGGACGGCCGTCACGATCCGCCTGCTCCAACCAGATTTTCCGGGCGCGCTCGATGTTTTGCGGGTCCGGACGGGGATCGAGCATGGACGGGAACACTCCGATAACGCCCCTAAAGCCGATTGAAGCGCTGGACGCCATACCATCTTCAGGATGATGTTCGATCAACCAGAAATAGTGCGGCAAACCTGCCGCTAACGCGGCCTTTGCAGCGGCGTAGTCAATCACCGGCGGCTTCTGGGGTTCGCGATTCACCGTGCCGGCCAACTTGCCGCCGTAGTAGGCCAGGAGTTTCTTCCTGGCATCGAGGTCGTCGGGATTTGTCTTGAGGCCGGATTCCAAAGCCGCGGCCTGCTCGCTGGTCATATCCTTCGCGGCGGTCTCGAACTCGCGGGCGGTTTTCGCGCGCGCATTCAATTCCGCCAACTGCCGGTCGCGCGACTCCGCCTGCGCCACGCGGGCCGCGTCCGATTTCGATTTCTCGCGGCACGCTGCGGCGAGGAATATGGCGGCAGCGCATCCAACCGCGACAACGGCCTTCCGGCTTCGGGACAACCGAACGAACGACTGGGGCGACAGAATGGAATCGATGCGGCGCTCCAAGGCGCCGCCATCCATTGACAGGGCCTGAGCCGCGCGGAGGCCGCCACGCCTGCGCACTTCGCCGGCCATCTCAATGAGGACCTCCGCGTACGCGCGCCGGGCGCCGGTGGCTTGAATGACCGCTTCGTCGGCCGCCTGTTCCGCCGAAGCCGTTATTGCCCGTTCCAGCCACCAGGCAAGGGGGTGGAACCAGAATAGACACCTGTTCACCTGAGCCAACAAGGCGGGGATGGCATCGCGCCGGCGGACGTGCGCGGTTTCGTGCGCCAGCACGGCGCGCAACTTCTCCGCGGGCCAATCGCGCCACACAGACGGGAGCAGGATTCGAGATCTGAAGACACCTGCGGTGAGCGGCGCCGCCACGGCCGCCGATTCACGAACTGGGATGCCGCCGGATGGCGCCGAAACCGGGGCGGCGGCGCGGATAAGAGATCTCGCGCCCCACCAACCGATTGCGAGGCGCGCCAGCAGAGCCGCGGCGCCAGCCAGATAAAGGCCGAGCATCGCCCAGCGCCAGGGAAAGGCGCGAGCCGCTGGAGCCTGCGCGGGCGGCGCTTCCGGCGCTCGCCCCTGCGCTGCGACTGCCGGTGAGGGCGGGGGCTGCACAGACGGCACGCCCGGCGCAGGAGTGAAGAGTTCGGCCGGCGAATCCGCGGCGCCGACGATAGCGGTTGGCGCGGCCGGCAATGAGATGGGGGGCACCAGCGCCGGCAGAACCGGCATGAACAACATGGCGGCCGTCACCGCCGTCCACGCGGCATGGCGCACGGCGGCCGAGCGCACGCGAGCCATGGCCAGGATGGCGGCCACGCACAGAGCCAACAGGATTGCGCGAATCGAAGCGGCTGTCGCGATTGAGAGAATGGCGTTCATTTTCGGCTCCTCACTTTCCGGGCCAGCCGTTCCAACTGGTCCACCGAGAGCACTTCTTCATCGACCATACCGGTCAGGAACTGTTCCACAGACCCGGAGCAGAAGCGTTCAATAATGCTTCGTACGGCCCGCGCCGCAATCCGCTTCGGGGGAGCGGTGGCGCGGTAGACGAAGGTCTTTCCTTCCACCCGATGGTCCAGGTAGCCACTCGCTTCCAGCCGGGTGAGCAGCGTGCGGACGCTCGATTCCTTCAATGGGTGATTGCGCCTGATGGCTTCCCGCACCTGCTCGGCTGTGGCATTCTCACTGGCCCAGATGAAGTCCAGGATGGCCTGTTGTAGCGGCGTCAGCGGTTTGGTCCCACTGCTACGATCCGTCATGCTACTGAGTGTAGCAGCTAGTGCTTACGAAACACAAGAGTCTTCTTGGAGAATTATTTGGCGTCGGCTCGGGCGCGAAAAACGGGCTTCAATTCCTTTGACATTCAAGGCACCAAAGCGGACCGATGGAGTCCGCAATCGCCGAGGTCAATGGTAGCAAAGCCCACTTGCCAGGAATTTGCTCTCGAATCGATGCAAAATAGGAATGTGCATGATCTCTATGCGGGACAACGCGGCTTTGTGCTTATCCGTCTGGCCATGCTTGTCTATTGCGCATGTTGCCCTTTTGCGGCGGTGCCTGCTGGGTCCTTTACCGCCAAGATACCAGAGGAAGCCCTGAGAACGCTCACGGCAGCAGTCGAATCGGGCCAAGTTCAGTCGATCGATGTCATCTACTTTCCGATACGGATCACCGGGGATCGAATGACGCCTGAGCGCCTGAAGAAGGAGTATTTGTACCAAATCACAACACGGCACTTGGACTTTACTGTTCCGGGCAGTGTGCTTCTGACTGCTCTGAAGCGAACCAAAGTGGTGTCGTCAACAAATCCTGCTGACGTGCGGTTCAGCCGAACGGGGACGGACGCCTTTCTCATTCTCTGACCCGACCGGCGTCTGCGCAGGTGAAGCGAGAAACGCGTCCCCCTTCCCCTCATCCCCTTTTCCCCTGCCGGCCGATTAGTGTTTCGCACAATACCGCGGCAGCCGCTAAGCTCATGAATGAAAACGGATGCAGATAGCGATAACTGGCTTGGACGGCCCCGAAGCACGTAGCGGCGAGCAACAGGCAACTCCAAAAGAACAGAAGAGCCACTCCTTTGGGATTCGCCGGACGCAGCCACAAACCGAGGCCTGCCAGGAAGGGCGCCGCCAGTAGAAACAGATACCAAGCCCGGGCGAATATGTGATACCGCCGGCTGGGGGTGTTCAGGGTGTGCTGGTGCGAGACGTCGGCGCCAAACACGGAAGAAATCACGCTGGCATCATGCAGGGTTACCGCGGGTGGGAGATGCGCCCCGGTCTCCTGGGCCAAGATCCCGCGCCAGCTCCGAGTCCCCGTCCAATAGTCGAGATAGTTATGAAGGCCGAGTTTGACGAATCCGAGCGGATTCCGTTGAATCGCCGCGCGGGCCAGGCGTTGCGCGGCTTGGTCCGCGACCCGTTCGTCGCCGTGGAAGACGGTTCTCAGCCTCGGCACCAACCCTTCCGCCGTCCACAACTGGCGCCAACGAACAGCACGGTCGAAGACGGGAAGGCCGCTCTGGTTCTGTGCCGCAACGGCTCCAGCGACGCGCACATCGCCGCTATCTCCGGATTCGACAATCGGCGCGATACTCGCCAACAGGAAAAACCCCGTGCTGTAGTGATAGGCGGGTTCTCGCCCGGCAAGCCATCCTGTCAGATCCCGGTATCCCATCTGAAAAAGCACGGTGGAACCGCAACTCACCACCAGCGCCAGAGCCAGCAGGCGCCGCCGCCTGGCAGAGAACGAGAAATACGCAGCGAGAGGGAGGAGCACCGCGGCAGCCAGCACCAGCGGCAAGTAGACGAAACGCAGACTGACCAGCAAGACTCCCAGAAACGAGAGAATCACCAGCCACCACAGCGAAGGGCCCCTCAGATACCTGAGGGCCGCCAACAGGAACACGGCCATTGCGAGCAGAGCGGTAGTCTCCGACATGACCAGGTGTTCATAGACGATCTGGACTGGATCGAAGGCGAACACCAGCGCCGCCAGTACGGCGATCCAGGCGCGCACGTGCAGAAACCGCACCAGCGCGAAGGTAAGCAACCAGCCCGTCAACCCGCCCATGACGACCTGCATTGCGACAATAGCGCGTAAGGAATGGAAGGGTACGGCGAAGGCGCGGATCAGGCCTCCATACACATAGGCCCGCTCCGGTAGGAAGGCCAGCCCCAACCCGTTCAGAATGAAGGCGCCGGAATCGTAGTAGAACAGTGCTTGTGAATCGATTGCGAACTGGATGGACTTGACGAGCGTAAGCAACAGCGCAGCGGCCAGCAAGGGCGCACGTTGATTCGTTGCCATGAGGCGCAGCACTTGTTTCAGATCATCCCCTTTGTGGCTCTGCTACGCCGGTGAACTTGCAACGCGGGGCCAGGCATCCGCTCCAGGCCGCCGGTCCACACCGGTTTCGTCACCGCTCGTGGAATCTCCGCCCCCCAGTTGCGCTGTGGCTGATCGCGCCTTTCCCTCCCAGTGGAACGCCGCCTCGGAAGGGCTGCCACCGTCTCGCAATGAAGGCTGGCCTGACGGCAACGGTCCTGTTCAGTATACAACCCGGCCGCCATCCTTTGATCCTGCGAGCATCGCCCTCGCGGTAAGCTGGATGGTGGCTCTGACTCCGCTTTTCACCGAAGCTTTCGCCTTTGCGGCCAGCCTTCACCGCAATCAGCTCCGTAAGGGCCCCGCTCCCATCCCGTACGTGGGACATCTGCTTTCCGTGGCGGGCATCGTCATCGACTTCGGCGGCAATGAAGAAGAGGCCATCGCCGCCTTGCTCCATGATGCCGTGGAGGATCAAGGCGGCCCTCAAACCCGCCAGATGATTCATCGGCTGTTCGGCACGAACGTGGCTGAAATCGTCGATGGCTGCTCCGACACCGACCAGCAGCCGAAGCCCCCTTGGCAAGCGCGGAAAGAACAGTACATCGCGCACCTGGGCGGAGCCTCGCCATCGGTTCTGCTGGTTGCTGCCGCCGACAAGCTCGCCAACGCGCGGTCTTTGCTGATCGACGTGCGCGAGGCCGGCGATGCCGTCTGGAGCCGCTTCAAAGGCACCAAACAGCAGTCTCTTTGGTATTACCGGGAAGTGGTGCGCGTCCTTCAGGGCACGGCCGTCAATCGCTCGCTTTTGCGGGAACTGGACTGTGTCGTAACGGAGATCGAACGGCTGTCGGCGCAAGGAGCCGGAAACAGCCTATGATGGATTTCAAAACCACATGAAATTTGCGATCACGCATTGGACTGATGAGTTCGACCTCGATGGAGTGGAAAACCACTTCGCCATACTGGGCGAGTTCCATGATCTGGCGGAGGCGCGGACATATTTGAACGGCTGCGTGGATCGATTGACCGCCGAGCAGTTAAGTCAGCACACCAGTTGGCATGTCATGAGCATACAGGGGAAAGAACGTGCCGTTTGGAAGCGAGTGAACAAGAACAATACGGTGGTGGATTTCAGATCCTGCAAGGTCGGCGATGGCACGAATTTTTTCTCGATCTATAACTATCTGGAGTTGATCGAGCTGCCGGATGACGCCGTAGTCGATAAGAATCTCTTTGATCTGGAGCATTGCGAGTTGGCGGTGAGATCGTATTTTGAGGGGGAAGGTTATTTTTGGAGGGAATAGGGGCTGCCAAGGCAAAACGGGTACAGCTACCAATTCCAAAAGCGGGAATTGGTAGCAGTCCCCGTTTTGCGGCGGCGTTTTGCGGCGACCCGCGCTCCGGGAGCTATTCGTATCTCAGCGCATCCACCGGATTTAGCTGGGCGGCTTTCACCGCCGGCCACACCCCGAAGAAAACGCCGACGGCCACCGAAACCGTGAAGCCGGTCACCAGCGCCCAGGTCGGCACGGACGAAGGCAGCGAGGGCACCAGCGCGCCTAACAGCATGGTGATGAGCACCGCGATCACAATGCCTAACATGCCACCGGCGCCGGTGAGCGTCATGGCTTCCACCAGGAACTGGCCGACGATGTCGCGCTTACGCGCGCCGACGGCTTTGCGCACGCCGATCTCGCGCGTCCGCTCGGTCACGCTCACCAGCATGATGTTCATCACCCCAATGCCGCCCACCAGCAGGCCCAGGGCGGAAATCGCAATCGCCACCAGGCCGATCAGGCCCGTGATGCGGTCGAACTGCTGGATGATCTGGTCGGGCGTGGAGATCGAAAAATCGTCGGGCGTGGCCGTGCTCAGCCGGCGGGTGCGCCGCATCACGCCTTCCACTTCCTGGTAGGCATCATCCCGCTTGCCCGCCTTGGCCTTGGCTGTAATCATGAAGCGGTCGATCTGCGGATAGCGCGAGCGCGCCGTCTGCAGCGGAATGTCGATGGCGTTATCCATCCCGTTCTCACCGAAGAATCCGCCCTTGGCCTTTTCGTAGATGCCGATGACGAAGTACTCCGCGCCGTCCATCATGATGGCGCGGCCCACGCCGTGGCCGTCCGGAAACAACGCCTCGGCCACGCTCGCTCCAATCACGGCTACGTGCGCCGAGCGTTGGTTTTCCTCCGAGGTGTAGAAGCGGCCCGCGGCGAAATCGCGCGGCTCAATGTCCACCATGTTGGGCGACCGGCCGGTCACGTTGATGGTGTCGGATTCATAGCCGGGAACACGCGCGGTAATGGGATTGCCATCCACCGCCGCTGGCAGCAGCAGTTCCAACCCCACGTCCTCCACCGAAGTGCACCAGCGTTTCAGGAGGTCCGCGTACTCCGGCTTGAGGGCCCGGCGTTGCCGTTCCTTGGGGATCCGGCTGTCCTGGCTGGGGTCGCCCGAAGTCTTGTAGAGGAAAATGTTGTCCGGTCCCATTTGCTTGAAGAACACCACCACGCCCTCGCGCAAACCCGTGAGGAGCGAGGCCACCGTAACCACCGTGGTGATCCCGATGACGATGCCGAGGATGGTCAGCAGCGAGCGGAAGCGATGCGTCCAGACCGCCGACAACGCCAGGTGCATGTTTCCCGCGACGCTGATATTCATGGGTTAACACAGAGCCCGGAGTCGCAAAGACCGGCGGCAAGACCGCCGGCGCTACCAGTTGGCTCTAACGGAGCTTGAAAAATGTAGAAACTCCAGCGACAGGCCAGGAGGCCTGTCCCACTGAACTGAACGGCATTGGGGTTACTCCGCACGCAGCGCCACCACCGGATCCAGCTTGGCCGCGCGCGACGCGGGATACCAGCCCGATGCCACGCCCACAATCGAGGACACCGCCAGCGACAGCACCACATAGCCCAGAGTGATGTGGAGCGAAAGCTCGAAAATGCGCCCCAGCAAGGCCGTGACGGCGGCGCCGAGCGCCACGCCGGCCGCGCCTCCGAGAAACGCCAGCACCACCGCTTCAATCAGTATTTGCATCATGATGTCCTCGCGGCGCGCGCCGACGGCCTTGCGAATTCCGATCTCGCGCGTCCGCTCGGTGACGCTCACCAGCATGATGTTCATAATGACGATGCCGCCCACCACCAGCGAAATGCAGGTCACCGGTACCACGATGGCCGCCACCAGGCTGAGCAACTGGTCGATGAAGCCGCGAATGGCATCCGGCGTCAGCGTGTCGAAATTGTCCGCCTGGCCCGGCCGCGCGTGGAAGCGGTTGCGCAGCGAGACGCGCGTCAGATCGAGCGCGTCCTGCAAGCTCAACCCGCTGCCCGGCTTGGGCCGTCCGAACAACGCGAAACCGTTGCCCGGCCCGTACAACCGGTCGAATGCGGTGATGGGGATATACATGGATTTGTCCTGGTCGCGCCCGAAGGCCGAGCCCAGCTTTTCCTGAACGCCGATCACCGTGAATTCCACGCCTCCGATGCGGATGAGTTGATTGACGGGCGAGGCCTCGCCCGGAAAAAGCGTGGTGCGCACGGTTTCGCCGATCACCGCTACGTAGGCGCGAGAGCGGTCCTCCTGCTGCGTGAAGAAGCGGCCGTCCACCACTTCGATATCGCGGATGCCGGCCAGGTCGGCGGAAGCGCCGAAAACGGTGGTGTCCTCGCACAGAAGGTTTTCGCGCTTCACGTCGGATGAGTGACTGCGATAAGGGCTGTAGAGTACGCGGTCGCCGTCGATGGATTCGACGAAGCGGGCATCGGCCGTGCGGATGGGCTTGTTGCGCTTGACCTTGTCGAAGTACTCGCGCCGGCTCAGCCGGCCGGTGACGACGATCTGCGCCACCAGGAAGGATTCCGAGCCGAAGGCCTTGGCCGTGCTCTCTTCGGCGTACACGCTGAGCCCGGCGATGGCCGCGCCCACCATGATGACGCTGGCCACGCCGATGATCACTCCCAGCAGAGTGAGAAAGCTCCTCAGCTTGTGCGCGCGGATGGAGTCCAGCGCCAGCCCAAATGCATTCTGGAATTGACGTAGGGAGCGTGGCAGCTCCGACCCCGTTTGGACCATGTTCTTTCAGGATAACGTAAGATGAAAGTTCATCACCGACCCATGCCGATACTCCGTCTGGCGTATGCCACGCAGTTCCTGATTGCGCTGATTGCCGTGTTCACCTTGTGGAGCCAGGTGGGCGGCCAGAGCCACCTGGACCTGATGCCGTGGTATCTGAAGCTGGGACTGGGCGTGGGCGCCGCGTTCGCCGTGGTCAAAGCCACCGCCGCCGCGGTAGCCGGGTCGCATTCCTGGAACGCGGGCACGCTGAAATGGTTCGGCATTCTTCTGTTGCTGCTGACCGGATGCGGCCTGGCCAGTTACTACTGCCACATGTATCTCGAAACCGACGAGCAAGACCAGCCCGACAACAGCACCGTGAGCGAGATGTACCAGCACAAGACACCGGCGGCAAAGACCGCCGGCGGTACCAGGGCCATTCAGGCCAGATCCGGGAGTAGGAACCTGGCGGGTTTGCCGGCGGCCTGGGCCACCCACTCGGCAGCCATGTAGCCGGAACGCACGGCGCCTTCCATGGTGGCGGGCCAACCGGTCCGCGTCCAATCGCCGGCCAGGTAGAGGTTGGCGATTCCGGAATCGGTGGTGGGCCGCAGGCGCTCGGTATCGGGCGCGGCCGCAAAGGTGGCGCGCTGCTCCTTGATGACGTGGGCCTTGACGAGCTTGGCGTCGCACACGCGCGGGAAATAGAGGCGCAGATCGCCGATGGCGATATCGACGATCTCTTCGCGCGAAAGCGGCGTCAGATCGCGCGACGCGCTCACCACCAGCAGCAGGTACTTTCCGCCATCCTTATTAAACATCCACTGCATGGTGCGGTCGAGCAGCGTGGCGTGCGGCAGCGTGGTGATCTCGCGGTCGAACCAGAGATGCACGCCGGTGATGGGCGAGTGGCCGAACTGGGGGGCCGGCAGGCCGACGGATTCCAGGCGCTCGAAAGGCAGCGCGCAAATGTAGTGGTCGGCCACGCGGCGCTCGCCGGCCACCACGAAGCCCGCGGCGTCCACGCGCTCCACCGGAGAGCGAAAGTGGAAGCGCACATTGCGCAGGCGGCTCCAGGTTTCGCCGGCGTAAAGCTGGGCCAGCGGAATGGAGGGCACGCCCATTTCGTAGGAATCGGCGCGCGCGAAAAAGCCCAGCCCGAAGACCTGGAAGCCATGAATGGCGGCCATGCATTCGAGGTTTTCGTTGACGGCGCTGACCAGGATCTGGCGCCAGAAACGGTCGATGGCGTGAGGCGTCTGGCGCTTCTGCAGCAGCCAGTCGAGCATGCTGATGCGGTCGAGGTCCTTGCGGCGGGTGCGTTCGCGGCGCATGGCCATCAGGGCCCGCGCCACGCCCAGCTTGTCGCGGCGGTCCAGGCAGTGCATGCGCAGAAACGACCCGATGAAATGAAACGGCGCGGGCAGGCGTCCCCGGCGCAGCACGGAAATGCGGCCGCCCGGCTCCAGAAAATAGAATTCGCGGTAGAAGCGGATGCAGTCGCGCACGCCCAGGCGCTGATAGAAATCGAGCAGGTTAACGCAGCAGCGCATCAGGACGTGCTGGCAGTTATCGATCACTTCGGAATCGGCCTCGCCGGATAGCGGAAAGGATGTGGCACGCCCGCCGAGAAACGGCCGCGACTCGAACACCTCGACCTCGAAGCCCGCGCCGCCCAGCGCGGCGGCAGCGGCGAGACCGGCGAGCCCGCCTCCGGCGATGAGGACCTTGGACATTCAGATGTCAGTATGGCATGGACGCTTTGCGGGGCAATTGGTTAGGGAACCGGCGCATGCTTTTGGGCGTAGGATGGATTGAGATGCGATCATCCGCAATTCACCGCCTGCTATTGGCGCTTGCCCTGGCCCCGTTGTCTCCGGGAGCGTGGGGACAGAATCTGGCAAACGTGATTTTCCTCGAACCGGTTAGCAAGGTGAATACCAGCGGCGCCGAGGTGCGCGCCGTCATGCCCCTCTACCACCGCGCCGCCGACCCTGCGAAGTACACGCCCTGGCTCGATAACGAATCGGCCAAACGCGCGCTACGGTTGTATCGCGCCGGGTACGAAATCGCGCAGCCCGGCGGCGGCACACCGGATTACTACGTGGCGCTGGTGCCGGGCGGCAACCACGCCGCCGTCGGCTTCAAGGTGCAGGATGGCGAGAAGGTCGAAGAGCACCCCAAGCAGGCGTACATTTTATTGGATGCGCAACCCTACCGATTTGAATCGACGTTGCTGCATGAGACCGGCCACGTGGTGATGGCCATGCTCGCCGGAGGCCGCCAATTAGACGGCAAGGACGTCTCTGCCATTCCGCACACCACAGCCGCGCTTTCGGACCGCGGCACTGCATGCAGCGAGGGCTACGCCATTCACCTCGAGACCCTGGCCGCGCACCTGAACCACGATGCCTCCGCCCGCCAGCGGTTCCATCGCGAGTTGGTGCTCTTCGGCGACGGCCCCTACCAGGCCGTGGAATACTTCCACCAGTCGATCGATCTGGCCAGCTTCTCGCAGAACGTGGCCCGCTACCTGGAAGTGCGCGACAACAACTTCGCATTCGAGCCCGCGTATCAGGGGCCCGATTACCTGCGCGTGCAGATGGAAAAGGCGCGCGAGTTCGCGAGCCTGCGGAACGCCGATCAGCTTTTGCAATCGGAGGGATTCTACGCCAGCTTTTTCTTCCTCTGGGTGGTGCGCGGCACTGCGGTCCCCGCCGAAGCGGTAATCGAAGAGCGCGAGCGCCAGGTGCTGGTGGCCATGCACGCCATGTTCGGCACGGACGATTGGGATCCATCGAGCCCCTGGCTGCCGCGCTTCGTAACGGCGTATATGAAGCAGTTTCCGGAGCAGAAAGCGGCGATGGCGGACGCGATCAACGACCTGAGCCACGGCGTCTTCGTAGACGCGGACGCGGCGCGTCTGTGGAAGGAACACTACCTGGCGACCCTCAGTCTCGACCAGAACAACATGAACCTCGCCGCCATCGCGGCCGCTCGCAAGAAGTGGCGCGACGCGGTGGTGGCCGATCCGCAGGTGCTGTACTCGCAGTTGGGGCCGGAGATCGCCTGTACGGTGCCGGGCACGAAAGTGCGCCTCGTTGCGTTTGGAGAGGCATCGCCCGTGCTGTTCGACCTCAACACCGCGCCGGCCGGTATACTGCGGCTGGTGCCGGGCATCACCGAATCCGAAGTGGCCGGGTGGATCGAGCAGCGCGGCAAGAAGCCCTTCGCGAGCGTCGAAGATTTTAGAGCCCGCGCCGGCCTGCGCCCAGCCACACTGGCGACGCTGAAATTCTAATCGTGGGGCAGGCACTTTTGCCTGCNNGCAGGCAAAAGTGCCTGCCCCACTTAAGACTAGTTCACGATGCCATCGATGGTGCCCTGCGCGATGGGGTGGTAAGTGGGGCGCGCTTGGGCGTAGATGGCGCGGGCGCGCGCCCGGCCTTCGGGCGTCTTCATCAATTCGGTGTAAATAGGCTTGAGAAATTTGCGGCGGCCCACCGAACAGAGGAACGACTCGATCTTCGGCAAGGCCGGTTGATAGCCGGCCTTCACGGCCATCAGCAGCCACTGGTGCAGGATTTCGGAATTGCCGGAATCGGTGAGGTGGAACTCGCGGTCGAGGCGCGGCATGTCGGGCGGGTCCTGGGTACGGAGGAAGTGCAGCCATTCGTGGGTGGACCAGGCGCTGGTATCGGCGGGCCAGCCGGATTCGATTCTGGTGAAGGCATCGGAGTACGGCTCGGCGGCGCCGGCGGGAATACCGGCCTCGAAGATCCATTCGTCGAGCGGCACGGGGTTGGGAAGCTCGCGGCGGATGTACTCGAGGAAATCGGCCGTGGCAATGCTGCGGAACGCAAAGTGGGAAAAGTAAGACCGGAGGAAGGCGTCGAAGCGGTCGCGGCCGACGGCGCGCTCGATAGTGCGCAGGAGCAGAGCGCCTTTCTCGTAAGGCACCAGCGTGCAGCCGTCGTCAGGATCACGGCCGGTGAGATCGATGTGGAGCACGCGGTCGCTCTCGCGGAGGCCGGCCATTTCGCGATCGAGCTCGCGGCGGCCGAGCACGGCTTCCATATCGGCGCGCGCGGGGCCGTAGAGCTTTTCGAGGACGCGGCGCTCGACGTACACGGTGAAGCCTTCGTTGAGCCAGAAGTCGCTCCAGGTGGCGTTGGTGACGAGGTTGCCGGACCAGGAATGCGCCAGCTCATGGGCCACCAACGAAACCAGGCTGCGGTCGCCGGCCAGGACGGTGGGAGTGGCGAAGGTGAGTCGCGGGTTTTCCATTCCGCCAAAGGGGAAGCTGGGCGGGAGCACCAGCAGATCGTAGCGGTCCCAGCGATAGGGGCCGTAGAGCTGCTCGACGGCGGCGATCATGGCTTCGGTATCGGCGAACTCATAGGCGGCGCGATCGAGGACAGGAGGCTCGGCATAGATGCCGGAGCGCGGGCCGATCTGGCGGAAGGCGAGCGAGCCGGCGGCCAGAGCAATCAGATAAGAAGGGACAGGCTGATCCATCCGAAAGTGCGGGCCGTCCGGGGTTTCATCCGGTGTTGCATCCAGAGCCGCGCCCATGACGGCGCGGAGTCCCTGGGGCACGCGGACGTGGGCCCGGAAAGTGACGCGCACGCCGGGGGTGTCCTGAAGCGGGATCCAACTGCGCGCGTGGATGGCCTGGGACTGGGTATATAGAAAAGGATGGCGCTTGCCGGCGGTTTGCGGGGGGTCGAGCCATTGCAAGCCGCTGGCTTCGGGCGAAGTGGCATAGTGAACGCGCACCCAGGAAGCGCCCGGTTCGAGGCGGATGGTGAGGGGCGCGCCCAGATTCGCGTCGGCCGCGCCGAGCGAGAAGCCGGCCGCGTTTTCGATGGACTGGATGGTGAGGGCGCGAGTATCGAGCACGAGATCGTCGCCGGAGACGCGATCGAGATGGAGGGTGACGGAACCTTCCAGAATCTTTCGGTCGAAGCGCACATCTAAGTCCATTTCAAGGTGGCGGACGCGAACGCGGTCCGGGCGAGACCAGGAGTGGATGTCCATGCGTTCATGGTAGAATCGTTCCGTCCCATCCTCCTAGTTTCAGATTTGGGTTTGAGCCAACAGTACATTCCTATGCAAACGCAGGCACCTAAGAGAGTCCTAGCGGTGATGACCGATCTTTTCTTCTCCGTCAAGCTGGTGGAGGCCGCCAAACGTTGCGGCCTGGCGCTGGAGTTCGTGAAGGAGCCGAAGGAGGTTCTGGAGAAGGCCGCGACTCTGCCGTCGCTGATCGTCTTCGATCTGAACTACGACGCCGCGGAGCCGGTCAAGCTGATCGCCAAGCTGAAGGCGAAGACGGAGACCAAGGGGATCAGCCTGCTTGGGTTCCTGTCGCACGTGCAAGGGGAGTTGAAGATGGCGGCGCAGGACGCGGGATGCGACATGGTGATGGCGAAGCAGGCGTTTTCGCAAAACCTCACGCAGATCTTCAAAAGACATTCGGGCATGATGTAGGCGCGGGCGGTGCCGGTGCGAGGATTCTCGTTGAGCCCGAAGAGCCGCCTAAAGGGCGGCTGCGGGCAAGATTGCCCGCCCCACAGAGCGGCGAAGCCGCAACCAAACGACCCAAAGCTCGACCTCTTTTGGTCACGTGACCATATATGGTCGCTCGACGGTCCCCCACTCCCTCTAAAACCAGATGCGCCACTCATCCGCGAGCGAATCGGCTCAACAAAAGATGACGTTGGCGTGATTCGTGCTGTCAGGAAGACGTGCAGAAGCCCTGAACGTACGAAGGAGATTCCAATGTTCCTAACGCTGTTTGTCGTTTTGCTGGTCCTGTGGCTGCTGGGATTCTTTGCGTTCCACGTTGCTAGCGGATTGATTCACATTCTGTTAATCATAGCGGTGATTTCTTTACTGTTTCACCTCTTCAGAGGTCGTAGCATGGCTTGAACGCAGGACCATGTAGGCAGGCTGTCCCGGCGGTGACCATTTTTGCTGCTTCCGGAACATCCTCGGCTGCGCCAAAGAAGAGCAGCGTCAGGCGTAGCACGGGACAGCGTCGAGGAATCCGTTTTCGCGGGCCGAGCGGAGGCGCCGGCGCTGCCTACTGCTTCTCGAAGACGTATTTCTGGTCGACAGTTTTGCCGTTGGCGGCGTTCTGGCGGAACTTGGTGAGGGTTTTGCCGTCCTTGGCGAGTGCCCAGGATTCCCTAATGGCTCCCAGGACCTTGGCGGTTTCCTTTTTGCTTTCCTTGTCGACGATCTCGATGATGAGGGAGGCGCCCTCCCAGATGACGCGGGTGGTGTGGTAGTGGGGGGAGCTTTTGTCGACGACCACTTTGCCGTTGGCGATGAAGGTACCGTCGAGGGGGGCGAAGGCGGGAGCGGGAGTGGCCTTGGTCGAGACGGTGATGGTGTCGCCCTTCTGGTGGATCTCGCAAATGTAGACGCGATCAGGCGGGGCGTCTTTGGTGCTCTTATCGTTGTTCAATTTCCAGGTGCCCGAGAAATCGGGCCTGACGACGGCAGCGCCGGCCAATGCGCACAGCAAGCCGGCCAGAAGAATCCATCTCGATAGTTTCAATTCGCGGTCCTCAATTTTCCCGTTCGACGGTGAACTGCAATGTGTGATTTCATTTTAGCGCCGTTAGTCTAGCGCGGGATGGCCGACCGTGGCTGGGCAGGCGGCACCGCCTGCCCCACCAATTGGATTAAGGCAACGGAGGAACCCTCGGTCGCTGAAAGAAGTCGACCTTGGGTAGGCCCTCCTATCCGAATCCTGCCGGTTGGGTCTGAGGGTAGTTTCGCGGTAATCCCTGGATTGATGCGAAGCTTCGCGGCCATTGACAGGCCAGGAGGCCCGTCCCACTCGAACTTGCTATACTGGCGAACCATAACGGCTCACGAGGAGCCCACTATGCAAAAGCGAAAACTGGGAATGTGGATGGCCGGAATTGCGTTGATGGCGTATGTTGGGGCGCCGCGTCTGAGAGCGCAGTACGCCAGCCCGCCGACCGCCTATTCGGCAACTGAAATCAATTCGATGTTCGGCGGGCCAATGACCATGCAGATCTACCGCGACGGGAACAAAGCGGCGGTGGACCATATCACGCCGGCACCGGCGGGAGGCAAGGAGTCGCGCACTCGCACGTTTTACGATTTGCAATCGCACAAGAACGTCAGTTGGAGCGTGGGCGAAGCCGTAGGTGGATGCGGCAGCGGCACGTTTTCGGGAAGCTGGGGGGATCCGTTCGAGGACTCAGCGGAGACCGCCGGCGAACTTGTCAAGCAGCATATCAAGCCAACCGGCACAGAAACGGTGAACGGGTTCGCAACCAAGATAATGGAAATCAGCGAACCCGGTCCGATCAAGGCCAAGGCATGGGTGGAGGATAAGTACGGGCTGGTCGTCAAACTGCAAATGACGGGGGCGGACGGCAAGACGCAGACGATGTTGGAAATCACGAAGTTGAGCGTGGCGCCGCCGCCCGCCTCGATTTTCACTGTACCGGCGACATGCGCCGGCGTGTTGAGCGCGCCGACGGAAGCGGAGCTCCTTGCGGCGGAAACGGGCGACAAGGCGGAGAACTTCGCCAACGCCATCATGGGGCCGCTGGCGGTGGGGAGCGGGTCCAGGGGGACCCGCGCAGACCAGGGGGTCTGCCCCACTAAAGTGCGCTGCTCGAAGTGAGGGCAGCCGCGCGGCATCGCGCTTTAATTCGCTTGCTTAATCCTCAGCGCGGTTACCTGCCGGACCCACCTGGCGGCTCGCTTCTCACCCGGCGCCACCAATTGAAAGGGACCGTCCTTGCCGGAGAGCGGCTTGCCATCGCGCTTCGTCACCACGTATACGGATTTGTCCATGAAAGTCGAGTCCAGTTCCGCCCAGGCGTATACGGCACGGTAGCCATCCTTGGCTTCCACCAGCAGGTAGTACGACGCGGCGGTGCTATGGAATTTCTCGCCGGCCGGCAGAGCAACCTTGGCCAGCACGTCCGCCAGCAGGACGCCCTCAAATGTGGCCGGGGTTTCGTGATCGGTGGTGCTCACGGTCTGTTGCGGCAACTTCGAGAGGTCTGAAGCGGAGAGAGTGACACTCTTGCCGTCGACGCCCTGAACCACCATCGCTCCCGGAACTTGACATAGCGCTGCCGAAACCAGAAGGGTGAAGACGATGATCAGCTTGATCAGGTTCATATCGATTGATTGTCCGATGCCTCGCGGTTGGGCGCAACGGGTTGGGTACGTACGGCTGGCCGAGCGATGCCATTAGCCGGACGAGCCGTTGGGTTTCAGAAGACCGAGCATGCGCTGCGAGTATCCGGAAAAAGCCGTCTTACCCGCACCCGTGAGACTGCACACGGTCAACGGCACTTTACCCTTGAACTTCTTCTCGATCTCCACGTACCCGGCCTCTTCCAGTTTGGCCAGGTGGCCGGATAAGTTCCCTTGCGTGAATCCACCTTCGCGCTGCAAGTAGAGGAAGTCGGCTTCGCTGACACCATCGAGGATCAGCATGATGGTCAACCGGGCCGGTTCGTGGATCAGCCGATCCAGTTGGGCGATTTCCTGGGCTCGCGGGGTCACGCCCGCACTCCTTCCGCGGTCCGCGGATACGGATGCATGCGCAGGTAGCTGACCAACCTGCACAGGCCCTGCGTCACCAGCCACGCGCCGGCCAGCAGGAACGGCAGCGGCCGCTGAAGGGACACCGGCGCGTCCACCCAAACAAACACCAGCCCCGTGAGCGCCAGAATGAGTGCGGACCACCATGGGTAAGGACGCTCCGAGCGCCGGTTCACTCCGTACAGCGTGACTGCCAGCGCGGGCATCACCAAGAGCATCAGCCAACGCGCCGGCGGGCTTCCGTAGGTCATGAAGAGGAAGAAGAGAAACCAGATCGGCGCCACGGTTCGCAGCCGAAAGAAGGTCACGTTTTCCTTAGGCGGTGGGTCGGGCCGCAAGGAAAGAGTGGTTAGGGTTCGTTGGCTCCAGTCTTGTTCTTCCGGCGCCTGCACATAGCCAGTGCGTGGATATGTAACGTGCGATTTCAGGAAGTCGAGCACGTCGCGCTCCGTGAGGAAGTAGAGGGTGAACCCCACACAGACGATTATCCAATCGAACTCCCTCCAAGGTTTGGGCGTATACAGGCGCCACACGAATGCCAATGCGGCCATAATGACGAGCATCATCCCGAAGAGAATTTCCGGGAGGCCATCGACAAACCAATAGGAGGCGGCTCGCCTCCCAAATGAAGCAGCCGGCTTTGCAATGTTGTCCTTCATATAATCTAGTTTGTAGTAAAAACTAGTCTTTGTCAATAGGAAAGTTACCCCGACGCGGATAGCGGGTCCAGGGGGACCCGCGCAGACCAGGGGGTCTGCCCTCCAAAGCGCTCAGAAGGTGTAGCTGACGCCGAACAGAGGAGTGAATTGCTGGAAGACTCCGCGTGCCGTATTGTGCGGAGCGGGAACGATCTGCTGCCTGGGGAAGGTGGTGAGATAGTCCCGGAATTCCGCCCGCAGGAGCATGTGAGGGATGAGACGGAACTTCACGCCCCCGCCGACGCTGAAGACGACTTTCCATACATCATTGGTAGTGAGGCTGGCGATTTGCGGAATCGGCTGTGGAAACGGTTCCGGACCGGCGATGATATATTCCTTCGCGCCGGCGCCTCCGGCGAGAAATGGCCGCAGACGATGTTCGCGCGTCTTGAAATGGAACAGCAAGTCGCACGTCAGTGAGTCAGACTGGCCCTGGATGTCGGATTTCACGCCGGGCGCCTGAAGGAAAGGGTGGCCGTCGTGATAAAGGTAATGAAACTCGGCGGAGACATAATTTGAAAACTCATCCCCTAGAATAATACCGGCTGCGAAGCGGTTTCGAATGCCTGCTTGCGCTGTTCCGGAGGCCGAAAAGATGGTGCCGTTCCGGTAGAACCCGTACCCGACGTTTGCCCCAATTTCGTACTGCTGCGCGAAAGCGGCGCCAGCAAAGAGGATCACGATTGCATACTTCATTCCGGTATTCTACTTCCGCCTTCATCATCAGGCGCCGTATTGCCTAATTAGTTTGATGGTAGATCATTTAGCCGTCGGCGTCACCTGTTGTTTTTCTCATACCAAAGAGGTTAATGCACTCTGCCTTGACACTCGGCGCGAAACATGCTGGCATATAGTTCGTAAGTCGTACTAAATCGCAAACTGGGAGTTGCCGTGGCCCAATCCGTCGCCACTACCGCGTGGACCAAGCGTCCGCTCCGCCATTTGCTCGAGGACACGCAAACCTTCGTGACCATTGCCGAACTGGCAACCTCCCGCGGCCTCATTACCGATCTCAACGGCAGCAAGATCCTGAAACTGGCCCGATCGCTCGCGGAACATCCCCGCTTCCATGCCCTCAGCATCACCGACAATCCGGGCGGCCATGCCATGCTAAGCGCGGATACTATGGGGACCGACCTGCTGTACCGCGGCCAGGAGGTGATCATTCACCTGTCCTGTAAAGACTGGAACCGCAACGCCCTCGAGAGTCGCTGCTGGATGCTGGCCAGCGGGGGCTTTCGTAACGTCCTGGCCCTCTCGGGAGATTACCCCGTTACGGGTTACCACGGCCAGGCATCTCCGGTTTTCGATATCGACTCGGTGGGGCTGCTGAAGCTCCTCTCTGAGATTCAGGGCGGCGACTTTTTCCCCGGCGCCGTCGTGTCGAACTATAAGCGGCTGGAGCGCGAGGTCATGCCGCAGTATTTCAAGCTCGCCAAGAAGATTCAAACCGGCGCCCGCTTCATCATCAATCAGATCGGTTACGACGCCCGCAAAATGGACGAATTGCTCCAATACATGGCGTTGCACGGCCTGAACGTTCCAGCGATGGCCAATGTCTTCGTGCTCAGCGCAACCGCCGCGCGTTACTTCCACGCGGGAAAGATTCCAGGCGTCACGGTGACCGACGATCTGTTGGCCCTGGCGGAAAAGCAGGCTGCCTCTCCCGACCGCGGCCGGGCTTTTTTTCTCGAGTTTGCCGCCAGGCAATGCGCCATCGCCCGGGGGCTCGGATATCGCGGCATGTACCTGGGAGGCCATCTCCGTTTGGAAGACTACGAAAAAATCTTCCGCATGCTGGATGGCTTCGGACCCGACGATTGGCGGGAGTTCGCGCGCGAGATCGGTTTTTCCCAACCTGGCGAGTTTTACTATTTCGAACCAGATCCCCAGACCGGCTTATGTTCCACCCAAGTCAACCGCGAATACCTGCGGTCGAAGCAGCAGCCTCCGGCCGCTCCCCTGGCGTATGCGGCCAACCGGCAGATCCATCATCTGGCATTCGAAGAAGGCAGCGCCGGCTTTCGGACGGGAAAGGCGCTCTATCAAATCGTCGAGCGATCTCCCAAACTCGCCAGTGCTCTGCATGGCGCCGAGCACGCACTGAAAATGCTCTCGTTCGACTGCCGCGATTGCGGCGATTGTTCGCTGCCGGAAATCGCTTACCTGTGCCCCGAATCGCAGTGCGCCAAGAACCAGCGCAATGGGCCGTGCGGCGGAACGCAGCAAGGCCTCTGCGAAGTCGGCGACAAGGAATGCATCTGGGCGCGTGCCTACGACCGCCTCAAAGCTTATGGAGAAGAGGAGCGCATGCTGGAAGGGCCGGTGGTCTACAGAAATGGCGCGCTCAAGGGAACCAGCGCCTGGGCGAACGCCTTTCGGGGCCGCGATCATCGCAGCAAGACTCCGAGTTCATCATGAATCCACAGGGTCTGAATCGGCCGTTCTACGTCATCGGTGAGAACATCCACACCACGCGCGTCGTCCTGCGCGAGGGGCGCCTGGTGGTGACATCCCCCAGTGGGGAGGAAGCCGTCCGCTACACCACCACCGCCGGAGTGACGCGTTATCTCCCCATTCCCGAAGAATTCAAAAGCCGCCAGGATTATCAGGAAAGGAAGGTCAAGCACGTCATGATGGCGGTGCGCGCAGCCATGGCGGGCGTCGAGCCCGTCGCCAGCGAAGCGCTAACCTATCTGCGAAGCCTGATGGAAAAGCAGGTAAGGGCAGGCGCCGATTTCCTGGATCTCAACGTCGATGAACTGTCGTGGAACCGGGACCAGCAAAAGGCGGCGATGGCCTGGCTGGTGCGCGCGCTGGAGCCACTGTCACCAGTGCCGCTCTCGATCGACTCCTCCAACCAGGAGATTCTGTTGACCGGCATCCAGGCCTGCGAGGGGAGAGCGGGAAAGCCATTGCTCAACTCCGCCTCTCTGGAGCGCATTGACGCGCTGGATATCGCCAGGCACTATGAACTCCCGGTGGTGGTGACCGCCGCCGGCTCGAGCGGCATGCCCCGGAACGCCGAAGACCGCGTCAATCACGCTTCGCAGATGGTTGAGGCAGCGCTGGCCAAAGGCATCCCCCTGGAGCGCATGTACGTCGATGCGCTGGTGTTTCCGATCTCCGTGGACAGTCAGTTTGTGATTCAATGCCTGGACGCGTTCCGGCAACTACGCGCGAAATATGGAGAGCGTATCCATCTGACGGGCGGCCTCAGCAATGTGTCTTTCGGTATGCCATGCCGCAGGTTGATCAACGAAGTCTTCATCAATCTGGCGGTTGAGGCGGGCGCCGATAGCGGGATTGTGGACCCGGTGGCAAGCAATCTGAACCGCATCTTCCTGGCCGACAAACAGTCGCGCCCGTACCAGCTTGCCCTAGAGGTGTTGTTGGGCCGCGACCCTGGTTGCGTGAACTATCTCGAGGCTTACCGCGAAGGGGAGCTGGAGTTGGCGGCGGTGTAAGTTCGATTCTGCCAGCAGCACCATTGTGGAGCGGGCCTTNNACGTCGGCGCGCGAGAAGGCGGGAATACAAACGGTGACGTAGTCGGCGCCGGCGGGTTCGGGAGTGGAGAAATGGACCCACTCGCCAGGCTCGATGTCGACACCCTGGCCAGCTCGCACATCGAAGGCCCCTTCGGAGTGCTCGACGTGGAGCAGACCGGCGAGCACCAGGCGATATTCGTGGTAGTCGGCGTATTGTCCGAGACCCATCCATCCCGGGGGCGACTGCACGCGGGTGATGGAGAGCAAGGCCTCGCCGGTATTGACCAGACCGACGAACTCTTCGGCGACCTTGGTGATGTTACCGACGCAGGGAATGGTGGTGGGAGAGGCGATCAGTTTGGGCATGGCTTCCTCCTGCAAGACTGCTTGTAACGCTTTTGGTTCAATGCGGCTTCAAAAAAGAGTGAACCCGCATGATATCACCCGAGCACGAGGGAAACTCCGCCGTGCCGCTTGCTGGTTGGCCGCACGGTAATTTCAACGTCCTGGCCGAGCGAGGTCAGAAAGTCCATGAGCCGCTCGACAGAGAAGTTGCCGGACTGCCCACGCATCAGACCGGAGACATGCGGCTGCCGGATGCCCAAGATCGCACCGGCCTTTGCCTGTGTGAGTCCCCGATGCTTGATCAGCCGGTAGATTTGGAGCGTGAGGCGGGCCTTGAGTTGCTCCCGTTCAGGGTTCGGAAAGCCGAGGTCGGCAAAAACGTTGCCGCTACCCTCTTTGACCCGGATTGTGTTGTTCTTCTTCATCTCATTCCGGAGATGGCGGCGATGTGGCCTTTGTTCTCGGCCACCCGTACGACGAAGATGGGGGCGATGGCCAGGAGCCTCCCTTTGGACAATCTGCGCGGGAGCATGCGATCACTGCCCGCGCTTGTAGATCTCGCCACGAGGGCCAATCTCCGCAACGATGATATCAAGGTCTCTGACGTGAAAGAGGATCCGAAGATCTCCGACTCTGGCCGATCTCTGGTCGTTCCGGCCCTTCAGCCGTTTCGAGTTCTGTGGGTCGAACGGATCGATCTTCAGCTTTTCAAACTTCTGTCGCAACCGGTCACGGGCCGGCGCGTCGCACCGCTCGAAGTACTTTTCGGCTGTCCGGGACAGTGAAACACTGTAGCGGCTCACTCAACCGATCGATTCCAGTGGAACGGTTTCGCCCCGCTGGTGCTCCTCCATCGCAGCGGCCATCAGGCCGTCAAGTTGCGGGTCCAGCATGGACTCCAGCGCCACCATGCAGTCCTTCACCTGCTCGTTACAGGTTTCGAGCCAACCAAACGGCTCGGCAGTGTCCAGATCGTCGAAGTAACCTAGTTGCCTGGCAGCGGCCAGCATCTCGTCGGCCATGCGCTCCAGCGGAAGCAATTTGGAGTGGAGTGCCTGAACGAGTTCTACGTTGAACGTGGCCGATTGCACGACGCGATCCGCAATGTAAAGTGCCGCCGAATACGGCCCAAGCACGTCGAGGGCGGCGCGTGGAAGCAACTGCCTTGCGCTCGCGCCAGCGCCAACGTCAGAGATGTTTTGGAGAGCGGCGCCAGCCAGCGCGGCCTGTTTGTCGATCTCTTCGCCAATGATTCCGGAAGTGGACATCGGTAACTGCCCTCTAGTCATCATGACACTTCGCGAAGCCCTTCTGTCGCCCGGCCGATTCGCGGACCGATCGGGCAGGGCTCACCACCTGGCCATCGTCGAAGGGCTTCACGCGACCCCCCGCAACATCTGCGAGACCACGATCCAGAGAGGCGAGCGCCTCGGGGTCGAGCGGAGGCCCGTCTTCGTCAGCGGCGTCGCGGAGGTCCTTAAGCCACACGTGCGCGAGTTCGGCCCGATCTTCCGGCAACTCATCCACGAGTTGGTGCAGCGCTTCGCGTATGGTCATGCGTGGCCCTCCATATCCTTCATCATAACTCCGCCACCGCCGCCCACTGGGACCTCGACATACCGCACTTGCAACATCCGGTAAAGCGATGTGCGGGCCTTACATTAAGAAAGATTCGGCCGGCGGGGCCAGGCTCTCGGACGCTCATGCCCCTTAACGTCTGTTATTCCTCCCACCGAATCCAGGGCACTTCATATGGTAAGAGAGCGTCTTCGTGGAACGGCACTACGCGGATCGCAAAGCCGCTGCTTCCGCTCTGCCCGCACTCGACCTCTCCCTCGTAGAGGTGATCGGTGTCCCAGGATTGGCGTAGCGACAGATCCACGTGCGAGCCCTTGCCGATCCGGCCATCGGCGGTCAGGACGCCGTAGTAGGCCTGCACGCGCACGTCGCCGGGAGAGAGGCGGCCCAACGAGACCCGCGCCGCGACCTTCACCTTCGAGCCCACCAGGAACTCGCGGCTGCCCCCGTCCACGTCCACTTGGGTGACGTGCACCTCGGATCCGTGAACGTACAGCCGTTTCCGCCAGTCCATCAGGGACCGCACCCGGGCCGTGTCGGCGGTCAGGCGGATCAGCCGGTTGGCCGCCGGGAGATAGAAGCGCTCGGCGTATTCGGCCACCATCCGGTTGGTGCTGAAGACCGGCGAAAGCCGCTTCATGGACGCCTTCATCTTGGCCAGCCAGCCGCGCGGGATGCCCGCGGCGTCGCGATCGTAGAAGAGCGGCACCACATCGTTTTCCAGAATGTGGTAGAGCGCCTCCGACTCCACCTGGTCCTGATATTCCGGGTTGTTGTACTCCTCGCCGTTGCCGATGGCCCAGCCTACTTCCCGGTGGTAGGCCTCGTCCCACCATCCGTCCAGAATCGACAGGTTCAGCCCGCCGTTGGCCAGCAGTTTCATGCCGCTGGTGCCGCTGGCCTCGTTGGGCCGCCGCGGCGTATTCAACCACACGTCCGCGCCCTGCACCAGGTACCGCGCCACCGAAATGTCGTAGTCTTCCAGGAACACCACACTGCGCCGCACCTGCGGGTCCCGCGCGAATCGGATGATTTGCCGGATCAGCTCCTTGCCTTCCGTATCATGGGGGTGCGCCTTGCCGGCGAGGAGGATCTGCACGGGCTTCGAGCCGGTGAGAATGCGTTTCAGCCGATCCATGTCGCGGAGCAGCAGAGTGGCTCGCTTGTAGGCGGCGAAGCGGCGCGCGAACCCGATGGTCAGGGCGTCGGGGGAGAGGACCCCGCCGGCAAGCGTGATCTCCGCGTCGGTGCCGCCTCTCTGCCTGACCTGGGAGGCCAGGCGCGAACGCGCGTAGTGGACCAGACGCTCCCGGCGGATCTCGTGCACCCGCCACAATTCCTGATCCGGAATGCGGTCGATGCGCTGCCAGAGCGCCGTATCGGCGGGTTTCTCGCTCCATTGCGGGCCAAGGTAGCGGTTGAGCAGGGCGCTCATCTCCATCGAGATCCAGGAACGCGTGTGGATCCCGTTGGTCACCGAGCCAATCGGCACCTCTTCCAGAGGATAGCCGGCCCACATGGGTTGCGCCATCTTGCGCGTCACCACCCCGTGCAGTTTGGCGACGCCATTGGTGTATGAGCTGTGACGCGCGGCCAGGTATGCCATGTTGAACGGCTCGCCAAGATCCGAAGGAACCTGTCTTCCGTAAGCCAAGAACTGTTCGATACCGAGGCCGAGGCTTCGTGAGTATTCGCGAAAGTATTTGTCCACCAGGCCCGGATCAAAGCGGTCGAAGCCCGCCGCCACCGGCGTGTGGGTCGTGAAAATGTTGCCCGCCGCAGCCACCTGGCGCGCCTCGTGGTAGAGGAAGCCAAACTGCTCCATGATCATCCTGGTCCGTTCCGGTCCCAGGAACGCCGAGTGTCCTTCGTTCATGTGGCAGACGGTTGGCCGTATACCCAGCGCGTGAAGCGCCCGCATGCCACCGATCCCCAGTACGATCTCCTGCTGCATCCGAAGCTCGCGGTCGCCTCCGTACAGCGCTCCGGTCACCTGCCGGTCGTCGGCCGTGTTCCCGGCAACGTTGGTATCGAGCAGATACAATGGCACTCTTCCCACTTGCGCTTTCCAGATCTGCGCCTCGAGGCGCCGTCCGGGGAAATCGATGTGCACCCTGAGCGGCTTCCCCGCCCCATCCTCCACCGGTTGGATGGGCAGGTTGTGGAAGTCGTTGATCGGATAGGTTTCCTGCTGCCATCCATCGGCATTGAGGTACTGATGGAAGTAGCCGCCCTGGTAGAGCAGGCCGATGCCGACCAGAGGCAGGCCGAGGTCGCTGGCCGACTTGAGGTGATCGCCGGCCAGGATGCCCAGGCCGCCGGCGTAATTCGGAATGCACTCCGTCAGTCCGAACTCCGCCGAAAAATAGGCGATGCGGATTCCGGTCGCCTCCGGGTGCGCCGCGGCGAACCAACCGGCGCCGGCAAGGTGCTCGTCCAGATTGGCGGACGCCCGGTCCAGTTGCGCGAGGAAAGCCTCATCGCCGCAGAGTTCGTCGAGCCGCCTCTGGTCGATGCGGCCCAGAATCAGGCGCGGGTTGTGCCCGGTCTCTTCCCACAGGTCGGGATCCAGCGTGCGGAAGAGTTCGATGGTGGGGTGGTGCCAGGACCAGCGCAGGTTCAGGGACAGCTTGTTCAGGCACTGCAGCCGGGCCGGCAAGCAGGGGGTGACATGATAGGCGTGAACTCGGAGCATGGTCTGGACCTTTTACTTTCCTCTTCAGCTTATCGGCACTTGGCATCAATTAGGTTATGCCAGTCCGATTTTAGCGAGCCTGATCTCTTGTGGGGCCAGGCTTTCAGCCGGCGTTGTTCGCAATTGTCGCGAGACGCCGGGCGGAAGCCCGGCGGCAGGCTGAAAGNNGCTGAAAGCCTGACCCCACAGGCGCGCCTGCTCACTTCCCGTAAACTACCGCGACCGCGAAAGGACCCAGTTCAATCGCCGACCCTCCTAACGCCGCCGTGTGCGGGGCCGCGGAGGAATCGACCACCGACACTTCGGCATCCTTCCATTCCTCCTTCAGCCGGACGATGTTTTTCCCATTGCGCTTGTTCACCACGAGTAGCGCGCGGCCCTGGGGCGTGACGAACGCCTGCGCCAGGATGTCGCCCGTCGCGCCACGCGTCTCGACAAGCTTGTCGCCCGGCGCGAAGTGGTCGTGGATCAGTTTGAGCACCCAGAAGCGGGCATTGGGACTTCCCGTCTTCCAATCCACCATGCTCACGCTCGGAAACTGCGTCGGGTACCCGACAAGCTGCGACTCTCCGACAATATCGATTCCCATGCGCATCGCCTCCAGATAGACGTACGCATAGAGCGCTCCCGAGGCGTTCCAGTAGATATCGGGAATGGTCTCCTTGCCCGCGGGATCGCCGGGGAGGATATTGCCGATCTCATCGAGGGTGGTGCGCGTTTCGGGCGATAGCCGCTTGCGGATCTGTTCGACGTAGCGCGCCGTGTTGAGGAATCCGTCGGCCTGGTTGAAGAAGGTGTACTGCCAGTGCTCGGGCGTCTCGGATGCCGCCGGGGTTGCGTAGAAGTGATAGGAGATCATGTCGAGCGGTATACCGGGACGATGGTTCTTGTGGTCCAGGAAGTACTCGAACATTTCCGGGTGCCCGCTGGGAGCCGCGAGGGCGAGCGCGACGAACTTCGTCTCGGGCGACACGGCATGGACGGCAGCCGCCACCGCGTCATAGCGCGCGGTATAGTCCTGCGGTGACATCCCATGCTCGAACTCGGGCTCATTGAAGACCTCCCAATACGGAATCTTGAAGTGGAAGTTGGAGGTGTGCTGCTTTCCCTGCCGGTCCGTGAAGCCGCCCCGGGTATACCAGCTCACGAGGCGCGCGTAGTAGTCGGCGAGATCCTGCAAGCCGCCTTCGCGCAGGTCCTTGCCCTGGGTGTAATTCCACGCCACCTCGTCGGGGTCGGCCGGATAGGTCACCGGCTTATCGGTCTTGAAAAGCCACGCGGGAATGGTGCTGAAGTTAAGAATGGTGGCGTGGCCTTCGGTCGAGTGGAAGAAATCGATGGTCATCGGGTCGATGAGCGACGTGTCCCACACGCCCGGCTCAAGCTCGGCAACGGCGAGTTTCGGGTACGGGAGCCAGGGGACGTAGCGGACATACTCCGCGCCAAGATCGTGCAGGGCCCGAAAGGCCGAATCGTGGATGGCGGAACCACGCCGCAGCAGCGGATTGACGACTACTTGCAGGGTAGCGGTGGTTTTCGAAACCTGGGAGACGGCGTCCCACCGAATGTCCAGAACCGCAGTGCTCTGCGCGTGGACCAGCGCCAAGGGCGAAGCGCAAAGCAGCAGAAGCGAGGCGGAAACGCTTGCTGGTCGCATGGCTAATTCATACGATAACATCAACATCTTATAGAGGCTCGCAGAATACAGTGACGGAATGGTGGGGCAGACCCCCTGGTCTGCGGCCGACGCCCCCGTCGGCCTGCTGGCGTTGTTGTTCCGGCTGCGGGACGGGGGCGTCCCGCGCAGACCAGGGGGTCTGCCCCACAACCTATGCCGAACCACCATCATGCCCCACACATCTTGTCTGGCGCGTTTGCGATATGCTATCCAGGATTGTCGCGCCAGGAGGCGATTCCCCATGATGACGTTTATACCGCGGCTCCGCTCCACTGTTTTTCTGTTGGTCTGGTCGACGGCGGGAGCGGCGCAGGTCGATACCCGGCTTTATGAAGGACTGAAGTGGCGCAACATCGGGCCGTTCCGCGGAGGGCGCATCTCGGCCGTCAGCGGGGCGATCAGCCAGCCCGGCGTGTTCTATGCCGCAGCCGCGCTGGGCGGCGTGTGGAAGACGGTCAGCGCAGGCGCCACCTGGTTCAACGTGACCGATTCGGCGCCGGAGATTGCGGGCGTCACCGCGCTCGAGGTGGCTCCCTCCGATCCCAACGTGGTGTACGTGGGGGCGGGGGACCGCGGCTTGGGCATGTACAAAACCAGCGACGCCGGAAAGACCTGGCAGCATATCGGACTCGAGCAGAACCACGGCATCGCCGCCATCCTGGTAGATCCGCGCGACGCGAACCTGGTTCTGGCGGCTACGCTGGGCGATCTGCGCACCAGGAGCGAGCGGCGCGGCGTCTACCGCAGCACCGACGGCGGGCGCACCTGGAGCAAGGTGCTCTACACAGACGACGAGACCGGCGCCACCAGCATCGTCTGGGCCTTCGATAATCCGCGGGTCATCTACGCCACCATGACACACCGCTTTACCGATACGCGAACCGGTGGACGCAGCGGCGGGGGCGGCGGACGGGGCGCGGGAGGGCCGCCGCCGGCGATGTACAAATCGACCGATGAAGGAGTGACGTGGACCGAGGTCAAAGGGACCGGGATGCCGGCGGTGGGCTCCGTCGCCGTAGCTCAACACACCAACTCGCAGCGCCTGTACATGCTGGGCCGCGGCGGCCTCTTCCGCTCCGACGATGGCGGCGCGAACTGGGCGGTGGGCACGAACACCACCTACACTGCCAGCGGCCACGTCTATGTGGATTCCAAAAACCCCGACGTGGTTTACGCCATGGGGACATCCTCGTACCGGTCGGACGACGGCGGCCATACGCTGGTTGCCTTCAAAGGCGCGCCCGGAGGCGACGATCCGCGCGAGTGGTGGCTCGACCCCGTCAATCCGGACCGCATCCTGTATGGCGGCGATCAAGGGGCCACCGTCAGCCTCGACGGCGGGCATACCTGGAGTTCCTGGTACAACCAGCCGACCGCGCAGGTGTACAAGATTGGCGTGGACAACCGCTTTCCCTATTGGGTTTACGGCTCGCAACAGGACAGCGGCGTCGTGGGCACGCGCAGCCGCGGCGATCTAGGCCAAATCACGCCTTTCGACTGGTTCCCGGTTCCGGGATGGGAGGCCGGCTTCGTCGCCCCCGACCCGACCGATCCCAACATCCTCTACACCAACGGCAATTACGGCGACCTGGCGCGGATCGAGATCGACACGTGGCAGCAGCAGATTATCAATCCCGCGGTCGGCCATAGCATTTACCGCCGCGCCAGCAGCGCACCCATCGTGTTTTCACCGCAAGACCCGCACACCATGTACTGGGCGACGCAGTTCGTCATGATGACCAAGGATGGCGGCCGGCACTTCCAGGCCATCAGCCCCGATCTCAGCGCCCGCGCCGGCCAACAGGCGGCGGAGGGTCCCGCTACCGGACGCGGCGGCCCCGCCATCGCCACTCTCGCCGTCTCCACCGCGAAAGCGGGCGTGATGTGGACCGGCAGCAGCAACGGCGTGATCTACGTCACCGAGGACGGCGGGGCGCATTGGAAGGACGTGACCCCGGAGGCCATTCCAGCCGGTTCGCTGGTGGGGGCGGTGGAGGCCTCGCACTTCGACGCCGCTACCGCCTACGCCGCGGTGGAACATAGCAGCGGCGGCGATGACAAGCCGCATATCTATCGCACTCGCGACTACGGGCAGAGCTGGCAACCGATCGTCAACGGGTTGCCCACCGATGAAGCCACCGGCGGCTTCGTGCGCGTGGTCCGCGAAGACACCGTGCGGCGCGGGCTTTTGTTCGCCGGCACCGAGACCACCGTCGATGTCTCATTCGACGATGGCGACCACTGGCAGTCACTGCGGCTGAACCTGCCCAATACGTCCTACCGCGACCTGGTGATTCATGGCAACGACTTAGTGGCGGGAACCTACGGCCGTTCCTTCTTTGTGCTGGATGACATCTCGCCGCTGCGCCAGCTCACGCCTGCGTTGGTCGACCGCCTGGCCGGGGACGTGCCGTATCTGTTCAAGCCCGGCGACGCCATCCGCGTCCGCCGCAACATCAACATGGATACGCCGCTGCCGCCGGAAGTGCCGCACGCAGTGAATCCGTCCGAGGGCGCGACGGTCGATTACTACCTGGGATCGAAGCCGGCGGGCGAGGTCAAAATCGAAATCTACGATGCGCAAAACAGGCTGGTGCGGGCGCTTTCAAGCCGGCCCGCCCCGCCGCTCGACGAGCCGCTGCCGCCGGTGCCGGGCTATTGGCTGCGCCCGCCGCATGCGCTGACAACCAACGTGGGAAGCAACCGCAGCAACTGGGACCTGCGCTACGACGATCCGCCGGCGCTCAGCCACAACTGGGCGCAGGTGATGGCCGCCGTCTATCGGGACACGCCCTACACGCCGCAGGGCGCGCTGGCTCTGCCAGGCACTTACACCCTGAAGCTCACGGTGGATGGTAAGACCGCAACCCAGACGCTGACCGTGCATGAAGATCCGCGCATCGGCGAATCGCCGGCCGTGATGGCCGAGTTGCGCGCCCAGTTCGACCTGGAGCAGAAAAGCGTGGACGGTATGGCGGCGAGCCATACCGGCTACAACCAGGCAGCCCAGTTGCGCGCCCAACTGAAAGCGCTGACTGGCCAGCAATTGCCACCTGCGGTGTCGCAGGCAGTGAATGCGCTCGACACCAAGATGGCGCCCGTCGAGGGGCGACTTTCGGCGGCGGCGAGCGGCCCCTACGGCGTGCCCGCGTACACCGGCAACCCTGGATTCACCGGCGTGAACGGCGCCTTTGCGGGATTGATGGTGATTGTGGAGTACGAGTCCGACCACGCACCGGTGGACGCCCAAGTGAAGGCCTTCCACGACTATTGCACCGACCTCGACAACAACCTGGCGCTGTGGCGGACCATCAACACCGTGGATGTGCCGGCTCTGAACGAATTACTGCGCCAGAATAACGTAAAGCCCTTGACTCCGGATTCGCCGCCCGGCGACCTGGCTTGCGGTGCGGTCCCGGCCGGCTTCGCGGCGGCGCCCGTGAAATAATCGCACGGGTCACCGCAGCCTCGCACCTGCCAGCGCATTCTGGAAAGAGTGCCGGCAGTCGGCGGCGTAGGGCCAAGAACGATCTTTTGGTTGAAGTCTGCATCAGCCTGGAACCGCGGCCTCATGCGCTGGGGCTTGGCGCCCCGTACCGGGCGGCCTCCAGCTTAGAATAGAGCGCTGGATGCTTACGCCGAGCTTCGTCTCGCATACATGCGAACTCGACTCTTCCATCCCGCAGGTACGCGTCGATGCTCTGCCGGTTCGCAAGGTAAAATGCGACGGCCCCGAACACCTGCTCCAAGCTGAGGGCCGGGAACGATTCGACGATGCCTTCAGGCGACTCACCCCGCAGGAAGGCATATACCACGGAGTCAAGGGAAACCCGGGTCCCGACAATGTAATATCCGCCTTCGCGCTGTTCGACGTATCCTGTCGCCATACTGCCCTCTGCGTATAGTATAGGGCGTGCACAGGTCCCCTCACAAAAGCCCTCTCGGGCGCCAGCCAAACCCAGCATGGTTCCGTGGACGGCGTGTCACGAGACTAACTGCTGAACGCCACTGGAAACGTCCCCGGTTTGTCCCCGGCTTGCCGCGGTGCCGCACACCTCGACGTTCGCGCTCACCAACGCGACTTTCCCCTACCTGCTGGAGTTAGCGAACCATGGCCTCGAAAGCGCCTGCGAGCGGCATCCGGCGCTCAAGGGAGGCGTCAACACGTACAACGGTTACGTGACGCACGCCGGCGTGGCGGAGTCCCCGGGGCCGGAAGTGCCAGGACCTGACGACGGTGGTGTAAGGGAGCCTCTCACGCGAGACAACTCGGACTTCGTGAGATAATCCTTGGGTGGAGCGGCAATTCGAACATCAGTTCGAGTGGGACCCCGCGAAGGCCCTTCGGAATTCCCGGGAACACAGGGTTTCATTTGAGCGGGCCGCCACGGTTTTTCTCGATCCGAGAGCCATGTCGATATTCGATGTTGAGCACAGCGAGACGGAAGAGCGTTGGATCACTCTCGGATTGGATCGCGCTGGAGCGCTGCTGGTGGTGTGCCACACTTTCCGCGAGGAGCTGGAATCCGGCCGTGAGGCGAGCGCAAAAATACGTTTGATTTCCGCGCGCCGGGCGGACCGGAAAGAAACCGCACAATATCGGGGACTTGAACAATGAAGCCACATTACGACTTTTCCAAGGCGGAGCGAGGCAAGTTTTACCGGAAGGAAGCGCGCATACGTCTGCCTATCTACCTTGACGGCGAGTTGCAGAAGCGTTTGGAGCGCATCGCGCTGAAGAAGGGCCGGGATGTCGGCGAAGTCGTGAGCGATCTCTTGATCAAGGACGTGGAGCTGCTGGAGGAATTGACGTAATTGATCTGGGTTGCTGCGGCCGGATAGCCTCAAGGGCCCACCGGCAGCGAAAATGCGTCCGTCCCCATTTGGTCCGGTAACTCAGCGCCCCATGGTTCTCTGGTATAAACGAAGAGGCCTTACAGAGAGTTGCCTAGCTTTGTGCGCCGCATGGCCTATAATCAAATCCAGAATAGGACCTGAATGGCGGCCGCATGGACGGGAAGACCACCGGGCGGATCTGGCGACGACGCTCCGGATGCGGCATCGCCGCCGGCTCCACCGCACGCCCGCCAAGAGTCGATTCTTCCAGTTTGCCCCAATGATCAGAAGACCACTGACGACACCCTTGGCTTCACTCCGTATGCCAGGGCCCTGGCCTCGTTTCTGACCCACCCGGCTACCAAGGCGCCTCTAGCGATATCGATCGAAGGCGAGTGGGGAAGCGGTAAGTCTTCCTTCATGGAGCAGTTGGAAGGGCACATCAACGAGGCCGAGAAGGGGCGGAAGACGGACCCTCCCTCATTGATGGTGAGATTCAATCCATGGCGGCACGATAAGGAAGAGGCGTTGTGGGCTGCCTTCGCGCTCGAGTTCCTGCGGCGGGTTCGCGAACAGCGCCCCCTCGCGCCGCGCTGGCGATGCGACCTGAGCCTGTTCTTTAGGCGCTTCTCCTGGAAGAGCGGCTGGTCGGACCTGCTACGCGCGTTGGCACTGTGGCTGTGCTTCTTGTCCGTGCTGGCCGCAGTCGCCCTTTTGGCCCTTTTCCGAGGAACCGACTACATCCGCACGGCTGTCGAGTTTCTGGCCCGATAGTGCCCCGCTATATCAGACGGAACTTCTGCCCACTCGATCGTGGACCGGTTCTTCCACGTTAGCGGTTGGGCTGGGTGTGCGGCGCTTGTGGTTTACCTCCTGAAGTACATCAAGAGGCTCGTAGGCAGCCCGCTTGAGGTCGATCTCCAGAAGCATTTGAAGGCTCCTCGGTATGAAGGCAGCGTCTCGTTTGCCGAGGAATTCCATCGTGACTTTCGTAAGGTCGTGGACGCGTATGCCGGCAAGCGTCGAGTATATGTGTTCGTGGACGACCTGGACCGCTGCCAGGTACCGAGGGCCGCCGATCTCATGCAGGCCATCAACCTAATGATCTCCGACGACCCACGACTCGTCTTTGTTATCGGAATGGATTGGGAGAAGGTGGCCGCCGGAATCGCCGTTAAGAATACTGACTTGGTGAAATGCCTGAAGCGATCAGTGGCGCGAAAGGAGGCCGCAGCAAAGGGGACGGATGCGACGCTGAAATCCGGCGCCGAGTCCAAGGACGAAGGTAGCGCGCTGGAGTTCGGCCGCGAGTTCCTGGAGAAGTTCATTCAACTGCGATTCGCACTTCCGCGACCGGGGGAGGAGGATATAAAGAGGCTCCTACAAACTCTGTCCCCGCCCCAGGCTTCTCCCATCGACATGGGTCTTCGGCGGCGGGCCCGCGGCCTTTGGGCGTCTCTACAGTCCAAGCTTTCCAGGGCTCGCGGCCAACGGGTCCCGGCTCCCGAAAAGGTGGCGCAGCATCAGGCCACCGTGGTGGCGCCAAGCGCCAGGCCCAAGGAATTGATTGAGTTTCGTGTCGACGGTGACTCCGAGACTATCCGGGACGTCACGCTGGCATTGGCTCCCGCCTTTAGGAATAACCCACGCCGTGTAAAGCGGTTTCTGGGTCTGTTCAGGCTGCGCACGTTGATCGCAAAGGAGACGGGTCTACTTGCGAGCGCGGAGGGGCAGCTAGGCTCCGGTGCGATCACGTTGGAGCAACTAGGGAAATTCACGGCACTGGAGCTGCTCTGGCCATTGCTACTTCAAGAGGCCGAACAAGACGGTGGGCTGCTGACCCGACTGGAGGAGCAGGCGACGGGTCGGCGGGATCGCGACGAGGGATGGGTCGCGAAACCGGGCGTAAGCGAGTTCTTTGCAATAGGCCGCCCGAACAGGGAACCCGGCACACGTGAGGCCCCCGACAGCATGCGAGATTGGAGTATCGGCGGTCTGGACGTGAGCCGCTTGCGCCGCGTTTCGCCTTACGTGGGAGCGTTCGAGGAGCGAGTTGTGTCCTCAACGGAGGAAGTTCCGACCGGCGCAGCGTCCACCGAGGGCAGTCCCCTGGCGAGATCCTTCCTACTGTCGCGTCGTAGGGTGCCTTTCAAGTTCGGCCAGTATGCGGACTTCGCCCGGGAACAGATTCCCTCCGAATCACGGGGCTTCACGCTCACGATCACACCGCCAGAGGAGCCTTATTGGCGCTGCGGGTTTGTAGTGGCCCCGGAGGACTACATCTACGACGGACGCACGGATGTTACTATCTCCCAGTACTTCCTTTTTCACATAGGCCAGGGTCATCTCAACGCGCAAGGACAGTTCGACCCCAATCTGCCAACCGGACTTCACTACCGGATGTACGAGCAGGAAAAAAGTGAAAGAGAATGGCCCTTTAACTCAGAGAGCCCGGTTCGGATCCATGTTGAACTCGACTGGGGCGAAGGGCGCGTTCGCGTCGTATTTGGCGACAAGAACGTGGAGGCGGCTCTTATGCCAGCCTACTTCCGCCACCTCTACATCCTGGCGTGGGCCGACTCTCAGCCACCGTGCCATGTCGCGGCAGAGCTCAGGTGGCTCTGAGTCTCTGGAGGCCGGAGCCGGCTCCAGCGCGGATCTGCAAGAGCGGCCTCTCTTCACGATTCCTCCCGTGAAGTCCCCATCGCGTCAACTGGACGATTGACGTCCGCCGCGCGGAAGTGCCCTGCGCGAACGCCCGGGTCCGCTTCCAGGAGACAACCCCCTCACCAAACCCCGTTCCTCGATCCCGATAGGCTCGCGGGACTGCCACCCGACGAGTCGAGTGAACGTCGGGCCTCGCGGCTGTACACTGTATCTATGGCAGCACCCCCCCAAACCATGGATGCCGTTCCACTGCCGCTGACGTCGCTCAGTGAAGAAGAGAAGTTTTTCCAGACTACCGTGCGCAAGTTCGCGCGCGAGCAGATCCGGCCGTACGTGCGGGAGATGGACGAAGCCGCGCACTTCCGCCCGGACATCATCAAACAGTTTTTCGAGATGGGTCTCATGGGGATCGAAATCCCCGAGGAATATGGCGGGCAGGGCGGCACTTTTTTTCAGGCGATTCTGGCGGTGGAGGAGTTGTCGGCGGTGGATCCCTCGGCCGGCGTGATCGTCGACGTGCAGAACACCATCTGCAACAACGCGCTGCTGAAGTGGGCGACGGCGGAACAGAAGAAGAAGTACCTGCCGCGGCTGGCGGAGAACATGGTGGCGTCGTACGCGCTGTCGGAGGCCGGATCGGGCTCGGATGCCTTCGCCATGGCTACCACAGCGGAAGATTGCGGCGACCATTTCCTGTTGAACGGGCGCAAACTGTGGATCACCAATGCGGCCGAGGCCGGCTTCTTTCTGCTGTTCGCGAATGCCAACCCCGCGGCCGGATACAAAGGGGTCACGGCGTTCCTGGTGGAGCGCGAGTTCGCGGGCTTTCAGGTGGGGAAGAAGGAAGACAAGCTTGGGCTGCGCGCGTCGTCGACGTGCGAGCTGCTGATGGATAACTGCCGCGTGCCGCGCGAGAACGTGATGGGGGAAGTGGGAAAGGGCTACAAGATCGCGATCGAGACGCTGAACGAAGGACGGATTGCGATTGGCGCGCAGATGATCGGCCTGGCGCGCGGAGCGCTGGACCACGCGGTAGCATACGCCAAGGAGCGCAAGCAGTTCGGCAAGGCCATCGGCGAGTTCCAGGGCGTGCAGTTTGAGCTGGCGAAGATGGCCATCGAGGTGGAAGCGGCGCGGCTGCTGGTGTACAACGCGGCGCGGCTGCGGGACGCCGGGATGCCGTTCCTGATGGAGGCGGCGATGGCCAAGTATTACAGCTCGGAGATCGCGGAGCGGGCGGCGTCGAAATCCATCGAAGTGCACGGCGGCGTGGGCGTGACGAAAGATTATCCGGTGGAGAAGCTGTACCGGGACGCCAAAATCGGGCGAATTTACGAAGGCACCAGCAACATCCAGTTGCTGACCGTGGCAAAGAAACTGTTAGGCAAGTGAGTTTGTCTCACCGATGAGGGGGAAAATGCGTACGTTGATTGTTGGCGCCGCGATGGCGGCGATGTGTGTCGGGATGCAGCCGGCGGCGAACCAGGACCAGGTGGACCCGCAGCAGATTATCCAGAAGTTTTCCGCCAAAGAAGCCGAATTCCGGGAGGCGCGCAACAACTACACCTACCGGCAGACGGTGAAAATGGAAGAGCTCGACATGGGCGGCAATCCCTCCGGCGGGAAGTGGGAAGAGGTGGACGACATCTACTTCTTGAACGACAAACGCGCGGAGAAGGTGGTCTATGCGCCTGTGATATCGCTCCAGCACATCGGGCTGACGCCGGAAGACGTGGCGGATCTGCGCGACGTGCAGCCATTCGTCCTCACGACCTCGGAAATTGCAGAGTACAACATCAATTACCTGGGGCGCGAGAAGCTGGATGAGATCGGCTGCTACACGTTCTCGGTGAAGCCCAAGAAGATGGTGAAGGGCAAGCGGTATTTCGAGGGCCAGGTGTGGGTGGACGACCGCGATTACCAGATCGTGAAGAGTTACGGGAAGGGCGTCGGCCTGGTGGACGCCAAGACCAACCAGTTTCCGAAGTTCGAAACGTACCGCGAGCAGATCGACGGAAAGTACTGGTTTCCGACGTACACGCATGCCGACGATACGCTGCACTTCAAAGATATGGACCAGCGCATCCGCATGACCGTAAAGTACCAGGATTACAAGAAGTACGAAGGTAAGTCGACGATCCGGTTCGGAGGCGTGGTGGACGACAAGAAGGGCACGACGGCGCCGCCTCCAACCAAGAAGCAGTAGCCTGTGGGGCGGACGCCCTCGTCCGCAGCCGGCCCCCGGCCGGCTTTTCACGAGCGGCAACCACTCATCGTTCGAACAAACAGCGGGTCCAGGGGGACCCGCGCAGACCAGGGGGTCTGCCCCACTGGACTGGATTTGATACGATCCTAGGATGCCTGCGAAGATTGCGCCTCAGAACAACGGTCCGATTCGGATTGAAGGGGAATTCGAAATCGTGGACCCCAGTGGAGCATTGTTCGGCCTTGCCGGAAGAACGGTGATTTCGTTATGCCGCTGCGGCCACTCGGCCAACAAGCCGTTTTGCGACGGCAGCCACCACCGGGAAGCCTTCTCGGATACGGTAGTGGCGCGGGAACTGCCACCGCCCAAGCCCAGGGTTTAGGCCGATCCGGGACGATGTACTCTTTCGAGCCCTTGCAGTGGGCGAATTGTAACCTTTACCATGGGGTTAGCGCCAAAATCACGAATGCGACCTATGCATCCTATTGCCTTCGGTGTGTGTGACGGCCACAAGCGATTCCAAAGTTTTTGGATTCTGACGGCTGCCGTAACAGCACTGCTTGCCCTGAACGGCTGCTCCAACTCCGGCGCCAGCACCGCGGGACCCGGAGGCGGTAAAGGCGGTAAGAAAGGGATGGGCGGAGATGCGCCGGTCACGGTGGCGGTGGCGACCACCAAGGATGTGCCGGTGGAGATCCAGGTAATCGGCAACGTGGAAGCGTACTCCACGATTTCGGTGAGGGCGCAGGTCACCGGGCAGCTTACGCTCTCTTCGTTTAACGAAGGCGATTACGTCAAGAAGGGCGATCTCCTGTTCACGATCGACCGGCGGCCGCTCGAAGCGGCGCTGAGCCAGGCCACCGCCAACGAAGCGCACGACGAAGCGTCGTTGGCGCAGGCGCAGGCCAACCAGGCGCGCGACTCGGCTCAGGCCAAATACGCCGACTCGCAGGCGGCCGCCTATGCGCAGTTGTTCCAGGACAAGGTGGTTTCACGCGACCAGGCCGATCAGTTGCGGGCCAACGCCGAAGCAGCCAAACAGTTGGTGGCGGCGGACCAGGCGGCCATCGAGAGCGCCAAAGCGGCCATCGGGGCGAGCAAAGCGGCGGTGGAGAACGCCAAGGTGCAACTCAGCTACACCGAGATCCGGTCGCCCATTAACGGCCGCACAGGGAGCGTGACGGTGAAGCAGGGCAACATCGTGATGGCCAACAGCATGGAGATGTGCACCATCAACGAGATCGAGCCCACCTACGTAACGTTCGCGGTGCCGGAGGCGCAGTTGCCGGCCATCAAGCAATACATGGCGGAGCGGAAGCTGCCGGTGCGGGCGCGGCCGCAGGATGACAGCAACGCCGGCGAAGAGAACGGGACCCTGACTTTCGTGGACAACGCCGTGGACATGACCACCGGGACCATCAAGCTGAAAGGAACTTTTGCCAACCAGGACCGCAAGCTGTGGCCGGGCCAGTTTGTGCGCGTCACGCTGCGGCTGACCACGCAGGCGAACGCGGTGACGGTGCCAAATGAGGCGGTGATGACGGGGCAGAGCGGTTCTTACGTTTACGTGGTGAAGCCGGACCGCAGCGTGGAGAACCGCGCGGTGACGACCGGCGCGCGGGTCAATCAGGACATGGTAATCGAGAAGGGCCTGGAAGCGGGTGAGACGGTTGTTAAGGAAGGCCAGTTGCGGCTGGCGCCGGGCAGCAAGGTGATTATCGGCGGCCGCGGCGCAGGTGCGGCTGGCGGCGCAGGCCGCGGCGCAGACTCCAGTGGGCCGCCAGACGCAGGCTCCGGTCGATCGTCAGGCGCGAGCCCGGACGGCCGCAAAGGCACCGGCGGAGGGCGGGGTGGACGCAAAGGGCGTTCGCAAAATTAGTGAAGCTCGCTAAACAGAGTGGCGGAAGCTGCTGGCTTGTGGGGCAGGTTGTTAACCCGCGGCGGGTTGGTAACCCGCCTGCCGACGTTTGCCAATGGCCACCCAGCGCCGGTTGCCAACCGGCGCGCAGGATACCATCCTGCCCCACAAGACTTGGTTGCTGACGCATGAATATTTCCCAGACATTCATCGAGCGGCCGATCGCGACCAGTCTGCTGATGGCCGCCATCGCGCTGTTCGGCGGCGTGGCGTACCGGTCCCTGGCGGTTAGCGACCTGCCGAACGTCGACTTCCCTACCCTGCTGGTGACCGCCAGCCTGCCGGGGGCCAGCCCGGAGACCATGGCGTCGGCCGTGGCAACTCCGCTCGAGAACCAGTTTTCCACCATCGCCGGTTTGAATTCGATGACCTCTTCGAATTCGCTCGGCAACACGCAGATCACCCTGGAATTCGAACTGAACCGCAAGCTGGACGGTGCGGCGGTGGACGTGCAAGCGGCCATTACACAGGCTTCGCGCGTGCTGCCGCAGGGCATGCCCACGCCACCGACCTTCACCAAAGTGAACCCGGCGGACCAGCCCATCCTGTACCTGGCGCTGACTTCTCCAACGCTGCTGCTCTACGACCTGGACAATTACGCCGAGACGCGCATCGCCCAGCGCATTTCCATGATCTCCGGGGTGGCGCAAGTGCAGGTGCTGGGCGCGCAGAAGTTTGCCGTGCACGTGCAGATGGATCCGCATGCGCTGGCCTCGCGGCAGATCGGCATCAACGAAATCCAGACGGCGCTAACCAACTGGAACGTCAATCTGCCGACCGGCGCAATCATCGGACCGCAGCGCTCCTTCACGCTGCAGGCCAGCGGGCAATTGCTGACGGCCGCGGAGTACAAGCCCATCGTTGTGGCCTACCGGGGCGGCTCGCCGGTGCGGCTGGAGGAACTGGGCAACATCATCGACAGCGTGGAAGACGATAAGACGGCGTCGTGGTACTACACCCACGATGGCAGCAGCCGCGCGATTGTTCTGGCCATCCGGCGCCAGCCGGGAACCAACACCATGGAAGTGACCAACGGCGTGAAGAACCTGCTGCCGCTCTTCAAGAAGGAGTTGCCGCCATCGGTCAACATGGACATTCTGTACGACCGCTCGGACACCATTCGCGAGTCGTTCCATGACGTCCAGTTCACCATGTTATTGACGCTGGGGCTGGTGGTGATGGTGATTTTTCTCTTCCTGCGAAATATCTCCGCGACCATCATCCCCAGCCTGGCGCTGCCGTTTTCGATCGTGGGAACGTTCGCGGTGATGTACTTGTTGGACTACAGCCTGGACAACCTCTCGATGATGGCGTTGATCCTGTCGATCGGCTTCGTGGTGGACGACGCCATCGTGATGCTGGAGAACATCGTGCGGCACATCGAGCTGGGCGAGCAGCCGCTGCTGGCATCGCTCAAGGGCTCGGGCGAAATCGGCTTCACCATCGTCTCAATGACGCTGTCGCTGGCCGCGGTGTTCATCCCGGTGCTGTTTTTGGGCGGGGTGCTGGGCAGGCTGTTCAAGGAATTCGCGGTGACCATCACGGTGGCCATCCTGATTTCCGGCGTCGTCTCGGTGACCCTGACGCCCATGCTGTGCAGCCGGTTTCTGCGCGCCCATTCGGAGGCCGGGCACGGCGCGCTGTACCGCCTGACGGAGAAATTTTTCGAGGGGATGCTGCGCGCCTACGATCATTCCCTGCAGTTCGTGCTGCGCCACCGTCCGGCCATGATGGTGAGCTTCGTACTGGTGCTGGGAGCCACCATGTACATGTTTGTGACGATCCCCAAGGGCTTCATCCCGGACCAGGACACGGACCAGTTACAAATCATCACGGAAGCCCAGCAGGGAACCTCCTATTACCAGATGGTGGATTACGTGAAGCAGATCGCGGATGAGGTGTCGAAAGACCCGAACACGGAGGCGCTGATGGCCAGCGTGGGAGGCACCACGTCGTCCGACCTGGGCGGTCCCAATTACGGCGAACTGGTGATTCACCTGAAACCGCGCAGCCAGCGGAAGCTGGCGGTCAACGACATTATCCGCGAGCTGCGGCCGCGCCTGGCGGGCTACGTCGGCGTGAAGTCGTACCTGCTGAACCCGCCGACCATCCAGATCGGCGGGCAGGTCACCAAGAGCCTGTACCAGTTCTCCCTGCAGACGCCCGACAAGCAGCTACTGTACGCGGAGACCGACAAGCTGGCGAAAGAGGTGGAGCGCCTTCCGGGAGTGGAGGACGTCACCAGCGACGTGGCTGTGACCACCCCGCAGGTGAATGTATCGATCGATCGCGACAAAGCCGCCGCCATGAATCTGAACGCCAACGTGATCGAGAACGCGCTCTACGACGCGTACGGGCCGCGATGGGTCTCGACCATTTATGGATCGGTGAACGAATACAAAGTGCTGCTGGAACTCGAGCCCAAATACCAGGCCGATCCGCGGGCGCTTTCGCTGCTGTATTTCAAGACGCCGGCGAGCAAGTTGATTCCGTTGGACACGCTGGCGAGCGTGGCCACGGAAATCGGGCCGCAGACCATCAATCACTATGGCCAGTTGCCGGCGGCCACCATATCGTTCAACCTGAAGCCGGGCGCGGCGCTGGGTTCGGTGGTGGCGCAGGTCCAGGACCTCGCCAACCGGCAGTTGCCCCCGACCATCAGCACGCGCTTTCAGGGAGCAGCCGCGGCCTTCCAGAGTTCTCTCGGCAACCTGTGGGTGCTGCTGATCATCGCCATCATGGTGGTGTACATCGTGCTGGGGATTCTATACGAAAGCTACATCCACCCCATCACGATTCTTTCGGGTCTGCCGTCGGCGGGTTTCGGCGCGATGCTCACGCTGGTGGTATTCCACATCGATCTGAGCATCTATGCGTTTGTAGGGTTGATCATGCTCATCGGCATCGTGGAGAAGAACGCGATCATGCAGATCGATTTCGCGCTGGAAGCCGAGCGGCAGCACAACCTGACGCCGGAGAAGGCGATTTACGAAGGCTGCCTGATCCGTTTCCGCCCCATCATGATGACGACGATGGCGGCGCTGTTGGGCGCCGTGCCGATCGCGCTGGGCTACGGCGCGGGCGGCGAAGCCCGGCAGCCGCTGGGCCTGGTGGTGGTGGGCGGGCTGTTGTTCTCACAGCTCGTGACGTTGTACCTGACGCCGGTGTTTTACATTTACATGTCGGCGATCCAGGATTGGGTGAAGAGCTGGAAGGGCGGCAAGGCGCCGGTGAATGCGCCGGCGGCCGGATAGGGCGAAACTAGGCCGTACGGCCCGAGAGCCCGAAATGTTGCGCGCCTGCCAGAACGTGGCGGTCGCTGGTCCATATTTCACGCTCGCCCAGGTCCATGGCGGTGGTCAGATGCATCGCATCGCCCGTTCGCAAATGGACGGTCGCGGGAAGCGTCGTCAGCAGAAGGGTCATCTTTCGCAAGAGACGTTCCGTGACGGGGGTGAAGGTCCAGATCCCGTCGTCCACGTGTTGCAGAAAAGCGTCGAGCAGCGCGCGATATTGCGAGGGATCGAGCGATCCCTCGCGCAGATTGCGGTGAAACGCACAGGCAACTTCTCCGAGGGCCCACATCGACGAGACCAGTGCCGAGGCACCCGCGAATGCGGTCCGAACCTGTGGCGAGTCCGGCTCGTTCAAGTAGAATTTGGCGATATAAGCCGAATCGACGTACATCAGCGGTCGCGGTCTTCCGAAATAAATCGAGTGCTGTCTCCTGGAACCTGGGGAAACTCGTTCCAGAAGCGGCTCATGTCGGGCATTTTCACTTTCTTGGGCTTCTTCGTGACGGGGCGCAGTTCGGCAACCGGTTGGCCCCGGCGCTCAATGACAATCACTTCACCGTTCTCGGCGTCGCGAAGCAACTCCGAAGTGCGGATGCGAAGATCCCGAACCGAAGCCTTCCTCATGTGCTACATTGTAGCACAGACTGGCGAATTCGATCTCAAGGACAGCCCGAACGGATTCGGCAGGTCGCCGTCAGCGCCGCAATCCCGCCTGCCAATTGATCAAAACGTGCAGCGGTTCGCGGGCTTCCAGCGGGTCCTTTTGGCGGTCGGGCTCGACCATCAGGAACTTCTGGCCGTTGGAGCCGGCCGCATATTGAGTGATGGAACAATTCACCGGGATGTTGGATTGAAATAGCATCTTCGGCGCGGCCGCTTGTAAGGTGGAACCTTGCATCAGTGGAACGGACATCATTTTGCCGTCCTGGGTCAGATAGAAGAGTTCCTTGCCATCGCGGCGCCAAATGGGCTGGCACCCGCCCGCCCTGGAGAGCTGCCGAGTCCCGGTCATCGCGGGGAAGCGAGCCACGTAAACTTCCCACTGGCCCGATTCCACCGAGTTGTAAGCCACCCATTGTCCATCGGGCGAAAACTGAAACTGATCCATGCGATACGGCGCGTCGAGGAGGACCTTCGGCTGGGAACTTCCGTCAGCGGCGAGGATGAACAACTTTTGGTCCGTCCGCCGGCCCAAGATCCACTTGCCGTCGGGCGACCAGTCGTCCGGGAAATTGGGGTTGCCATCGTCCAGGAGGACCTTGGGGGAGTGTTCGCCGAGCGTCAAGATCATGAGCTTGGTTCTCTGGGGGCTATAGATCTGATACAGCAGTCTGCGCGAGTCGGGCGACCAAACCCCGTCATAGATCCTGGTGGGCTCAAAGGTGAGGCGCGACAAGACGTTGGTGTCGAAGTGCAACAGCCAGAGGTTAGACGGGCCGTCCTGCGCCAAGATCACCGAGGCCATGGTTTCATCCGGCGAGAGGAAGACCTCCGCGTATGCACCGGGTTCGCCGGCGCTGCCCAATTGCTGGCCGTCCCGCCCCCGCCATGTCAGGCGATGCGTCCAGGCCGGCGTTAGAGTACCGTACACCAGCACGCCATTTTCGGAGGCCGAAAAAGTGGTAGCACCAGCCGTCCCGGCGTTCCCCCCGCCGGTGACCGGAGTGGGTTCCCCTATGGGCCTGGCTCTACCAATATCCACGTTCTGTGCCATAACGGCGCCCGCCCGGAGGAACAGCAGATAGTCCGGCGGCGCAAAATGTGCCTCGGATACCCCCCTCATCAGCAGCCGGCGCTCCAGAGAATCAAGCGCGCCGAGGAAAACGCCGGATTTGGCGTCGTCGCGATAGGAAGCATGGAATAAGAAGTGCAGTCCGTCCGGCAGAAAATGAGGCCAGGTATCGCCCCAGATCTCCCCTTCCTCCTGACGCAGGGCCAGTTGGTGCACGCCCCCCTGTGCGGGCACGCGATGTAGCGCGGACACGTAATCCGGGCAGTACAGAATCGTGCCGTCCGCATTCCAAGTTCCTCCATTGGGCCGCAACGCGTCACTGATCGACTGCACGGGCCCCTCGGAGGCGGCGATGGTTCTGAGCTTTTCACGAGCGAAGAATCCGATGGATTTCGAGTCGGCCGACCAGAATGGCTGGGAGGCGTCAACGGTATCGGGAAGGATCTGTTCCCCCAGCGAGCGAAGCGAACGCACCCACAGCTTCCGGACATTGGAGGCATCGAAAATGACGGCGGCGAGCTTGCTGCCGTCCGGAGAAACGGCCATGCCTCCCGCAAAGGCGGCGCCTTCCGGCGGCGGGAGCAGGACGTGGACTACCCCGAGCTGGGAAGACGCCCGGCCAGATCCCCTCAATGCGAAGAAGACGATGGTCCCGGCCACGGCCAGCATCGCAAGCGCGGAAGCCCCCCACAGCAGAAGCCGATTGCGCCGCGCGCCGGAGGCAGGAATCGGGCCGGCATCCGCGATCCACCCTAGCTGTAGTGACACATCGTGAAGGCTCTGCTGGCGGTCGTCGGGATCTTTGGCCAGGCAGGTGGTCACCAGGCGCTCGAAGGCAATGGGCGTCCCCGGCATGGCAGCGGAGACAGAGGGCGGCTGGCGCTCCAGAATCGCCGCGATCACGCTGACCCGGTTCGGTCCGTGGAAGGCCTTTTTTCCGGTGGCCATCTCGTACAGCACCACCCCAAATGCGAAAATATCGCTGCGGGCATCCACATCCCTGCCCTGGGCCTGCTCGGGAGACAGGTAGTTCAGTGTGCCCAACACGGTACCTGGCTGCGTCGCGCCGGCCTCAGTGGCGCCTTCGGGTTCCGCCGCCCGCTCCCATTTAGCCAGCCCGAAATCGAGGATCTTTGCACCACTCCTGGTCAGCATGATGTTGGCCGGCTTGAAGTCGCGATGCACGATCCCGGCGCGATGGCCCGCGTCCAGCGCCTGGGCCAATTGGACTCCCAACTGGAGAGTCTGGTCGAACGGCAAGGGACCCTTGGCCAGTCGCTCAGCCAAGGATTGGCCCTCCACCAGTTCCATCACGATCATAGGCTCGCCAGACACCTCTTCTACTCCATAGACCGCGCAGATGTGTGGATGATTCAGCGCCGCGGCTACCTGGGCTTCGCGGCGAAATCGGTCCAGAATCCGCGGCGGGGTTTCCGCCGCCGAACAAGGCAGAAACTTCAACGCCACCTGCCGGCCCAGTTTGGTATCTTCGGCGCGGTACACCACGCCCATACCGCCGCTGCCGAGTCTTTCCAGGACCCGGTAGTGGTTGACCGATTTGCCGGTGAGGTCCGCCGGGTCCCACTCGGGGCTGGCCAGGGTAACTGCGACAGGCGGAGGCTCTTCCTCGATCCCCTCGACGGCGGCGATAAAGCGATAGCCGCGGCGGGCCAGCGTTTCGACATAGCGGGGCGTATCGGCTGAATCACCGAGCGCCACCCGTAACCTCTTGATGGCCGCGTTGATGCCATGGTCGAACTCCACCATGGTGTTGTTGGGCCAGAGCTTTTGTTGGATTCGCTCGCGTAGCACCGCCTCTCCCGGTTGCGCCAGCATCATGGTGAGGATTTGCAGAGGCTGCTCCTGGAGGCCGATGCGGATGCCGTGCTTGCGCAGTTCGCCGGCGCGAGGGTCGAGTTCGAACGGCCCAAACCGGTAGACCCGGCCGGCATTGCGCTTGTTCTCCACGTGCCTCAGTCTACCACTTGATGCCATACAAGTCTATAGTTTTCAGTCCGATAGCTCGTCACCCACGCGTCTCTCACGCGTCCCCGCCACGGCATGGAGGTACCTGCCGCCCGACCCCACAATCGCCCTTGACCACGCTGACGCGTGGGGGAGGGCGATATGAAAAGAAGCAGAATCGGAAATGCTGTTGCCGCTGGTCTGGTGGTGCTGGCGGCCGTGGAGGTTGCCGAAGCCGCGGAACCGCGGTTGACTGTGGGCGTCTGCAATTACGCCAAGGTTCCGGAGCGGATCCTGCGCCCGGCCATGACAGCGGCGGAAGAAATCTTCCGCAAGGCGGGCGTGGAAACTGAGTGGATCCTGCGCGAGGCCGAACCGGATAGGCCTGTCCAGTTAAATGTGCGGGTCCTCCGCGGCGGATCGAGGAACCCCGAGTCACCGGATGCCTTTGGAACTGCCCTCGTGACGGGAACCTCCGTACCCTCCGAATTGGCTGATGTTTTCTATGGGCAAATTGAAGATCGAGCATGGACCCGCCTCGATGTCTCCATGCTGCTGGCCAATGTGATGGCGCACGAGGTGGGGCACCTGCTAGGCGCGAAGCACTCCACAGATGGCATCATGTGCGGCCAGTGGGTAAAGTTGCAGCTTCAAAGGGCACGGGCCGGACAATTGAGCTTCAGCGCGGGCGAAGCCCAGCGGCTACGGTCGGAAGCGGCGGCGCGGCTGGGCTTGCCGGTGCTGGCCGTCAGTCGCTGATCTCGATCTTGGGGCCGGTCTCTTTGGCGGCTTCGTCGCAGCGGGCGGCGGCATTGCGGGCCAGCTCCAGATAGGGTTCGCCTTCGCCTTTCCGCAGCACGATGGGGCTGCCGGTATCGCCGCCAATACGCACCTGCGGATCGAGCGGCAGCTCCGCGAGGAAGTTCACCTGCATCTCAGCGGCCGTGCGGCGGCCGCCGCCGTGGCTGAAGACGTCGATGCGTTCGTGGCAGTGCGGACAATTGAGGAAACTCATATTCTCGACCATCCCGAGAATCGGCACGCGCACCTGGTGGAACATGTGGACGGCCTTGCGGGCGTCTTCGAGCGAAACGTCGGAAGGCGTGGTCACCACGATCGCGCCGGTGATGGGAGCGGTCTGGATGAGCGAGAGCTGCACGTCGCCGGTGCCGGGCGGGAGATCGATGACCAGGTAATCGAGTTCGCCCCAATCGACGCCGCGCAGGAACTGCTGCACCACGCTGTGGAGCATGGGGCCGCGCCAGACGAGCGGCTTATCGCCGGGATTGAGAAAACCCATCGACATGAGCTTGACGCCGAACTGTTCGAGCGGCTGAATGCGGTCCCCGCTAGCCATGGGAGTGCGATTGACGCCCATCATGAGCGGCACATTGGGGCCATAGACGTCGGCATCCATCAGGCCGGCGCGATAGCCGAGCGCGCCCAGGCCGACCGCCAGGTTGACGGCCACGGTGGTCTTGCCGACACCGCCTTTGCCGCTACCGACGGCGATGAGATTACGGACACCAGGGATGGGCATCTTGGGCGGTTGGCCCGGTTGATTGGGGGTCATCGTTTCTATCGTAACAGGGAGCCCGGCGCGCATATACTGGTGAGAACCCTATGAGAAGCGGTTTTCTGATATTTCTTGCCGGCGCCGCGTTCGCACAGAGCTTTGTTGTGCAACCGAGCGGAAGCACAGCGTCGCTGCGAGGCGTGTGGGCGGTGAACGAGAAGACGGCTTGGGCCAGCGGGACTCGCGGCACATACCTGAAGACTATCGACGGCGGCGCCACCTGGACGGCCGCGACGGTGCCCGGCGCCGAAACGCTGGACTTCCGCGACGTGCAGGGCGTAGACGAGAACATCGCGTACCTGTTGAGCATCGGCACGGGAGAGACGTCGCGCGTTTACAAGACTGTGGATGGCGGAGCGCATTGGACGCTGTTGCTCCAGAATCCCGACGCCAAGGGCTTCTTCGACGAAATGGCGTTCTGGGACGCGACGCACGGAATCCTGGTGGGCGACCAGGTGGACGGGCAGTTGGTGGTGATGTCCACCGAAGACGGCGGAAAGACCTGGCAGCGGCAGAAGATGCCGCCGGCGCTCCCAGGCGAGGGCGCTTTCGCCGCCAGCGGCACCGGGATCACGGTGCTGGGCCCGAGCGAAGTGTGGATCGGCACGGGCGGAAAGGACGCGGCGCGCGTCTACCATTCCAAGGACGGCGGCCGCACGTGGACCGTGGCTGCGACGCCGATTCGGGCCGATTCCCCCGCCGCGGGCATTTTTTCGCTGGCGTTTTCCGACGCGATGCACGGCGTCGCGGTGGGCGGCGATTACAACAAGGCGAACGACGAGACCGGCAACATCGCCGTCACCGCCGACGGCGGCGCGACCTGGACCAAGCCGGACGGCGCGGCCCCCAAGGGCTTTCGTTCGGCGGTGGCCTACCTGGCGGACCGCAAGATGTGGATCGCGGCGGGCCCCTCCGGCGCGGATGTTTCGGCCGATGGCGGGCGAAACTGGAAGCAGTTCGACCCCGGCAATTACAACGCGATTAGTTTTGTTTCGAGCCAGGCGGGCTGGGCGGTAGGAGCCCGCGGGCGGATTGCGGCGTGGCGGCGGGAGTAGGAGGTATTCCGTACGCCCTGGCGGCCGCCTCACGTCTGCGGTGAGGCGCTCAAGCTGCCCGGCGTTTCCGCTTGATCGGCTGGATGAGCACTTCGGCGGGGATGCCGAACTGCCGGTTCAGAGCGCGAATCATGTTCAGCGAAAGAGCACGCTGTCCACTCATGACTTCATGGACCCGACTGCGGGCGCCGATGACGCCGATCAGTGCGCGGGCGTCCCGACCTTGCTGCTCCAAGCGGAAACGAATTGCCTCAATCGGATCCGGCGGGTCCATGGGAAAGTGCTGATTCTCGTAAGCGTCTACCAAGGTGATCAGCACCTCCAGGCGATCGTCATCCGGGGTGCCTTCCTTCGCACCCCAGAGACGGTCGATTTCCTTCAAGGCAGTGCGGTGGTTTGCTGGAGTCCGAACCGGCTTAATCTTCATGTTGCACCGTCTTCGCGTCAATCGAATCGTACTCGCCATGACTGCCGATCCACTTGATATAGACCGTGCGGCGAGGATAATCGACGGCCGTAATCAAGCGATAGTCATTCCCCTTAATGTTGAATACCACACGGTCGGCACTGACAATACTCGCAGTCGCATACGAACACTTCAAATCGGCGGAATTATTCCACTCCGCCCTTCGCACCTCGTAGAACCACGCGTTCAAGGCTGCTTTCACCGCTGATTGAGCCTTGTGGCCTGCCAGAGACGCGACGAACCGCGCCAAGGTGCTCCGTGAAATCACCCGCAATCTACATGGTAGCGCGTTCCCATATTGGGACAAGATCCAAAATCATCCGGGCGGATTGTGGCGTCTTGGTGGGGTGAGGGCCGCAAGTTGTGATATACTTTGGTATATACTAGGAGGCCAAAATGCCGCGGACCGCAAAGCTGTTTCGCAATGGCAGGAGCTTGGCGGTACGCCTGCCGATGGATTTTCGGTTTGAAGGAACCGAGGTCTTTATCCGGCGGGACTCGTCGACTGGGGATGTCATCCTGTCTCGCCGGCCGGAATCCTGGACGAGTTTTTTCGCACTCGCGGATGCAGCCGGTGTACCGGAGGATTTCATGTCGGACCGGGCGGATACCAAGCCGCAAGAGCGTGACATTTTCTGATGCATTGCCGGTATTTGCTGGACACCAACACCGCGAGTTATATCATCAAGGGCAACGTCCCTGCCGTCCGGCGGCATCTGCTCCGTCACTCAATGCCGGAGATTGCGATATCGAGCGTCACCGAGGGGGAGTTGTGCTATGGAGTGGCGCGGAGATCGGACGCCACACGGTTGCGGACGGTCGTCAACGAGTTTCTTCTGATGGTGACGGTCCTCCCGTGGGACTCGGATGCGGCGCGGCAATACGGGCAACTCCGAGCTACGCTGGAAAGGAAAGGCCAGCCCATGGGAAGTCTCGACATGATGATTGGCGCTCATGCGCTGGCATCTGCGCTTATCCTGGTGACGAACGACCGGGCGCTTGGGAGAGTCAAAGAGCTGAAAGTGCAGGACTGGACGAAGCCGTAACAACAGGCTCTGCCTGGAGTTTGTGCCCGCCGAGCCCATAGTGCAAGGGCTGATTCTGCCGAAATCGACTTTACCCCTTCCTTTACATTAGCGTGTTTGGGATGTTACGCTAAGTGTCTCATAATGCGTACAGTTGACTTGATCCAGCGCAAGCGCGACGGGAAAGAACTCGCTCCGGAAGAGATCGAGTTTTTGGTGGAAGGTTACACCAATGGCGACATTCCCGACTACCAGATGTCGTCCTTCTTGATGGCCGTTTTCTTTTCGGGGATGTCGGACCGGGAAGTAAGCCGGCTGACGGAATGCATGCTGCGTTCCGGCGACACAGTCGATCTGTCTGCCATTCCGGGCGTCAAGGTGGACAAGCATTCCACCGGAGGCGTCGGCGACAAGACCAGCTTCATCGTGGCGCCGCTGGCGGCGGCCGCTGGAGTGGTGGTGCCGATGATGTCGGGCCGCGCGCTGGGCCACACCGGGGGCACGCTCGACAAGCTCGAGTCCATTCCCGGCTTCCGCACCAGCTTGACCGCCGACGAATTCCAGAAACAACTGGCGGAACTGGGGCTGTGCTTCATCGGTCAGACCGAAGAGCTGGCGCCGGCGGACCGCAAGCTGTACGCGCTCCGCGATGTGACCGCGACGGTGGAATCGATTCCGCTGATTTCGTCGTCGATCATGTCGAAGAAGCTGGCCGAGGGTGTGGACGCGCTGGTGCTCGACGTGAAAGTGGGCAGCGGCGCATTCATGAAGAAGCAGGTGGACGCGCGCCGCCTGGCGGCCATGATGGTGGGAATCGGCCGCCGCATGGACAAGAAGGTGGTGGCGCTGATCACGGACATGAACCAGCCCCTGGGTTACGCCATCGGCAATGCGCTGGAGATCATGGAGGCTTCGCAGACGCTGCAGAACGCGGGCCCGGCCGATCTGACCAAGCTTTCGCTCGAGTTGGCGGCCCGTATGATCCACCTGGGCAAGAAGGCGGCTACGCTGGAGGAAGCGCGCCGCATCGCCGAACAGCACCTGGTGGACGGCTCCGCTTACCGGAAGTTCAAGCAGGTAGTGGCGGCGCAGGGCGGGAATCCGCAGGCACTCGACAAATTCGAGCTGCTGCCCAACGCCACCGGAATGAGAGAAGTCGCCTCGCCGCGCGCCGGCTACGTCAGTTCCATCAACGCCGAAGATATCGGCGTGGCCTCCAACATGATCGGCGCGGGCCGCGACAAGAAAGAGGACGCCATCGATCCGGCGGTGGGGATCATCCTGGAAGTCAAGACCGGCGAGAAGGTGGATGCGGGCTCGGTGCTGTGCCGCCTCTACTACACCAAGGAAGACCGCGTGGAGGAAGCGGCCGAGATGGTGGAAGACGCTTTCCGCATCTCCGCGCAGAAACCCGATGAGCGGGAACTGATTCTGGAAGTAGTCGGGTAATGGGCCGCTTCACGGGGTTCCTGGGCCTCGCGGTAATTCTGGCCTTCGCATGGCTGTGCTCTTCGCATAAGCGCGATATCAAGCTCAGCATCCTGGCATGGGGGCTGGGGCTGCAATTTGCCTTCGCGATCCTGGTGCTGAAGACCGACTTCGGCAAGGTCTTCCAGGCTATCAGCGCGGGCGTGAACAACATGCTGGGGTATGTGCAGGCCGGCACCGAATTTATGTTCGGCCCGCTGGGCATTCAGAAGGGGCCGTACGGCGTTATTTTCGCATTCCAGGTTCTGCCGATCATCATCTTCATCGCGTCGTTCTTTGCCATCCTGTATTACCTGGGCGTGATGCAGTTCGTGGTGCGCGGGATGGCCATCCTGATGCAGAAAGTGATGGGGGTGAGCGGGGCCGAATCGCTCAACGTGGCGGCCAGCATCTTCATGGGCCAGACGGAAGCGCCGCTAACCATCAAGCCCTTCCTGGCGGGCCTGACGGAGTCCGAGTTGTTCACCATCATGACCAGCGGCATGGCGCACGTCTCCGGCTCGGTCATGATGGCGTATGTCATGGTCGCGCACGTCTCGATGACTCACCTGCTTACGGCGGTGATCATGACGGCGCCGGCCACCATCATGCTCTCGAAGATTTTCATCCCCGAGACGGAAAAACCGGCCACCGCGGGCAAGGTGGAAATCAAAGTGGAAAAGACGGCCGTCAACGTGATCGACGCGGCGGCGCAGGGCGCGGGCGACGGGCTGCACCTGGCGCTCAACGTAGGCGGCATGCTGATCGCCTTTCTGGCGCTGATTGCGATGTTAAACGGGATCCTGGGCTGGGTGCACACTCTGCCGCTCATGGGTTGGCTGCCGGGCTCACTGCAACAGATTTTCGGTATCGTATTCGCGCCCGTGGCCTGGATTATGGGCGTGCCGTGGAAGGACTGCTCCACCATCGGCAACCTGCTGGGCACGCGCCTGGTGACGAACGAGTTCGTGGCATTCCTGCAGTTGGGACCGATGAAGAGTACGCTCGATCCGCGGTCGTTTGTAATCGCCACTTACGCGCTGTGCGGCTTCGCGAATTTCAGCTCCATTGCGATTCAGATCGGCGGCATCGGAGGGCTCGCGCCCACCCGTAAGTCAGACCTCGCCAGAATGGGGATGCGCGCGGTGATGGCCGGCACCATGGCCAACTTCATGTCGGCCTGTATCGCGGGAATGTTATTGTGATCGAAGAAGCCAAGCGATTATTGGAAAGCCGCACGCCGTTGCGGCCAACCGTCGGCGTAGTGCTGGGCAGCGGCCTCGGAGCATTTGCCGGCGAACTCAGCGAACGGACCGACATTCCCTACGCGGAGATTCCGGGTTGGCCGGGCTCGACCGCGGTGGGGCACGCAGGCAAGCTGGTGATCGGCAAGCTGGGCGAGTTGGCGGTCGCGGTGATGGCTGGCCGCGCCCATCTCTACGAAGGCTATACGCCCGCGCAGGTGACCTTCGGCGTACGGGTGTTGGGACGGCTGGGCGTGCGGTCGATGGTCTTCACCAACGCCGCTGGCGGCATCGACCTGACGCTGGAGCAGGGCGGGCTGGTGCTGATCTCCGACCATATCAACCTGCAGGGCGTGAATCCGCTGACCGGGCCGAACGACGATTCCCTGGGGCCGCGCTTCCCGGACATGTCCGAGGCGTACTCGCGGGCGTATCGCGAAGCCGCTAAGGAAGTCGCCATGGAGTTGTGCGTTCCCATTTCCGAGGGCGTGTACGCCGCGATGATCGGGCCGAGTTATGAGACGCCCGCGGAAATCCGTTATCTGCGCACCATCGGCGCCGACGTCGTCGGCATGTCCACGGTGCTCGAAGCCATCGTGGCCAACCACATGGGAATCAAAGTGCTGGGCATCTCCTGCGTGACCAACATGGCGGCCGGCATTCTGCCGCAGAAGATCAATCACGCGGAAGTGCTCGAAACCGGCGCCCAGGTGCGCGACACGCTGGTGCGCTTCCTGAAGACGCTGCTGCCGAGATTAGAAGCTTGAAAAGAAGAATTCACCGCCGAGACGCAGAGACGCAGAGAAGAATGAAGAAAAAACTCCGCGCCTCTGCGTCTCTGCGGTGAAGTATGTTTTCTGTCTGATGTCCGACTCGCTCATCGACGCCGCTCTGGCCGCTCGCGCCCATGCCTTCGCTCCGTATTCGAAGTTTCAAGTGGGCGCGGCCATCGAAGACAGCGACGGCCATATCCATACCGGTTGCAACGTCGAAAATGCCACCTACGGCCTCACCCTCTGCGCCGAGCGCGTGGCCGTGTTTAAAGCCATCTCCGAAGGCGTGCGCAAGTTCCGGCGCGTGGCGGTGGCGGCCGATACCGATGTGCTGACTCCGCCCTGCGGCGCGTGCCGCCAAATCTTGTGGGAATTCTGCGGCGACGTGGACATCATCCTGGTGAACCCGCGCGGCCAAACCGAAACCTACCGTTTGAAAGAACTTTTCCCGAAGCCCTTCGATGCATCGTATCTGTAGCTTTTTCCTTTTCATTGCCTCGCTCGCCGCCGCGCCGGCGGATTGGATCTGGAGCGCCCGGTGGGTCATCACCGAAGACGCGCAACATCGCGTGATCGAGAACGGCGCGGTTGCCGTTACGGGCGGCCGCATTGTGGGAGTGGGCACGCGGGCCGAGATCGGCGCCAAGTTCCAGGCCAAGCACCGGCTCGACCGTCCCGACGCGATTCTGGCCCCGGGCCTAATCAATACGCACACGCACGCGGCCATGTCGCTGTTCCGCGGCATCGCCGACGATAAGAAGCTCCAGGACTGGCTCGAGAAGTACATCTTCCCGGCGGAAGCCAAGAACGTCACGCCCGATTTCGTGCGCTGGGGCACGCGGCTGGGATGTCTCGAAATGCTGCTCGGCGGCACCACCACGTTCACCGACATGTATTATTTCGAGGACGTGGTGGCGGAAGTGGCGCAAGAGGCCGGAATGCGCGGCGTGCTGGGCGAAACCATCATCCAGTTTCCGGTGGCCGACGCCAAAACTCCGGCCGACGCGCTGGCCTTCACCGAAAAATACCTGACACGCTACCGCAACGATCCGCTGATCGTAGCGGCGGTGGCGCCGCACGCCATCTACACCAATTCCGACGAGACATTGAAGGCCGCGCGCGCGCTGGCCAACAAATTCAACGCGCCGCTGCTGATCCATGTGGCGGAGACCAAGAAGGAGCTGGACGATTCGCTGCAGCAGCGCCACATGTCGCCCGTCAAGGCGCTCGATGCGCTTGGCGTGCTCACCGGCCGCACGGTGGCGGCGCACTGCGTGTGGGTCAACGACGCCGATATGGAGATCCTGAAGGCGCGCGGTGTGGGTGTGGCGCACTGCCCGTCGAGCAACATGAAACTGGCCAGTGGCGTCGCGCCGGTAGCTCGCATGCTGGAACTCGGCATCGCGGTCGGCCTGGGCCCGGACGGCCCCGCCGGCAGCAACAACGATTTCAACCTGTTCGAGGAGATGGACCTGGCCGCCAAGCTGCAAAAGGTGATGACACTCGATCCCGAGACGCTGCCCGCCTCGACGGCCCTTGAAATGGCCACCATCCGCGGCGCGCGCGTGCTCGGCATGGAGAAAGAGATCGGCTCGCTCGAAGCCGGCAAGCGCGCCGACATGATCGTGGTACGCCTCGACCGCCCCAACGCCGTGCCGATGTACGATGCCGTTTCGCAGATGGTCTACGCGCTGAAGGCAGATGATGTTCGCGACGTGATGGTGAACGGAAAGCCAGTCGTCAGCGATGGCCGGATTCTGACGCTGAACCAGGCGCAGATTCTACAGAAAGCGGAAGAGTATCGGGCAAAGGTGAGCGCGTCGTTGAAGTAGCGGCGGGGAGGCGGCGGGGAACGCGCAGTTGGGCCATTGTCGTCCGCACAACCGTGCAGTACTCTGGTGAATCATGCCGGAACCAGGTTGGCTAGAGGCGGAGTCTCGAATTAAAGAGGCCCGGCGCTCGGGCGCGAGCAAACTCGATCTTTCCGGTCTCGGGCTGACGAGCGTACCCGACTCCCTCGCCCAACTCGC
>PMTR01000112.1:59496-66759 GCA_003167255.1 Bryobacterales bacterium
CCGACTCCCTCGCCCAACTCGCCAATCTCCGGGAGCTGAATATCCAGGGCAATCCGCTTCCGGAAGAGCTGCTCTCCATCGCCCAGGGTGGAGTGGAGCGGCTTTTCCGTTACCTCCGCTCCACAGCGGTTCGCAAGGTCTATCCCCGGACTGTCAAGCTGGTGCTGCTCGGCGAGCCAAAATCGGGCAAGACCACGCTACTGGAAGCCCTCAAGGGTGACCCGCAGCCTTGCGTTAAGGATCGTCCCGAAACGCTCGGCGTGGTGGTGGAGAGCATCCGGATGGAACATCCGGGGGACCGCCAGGCGATGCACCTCTCGGTCTGGGATTTTGCGGGCCAGCACATAGAGCACGCTACCCACCAGTTCTTCCTGACGGAAGGCGCCGTCTACCTGATCTTGTGGAATGCCCGGATGGGCGCCGAATCCGGAAGGCGCGACCTTTGGTACTGGCTGGAATTGCTGAAAATGCGCGTCCCCGAACCGAAGTTCCTGCTGGTTGCTACGCACACCGAGCGCACCCCGGCCGACCTGAATTTGAGCGAGATCGAACGAGCTTACCCCGGCTGCCAGGGGAATTTCCCGGTGGACCTGGACGGCTTGAAGGGCTTCGACGCTCTCCGGGAGCGGATTCGGGAGCTTGCGGCGCAGTCGCCATCGCTGCGGGCCGAGTGGCCGCCGGCCTGGCTGAAGGTCCGGAACGAGGTGCGCAAGATGCGGCCCAAGCGGCCTTACATCACGCCGTTTGAATTCCGCCGCCTGATGAAGAGCAAGGGCGTGAGTGGACCGCAAGCGGAAGCCGACCTGGCCTCGCAACTCCACAATTTGGGCGAGATCCTGTATTTCCGGAACCGCGACCAGCTCTCCAGCCTGGTGATTCTGGACCCGGAATGGGTGACGGAACGGATTGCCCTGGTGGTCCGCAGCAAAGAAGTCCGGGAACGCGGCGGAATGCTCAGCAAGGCGGACCTGGACAAACTGTGGCATAAGGACAGGCTGCCGTTGGAGGTGCGCGAACACCTCATCCATCTGATGGATGGGTTTGACCTGACCTATTCGACGGGCGACCGGAGGGACGTGGGAATGGTGGTGGAAGCGCTTCCATATTCGTCGCCTGAAGAGCGGGAGCGAATGGCGGCCGACGCCGGCGTGCCCCGGATGGAGATGATCTACCGGTTCCCTTCCCTGCAACGCCACTTGCCGCCGGGAATTCCAACGTGGGGAATCGCGCGCGCCCATCGCATGATGAAAGGCAAGGCTTGGCGGGATGCGGCCGAGTTCAGCGATCCGGATACCAACAGCACGGCTCTGATTCTGGCCTCCGACACCGCAAAAGAAGTGAGACTGCAGGTTGCGGCCGACTACCCTCCGTTTTTCTTTGGCCAGATGCAGGCGATTCTCCTGGACACGTTCCGCCGTTATAAGGGAGCCACGCCAGAGCTGCGGGTGCCGTGCAACTGCCGGCCGGGCTGCACCCACAGCTATCGCTACGAGGCCGTGCTCGAAGTCTCGAAGGATGCTAGGAATCCTTACCTGCGCTGCGACCAACCAGGTTACCAGCCGGTAGATGCGAGATCTCTGCTCAGCGGCTTCCGGCCCACAACGGCCGAAGGGCAGCAGGCAGTCCTATCCGAGATGCGGCGCTGGTTCACGGAGCAACTGCGCCGCGACCGGGAACGGATGGAGAGGACCTGTCCTTCGGTGTTCACCCTGGTCCCGAGCAAAGGGTTCAAGGTGCTCGACACCTGGATGGAATCCGCCACGCTGGGCGAAGAACTCGACCTGACGCTCTATTGCGAGCACGACTCGGGGTGGCTCCCCACGGAACACAGCCTCTATCGCTTCCGGCCGGATCGGGAATGGTTCGACAAGCTAAAAGCGGGCTGGAACGGATTGGCGCGCGTGACGAGACATGTGGGCCCGCTGGCCAAGGCCGCCGGCAAGGCGGCCCAATTCCCATTGGCGGAGGCTGTGGGCTTGGGCATCGAGAAGCTCCCGGAAGCCGCTCGAACGCCGGTGGGCGATCTGGCGGAGGCGCTTGGCGGAAAATCAAAGCCGGAGCTGATCGACCTGGACACGCGCTACCTGCTGGAACGGCTGATCGATCATCTCGATTCGAAACGGCCCGCCACCGAGCCTAAGAATGGCGGCTTACATCCCGTGTTCGTCGAAGACGGCCGGCTCCTCTGGCTTTGCACGGAACACGCGAAACTCTATGCGAAGAGGGCCTGAGGGCACGTTATACCGCGATCGAAATCCCTGACTAAAACGGCGCGCTGTATAATTGAGAGAGATTAAAGGATTCGCCCGGCATGAGCCAGACCATTGAACTCTCGGATGAAAGCGCGGCACTGCTCAAACGTCAGGCTGCGGCCCATGGTTTGAGCGTTGACTCATGGGTCGAAACGTTGGCGCGCGAAAAAGCGCGGACGGATGATGTTCAGCCTGACCGTCAGAAGGCGCAGGCCGCGGCGGCCCGCCTTCTTCAAATCCAGAAGCGCGTTAAGCCCGACCCCGAAGGCTGGACTACCCGCGATTACATCGAGCACGGCCGACGCTAAATGGCCGATCTCATCATTGACGCGTCTCTCGCGTCGGCCTGGTGTTTTCCCGATGAACGAACGGACTTTACCAACGGCGTGTTGCAGGCTATCTCCTCTTCGATGGAGGCATTTGCGCCGCGTCTATGGGCTTACGAAGTTCGCAACAGCGTTTTGATGGGACTCCGGCGCGGCCGTATCAGCAGAGCTGATGCGGAAGGGTTTCTGGATTCACTGGCCGATCGGGCGCATCAGAATGAACAAGAGAGCTCTTGCGATGCCAAAATTCGAGAACGAGACCGGGGAGGCGGATTGGTGGGCCAGCCCGGCTGGGCGCGATTACGTGAAAGGCAAGTCCGCCGAGGCGCGATCAAAGGGAATCAGGGTTGCGCGATCGAGGCTGGTTGCCAGGCTGAATAGGAAGAGTAGTGCGTAGCGCGACAATTTGATGTGATAACGCCAAGCGCCGCCGCGCGCGGTCGGTTTACCGGTGCAGCGGTCCTTCCAGTTGCTCCGGGAGCAAAGCGGGGACAGCTACCAATTCCAAAGGCGGGAATTGGTAGCTGTCCCCGTTTTGCGGCGCCCATTTTGCGGCGATGCGTGCTGCCAGTCTTGGGCGAAGATCAGCGGGTTGAAGTAGAGGGAAGTCGCAACTCCCATCCAGTTGGTCACTACTGCTTGTCGAAGACGATTGTTGAGGTGACAGGTTTGCCTTCGGCGTCGGTGCCTTTGGAAGTCTGCGTCAGCGTCTTGCCGTCCTTGGAAATGACATTTCGACCCGTCAAATGGTATTTCCCACCAGTCATTTTTACTTCAAAGCTCGTCGTATTCGCATCTATCCGTTTGACTGAAATGGTGTCAAACGGTGCTCCCGTGACCGGAGATTCTTTGCCATCGTATTTGTAGGTGTAGGTGTAATTGGAGGGAGTACCGTCCATCAATTGTCCCGTCCTTGTATCCTTTGCTCCACCGTCGGGAGTTGCCTCCCGCACATCTGTCTGGCTCTTGATCGGGTTCGTGTTTGTGGTCTTGGATTTAGCGGCATTGTACTTCCAGGTTCCGGCCGTACTGTCAGCCCCGAACATCCCGATGGCTGTGATCGCCACGCCGATAACCAGCTTTGCTGCGATGTTTCGCATAGTTCCCTTGTCCTTTCAGACTTTGACTTCTCCGACATGAAGCTGTCTGGAGTTCAGCGGCGGCTTTGCTGACCGCATCGGTGGCGGGAACAACAACATTCGGCTGATCGCCCCAACAGCATTCCCTCAATCAACCGGGGTTTCCATCTTATCAGAAGGAGGCGTGGGTGAGCTATGCTCCCCGCGGCCTCAACGCCATCGCGGTAATTTACCCGAGAAGTGCGCCGATCGGAAAGCAGCGAACGGTTGGGTCGGCAAATTCCGCATGATCCGGCGCAGCTTTTGCATCTCGGCTACGGTGAGCTTCCGCCAACCCCACGAGGGCTCATCAGCCCCAGCCTTCAAACAGCACGGAGTCCATTATGGACCATCCCGTGCAAAGCACGGAAGAGAAACTGGGAGAACTGATGAAGTGAGGAGACCTAAGTGAAGAAATTTGTCAGCATCACGGCAATTCTGCTGTGTATCGTCGCTGTAGCGTGTAGTGGCCAACCGCCGAACCCGCTGATTGGGAAGTGGAAATTGTTCGCACCCCCTGGCACCACTTCCAGTCCCTACTGCGCTACATCCATGGTGTTTACGAACACGACCCAGACTTTGACTTACGCTGGTAAGGCAGCGAGCGAAAACGTCACCTATAACGCGATGCAAACGGCGGTCTATCCGACCACGGTCTATGTGATGAATGCGGCGGGGAATGTGGCGTCCCATACGACGTACAATTTTTCGAGCAAGGACAAGATGGTGCAAGATACCGCGGCTCTTTGTCAGTATCAGAGAAACTGATTCGCGGCACCTCCACAGACGAATGCTAAATCGGGTTCGTGCTAGCCAGGCGCGCAAGTATCGCTGACGGTCTCGACACTGCGAACCTTGAAAACGGGGTGGTTTCCGTTCGGGATGGAAGTCCCCCGCACGATCACCTTATGCCCCAAGTGTTTGGCGAAACCTTCCATGGGAAAGCCATCCGCCTCCAAATTCGCGAGAACTACCAATGTTTCGGCGCTCATCAGGACGTAGTGGCCCTCTTGTTCATCCACGCATCCCTTCAGCGCCGCCGCAGGCGATTTGGGATTCGTTTTAGCCGTGGACTTCTGCTGTAGCTGTAGACTGGCGGGATCGGCCAAAGGACTCGGGCAAGGGCTGGAGAGATTCCAGGCAAAGAACAGAACCGGTAGTGCAATGGGCACTCCTCGGTACATATTGCCCTCTTTCAACCAGAATTTCCGTTTTGGCATCCTGGCTATCAGCGATTATACATCCAACCGTTATCCGCCATTATCGGAAGCCAGACAGTTCCCCAGTAGGCCGTCAACCCTGCGGAGCACGGTCAAACGGCCGATGAACTACTTCCAGTTGCCAATCAGAATGAAGGGCGCCCAATAGTAGGGGTGCGTCCAGCCGGTCGCGACGACGGCGGCGGCGGCTGTAACGTGGACTCCACGGTCCGCGGCGCCGGCTGCCTCCGGCTTCAGAAGGCCGGCGGCCATCTGCTGCTGGGCCTGGCGCAGGGCTTCGCTCTTCCCCAGTTCTGGCTTGGCTTGCCGGAACCGGTACATCGACTCCATCAAGCGCGAGGTTGCCTCGTCGCTTACGCTCCATAAACTCGCGATTACGGCACTGGCGCCCAGGCTCTGCGCGATGGTGCCGAAACTGTCCACCTCGCGGCCGTCTTCCGTGCGATTCGTGAATGCCGTGCTGCATGCCGAGAGCGTCAATAGATCCACGTCGCTGAATAGCAGCGCCATGTCCTCGATCTCCGCCAGGCTCATCTGGGTTCCATCGCCCAGCAGCAGGTGCGAATTCGCGGCAACACCGGGCTGCGAATCGAAGTGCGTCGCNNGCAATATGGACCACCGATTTGTCAGGCTGCCGCATGGCCGCCAGAAATGTCTCGCGCGTAAAGTCGCGATCCAGCTCCACTCGCCCCTCGACCGGCGCATCGCCGGGTTCCCCTTGCCGGAAGATGCGGTGCAGTTCCTCGGGCACCCCCGGCAGCGCGGTGAACTTGCCATTGGCTTGCGAGACGCCGAAGCCGACACCCTTCCAGACTGCCGGAGAAGCGTCGGTGAGCCGAGGTATGCTGTCCGGTGTGATGAGCGAGTTGCGGAAGAGCGTAACCAGGTACTGCTTGCCGTCATGCAGCGCGGCGATCGGCACGTAGCGGATGGTGCTGTCGAGGGACCACATGATGGTCTTGACGCCGATGCTGTCGAGGTCCTGGCGGAGTCCCTCGGGAAATATGATCTTGTAGAGTTCCTGGGCCAGCGGCAGCGGGTTGGAAGCCGGATTCTGTAATTGTTGCCGGAAATCGAAGATCTTGCGGCTCAGGTCCGCTTCCGGGATGGCCGTGAAGTAGGCTTTGCGCGCGCCGCTGGTGACCAGCAACGCGGTGTACTTGTCCGGCAAGACCAGCGTATAAATCGCCACGACATCCGGACCGAGCGTCCGCAGCTCACGCTGCAACCCCCCGCCGCCGCTGTCGCGCAGTTGGTATACGCTTATCGCCGCGGCCGATTTCGCCGTAAAGGCTTTCTCCTCTTCGTCGAAGTAGAGCCGCAGGACCGTGTTGGATGCCGACAGATCCTGGTCGAGCCGCTGCCACTGCTCTTCCTCCGCGGCGCTCAGCGGGGTCTTCGCGGCCACCTTGGCGACCAGTTTCGACTTGGCGGCGCCATCCTTGACGATCTGGGTCTGGATCTGTTCATAGCGGTCGAGCGCTTTGCGTTCGGAATCGAGCAGCGTGGCCGGTTTCAACTGGTCGGACACGGCATCGCGGCGGATGAAATCGGCGGCTTCTTTGTCCTTGAGGAGATTCAGAACCTCCTCGGCCTCGCCGAAGCGCTGGCGGTCGACCAGAAGACCGGCGAGATGCCGGTAGTTGGACTCGATGGACTTCTCGAAGCTCTTGAGGAGCGATTCATCGAGTCTCCGATTGTCCCGGCGGAGGGTTTGCAGGATATTGACCGACTGTTTCGCGAAAAGAATTGCCAGCTCCGGCTGAGATTTCTGAAAGATGGAACTGATGTTGCTCAGAGTGCCGGCTTCGCCGGACCGGTTGCCGACGGCGCGGACAAGTGCGAGGGCTTGACCGTAGTAGTCCAGCGCCTTCTGCTTCTCGCCGAGATTGTCGTAGACAAGACCGATATTGTTGAGAGTGGAACCCTCGCCGGACCGGTCGCCGACGGCGCGGACAAGTGGGAGCGCTTGACCGTAGTAGTCCAGCGCTTTCTGCTTCTCGCCCAGAGCGTAGTAGCCATAACCGATGTTGTTCAGAGTCATGGCTTCGCCGGTCCGGTCGCCGACCACGCGGTAAAGTGGGAGCGCCTGGCCGAAGTAATCCAGCGCCTTCTGGTTCTCGCCCAGAGCGTCGTAGACATAACCGATGCTGTTCAGAGCGTAAGCTTCGCCGGACCGGTCGCCGAGGGCACGGAAAAGCGGGAGCGCCTGGCCGGAGTATTCCAGCGCCTTCTGATTCTCGCCGAGATCGGAGTAGACACGACCCATGTTGTGCAGAGTGGCGGCTTCGCCGGCCCGGTCGCCCACGGCGCGGTAAAGTGGAAGCGCCTGGCCGTAGTAGTCCAG
>PMTR01000082.1 GCA_003167255.1 Bryobacterales bacterium
CGATTTCACAATCCCGAATCATATCGGCATTCGTGCCCGCGTGGAGTACGGTTTTCAGAGAATCAAGCATTGATTTGGGGATCGTGGCGCCATCCAGCGTCTGCATCCCCGCAGTTGCGGTTCAAATCATTGGCGGCCGCCCCGTAATAGGGTCCGAGAGAATCCGGAGACACGCCCGGCGAAAAGTCCGAGAGCCCCGGCCGCCGCAACGCCTTTTGTATTTCCCATCGTTCTCACGCCACAAGTGTCTCTCTAACCAACTCAATTTCTTCGATCGCTGCGAAGAGCAAGCTTTCCAGCCTGCAACGCCGACATTCCTGTCGTCTCACATTTGGTTGCGGCTCCGCCGCTCCGTGGGGCGGGCAATTTTGCCCGCAGCCGCCTTTAGGCGGCTCTTCCGGACTCGGCGCGAATCCTTGTACGCGGCGGGAGTTTCTACATTTTTCAGGCTCCGTCAAGACCAACTGGTAGCGCCGGCGGTCTTGCCGCCGGTGTCTTGCTAGCGCTTGACCATCGCCACTCTTCGCGGAGACGCTGCAAGGCCGCTTCTTACTGGGTCCCGCTCAAACTCCAGGCGCCGGCTCAAAGCCGGCGGCAGCCACGATTGGCTCCCCACATCTCTAACACAGTAGTACTAAGGTCTCGTTCCGAAACAACCATGCCAAACGCTCCCTCACGGTCGCGGCTCCGATGCGCATTCAGAGCCGCGACCGTAAGGGAGCGACTGCGGGGGCTTGAATCGGTTATTTCCTGATAGGCCCTAACTTGCCGCGCGGAGCACCGTGCAGACGCTGGCGCAGATGGGGCCGCCGATGTTGAAGGTAGCGGCCAGCTTCGGTTCCTCGACCTGCAATTCCGCGGGCGCCTTCCCCAGCAACTGAAGGGCGCTCCAGCCGATCATGGCGATGCCGGTCGCGCCGATGGGGTGGCCTTTGGCAATCAGACCGCCCGAAGTGTTGATGCCGCATTCTCCATCCGGCCGCGCCTTGCCGTCTACCCAGTACTGCGCGCCGCGACCCGGTTCGGCTTTGCCAATCACTTCGGTGCCGATGGCGCCCATCACCGTGAAACAATCGTGCACCTCGGCGACGTTGACGTCTTGCGGGCTCGCTTCCGCCATATGGTAAGCGGTATTCATCGCCCGGTATGCGCCCGTGGGATGCAACACGTCCCGGCCGGCTTTGCGAAGGGGGTCGGTGGCCTGGGCCCAGCCCGCTATTTCAATGCACTCCTGTTTCGGCACGCCGAGTTTCGCCAGGCCTTCTTCCGTGGCCAGAATCAGCGTGGCGTAGCCATCGGTGATTTGCGAGCAGTCGTAGGTCTTGAGCGGCAGACCATCCACCACATAGCGGTTGAAGCCTTCGATCTTCAGCGCCTGGTCGAGCGTGATCTGCACCTTGTTCATCTGCGCGCAGGGGTTGTATTTCGCGTTGGCGTATTCCTGTACCGCGATGGCTGCCAGGTCGGCCTCGGTGACGCCGTACCGATCCATGTACTCGCGCATCACTTCAGCGAAGAGGTGCGGAAAGACGAAGACCTTGCCCTCGCGCTCGGCGGGGTAAGAGAAATAGCCCAGCACTTGGCCGATGAGCTTGCCGTCCATTTTGCCGTCGGCGTCGCGCATTTTTTCGAAGCCGACGGCGATGCCGGTCGAGCCGATGCCAACTTGCAGCTTGTGGATGACCGAGAGTACCGCCTGCCCGCCGGTGGCGCAGGCGTTTTCGACGGCTTCCAGAGGTTTGCCCTCCAGGCCGGGAGTCATGGCCATGAGGCCGGCCAGCAATCCCTGCTGATTGAGGGAGAAGTTACACGCGGCGCCGATGCTGCCGGTATCGAGGGCCGACGCCGGTACGCCGATCTGCCGGCAGCCCTGCTGGATAGCTGCGTCCACGATCTCTGGCACGGTCAGCCCCAACAGTTTTCCGAACTTGGATTGATGATAAGAAGCGATATAGATTCTCTTCACGATGGCTCTCCCTGGCGAAACTGTTCTTCAACCCATTTTCGCAAGTTTAGGGTTGATGAAAGGCTTAGCCGCCGATAAACGCAGATTCAAAACCAAGACTGATCCGCGTTGATCTGTGTTCATCGGCGGCTGAATTGGCTTCTTTCAGCATCCTGTCAGGTTCCCGTAACCACGCCGCCATCCACGCTGATGACCGCGCCGCTCACGAACGATGCCGCGTCGGACGCCAGCCAGAGATAAGCATTAGCGATATCCTCGGGCTGGCCCATGCGCCCGATGGGCGTATGGTCCACCATGGATTGCAGCACCTTTTCGGGCATGGCCTTCACCATCTCCGTGGCGATGAAACCCGGGGCCACGGCGTTCACGCGGATATGGTATTTGCCCAGTTCGCGCGCCCACACGCGCGTCATGCCGATGACGCCCGCCTTGGTGGCGATATAATTCGTCTGGCCGAAGTTGCCGTAGAGGCCCACAACGCTGGACGCATTCAGAATCACCCCGCCGCCGCCCTGGATCATGCGCGGCGCCACGGCCCGCGTGCACACAAACACGCCTTTCAAGTTGACGGAGATCACCGCGTCGAACTGCTCGTCGCTCATCATGCCGGTGAGCGCGCCTTCTTTGTATTTCACCAACTGGCCGTCACGCAGAATGCCTGCGTTGTTCACCAGTACATGGAGTGCGCCCCACCGGGCCACCACTTCTTCTACCGCGGCGCCGACCGACGCGGCGCTGGTGACATCCACTTTCTGAAAGATGCCGCCCGGTTCGGCCTGCCCGTCTTTCACATCCCACGAGGCCACCTTGCAGCCTTCTTGCGCGAAGCGACGCGCAGTGGCGTTGCCGATGCCGCCGGCGGCGCCCGTCACAATGACAACTTTGTCTTTCAGTCCTGTTTCGATCATGATCTTTTAGTGGCCGTACTTCTTTTCGCCGGCTTCGATGCGGGCCGCCAGCCGGTTCTCCGCGGGAGGTAGCGGGCATGTGGCGTAATCGGTGAAGGCGCAGGGCGGGTTGACGGCTTTGTTGAAATCGAGCACCACTTGGCCGTTTTGCGGAAGCGCGGCATACAGGAAGCGGCCGGCGCCATAAGTTTCCCTGGCGGAGGTCTGGTCGCGGAAGATGAAGAAGAGCTCCTTCGCGCCCGGCTCTTCCAGAATCGGGTAGAGCTTGAACTCCTGGCCGTTGAGGCGGAATACCGCATAGCCGGGACACTCGGAATCTTCCGTCTGCCCCAGCACGTTCAAGATGGGTATCTTGTGCGGTTCGGCCACCCACTTCGCCGTGACGCGCCAGGCCGGGTTGATCGGAAAGGATTCGATACCTTTGAACTCGCGCAGCGTCGCGGCTTCCGGATCCTTCAGCCGGATGCCGAACTTGTCGCCGCGCTGGATCACAAACAGGCTGAGACGTCCGACGCGGAGAACATCCGCGGAATCGTGCCGCAACTCACGAGTCGCGCCGTCCACCGTGACAGTGATTTTGGCGTGGTCCAGATGCAAGACGCCGGCGCGCGCCGGGCCGTCGGGAAGCACGACGTCGCTCGACGCCTCTTTGCCGAACGGGTTGGCGCCTTCATGCAGCCAAAAGAGCCCGGCGACGGAAAGCCATCCTCCATCGGCCTTGAGCGCGGCTTCCCGATCGAGCCGCCACTTGGTGATTTCGTCTTCGTAAGCCGACCAGGCGAACAGCATTCCGCAGGCCGTTAGCAGAACCAGCGCGCGCGCCAGCATCAGGATCGCTCCGAAGGCGCAATCATCTGATCGAGCAGGGCGGAGAATTCTTCCGACTTGCGGTCGACGCGCTCCTTCAACCCTTGCAGGTCCCGTTCCAGCACGTGCAGTTTATCGGCCAGGTGCAGGCAGGCCAGCACGGCGATGTGCGTGGAATCGGCGTTCGGGGATTTTGCCGCGATGGCCAGCATGAGCTCGTTGATGCTGGCGGCCACGGCTTCCACTTCGCGCGGGTCGCCCGCCGTGCGCAGCACGTAGGGGCGGCTGAGAATGGTTACCCGAACCGGCTGTCTATCGGGTGTGCTGCCTTCCATGCGGCACTCTCCGTGGGGTGCGTGCGCCCTTATCCGGCGCTCAGTTGATCGATCTGCCCCAGCAGTTTTTCGATGCGGGTGCGGACCTGTTTGCGCTCCGCCTGGAGCGTCTTCAACTCGCCCGAGAGGCGCGCCGCTTCCGCGCGGGCTTCGGCGGCTTCCTCGACGGCGGATTGCCGTTCCTGGCGCAAGCGCGCGATCAGTTGTGCGGTCTGCTGAATCCGTTCTTCCAGGCTGCTGAGCGAATCGTTTTCGGGTTCGGCCGGACTCATGTGGGGACTCACGCTTTGACGAGAGCGGCCTTGGCGGCATCCACCAGTTGGCGGAAACCGGCTTCGTCTTTGAGCGCCACATCGGCCAGCACCTTGCGGTCGAGGTCGAGACTGGCCGCCTTCAGGCCATGCATGAACTGGCTGTACGATATGCCGGCGGCCCGGCAGGCCGCGTTGATGCGCACGATCCACAGAGCGCGGTAATCGCGCTTCTTGTTTTTCCGGCCGACGTAAGCGAACTTGAGTCCGCGTTCGACAGCCTCTTGCGCCGCTCGGTATAGTTTGCTCTTGGTTAGGAAATAACCGGAAGCTTGATGGAGAACCTTCTTGCGGGACGCCCGGCGGTGGGTTCCACGTTTTACTCTAGGCACGTTTCATCTCCTTGGTGGGTGATACCCAGTGACTGGCGGATCGGGCACGTGCCACGCGCACCGTCCGCGCAATCGCGCTCTCCCTTTTTAGTAGGGGAGCATGCGTTTCAAAACGGGTTGATCGGCCTTATCGGCGACCACGGCTTTATGTAATCTCTTCTTACGTTTGTGCGGCTTCGAGGTCAAGATATGGCGTCCAAAGGCGTGATTGCGAACGATTTTGCCCGTGCCGGTCTTCTTGAACCGTTTAGACGCACCCTTGTGAGTCTTGAGCTTCGGCATAATTTTTCCCTGGATAATTTCGAACAGGAAAGACCCTAGAATTATAGCATGTCGGTTGGTAGTCCGTAGGCGAGGCAATGAAGTTCAACGCGGCGCGGAGAAAACCTGCACAGAATAGGAATCGACGACTGCTGCGGGTTCGCAGCGCCTGATCGGTCCTGCGTCTCCGCGTCTCCGCGGTGAAAGCAGTTTTCGGCCTCCGGCTCGCCGCCCGCACATGAATTGAGCCACAATGGTGGTCGCCATGCTATCCAGACGTGCGTTGCTGCTTTCCCTGGGCGCGGCGGCCCTGCCGGCGCCTGCCAAGACGGGCGAAGTGGAAGTCGGAATCTGCGGCTCCATCGACGATTTCGTCAAGGCGGAACAATTCGGCTTCGACTATTTCGAGCCGGCCGCGGCCGCTGTCGCCGCCTTGAGCGATCCGGCATTTGCCGATTTCGAGAAGCGTGTCTCGAACTCGAAGCTGCGCTGCGAGTGCTTCAACAGCTTCATCCGGAGCCTGCAGGTGGTCGGTCCGAAGGTTGATCGCGATGCCCTGACGGCCTACATGAATACCACTCTGGACCGGTGCCGCGCGCTCGGGGGGACCATTATTGTCTGGGGCAGCGCCGGTTCCCGCAACGTGCCGGAGGGCTATTCCCGCGACCAGGCATGGCAGCAGATCAAGTCGTTTCTAGCGATGGCCGGAGACCTGGCGAAATCGCGCAAGATCGTGATTGCCATCGAGCCGCTCCGCAAGCAGGAGAGCAACATCATTAATAGCCTCCTCGGGGGAATCCGTGGG
>PMTR01000190.1 GCA_003167255.1 Bryobacterales bacterium
TGTCGTCATAGATGCCGCGCCAGTGGGGAGTCTCACCGCCAAAGCCGGGGTTGCCCCGATCGCCCGGGCACTTTTCGCAGATGCTCCCGGTTTCAGTGAATTGATATCCCGGCACCTGGTAGCGGTCATCCAGGTCGTAGACGGTGTGAAAAATCGGATCTTTGTTGGGGATGTCGACGATTTCGCGATCAGGCTCGATACGCTTCATACAGTGGATGAAAACATTCCACTCGTCGGTGCCGTGGAAATCGTCNNTCGCACATGAAGAAACCGCCGCGATCCAGGAACTCGCGAAACTTCTTTACCATCTGCTCGGTCAGTTCCCAATGGCCCACTTCCACGGCGTAGAGCCATGGATAGTTGAAGACGTCGTCGTCCTGTTCCAGATTAACCACCTGTTCGGCCGATTTGCCGGCGATGCGCGTCAGCCGCCGGATGGCCAGCGCCAGGTGACGGTCCGACCGGGGATAGTCGATGGTCCAGTTNNCGGGCGAAGGTCCACTCGCCGGGAACCAGATAGTCTTTGGCTAAAGGGAAATTGTTGTATTCCCAGGCGGGATACTCGCGGAACGGGTCCTGTGCCCATAGCGTGCACACAAGCAGTCCACACCCCACCAACGCGGCTAAGATCTGACCTCGCGTCATCTATACCTTCAGTATAGTGCGTCGCAAATTAGCCGAAGCAGGAGGGGCAAAGCGGGGACAGCTACCNNCGGGAATTGGTAGCAGTCCCCGTTTTACGGTGCGGTTTGCTAGCGGCCTCGTCCCGCTCCAGCGGCGGCGGTGACGCGCTCGGGCATGTCGGCCAGCGCATAGCTGAAGACCGCCAGGGCCGCGACACTCTTGCGGAAATCGTCGGGATTGACCTTGTCCAAGGTGTCGGCCTCGGAGTGGTGCCAGTCGAAATAGTGGGTGCCGGCGGCGCGTTCGGAGAAGCCGGGAACGCCATCGCGGATGAGCGGGGTGATGTCTTCGCCACCGCCGCCGCCGGTGATTTCGCCGGCGCCGATGGGCTCGAGGAGTTTGCCAATCTGGCGAAGCATGTCCATGGATTGGGCGTCTACGCCGGCGCCGAAGCCTCGGGGCGTCTCGGCCCCGCCGTCCATTTCGAGGGCGGCCACCTGGTTGTTGATCTCGCCGCCGACAAACGCGCGGTAGGCCAAGCCGCCGCGTCCTCCGTTCTCTTCGTTTACCCAAAACGCCACGCGAAGCGTGCGCCGCGGCTGGAGGCCCAGCTTGTGAATCAGCGTCAACGCCTGCAGGCAGGCGATGATGGATGCGCCGTCGTCCTGAGCTCCCTGGCCGACATCCCAGGAATCGATATGGCCGCCGATCACGACGACTTCTTCGGGATGTTCCGAGCCCGGAATTTCACCGATGACGTCGCCGCTATCGGCATCGGGAAGCAGTTGGGCGCCCATTTCGAGGTGGATCTTCACGGGGACGCCATCGGAATACAGGCGGCCGATCATGAGCGCGTCCTCGGGCGAGATGGCGGCGGTGGGAATTTTCGGTTGGGCCTCATCGTAATCCATGGCACCGGTGTGCGGGGCCTGCATGGCGAGCGGGGTGGCGGAGCGCACCAGCGCGGCCACCGCGCCCAGCGCCGCGGCGCGCGATGCGCCACTCTGGCGGTAATTCCGGCCGGAGCCGTAACCCTGGAACGCGTAGTTGTAGACCACGATCTTGCCCTGCACTTTGTCGCGCCCGAGCTTTGCCAGATCGTCAAAGCTGGACACCGCCACGGCCTCCGCGGTGATGCCGCCGGGGGGCGTGCCGATGCTCATTCCCAGCCCGAGCATATGCAGCGGCCTCTCGAGCGGCGTGAGGATGCGCCCGGATTCGGCGCCGCGCACCCAGTGCGGCACCTTGGTGGGGATGACGCGCACGTTGCTCAGCCCGGCAGCTTTCATCTGCTCCACCGACCAGGCGATGGCCTTTTCGAGCGACGGCGAACCGCTCAAGCGGTTGCCAATGCGGTAACAGAGATACTCGAGGCGGTCGTAGCCCTCGGTATCGGCCAGAGCCGCCTGAATCAGCTTGCCGGCAGTGGCGCGATAGCGCTCGGTGAGGTCAGAAGAAGCGTCCTGCGCGAAGCCGGTGGAAGCGGCCAGGAAAAGCAAAGCGAGTGCGGGAGTGGGGCGAGTCATTATTGACATGGTACAGCGAGCCGGAGGGTCACCGCAGGAAAGGAGAGCGGGTCCAGGGAGACCCGCGCAGACCTGGGGGTCTGCCCCACTGCGAGAACCCTCGGCACTCCGCTCCCTTACGGTCGCGGCTCGGTCAGAGGTCAGCGCACCAAAGGGATGTAGGCGGGAACGCTGCGCTGGTATTCGCGGAACAGATCGGCGAAGCGCGAAGCCAACAGACGGTCTTCGGAGCGGACGCGGATTTCCGTGCCTAGCACGAAGACCGCCACCGCCAGGGGCATCCACTGCCACGGGGTGAGGAGCAGCAGAGTGCAAAGGAGCATCGAGAGCAGCGAAGCGTAGATGGGGTGGCGCACGATGGCGTAGGGGCCGGTGCGGACGAGCTGGTGGTCCGTGTACAGCCCGGCGCGGATGCGAAACTGCCGGCCCAAGTGCGAGACCGAGGTCCAGGCGATCACGATTGCAAGCGCGGCGAGAAGCCACGAAATGGCGATGCGGGCGACGCCTGGTGGAGAAGTGGGAGGAAGGCGCAGTGTGAAGGCCAGGGTGATGCCGAAGATCTCAAAGAACAGTCCGGCGAGGGTGGGGCCTGAGACGGTGATGGAGGCGCGCTTCTGATGAAGCGGCGCGCGGAAGACAAACGGATAGAACCAGGCCACCCACCAGACGATCAGTTGCAGGCGAATGCCGGATTGCATATTAGTTCACTCCGTGGGCAAACCGGGGACAGCTACCAATTCCAAAGGCGGGAATTGGTAGCNNGCAGTCCCCGTTTTGCGGCGGCATCTTACTTCACTCCCTGGAGGATGGTGTTGGCCATGCGCGCATCTTCAAACTCGGTGCGGTCGCCGGCCTTCTTTCCGGGCACGGGAAGTAACCTCGCGGCGAGAGGCTTGTTCCATTTGAAAGCCAGCGCGGCGACATCGCCGACGATGCGCGCCAGACGATCTTCGCCGGTGTCGCCGGGGAGCGGCACGGTGTCGAGGCCGCCCGCGCACACCGCCGAGTATGCCAGCAGGGAATCGATGTTGTACGCGCCTTCCGCCCATCGCCGGGCGAGCACGGCGTCTTCGAGCACTGGGACCATCAGCCCAGAGTACCCGACGCGCTTGACGGGGGCGGCCTGCACGGCGCGGGTGATGATGGCGGCGGCGGTCATGGTGCCGCTCGTCCCGAAAGGAGCGCCGGTGAAGGACTCCATGGCGCGGCCGATCGAAATCTCGCCCAGGGGCGCGGGCGTGGGATCGATCCCGGCGTAAGTCCAGCCGCTCGACTTGGCGATCCCGGTGGCAACGGCTTCGGCCGCGCCAAGGGGTTGCGCGAGCGCCGCGGCCAGCGCCTTCTCGGCCCTGCCAGGATCGCGTTCGCCGGCCAGGACGTCCGCCACAACATTGGCGCTCTCGAGGCCGACCGAAAACGTGCGGCCGCCGCCCGGGTGCCAGGCTCCCGGAAAAAACGGCCCGTATGGTTTTAGCATGGCGATGGCCGCGAAGTTGAAGTTGGCCTGGCCGTGCGGGCTGTGTTCCGACAGTGACTGGATCAGGCGCGCCGACTGGCGAACCGCGTTCCAATGGATGCCATCTTCGGCCGCCACCACCAGGCTGGCATTCAGCTTGACGCGGGGAAGCACTTCGGCCAGCAGATCGACGGGCGCGGTGTCGTCCGCGTCGTTGAGCATGGCCGGCCCGATGCTGCCGGAAAAGCCCAGCTTGGACGCCAGTTCGTCGAGTTTCAGAAGAAACGCCACGGCGGCGGCGCGCGTCATCCCAGTTGTGTAGCGAGGGAACGGCTGCGTCGCGATGCGGATGGTTTCCACTTCGAAGCCGGCGCCGCGGTAGGCTTCTCTGGCGGTTGTCAGGAAGCGCGCGGCGTCGCCGATTTGAGAAGAGTAACCGGAGGCGTCGATGTCGATAAAGGCGGTGATCGCTCTGACCTTGGGCTTGGCGCCGGCGCCCCAAACCGTGGACGCTATCAGCAAGATCAGGAGACTCTTGAGCATGGATCGGTTATAGCATGCCGGGGTGGGAAGCAGTTTGCATTGTTGAGAACCCCAAAGTATTATTTAGATGGCATAGGAGGAGTCAATGAGCACCACGAGCATTCGAAGCACCGGTTTTTCGGGATGGAGCAGACTGGCGGTGGCCGGGCTGCTGTTGGCCTCATCAGCGTTTGTTTACGCCCAGACCAAGGAGGAAAAAGACAAGGCTAGGAAAGCCCCTCCACCGGCCCAAAAGACCGAACCGGTTCAGAGAGCGGCTCCGCCGGCTCAGAAAACGGCTCCCCCGGTTGAAAGAGCGGCTCCGCCCGTTCAAAGAGCGGCTCCGCCGGTTGAGAGAGTGGCTCCGCCGGTTCAAAGAGCGGTTCCGCCGGTTGAGAGAGTGGCTCCGCCGGTTCAAAGAGCGGCTCCGCCAACCCCTCCGCAGAAGAGCATCACGCCGCCCCCCACCCAGACTACGGTCAATCCCCCGGCCCCCGTGGTCCATCCACCGGCCCCCAGTAGGGGTGGCGAGGTGGCGCCGGTGCGCCAGCCGGGCGGAGCGACGCCTGTCAACGGTGGCCGCATTCAAGGCGCGGTTCCACCGGGCGGAGGGGCGGGCGGCAACGGTGTCCGCAATAGCAAGCCCGCGGACTTCCACGGCGCCAATAACACGCAGGTCCACTATGGTTCCAATGGCCAGCCGCAGGTGGTGCATGCGAAGGGAATGACGATCGTGCATACGCCTTCGGGTGCGCGCCAAGTGGTGGTGGAGCGGCCCGACCATACGGTGATTGTGACCAATGGCGCCAGAAACGGCTACATCCAGCGGCCCTACACGGTTCACAACGTGACTTATGTGCAACGCAATTATTATGTTGGGGGGGTCTCTTACAGCCGCGTCTACCGGCCTTATGTATATGGGGGCGTTTCGCTGAACGTGTACATGCCGGGCCGTTACTACGCGCCAGGGTTTTACGCGTGGGCCTATAACCCTTGGGCGCGGCCAGTGGTGTACAACTGGGGCTGGGGCGGAAGTCCGTGGGTGGGGTTCTATGGCGGATGGTTCACGCCTTACCCCACGTATACCAATGCCACCTTCTGGCTGACGGACTACGTGCTCTCGATGACCTTGCAGCAGGCGTATCAGGACCGCATGGCCGCACAGGCTGCCGCCAATGCTCAGGCCTACACGGCGAGCGCCACGCCGCTCACGCCCGACGTGAAGCAGGCGATTGCCGATGAAGTGCGCCTGCAACTGAATGAGGAGCGGGCGGCGGGCCAGAATCCGGATGCGGCATCCGGGGCTCCCGCGTTCCTCACTGACAATTCCGCTCACGTGTTCGTGGTGTCGAGCGCGCTGGATGTGATGTCGAGCGGCGGCGAATGCCCGGTGACGGAAGGCGACGTGCTGCAGATGACGGCACCGCCGCCCTCTGGTTCGGCATCCGTCAACGTGGTGGTTCTGGCGTCGAAAGGCCAGGATTGCCGCAAGGGCAGTACGGTATCGGTGGGGATCTCGGATCTGGCGGACATGCAGAGTCAGATGCTCGCCACCATCGACCAGGGACTGGGCGTATTGCAGAAGGGCCAGGGCGGCATTCCGGCGCCGCCGGCCGGCGACCAGGCGCAACCGGTAGAGACGGCCTATGCGGCCGCGGCGCCGCCGCCCGATGCCAACGTGGCGACCGAGCTCACGCAACAGGCGCAGGCGTCCACCCAGGCGGAAAGCGATGCGCTCAACCAGGCGCAGCAGGCCGCACCCGCCGACAGCGGCGCGCCGACGGTCAGCATCAGCCTGGGGATGAGCATCGACGATGTGGTGGCCGCGCTAGGCAAGCCCCAGCAGATCGCCGACCTGGGATCGAAGAAGACATATTTCTACAGCAATATGAAGGTGATCTTCACCGATGGGAAGGTGACCGACGTACAGTAATCTGATTTGTAGCGCCGGCGGTCTTTGCCGCCGGTTCTCTCCTTGAACCGGCGCTACCAGTTAGTCACCACTACCTTGCCGAACTGGGCTTTGCTCTCCAGCCGTTCATGGGCGGCGCGGATTTCCGACAGCGGATAAACGGAATCGACGACCGGGCGGAGTTGTCCACTAAAGACGAATTTCAGGACCTGGTGCAGTTCCGCCATGGTACCCATGAAAGAGCCGAGCAGGCTCCATTGCTTGCTGAAGAGGTATCGCAGATCGACGCGCGCATCGTAGCCGGTGGTCGAGCCGCAGGTGACCAGGCGGCCGCCGGGGGCGAGCGATTCGAGGCTCTTGGGCCAGGTGGCCCCGCCCACGTGTTCCACCACAACGTCGACACCGCGTTTGGCGGTGAACTTGCGCACTTCGGCGGAGATATCGTCGCGATAATGATCGATCACGTGGTCGGCGCCGAGCTCACGCGCCCGCGCCAGCTTGGCTTCCCCGCCCGCGGTTGAGATGACGCGGCACTGAAACATTTTGGCGATCTGGATGGCGGCCGAACCGACACCACTCGAAGCCGCGAGGACCAACACATCTTCCCCGGCTTGCAGGCGCGCACGCGTGTTGAGCATGTGCCACGCGGTGAGGAAGACCAGCGGAGTTGCGGCGGCGGCTTCAAAGCTTAAGGTGTCAGGAATTTGGATGACACTGTACTCCGGCGCGGCCAGGAGCTCGGTGTTGCCGCCGTCATGCCCGTAGCCGAACACGGAGTAGCGGCGGCATTGGTTGTCATAGCCGGCGAGGCACGGCTGGCATTGGCGGCAGCTCAGGCCCGGCGAAAGCAGCACGCGCCAGCCCGGGCGCACGCGCTGGCACAAATCGCCCACGGCCACGATTTCCCCGGCGATGTCGCTGCCCAGCACGTGCGGCATGGCAAACTTCATGCCGGGAATGCCGGCCCGTACGAACAGATCCAGGTGGTTCAGCGCACAGGCGCGCACGCACACCAAGACCTGATCGGGGCGGATGGCGGGTTCAGGCACATCTTCATAGACCAACACGTCCGGCCCGCCGTGCCGGTGGATGCGAGCGGCTTTCATCCGTACAGTTTACTTCTTCGCGGCGGTGAAGGTGATGCCGATCGCGCGGGGCGGAATGTTCTCCGTTTCGACCTTCACGTCCAGATCGCCGTGGCCCCTGTCGCGCAAGAGCTGCACCAAAATCTCACGCGCGCGTTCCACCTCTGCGGCTTCATAGGGCCGCTCGACGGCCAGCGGTACTTCGCGCTCGGTAAAGCGGCGTGCAATCTGATTCTGCGAGACCGGAAAACCGCGATAGCTAATGGACCTGACTACCGGTCCCCGGCTCTGCGGCTCGAGCGCGCGGCTGGTGGCCTCCGCCTGTTTCGCCAGAGGGCTCTCCGGATAGACCTGCGCCACCGTGCGGTAGGTGACGAAGGCCGCCCTGGCGTTTCCGGTCTGCTGCTTCTCGCGGGCGTCCAGAAAAAGGTCCAGCGCGAAGACTTCGCTTCTGGCCTTGTTGGCAAGCGGGCTGTCGTAATAAGTGTTAGCCAACGTAACGAGTGCCAGACGAGCCCGTTCGAACCGGCCATGTGCTTCTTCGCGGACCGCCGTATCGAAGAGCACCTGGGCCGGTTCGACCGGCTGCGTGAACGCGCCGGTCGAACCAGCCAGGAGCAGGACCATGAAAAGCCGCTTCATGCGGCTTACCATTGCACTTCTGCAACCACGCCCGGTCTGTTGAAAGCTAACGGCTTAGCATGATACTGCCGTGGGTTCCATCTCACGCTGAGCGGATATGACCACACGAACCCCGCTAGCGTTTCGTGTATTCTGAAGAGTCAGGGGAGGCTGCTATCGTCAAGTTCTGCGTGCTGGCCAGCGGCAGTTCCGGAAACGCCGCCCTGCTGGCCACCGAAAATACGTGCGTTCTGGTGGATGCCGGCTTGAGCATGAGGGAACTCGGCAAGCGGCTGACGGCCATCGGCGAAGATCCCGACCGCGTCTTTGGACGCCTGGATGCCATCCTCATCACGCATGAGCATTCCGACCACGTTGCGGGGCTGCCGGTGCTGGCGCGCAGCAAGAGAATCCGCGCCACCATCCACATGACGCACCTCACCGCGCCGGCTATCGATTGGGGTGAAACGGCGCCGCGGCTGGAGCCGTTTCAGGCGGGCGCGGCGCTGCAGATCGGCGACATCGAAGTGCAGAGCTTCACTATCCCGCACGACGCCATTGACCCGGTGGGCTTCGCCTTTGAAGCGCAGGGCGTGCGCATCGCGATCGCCACCGACCTCGGCTACATTCCCGAATCCGTCAAGTTTCACTTGCGCCGCACGGACCTGCTGCTGCTCGAAGCCAACCACGATCTCGACATGTTGAAGGTGGGGCCGTATCCCTGGGCGGTGAAGCAGCGCGTGATGAGCCGGGTGGGGCATCTCTCGAACCTGGTGATGTCGGACTACCTGGAGCAGGATCTGGATTCCGCCACTTGCCAACTGGTGCTGGGCCACCTCAGCGAACAGAACAATCATCCGGCCATCGTGCACATGATGGCCACGCAGGCGCTGGATGGCCGCGGCTTGCGCACCCGGCTTTCGATCGCATCGCAACATACTCCGTCGGCGGTCTTTCAATTCTGAGCTTATGATTCCGAGATACACGCGGCCCGAAATGGGCGGGATCTGGACCGACCAGAATAAATTCCAGCAGTGGCTGGAAGTGGAACTGGCGGCCTCCGAAGCGCTGGCCTCGCTGGGGGTGGTGCCCGCCGAGGCGGCGCGGCTGCTGCGCCAGCACGCCGGTTTCGACGTGGCCCGCATTCTGGAAATTGAGAAAGAGGTGAAGCACGACGTGATCGCCTTCACCACCGCCGTAGCGGAACGCATGGCGGGCGCGGGGCACGCGGAGGCTTCACGGTGGCTGCACTACGGCCTCACTTCGAACGACGTGGTGGATACCGCCCAGGCGCTGCAACTGCAGCAGGCTGCCGCGATTATTTTGCGGGGCCTGGAAGGGCTGCGTGCCGTGTTGAAACGCCGGGCGCTGGAATTCCAGCATGCCGTGCAGATCGGACGGACGCATGGAGTGCACGCCGAGCCCATCACCTTCGGTCTCAAACTGGCGATCTGGTACGAGGAAAGCGGGCGCAACCTGACGCGCGTGGGCGCCGCGGCGGAAGATCTGCGGGTGGGAAAAACTTCGGGAGCGGTGGGCACGTTCGCGCACATCGGGCCGGATGTGGAGGAACTGATTTGCGCGCGGCTCAACCTGCGGGCGGCGCCGGTGACCTCGCAGGTGATCCAGCGCGATCGCCACGCCAACTTCGTTTCGGCGCTGGCGCTGGCCACGGCGCTGTGCGAAAAGATCGCGCTGGAAGTGCGGCATCTGCAGCGCACGGAGGTGCGCGAGGCGGAAGAGTATTTTGCGCGCGGTCAAAAAGGCAGCTCGGCCATGCCGCACAAACGTAATCCCGTCACATGCGAGCAGATCTGCGGGCTGGCGAGGGTAGTGCGCGCCAACGTGCAGGCGGCCTTCGAAGACGTGGCGCTGTGGCACGAGCGGGATATTTCGCATTCGTCGGTGGAACGGGTGATACTGCCCGATTCCACGATTCTGGCCGACTACCTGCTCGACAAAACCACCCGCCTGGTGGACACGCTGATGGTCTATCCGGAGCGCATGCGGCGAAACCTGGACCTGACGCGCGGGCTGGTTTTCTCCGGCCAGGTGCTGCTGGATCTGGCGGCCGCGGGCATGCTGCGCGAGCAGGCCTACCGGATCGTCCAGACGCATGCCATGCGCGCGTGGGAAGAGGAAGGCGATTTTCGCGCGGCCATCGAGCGAGACCCGGAGGTCTGCGCCATTCTCAAGCCCGAACAGATTGCTGAAGCTTTCTCGCTCGACCGCCAGCTTCGCAACGTGGACAAGATCTTCGCGCGGGTGTTTGGGAAGTAGGACAGACGATCGGTTTTTGTCGTCTGTTGCAGAGGGCCTTCGGCCCGCGAGATCTCATGAAAAATTGCGAAGACGCTCGCTATCCGTGGAGCGGGCCTCCGGCCCGCAACGCCGGCTTCCAAACCGGCGCTAGCGCCGACAAAATGTCGGCGTTGCGGGCTGAAAGCCCGCTCCACGTTGGCGACCGGCCAAGCTTTTTCGACCCTGTCAGCGCTCGTGCTTCAGCGGCATGACAGGCCACGAAAGGCGATGGCCTGTCCCACCCGCCCCGCATTGGGATTAGAATAGTGCCATGGAGAGCACGCCCTCCACATCCCGCCCGGGGCTTTTCGGCTCCGACTAGGTTCCCATCCGCAACCAGCGGCGCGCGCCTGTACGGCGTGCAGGTCTTCAACCCTTCAACCGATAAAGAACACAACAGGAGTCTCTACATGAACAAGACCTTGGAACCGGTCCGCATGGACCTGCCCCATTTTGCCGGTCCTCTGCCCGGCCCGCGGGCCAAAACGATCATGGAGCGCGATGCCCGGGCGGTGTCGTCTTCTTACACGCGCGGGTATCCGCTGGTGGTGGAGAGCGCTTCGGGCGCCATGGTTCAGGACGTGGATGGCAACCGCTTCCTCGATTTCAACGCCGGCATCGCGGTGGTTGCCACCGGCCACTGCCATCCGCGGGTGGTGGAAGCCATCCAGAAGCAGGCCGCCCGGCTGATCCACATGTCGGGCACCGATTTCTATTACGACGGGATGGTCACGCTGGCCGAGAAGCTGGCGGAGATCGCGCCGGGCGACGGGGAGCGGCGCGTGTCCTTTGGCAACTCGGGCGCGGAGGCGGTGGAAGGATGCATCAAGCTGGCGCGTTGGTCCACCGGGCGCGACAAGATCATCGCGTTCTTCGGGGCTTTCCACGGCCGCACCTTGGGCGCGCTCTCTCTCACGGCGCGCAAGAGCGTGCAGCGCGCGGGCTTCGGTCCGTTGATTCCCGGGGTGGTGCATGCACCGTATCCCAACTGCTACCGCTGCCCCTTCGGACAGAAAGAGGAGACCTGCGCGGTGGAATGCGTGAAGCACATCGAGGACACGCTGCTCAAGACTATCGCGCCCGCGGAGGAGACGGCCGCTATCGTGGTGGAAGTAGTGCAGGGCGAAGGCGGGTACGTGGTGCCGCCGAAAAAGTTCTTCGATGAACTGGCCCGCGTGGCCCGCCAGAACGGGATTCTTCTGGTTTGCGACGAGGTGCAATCGGGCATGGGCCGCACCGGAAAGATGTGGGCGTCCGAGCATTTCGACCTGGTGCCGGACATTCTGGCGGTGGCTAAGGGAATCGCCAGCGGCATGCCGTTGGGCGCCACGGTGGCGCGCGCCGATCTGATGACGTGGCCGCCGGGAGCGCATGCTTCCACCTTCGGCGGCAACCCGGTGTGTTGCGCCGCCGCGCTGGCCACCATCGCATTGCTGCAAGAAGGGCTGGTGGAAAACGCCGCCCGCATGGGCGCGCACATCCGGAGCCGTATCGACAGTTGGCCGGCCCGGTTCCCCACGGTGGGACAGGTGCGCGGGCTGGGTTTGATGATTGGCATTGAGATGGTGCGCGACCAGCGGACGCGCGAAAAGGCGCCGCAGATCCGCGACCGCGTGGTGGACCTGGCATTCGAACGCGGGCTGCTGGTGCTGGGCGCCGGCGAGAACTCTCTCCGGCTGTGCCCGCCGCTGGTGGTGACGCGCGATCAGTGCGATTTCGCGGTGGAGACGCTCGAGGAGTGCTTGAAACTGGCCGTTTAGCGCCTTTGTGGGACCGGCCTCCCGGCCGGTCGACGCGCCGAAGGCGCGCTGGAGTCTTCAACCGCCCACGTCGGCCAGTAGGCTAGAGTTTTTGCGTCCCTTCTACCTTGGCCAGCCTCCGGTCGAAAGTGCCAAGCGGAAGGTGTCCGGCCTTCCGGGCCAACTGAAGCATCAGGCAATCGGAAAAACCCAGTGCCGGCTTTTCGCGGAACAGTCCCAGCGCCTCGGCGACGGTTTCCGGATCCTGCAGGACCAAATCCCGGTGATTCAGCAACATCTCAAGCGCCTGAGCCAAGCTCTTCGGATTGAGGTTGTAAACGCTGGCAAGCACCCACATGGCCTCGGCCAGCGTGAGCACCGAGACCCATGCCCCCTTTTCGATAAAGCTCTCGGCGGACGCGGCTTGGCGGGAATCGTCTCTTGTGATCAGGCGAACCAGAACATTTGTGTCAATGGCGCGCATGACGCTTTCGGACGTAACGCCCGATGCCCTCTTTCAATTCCTTGAGGCTTCGGGCCGCCGGCGGCCGGTCCCCGAACAACGCCCGATGGATATCCTGGGAACTGAAGCGAAATGCGCGGCTGACAACGATCTTGCCGCCCTCTTCCTCCCATTCCAGGACTGAGCCCGGACCGATGCCCAGCTTTCGGCGTACGTTTGCCGGGACTGAAATCTGTCCCTGTGCCGTAACCTTCGATTGCGCGATTGGCATATTCTTAGATTACCAGGGTAATAGAACAGCAGGAAGAACTTCCGGCGGCCTCCACCGCTTGGACTATGGTACATCTGAGGTATGCAGGAGATCGGTATCTCGAAATTCAAAGCGACCTGCCTCGCGGTGCTTGAGAACGTCCGCCGGACACGCACGCCGGTTCGGGTAACGCGCTTCGGCCGGCCGGTTGCCGAAATCATACCTACTAGTCCATCGCCCACGAAATCCTGGCTGGGATGTATGCGGGACTCGTGCGAAGCTTTCGGCGATTTGGTCGGGCCCATCGGAGCATTCAAAGGCTGGGCGCCCGGCCGAAAATGATTGCTTCCACCTGGTTGAAAATCCTCGCCAATGAGTGAATCAGCATGATTCGGGGCACAACACCTCTCCGTATCCTGGATGTCGGCTGCGGGATTCACAAACAGGCTGGAGCCATCGGGCTGGACCGGAATCCCGCCAGCCGCGCCGACGTGCTGGCGGACCTCGACCGCTTTCCCTACCCGTTCGCTCCCAACTCCTTCGACCGCCTGACCTGCATCCACGTGATCGAGCACGTCAACGACGTCATCCGCACCATGGAGGAGTTCCACCGCCTGGTGCGCCCCGGCGGATCCGTGCGCATCGAAACCCCGCATTACACCGACTTCAGCTCCTTCTGCGATCCCACCCACAAAAGCCACCTCAACAGCTTCAGCTTCCGCTACTTCGGCGAAGACCACGCCGGTTTCGGCTATTATTCCCCGGTAAAATTTCGTGAGATTTCCGTGCGCGTCAAGCTACTGGCTTTCTGGAGGTGGCTGGGCTTCGAATTCCTGGTCAACCATTTCCCGCGCTACCGCCGCTTTTGGGAACACTATCTGTGCTACGTGGTGCGGGGCAAAGCCATGGCGTTCGAGTTCGAAGTGCTCAAATGATGGAATGGCTTTACCGCGCCGCGGGCGTGATGCGCCGCCGCGCGATGGCCGGCGACCACGGCCGCATCGGCGAGGATCTGGCACACCGCTACCTGCGCCGCCAGGGCTGTACCATCGTGGCGCGGAATTACCGGACGCGCTCCGGATCGGGCGAAATCGACCTGGTGGCGTGGCAGGGCGAAACCCTCGTCTTTGTCGAAGTGAAGACCCGGGACTCGGCGGAATTCGGCACGCCCGACCGCGCCGTGGATGCCGACAAAGAGCGGCACCTCCGCACGGCCGCCCGCGATTATGCCCGCCGCGCCGGCGTGGAATGGGAACGCATACGCTTCGATGTGGTCAGCGTGGTGCTCAACCCACGGCGCATCGAATGGATCCGCGATGCATTCCGGTAGACGCTATAATCGTCTGTTGCTGATTCGATCCCTCGATTGCGGAGGCTTTTCCCCAGTTGCCTGAATTGCGTAAAGACCCCATCACCGGCCGGTGGGTGATTATTGCCACCGACCGTGCCAAACGCCCCGCCGATTTCATTCGGCAGCCGGTGCCTGCCGCCACCCCGGGCCATTGCCCGTTCGATTCGGGCAATGAAAACAAGACTCCGCCCGAGATTCTGGCTTACCGCACCAGCGGCAGCCGCGACCAGGCCGGCTGGCGCGTGCGCGTGGTGGCCAATAAATTTCCCGTGCTGGGCATCGAAGGCGACCTCAACCGCCAGGGCGAAGGCATGTATGACAAGATGAACGGCGTGGGAGCCCACGAGATCATCATCGAGACCCCCGATCACGCCGCCAGCCTTTCGGACATGTCGGATGGCCAGATCGAAGAAGTCCTGTGGGCCTTCCGCGACCGTGTCAACGACCTGAAGAAAGACCGCCGGTTCCGTTACATCCTGCTTTTCAAGAACCGCGGCGAGGCGGCGGGCGCTTCGCTGGAACATCCGCACTCGCAGTTGATCGCGCTGCCGGTGGTCCCCAAGCGCGTCCTCGAAGAAGTGGACGCCTGCAAACAGTTTTACTACCTCAAGGAGCGATGCATTTTCTGCGACATCATCCGCTACGAAAGCTCGGTGGGAGTGCGCCTGGTGACGGAGACCGACCGCTTCACGGTGCTCGCACCCTACGCGCCTCGCTTCCCCTTCGAAACCTGGATTCTGCCGAAACATCACGCCTCCCACTTCGAGGATGCGGATGCCCCCACGTTGAAGGGCTTTGCGTCCGTGCTCCGTTCCACGATGCGCAAGATCGACAAGGCGCTGGAGCGGCCCGCCTACAACTTCGTGGTGCACAGCGCTCCGGTGCAGGAGGCGCCGCTACCGCATTATCATTGGCACCTGGAGATCATCCCCAAGCTCACCAAGGTGGCGGGCTTCGAGTGGGGAACCGGTTTTTATATCAATCCGACGCCGCCGGAAGAGTCGGCGCGATTTCTGCGCGAAGCCGGGATGGGGTAGCGCCTCGGATCACCCGAGTTGCGCGCCAATGCTGCGGTCTGGTATAAACGCTAATCGTTCTGTGTACCGGAACTGAGCTGGCTGTTATGCCCGAAAAGAAGAAGCCGCCGACCGCTCTCAAGAACACCGACAGGCGAATGACCAAACCACAGGCATCTAAAACCGTCAAGTCTGCGGAGCCCGTGCGGACCCCCGCGCCACGCGCCGGGGCGGCGCTGGTCCAGGATGGGCCCAAGCAACTGAGTAGCTTTGAAGCGGCCAGCAAGCTTTTCCACGCGCGCCAGCTCAAAGAGGCTCGCGACCTGTTCCAGCAGGCGGCGGCCGGGCCGGAACGCGACGTAGCCAATCGCGCGCGCATGCACATCGCGATGTGCGACCGGCGGCTCCAGCAGACCATCTTAAACCTGCGTTCGGCGGAAGATTATTACAACTACGGCATCGCGCTGATCAATTCGCGCAAGGTGGCTGAAGCCTGCACGCACCTGGAGAAGGCTCTGGAGATCGCCCCCGCTTCCGACCACATCCATTACGCACTGGCTCTGGCGCAAGCCCTGGGCGGGGACTTCGCGCACGCCCACGACAACCTCAAACGTGCCATCGAGCTGGAACCGCGCAACCGCCTGATTGCGCGCCAGGACGCGGATTTCGCCCCTCTGGCCAACCAGCCGCCCTTCGACGCCCTGATCTACCCCGAAAAGAAAGGCTGGTAGTGGGAGACACTTCCCCGCTGCGGGTGGTTTCGATCGGTGGCGGAACGGGACTTTCGGCGCTGCTGCAGGGGCTCAAGTATTTCGCGAAGGCCGGCGACCCGGCGGTTCCGGCGCTCGAAATCACGGCCATCGTGACCGTTACCGACGACGGCGGCAGCTCCGGGCGGCTGCGCCGCGAATTCGACGTCCTGCCGCCGGGCGATATTCGCAACTGCATGGTGGCGCTCAGCGAGGATTCGGCGCTGCTCTCCCGTCTTTTTCAGTACCGCTTCTCGGCCGGGCGCGGCCTCAAAGGTCACAGCTTCGGCAATCTCTTTCTGACGGCACTGACGCACATCATGGGCGATTTCGCCGAGGCCGTCCGCGCCTCCGCCGAAGTGCTGAAGATCGCCGGCCGCATCTATCCGGCGACCGCGGCCAACGTGGCACTGGAAGCCACGCTCGCAAACGGCGCGCACGTGGTGGGTGAGACGCGCATCAGCCGGAGCCGTCATCGCATTGAACGCATTCAGCTCATTCCTCGCCGCGTGCGTCCGCTGGCGGCCACGCTGGCGGCCATCGCCGAAGCCGACGTCATCACGCTGGGCCCGGGATCGCTCTTCACCAGCATCGTGCCCAATCTGCTGGTCCAGGGCATCCCCGCCGCCATCCACGGTTCGCTGGCCATCAAGGCTTGCTTCGTCAACCTCATGTCGCAGCCCGGCGAAACCACTCACTTTCGGGCCTCTGACCACATCCGCGCGATCCACCAGCACGCCAGGGTCAAGCTTCTGGATTACGCGGTGGTCAACACCGCTCCCATCGCTCCGGCGATGAAGAAGCGCTACGCGCGGCAGGAGGCCATGCCCGTGGAGGACGACACCGAGACGATTGTCAAAATGGGCGTGACGGTGATGGCGGGGAACCTGGTGTGGCAGGGAGAAAAGGTACGGCACGATCCGGCGACGACCGCCGCCGTGACGGTCAAGCTGGCGCAGGAGGGGAGACGCCGCAAACTCGGGCGGCCATAATATAGAGTAGATGGCCACTCCCGTTACTGTTGTGATCCTGGCTGCCGGGCTGGGCACGCGCATGAAATCCCGCCGGGCCAAAGTGCTGCACCGCGCCGGCGGCAAGCCGCTGGTGGAACACGTCGTCTCCACGGCGCTTCGGCTCGCGCCCGCGGAGCGTATTTTCGTGGTGGTGGGACACCAGGCGGAGGAAGTGCGCCGCTCGGTCTCGACGCCCGGCATCGGCTTCATTGAACAGACCGAACAAAAAGGCACCGGCCACGCCGTGATGGTGGGCCGCGACCGCCTGGCGCCGCTGGGCGGCTACCTGATGGTGCTCTACGGCGATTGTCCGCTGCTGCGCGCCGAAACGCTCGAGCGCCTGATCGACGCCGAAACTTCCGGCCGAGCCGCCGCCACGCTGCTGACGGCGGAGATGGCCGACCCCACCGGTTATGGCCGGGTGATCCGCGATGGCCGCGGCCTGGTGGCTGAAATCGTTGAGCAGAAAGCCGCCAGTCCCGCGCAACTCGCCATTCGCGAAGCCAACATGGGGATCTACTGCTTCCGCGCCGATCTATTCTGGCAGCACGCCGACCGGCTCCGCACCAACAATCCCGCCGGCGAGTACTACTTGACCGATATGGCGGCCATCCTCACGGGCGCCGGCCATGCCGTGGAAGCGCTGCGCATCGACGACGCGCGCGAGGCGCTGGGCATCAACACGCGCATCGAGCTGGCCGAAGTGGACGCGCTGCTGCGCGGGCGCAAGCTGCGCGAGCTCATGCTGGCAGGCGTCACGATTGAAAAACCCGAGACGGTTTCGATCGACGCCGATGTCTCGATCGGCATGGACACGGTGGTGGAACCCTTCGCTCAGATCCTGGGCCACACCACGATCGGCGAGAACTGCCGCATCGGGGCCTGCTCGGTGGTGCGCAATTGCAAATTGGGGGAGGCGGTGGAGATCGCACCCTTCACGCTGGTGGAAGATTCGCGCCTCGACCGCGGCGTGCACGCAGGCCCCTTCGCGCGCCTGCGCATGAACAACCATGTGGAAGAAGGCGCGCGCATCGGCAACTTCGTGGAGCTGAAGAAGACTCACATGGGCACCGGCGCCAAGGCCAACCACTTGGCTTACCTGGGCGATTCGAGCATCGGCGCGCGCTCCAACATCGGCGCCGGCACCATTACGTGCAATTACGATGGCGCCCGCAAGCACGTCACCACCATCGGCGAGGGCGCATTCGTGGGCAGTAACTCGACGCTGGTGGCGCCCATCGAGATCGGCGAAGGCTCTTATATCGCCGCCGGCTCCGTCATCACCAAACCGGTGCCGCGCGACTCCCTGGCGGTGGGCCGGGCCCACCAGGTGGTGAAGGAAGGATGGGCTAAGAAGCGGCGGGAGCGGAATGCGAAATAAAGGGTCATATGAATAGGAGCGCTCTCCAGTTAATCGTTCTGGCCGCAGCGGTTGTCGGCGCGGCTGCGGCGGCGACCGTCGTGAAGCCGTCCACGCTGAAGGTGATCCCGCAGCCGGTGTTGGTGCAGATGCGGCCCGGTTCTTTCCACCTTCGTCCTGGCATGTCCATCGTGGTGACGGCCGGCAAACCGGAGGCGCGGCGGGTGGGCGCTTACCTGGCGAATGCCGTGGCCGCACCTACCGGCTGGAAGTGGAAGGTCTCGGAAACCGCCAAGCCATCCGGACGCCACGACGCCATCGCACTGGAACTGACCCAGGACGACGGCATTCCGGGCAATCATCCGGAAGGCTACGCCCTCACCATCACCGGGCACGGCGTGCGCATCCAGGCTGCCACCGCGGCGGGCCTTTTCTACGGTGTTCAGACGCTGCTCCAGTTGCTGCCGCCGGAGATCGAGAGCTCGACGCTCGAGCACGCCGACTGGAACGTGCCTTGCCTTCGCATCGCGGACTACCCGCGCTTCGCGTGGCGCGGCCTCATGCTCGACGTCAGCCGCCACTTCTTCCCTGCGGACTTCGTCAAGCGCTACATCGACCGCATGGCCCGCGCCAAGCTCAACCTGTTCCACTGGCACCTGGTGGACGACAACGGCTGGCGCATCGAAATCAAGGCGCTTCCGTTGCTCACCCAGGTGGGCGCCTGGCGCGCGCCGCGCCTCGGCCGCTGGGGCCAAAGCGAACCTGTCAAAGACGGCGAAGCGGCCACCGACGGCGGCTTCTACACGCAGGACGAGATCCGCGAAGTGGTGGCCTACGCCAAGGAACGCTTCATCACGGTGCTTCCCGAGATCGAAATGCCCGGCCATTCGCTGGCTGCGCTGGCCTCTTACCCCGAGCTTTCCTGCACCGGCGGACCGTTTCACGTGGATCCCGGCACAAGCTTCTACGCCAAAGTCGACAACGCATTCTGCCCAGGCAATGAAAAGACCTTCGAGTTCATCGACAAAGTCTTTACCGAAGTCGCCAGGCTATTTCCCTCCGAATACGTCCACATCGGCGGCGACGAATGTTACAAGGGCTTCTGGAAGACCTGCGAGAAGTGTCAGCGCCGGATGGCCGAAGAGCACCTGGCCAATGAAGAGGAGTTGCAGAGTTACCTGGTCCGCCGCGCCGAAAGAATTCTCGAATCCAAGGGGAAGAGGTTGATTGGCTGGGACGAGATCCTGCAGGGGGGCCTCGCGCCCAACGCAGCGGTGATGTCTTGGCGCGGCATGGATGGCGGAATCGCAGCCGCCAAAATGAATCACCCGGTGGTGATGTCGCCTACCGGTTTCGTGTATCTGGATTACTACCAGGGCGACCCGGGCCTCGAACCGACAACCTTCGGCCGCCTGCCGCTGAGCACCGTGTACAAATTCGAACCGGTGCCGGAGGGCGTCGACTCCAGGTACATTTTGGGCGGCCAGGCCAATCTGTGGACCGAATCGGTGCCCAACACGCGCCACGCCGAGTACATGACCTGGCCGCGTGCGTTCGCCTTGGCCGAAACCTTGTGGTCTCCGAAAACCTCCCGCAACTGGGAGGATTTCATGCGACGCACGGAAGCGCAGTTCGAGCGCCTCGACGACGCCCAGGTCAACTACGCCCGCTCGGTCTACGATGTGGCGATTACTCCCGCGCGCGACAGCTCGGGCAAGCTGACCTTGCGCATGAGTTCCGAGATCGGCGGCGCAGATATCTATTACACGATCGATGGCACCAATCCCGATTCGTTCATGATGAAGTACCCCGGGGCGCCTGTGACGGTGCCGGAAGAAGTTTATGTGGTGAAGGCCGTGGCGTGGCGGAACGGAAAGCCTTCGGGGCGGGTATTGTCGATTTTGATGCGGGATTTGATCGCACGACTGCCGCGGCCGCGGAGTTAGGACATGGCCGGGCTGCGCCCGGCTGCACCGATTGACAATCGGTGCGCAGGATACCATCCTGCCCCACACCGAGGTGGCCCGTCAGGTGCTATGCTTCCCACGATGCGCCTCGCCGCCCTCTGCCTGCTGAGCGTCTGCGCGGCCTGGCCACAGTTTCGCAGCACCGTCCAGTTGGTGGTTGCGCCCGTCACCATCACCGATTCCAAAGGCAATTTCGTGGATGGGCTGGATGCCTCCGACCTGATTCTCTATGACAACAATGTGCCGCAACGCACACAGGTGGATAGCGAGATCTATCCCATTTCACTGGTGGTCGCGGTCCAGACCAGCAAGAATGCCGGGCCCATACTCGACAAGCTGGGATCGAGCGGGATTCTTTTTTCGCAGTTGTTGGCGGCAGACCAGGGCGAGACGGCACTCCTCACGTTCAGCGACGAGGTTCACCGGCGTGTGGATTTCACCAAATCGCCCGACGACCTGATCCGCGTTCTGAAGAAGATCCGGCCCGATGGTTACGCTGCTGTGACGCTCGATGCCATCTCCACGGCGCTGGACATGCTGAGCCATCGGCCAACCGGCCGGCGACCCATCATCTGTGTGATCGGAGAAGCCCGCGACCGGTCGAGCAACGCCAAACTTCCCGAAGTGGTGCGCGAGATTGAACACCAGAACGTGGCAGTCTACTGGCTCACCTATTCCGCTTTTCTGGCGCCCTACACCGACCGCAAGAGGAAGACTTACGGCGACGTTGAGGATGAAAAAGAAAAAGGGAAGGACAAGAGCCACGACGCGACGCCGGTTCCGGATGACTCGATACCGTGGGACCTGCTGGCAGGCATCAAGGAGCTGGGGCAGCTCCCCAAGCCGAACATCGCCAATCTCTTTACGCGCACCACCGGCGCCAGCGTCATCAGTTCCTTTAGCAAGAACCAACTGGAGAAAGCCATTCACGCCATCGGCGACGAAGTACACCGCCAATACATTCTGAGCTTCCAGCCGCCGGTTTCGACGCCGGGGCTGTTTCACACGATAAGGGTGGTAGTAAAGGGGCGGCCAGATCTGCACGTCAAGACGCGCGAAGGGTATTGGACCATTCAATAACCAGTTCTCTGGCAACGTGGGGCAGGCGCTTCCGCCTGCCAGGTTTTCTGCCGTGGTAGATGTGGAGTTGGCAGGCGAAAGCGCCTGCCCCACGCTCCGCTAATTCGCGGTCGGGATTTTTTCGGCGTGGTCGATGACCAGGACTTCCATGGGGGCCTTGCGCGGCTCCAGTTTGAGGCCGAACTGCAGGATGGCTGCGAACATCGGGGAACTGGCTGGATCGGATGCGGCATCGGACCCGGCCCGCGGCGCTTCGGTGGCGTCGCGCTTGGCTTTATCGGCTATCAAGTACTCGATCGGGATCTCCATGGTGATCTGGTAGGTCGGTTTCATCCCGGTCATATCTACGACGGGGCGGTCCACAAAGCGGGCAAGGAAGTCCGCAAAGGCGGCGAGAGTCATCTTACGGTTCACGATCATGACGCTACCGGTTTTGGCTCCGCTGGCGGCCGGCGGATCGGGACCAGGCTCGGCTTCTTGCAGCTTAAGCCCGTTCTTGCCCACGAACAGAGCATAGATGGCGTGCTCCTTGTTTTCGCGGCGCAACGTAAGCTTGAACCGATCGGCCAGCAGCGCCTGCAGCATCTCCGGCATCTGGTCCTGGGTGGCGCCTTCCGGCATTTTTGCCAGCACATCGAAGTGGTCCGACTGCGTCCAATCCGCGCCCGTAACCTGGTAGGGTTTCACCCGATAGGCAGTCTGCACCAGGTCGGCCAGAGAAACATAATTCATTTCGACCCTACTGCCACTGATCGTCTTCCCCACGCGCATCTTGCCTTCTTTCGAAGTGATGGGCGCGGACGGCTTGACGGAAGCCACTTCAAATGAGAGCGGGCCGCCGCCGGTTTGGGCGGCTGCCGTGCAGGCCGCCAGGAGGAGTCCGAGGTTTGTTGAGTAGATCATGTTAGTGAGAACGTTCCGGTTTCCAGAAATGTGACAGCATTTATAGTCTCGCATGCACCTGCGCCATCACCCATTCGGTCTCGAGCGCGGTCTCGCCGCTCGAGCGCGGCGGGCGGCCCTCCAACACCGCGCGGGCAAAATCCTCGATGCACGGGTAGTGCAGGTTGGCGGCCGCCGGCATTGCTTCGACGCCCCCGGGATAAACCAGCGCCGGCGAGTTGAGCGGCGTCAGATCCATTTCGCCTTCGGTGCCGCGAATGCGGAACTCGTCGCGCGCCACCCGCGAATGCCAGCGCACATCCACCAGACTGCGCACGCCCGACGCGTGTTCGGCCAGCACCGTGGCGTTGTCTTCCACTGCGATGGGATGCACCAGGGTCGAACGGTATCCGGTGGCCCGCACCGGCCTGCCGAAGAGATAATTCATCAGGTCGATGCGATGGCAGGCGATATCATATAGCGGACCGCCGCCGGCCTTGGCCGGGTCGAGCAGCCACTCCCGCGCCGCGCCTGCCGGGTAGAACCAATCGTGACAGGTAGCCTCCGCGAAGACCGGACGCCCGATGGCTCCCGCCGCCAGGAGCGCGCGCACCCGCTGCACTTTCGGGTACATGCGCCGATAGTAGGAAATGCCCAGAGTGCGGCCGGTTTCTTCGGCGGCTTGCTGCATGGTCAAGGCTTGCTGGTAGTCCATGGCCATGGGCTTCTCGCATAACACGTGGCGCCGGGCGCGCAGCGCAACGATGGTTTGCGCGGCGTGCACAAAAACCGGTGTGGCGATGTAGACGGCCTCAGCCGGGCAGCCACCCAGAGCGGCCTCCAGGCTCTCCCAACTGGGGACGCCATAAGGCGCGGCTTTGGTCGGGTCGCGTGTCACGATTCCCGCCAGGCGGCTGTGCGGTTCCGCCAGGATAGCGGGGAGAACCCGCTTGGTCGAGATGTCGCCGATTCCTACTACGAGCCAGGTTAGCGCCATAGGCCCATGATACCTGCCCGGTCGGCGGCACTTGAACATCTCTCCGGTGTTCAAGGAATGGATGGACTGTCAGCCAGCGGGAGAGGGCCGCCTGAAGGCGGCTGCGGCCAGAATTGGCCGCCCCACAGGCCAGCGGAGCCATTGAGAGGAGCATTATACTTTGACCAGTCATTCCAAGGACAGTACACTAGCCTTTATGCCTATCCTGCAGGTCATCGTCCTTGGCGTGGTCCAGGGCCTGACGGAGTTCCTACCCGTCTCCAGCACCGCTCACCTTTATCTCACTTCCTGGCTGCTCGGCTGGAATACCGAAGGGCTCAACTTCGACATCATGCTGCACCTGGGCACGCTGGTTGCGGTGCTGCTCTATTTTCTGCGCGACTGGCTGCAAATCATCGGCCAGGGCTTCGGATTGCAAGTCGGCCACGATAACGAACTACGCCACAATCACATGCTGCTCTGGCTGCTGGCCATCGGCAGCATTCCCGTGGGTGTCGTCGGGTTTCTGTTCAACAAGCAGGCTGAGACCGCCTGGCGCGCACCCTCGGTGATGGGCTGGGCGCTAATCTCGGTCGGCATCCTCATGTGGCTGGCTGAGAACGCGAGCCGCAAGCTCCGCGACCTGGCTTCCTTGAACCTGGCCGATTCTGTGGTCATCGGTGTTGCGCAGGCGCTTGCCGTGGTGCCAGGCATTTCGCGCTCCGGCATCACCATCTCCGCAGGCCTGTTCCGCAACCTGACCAGCGAAGCGGCTGCCCGCTATTCCTTCCTGCTCTCAGCCCCGGCCATCGGCGGCGCGGTTGCCAAGGCGCTCTGGGACATGCACAAGCAGCACCAGTTGCATTCGCTCGCCGAACCGGCGTTTCTGATCGGCGTGATGGTGAGCGGCGTCACCGGCTGCGCGGTGATCGCCTGGTTTCTGCATTATGTGCGTCGCAATAGCTTGCGGCCCTTCGTGATTTATCGTCTGGTTTTTGGCATAATAGTGCTTGCTCTGGCTTTCATCCGCCGGCCAGCGTGATGAAGCTCTTATCTCCGACACAGCACAAGAGGTGGAACGAAGTCACCGGATTCCTCTTGCTTTCTTCCGGCCTGGTGATTTTGCTCAGCCTGGTGTCGTACCACGCCCAGGACCCCTCCTGGAACACCGCCGCCGGTTCGCGCCCTCTCAACCTCATTGGTTATCCCGGCTCTTACCTGGCCGATGTCCTGTTCCAGGCCTTTGGCGCCGCGGCGCTTCTGTTCCCCCTGCTCATTTTTCTGCTGGCATGGCGATGGATCCGCTCCGAACAGATTGAGGCCGGCGCGGTCAAAATGCTCGGCTCGGTTCTGCTCACGCTGGGCGCTTGCGCCGCGCTCTCCTTCCTTCCCTGGAGGATGTTCGGCGGCGGCGCCACGGTCGGCGGCGCCCTCGGGTTGGTGCTGGCCCGCTACCTGGTCGAAACTTTGAACCTGGCCGGAGCCCTGCTGGTTACGGCCACTACGGTGGTGGTTTCCATTTATCTTGTGTCCTCCTTTACGCTGGCGAAGCTCCCGGAATGGTTCGCCCGGCCGATCGCCTGGTTCGAACGGCGTGGCGCGGCGTGGCAAGCCTGGCGGGCCCGCATGCAGGCCCGCGCGGTGGAAAAGGCGCGCGAACGCGACCGCCGCCGCCGCGAGCAAAAGAAGGAACAGAAGGAACGGACGCGCACTCTGATTCCCGCGCGCGAACGCGAGCCAATTGCCGAGCCCGCGGCCGCCGCCGTAATCGATACGCCGCCGTGGGAATCATCCGCGGCCGGAGAGCAGGTGGGCGCCGCCTACGCCCCGATCGAAGAGATTCCGATTTGTCCGGTGGAAGATTTGCCGCCAGTCGAGCCTCCCATGCCGGTGGCTTTCCCGGCGGCAGCGCCCGAACCGGCTTTCCACGCCGTGTTCCACTTGCCGAATACCGATCTGCTGAACGAAATCCCGGCCCGCAGCGCCTACGACGAGCAGGAACTCAAAGACACGGCCGTCCGCATCAAGTCCAAGTTCGAAGAGTTCAACGTCCTCGGAAACGTGGTGCAGATCAACCCCGGGCCGGTAGTAACCACTTTCGAATTCAAACCCGAGGCCGGCATCAAATACAGCCGCATCATCAGCCTGAACGAGGATCTTTGCCTAGGCCTGCAGGCCGAAAGTATCCTCATCGAACGCATCCCCGGCAAGCCCACCGTGGGCATCGAGGTCCCCAACACGCGCCGCGAGGTGATCGCGCTGCGCCAGATGCTGGAATCCGACGAATTCGCGCAATCCCACTCGCGGCTGACCATTCCGCTGGGCAAGGATATCAACGGCCGCATCCGCGTGGCGGCTCTCGATACCATGCCGCACCTGCTGATCGCGGGCTCGACGGGCTCCGGCAAGAGCGTCATGATCAACTCGATGATCATGTCGATCTTGTATAAATCGACGCCGGACGAAGTGCGGATGATCATGGTCGATCCGAAGCGGCTGGAACTCGGTCTTTATGAAGGCATCCCGCACCTGCTCACGCCCGTCATCACCGATCCGAAGAAGGCCACCAACGCGCTGCGCAACGCGGTACTGGAGATGGAGCGGCGCCTGCGGCTGCTGGCCGAATACGGCGTGCGCAACATCGATCAGTTCAACAAGAAAATCCGCAAGCTCCAGGAGCAGCCGCGCAGCCTCTTCGCCGACCAGGAGGAGACCGCCGACGATCTGCGTCCCCTGCCGTACATCCTGGTGCTGATCGATGAGTTGGCCGACCTGATGATGCTGGAAGGCCGCAACGTGGAAGAAAGCGTCACGCGGCTGGCCCAGATGGCGCGCGCCGTCGGCATGCACCTGGTGCTGGCCACGCAACGTCCTTCGGTGGATGTGATCACCGGCCTCATCAAGGCCAACTTCCCGGCGCGCATCAGCTTCCGCGTGGCCACCCGCGTGGATTCCCGCACGATCCTCGACGTGATGGGCTCCGAGCACCTGCTGGGCAAGGGCGATATGCTGTTCCTGCCGCCGGGTTCATCGCGCCTCACGCGCGTTCACGGCGCATTCGTCACCGAAAACGAGATCAACCGCGTAGTGGATTTCTGGAGGGAACAGGCCGCACCGGAATACGACCAGTCGTTCCTGATCGCCCCGCCCGCCGACGAGGATGAAGCCGCCCCCGAAGGCGAGGCATCCGGCGTGGAGCAAGACCCCATGTACGAAGAGGCGGTGCGCCTGGTGCTGCAGATGGGCAAGGCATCGACCTCCACGCTCCAGCGCCACCTGCGGCTGGGCTACGGCCGCGCCGCCCGCATCCTCGACCTGATGCAGCGCGACGGCATTATCGGTCCGCCCGACGGCAGCAAACCGCGCGAAGTGCTGAAACGGCCCGACTGGCTCAAGGAAGTGGAGACCCAGTTGCGGTAGGGAATCGCAGGCAGAGCCGCGACCGTAAGGGAGCGTTAGTTTTAAGCCAGTCACGGCAAAGGCTCCCTTACGGTCGCGGCTCGGATTGGGGAAATCCGCTATTCTGAAGTTGAGCCATGCCGCCCGAAGAACAGGATCTGCCGCCGGAACTCCAGCCGGACTATAGCGAAGACGGCGTGGATCTGTCGCTCGTCCGCTGGATGCTTTCGCTTACGCCCGCCGAACGGCTGCAGGTCCTCGAACAGCATTCCGCCAACCTTGAAGAAATGCGCAAGCTCAACGCCGACCTGCTTCCTCACTCCGTCGAACAGGACATCGGCGACGGAATCCGCGTGCGCGTCCTCAATCTCGAAACCCTGATTTCGCTCAAGGAAGACCTTGGCAGAGAAAAAGATCGGGCCATCCTGACGCTCCTCCGCCAGACTCTCGAGGCGCAGCGGAGACAAGAGCGCCCGGTCTGCTAAACTCAAACAGTACCCATGGCCATTGAAAAAGAAGAGAAGCGATCTCTGCCTCCCGTCGGCGCTTGGGCCCCCGCTCTGGCCCTTAGTTGGCTGGTTCCCGGCGGCGGCCACTTGTTGCTCAAACGAACCGGCCGCGGCCTGCTGCTGATGGCCTCCATCAGTTCCATGTTTGTCTGCGGCCTGATGATGCGCGGCGCGATGTTCACGCCGCAGTCGTCCGATCTGCTCACCACATTGATCAACACGGGCGGCTTCATCGGCGACCTGGCTTCCGGCGTCCTCTATTTGCTGACCGTGTGGCTGGGTTACAGCCAGCCCGACGTCGCCGGGGCCGTCCACGATTACGGCACGAAGTTCCTGGTGACCGCCGGATTGCTGAACATCCTCGCCATGGTGGACGTGTTCGATATCGCCGTCGGGAGGAAGGACTGATGCCCAAGATGAACCTCTCCCACTTCGAGGCGGCCTTCCTGTTCTCGCTGTTCACTTCGGTGGTGCTGGGCGTGGTGACCAAGCGCACGGATCGCGACCGCGTGCACTATGGCGTCTATACGTTCCTGTGCTTCTTCGTCGCGCTGTTCGGCCTGGGATGGCTGATGTATTTCGGCCACGGCTGAGCTAGTGGGACAGACGATCGGGTTTTGTCGTCTGTCGTACTTTAACCAGCAAGGACAGACCACGAAAAGCGATGGTCTGTCCCACAGGGTGCTACTTCCGCCCGTACGTCACGATGACGGTGGTGTGGCCCAATCGGCCGGTGGCCACAATCGTCAGGCTGCGCTGGTCGCCCTCATCGGCGGCGACGACCGTGCCGCTTTCGCCGTCGGGTGTGGAGATGTTGACATTCATCGCCATGTCCTTGCACTTCTGTTCGTAGAAGGCCAGCACTTGCGACGCGGCATCCGGGGTGGTGAAAGTGAATTCGCCGCCTTCGCCTCCGTTGTGCCAGTCGCTGCCTTGCCCCTGCGCCCGCACGGCGAAGGCCGGCTTCGATCCCGGGTACGACGGAATCCACGACGGCAGTTTGCCCACGGTTCCGAATTCCACCTTGCCGTTCCGCCCCGTAATCGCGAAGCCGCCGCGCGTCCGGTCGAAGCTCACGCCGGCCTGCCGCGCGCGGTGCAGCACCAAAAACCCGACGCCGGCCGCGCCCAATCCGCACAAGACGAATAGGCCAAGGATCACCACCAATACCCACACAATCGGGCTGGTGCGCCGAGCCACCGGCACTCCCGCTGAAGGCATCGGCGCCTGCGCCTGGGCGGCGCCCGAGGACGCCCCGCATTTCGTGCAAAACCCACCGGTCATGGTGGCGCCACAGAAAGAACAAAATGCCATGATTGCTGTCACCCCCGCACCAATGTACTGCACGTTGCCGCGCGACGCAATAGCGGCTAAGTACACCGCTTCATCAAGGCACTTCTCGTGTTCCGCGAAGATCGCTCCCTCACGGTCGCGGCTCGGATACGGTCGCGGCTCGCCTCCTACTTCAACTTCAACACGGCATCCTGGTACAGCAATTCCAGCGTCTTGACGGAGCCCGGCTTACCGCGGTACGCGAAGTAGAGAAACCCGCTGAACGCGGCGTGGTGGAGACCTTCCACCAGCGCCGTCTCCACCGCTACCACTTCCGCCTTCACCTGTTCCTTTTCCACGCCGCTCGGGTTATCCCGCGGCACCGGCACGCGGGGCGGAAGCTGGCTCCCCGGCGGATTGCTTCCCGGAAACGGATTCGAATTCCGCGGCGGGCCGCCGATAACCGCCCCCGCATTCCGCGCGCTCGCGTCGATTTCCCCGTTGGGCCTGGGCTGTTCCCATTCCGGGTGCTGTAAACTGGCGGCCACCATGCTCACCGCCTCCGGCATCAGCACGACTTTCCTGCCGTTGATGCGCAGCGAGAAACTGGAGTTCTGAACGTCGATGGTCTCACCCTTCGGTGGAAACAGTGCCACTTCCACCACCAGGTAATTCTTCGTCAGGAATGCCTTGTCTCCGCGCGAAAAGCTGTGCACCATGTACTCGGCGCCGATGGCCGCGGTACGCGTAGTGGCGTGTACTTCGTAATCCTCGGCCTTCGGCTTGGGCTCGGTCCCCTGCCCAAACGCCGCCCCCACGCAAAACAGCAGCCAACAAAACCGCATGCTTGAATGATACCCCTGCTGCCGGACGGCATGATACGCTGTTCCCTCAGGAGCGTATTCCATGACCAGACGTGATTATCTCAATTGGATGGCCGCCGGCGCCGCGGCCGCCGCCGCGCGTGACGCATCCGCCGAACAGCAGTTGCGGCCCGGTGCGTCCCCTACACCTCAACCCGGCGACGCCGACCGCGAAGCCCGCATGAAGTGGTGGCACGAGGCCCGCTTTGGCATGTTCATCCACTGGGGTCTCTACAGCACCCTCGGCCGCCACGAATGGGTGATGGAACAGGAAGGCATCCCGGTGGCGGAATACGAACTGCAGGCCAAGCTGTTCAAGCCCAAGCCCAACGCCGCGCGCGATTGGGCCCGCCTGGCCAAACTGGCCGGCCAGAAATACATGGTGATGACCACCAAGCACCACGAAGGCTTTTGCAACTTCGATTCCAAGCTCACCAACTACAACGCCGCCCAGCAGGGCCCCGGCCGCGACCTGGTGAAGGAATACGTGGAAGCCGCCCGCGGCGAAGGTCTTCGCGTGGGCTTCTACTATTCCCTGATGGACTGGCACCACCCCGATGGCGCACGCTGCCTCACCGACGAAGCCGCGCGGCGCCGCTTCGTCGACTACATCCACGGCCATGTTCGCGAGTTGCTCACCAATTACGGCAAGATCGACGTTCTGTGGTACGACGTCAACTGGCCGCTCAACGCCCAGCAATGGGAATCCGAAAAAATGAACGACATGGTCTACAAGCTGCAGCCAGAGATCATCGTCAACGACCGGAACGGCCTCCCCGGCGATTTCACGACCCCCGAGCAGACCATCCGCGCCTCCACGCGCGCCTGGGAATCCTGCATGACCATGAACGGCAGTTGGGGCTATCAAAAGGCCGACGACAATTGGAAGACGCCCAGGACCATCGTGCGCAACCTGGTGACTTGCGCCCACGACACCGGGAATTACCTGCTCAACATCGGCCCTAAGCCCGACGGCTCCATCCCGGAAGAATCGGTGCGCATCCTCACCGCAGTGGGCAAATGGATGGAACATAACGGTTCCACCATTTATCAATCGGACAAGTGCCAGCCGCGCTCTTCTGAATTCGCCGGTTTCTCGCGCCAGGGCAATACGCTATTCATGCACGTACACTTCTGGCCCGGCTCGACGGTATCGCTGGGTGGTCTGCGGAATAAGGTGAAGTCCGCGCGCCTGCTGAACGGCGGCAAAGACGTGAAGGTCGACCAGGACGATTTCCGCGTGCGCTTCACCGGCCTGCCCGAGAAAGCCCCCGACGATCCGGTCACGACGATCGCGATTGAGTGCGACGGCGAGCCCAACCAGGACACGGGGTATGTGCGGCGGGAACGGCCACGGCGGGGGGTAGGGGTGTAGGACAGGCAAAGCGGCGACAGTCCTGTTATGAGGAAGACCTCATCCGCCAGAATGAAAATGGGAGCGGCGCGACAGGGCAAAGCCGGGACACCTACCAATTCCAAAGGCGGGAATTGGTTGCAGTCCCGGTTTTGCGAGCGAGGCATGACAGGCCACGAAAGACGATGGCCTGTCCTACAGACTAGCTCGGGTAATAGCCTTCGCGCGTCTGCACCACCAGCGCCCTCTGCTTGGTAGTGAGGTGAATGCGGCGGTACTCGCTGCTGTTGGGGGCGCCCTCGGGAGTATAGCCGATGCTGTACTGGCTGCGCAGATCTTCCTGGATGGCTTCGTAGACTTTGTCGATCGGCATGCGCTTGGAGACCTCGAAGAACCGGCCGCCGGTTTCGCTCGCGATGCGCTGCAGCACTTTCTTCCCGTTTTCTGTGTTTCCCATGCCGCCACCGGGCGGCATGCCGCCACCCATGCCACGCCGGCGCCCTCCAAATCCGCCGGGCATACCCATGCCGCCGTAGGCCTCCGGATCGGAGAAAAGGATGGAGTACACCAGCGTGTCGGAGCGCTGTGCGGATTCGACCGCTTGGGTGAGCGGATACTTGCTGCCGGTATCGACGCCATCGGAGAGGATGATCATGGCCTTGCGCCCGTGCTGCTTTCTCATGATTTCGTCAGCGCCCAGATAGACGGCGTCGTAGAGATCCGTGCCGCCGCCACCACCGCGTCCGCCGCGTCCGCGCCCACCAGGATAACCGCCGGGATAGCCACCGCCGGTCCCTCCGCCGCCCTGATTCCCCTGCTGGCGGCGGGCCGTCCCGATTTCCAATTCGTCGAGCGCCTTGCGCAGGGTTTGCCGCGAAGAGGAGAGATCTTCCAGCAGCTCCACTTCGAAATCGAAGTGGATGACAAACGCCATGTCCCTGTCTTCGCGCATCATTTTATCGAGGAAATGGTAGCTGGCCAGGCGCTCGTCTGCCAGCACGTTGCGCTGGCTGCCGCTGGTATCTACCAGCAGGCCGAGGGTCAGCGGCAAATCGGTCTCGCGCGAAAAATAGCGGATCACCTGCGCGCGCCCGTCCTCGTCCAGCAGGAAATCGTCCCGCGTAAGATCGTTGACCACGTGCCCTGTTTTGTCGCGCACCGTGGCGAGGACATTGACCACTTTGACGTTGGTGGAAAAAGTGGCAGGGGGCTGTTGAGCCGGTTCGGTCTGCTGCCAGGCGCGCAAGAGACGCGTGGCTGGAAAGAGCCCCAGCGCTCCAAGCAGGCTCCGCCGGGAGAACATCGCGTGGTCTTTCATGTCGTTAACTTAAGATGCACGAAAGCGTCGCAGGGTTACGCCATTTTCCCGGGCTTTACCCGCCAGGCGGCCTCGGGGAGCGGATTTCCGACAAATTGCGGCGAATTTTTGACAAACCGGTCAGGCGGCACCGCCTGCCCCACCTCTGTCGCGCTTAGTTTCCGCGGCCGCGTCCACCGCCACCGCCTGGCCGGGCCGGTTTGCGCGGCAACAATTCCGGGCGCGTGGCGGTGTTATATACGAACCAGGCCATCACCGCGGACGCCTGCTCCAGGTCGTTGGCCTGCAGGCGGTCGTAGACGTCCATGTTCGAATGGTGCGTGCGGGTGCTGTATTCGAGCGGGTCCTGAATGAACTGGAATCCGGGAACGCCGTTGTTGTCGAAGTTGGTGTGGTCGGTCGAGCCGGTCGCGCGGATGGTCAGCGTGTCGGCGCCCAGATCTTTCAGCGGCGCTACCCAGGCCTCGAAAATCGGCCGCACGGCGTCGTTGTCCTGCATGTAGATGCCACGGATCTTGCCGCTGCCGTTGTCCAGGTTGTAATAGGCCGACATTTTGGCCTGTTCGGGCTTCGGCCCATCGGCGCCGTTGATGTGGGCTTGCACATAGGCGCGCGAGCCCAAGGTGCCCTCTTCTTCGCCGGTCCAGAGGCCCAGGCGGACGGTGCGCGCCATCTTCAGGTCGAGCGCTTTGAGAATGCGGATGGCTTCCATGGCCACGGCCGATCCGGCCGCGTTGTCGGTGGCGCCCGTGCCGCCCGTCCAGGAATCGAAGTGGCCGCCCAGCATCACGCTACCAGCGTTCGGATCGGCACCGGGAATCTCCGCCGTAATGTTGAACGAATCGCCGGGCGGAGTGAATTTGGTCTGGATGTCGAACTCCAGGGTGACGGGAATGTTGTGCTCGATCAAGCGGGCGATGCGGTTATAGTGCTCGTTGGTGATGATGACCGACGCGATGGGCGCATTCTCTTCGGTGGTTTGCCCGCCCGACCCCACCACCGTGCCGCCATCCGGCCCGTTGCCCGGCGAGATCAACCCGAGGACGCCTTCATCCTTGTAGAACTTCATGAGCTGCGCGCGGAAACCGCCTGCCGCGCCTCCGCGGCCACCGGCTCCGGGAGCGCCGGGAGCACCCGCCGCACCGCGTGCGCCGCCGGAGGCCGCACCGCGTCCGGCCGCTCCGCCGCGAGCTCCACCGGCCGCCGGCGCGCGCGTGGGAAAGCCCAGCGGCAGCGACGAGGGATTCCCGCCCGTCGGATCGGGATAAATTTCCGCGGCCGCCAGTTCGGCATCCGTCAGCCGATGAGCGTACGGCGCCGTTACCATCTCGGAAGCGTGCGGCGCGGCCGTCAGCAGAAACTTGCCCTTCAGCTTGCCTTTATACGGCTCCATTTCCTCGGCGGTCGTAATCGTCGCCATCATCGCCTGCCCGCTGACGTCGCCGTTGGTGCTCAGACTCCACGGCTGCGCAAACCCGATGATGGGTTGGAATTCCGGCTCCTTCATCATGGCGGCGAACCGCGTGCAGCTCCAGCCGGCGCCGGCGAACTTCCAAGTCTCCATCTGCACGTTGGAGAGGCCCCAATCCTTCATGGCTTGCACGGCCCAGTCTCCCGCCTGTTTGGCGCCGGGTGAACCGGTAAGCCGCGGCCCGTAGACATCGGTCAGGTAGAAGGCCGTATCCATCACCTTGGACCGGCCGGCGAACGCCTCCGTCTTGATGCGATGCAGAACCCCGAGATCCACTTTTTCAGGTGCGGCCATCTGTGCCCACAGGCACACGCCGGCCACGGCGGCGAAACCAGCGATCCATTTACGCATGTTGCGCACTGTATCACCTTGCGCGGGAGGGCTGCAATCAGTGGGTCATCGAATAGATGATGTAGTCGATGCCCATGCGAATCGATTGGTCGGCGAACTTCTCCGGATAGCGGACGTTGTCGGCATACTCCCACGCATCGCCGATGTCGGAGTTGTACGAAATCGCCACCATCACACGGCCCTTGTCGTCGTAAATCGCGCGCCAGTGAGCGCCCTTGCCATCTGCCTCGTTCTCGGGGTACTGCGGCCTCTTGTACCCGCGCCCGAACCAGGCCCAGCCGGGAATCTGCACGCGCGTGCTCAGATCGTAGACCGTGTGGAAGATGGGGTTGTCGTCCGAAAGTTCCACGATTTCACGGTCCGGAAACACCTGCTTGATAACTTTCTCGAAAATGTTCCATTCGAACTTGCCGTGGAAATCGTCGGCCATGAAAAACCCGCCGCGCAGCAGGTATTCGCGTAGCGCCTGCGTCTGGTCGCGCGTGAGGCCCCACTCGCCCACCTGCACGGCGTAAAGCCACGGCCAATCGTAGGCATCGCCTTCGTCCAGGTTCACGACCTGCTCCACGGAGCGCACGTGCAGCCGCGTGAGGCGCCGCACCCCCAGCGTAAAGTGCCGGTCGGCGGGCGGAAAATCCTGGGTCCACAGGGAGTAGCCGATGTGCCAATCGGCGTCGCGGCCGTAGTAGCCGTTGATGCCGCCTTCGCCCGGCGGGTACATGAGCCGCGCGAAGGCCCACTCGGTCTTTTCCTGATAATCGTCGGGCAGCGGAGTTTCGCCGATGCGGTGTTCGATGCCGTTGAACTGGCGGAACGGGCGCTGGAAAGCGTACAGCACACCGGCCAACGTCAGGCCGCAACCGAGCAACGCCAGTGCCTTCGGGAAACTCATTCCCCTCCGCCGTTACTCCGAGAATATCACGGCGGGTTTGGCGTGCTGTTGGGAAGCTGGTGGTCTTTCAAGGTGGGGCAGGCGCTTTCGCCTGCCAACTGCGCATCCGATGTCGGGTTGGCAGGCGAAAGCGCCAGCCCCAC
>PMTR01000053.1 GCA_003167255.1 Bryobacterales bacterium
CTCTACCGCCGGTGTCTTGTACGCGCGACTAGGAGAGAACCGGCGGCAAAGACCGCCGGCGCTACAAATTCAGTAGACCGACGCGGCTAAATGCCTGGCGGGCGATACTGGTAGCATGAGTGCTCTCCTGACGCCTTTTCCGGTTCGCGAGGTGGTGTTTCGCAACCGCATCGCGGTTTCGCCCATGTGCCAGTATTCGAGCGAGGACGGATTTGCCAATGACTGGCACCTGGTTCACTTGGGAAGCCGCGCCGTGGGCGGCGCCGCGCTGGTGATGACCGAAGCCGCCGCGGTCGAGGCGCGGGGCCGCATCTCACCCCAGGACCTGGGCATCTGGAAGGACGAACACGGCGAGTTTCTGGCGCGCATCGCGGCGTTTGTGCGGCAACAGGGCGCGGTGGCGGGCATCCAACTGGCGCACGCCGGGCGCAAGGCTTCGACCCGGCGGCCGTGGGATGGCGGCGGCGTGATCCCCGAAGCGGAAGGCGGATGGCGGGCGGTGGCGCCCAGCGCGGTGCCCTTCAATCCCGGCGATCCCGCGCCGGTGGAATTATCGAAGGCGGAGATCCGGAACACAGTGGATTCGTTCGCCGCGGCGGCCCGCCGCGCGCTCCGCGCCGGCTTCCAGGTGGCGGAGATCCACGCCGCGCACGGATACCTGGTGCACCAATTTCTCTCGCCTTTGAGCAACCAGCGCACCGACCAGTATGGTGGCGCGTTCGAGAACCGCATCCGGCTGGCGCTCGAAGTGGCCGTAGCGGTGCGCGCCGTGTGGCCGGCCGGTTTGCCGCTGTTTGTGCGCATCTCCGCCACCGACTGGGCACCCGAAGGCTGGGACATCGATGAGTCCGTAGACCTCGCGCGGCGCCTGCGCGCGGTGGGCGTCGACCTGATTGACTGCTCTTCGGGAGGCGCGGTGCCGCACCAGAAGATCGCCATGGGTTCCGGCTACCAGGTGCCCTTCGCCGCGCGCATCCGAAAAGAAGCCGGCGTGGCGACGGGCGCGGTCGGCATGATCACGACGCCGCAGCAGGCCGAGGAAATCGTGCGCTCGGGACAAGCCGACATGGTCCTGCTGGCGCGCGAGTTTCTGCGCGACCCCTATTTCCCGCTGCACGCGGCGAAGGCGCTGGACGGCGAGTTGAAGCCGCCGGCTCAGTACCTGCGCGCGTTCTGACCCCATTCGCTTGGGGCGGAGCTACAATTGCCTAGGGCATTATGTTCTCAAACCACAAGCGACTCCATTGGACGGCGCTCGCCGTCGCGGTGCTGGGGGCCTGGGCGCTCACGGCACAGAATGGCGGCGACGCGTTGCGCCGCGGCTTTGAGAATCCGCCGGATAGCGCCAAACCGCGGGTCTGGTGGCATTGGATGAACGGCAACATCACCAAGGAGGGCATTCAGGCCGACCTTGAGTGGATGAAGCGCGTGGGCATCGGCGGGTTCCAGAATTTCGACGCGGCGCTCTCGACGCCGCAGATTGTCGACCATCGCCTGGTCTACATGACGCCGGAGTGGAAGGATGCCTTCCGGTACGCCGCCACGCTGGCGGACCAACTGGGCCTCGAGATGGCGATCGCCGGTTCGCCGGGTTGGAGCGAGAGCGGCGGCCCGTGGGTTCCGCCGGCGCAGGCGATGAAGAAGGTGGTATGGAGCGAGACCCGCGTGGAAGGCGGCCGGCCGTTCAGCGGCGCGCTGCCCAAGCCACCCTCCACCACCGGCCTGTTCCAAAACATACCACGCCCGGGACAGCCGGCCATGTATAGCGGCGCTCCGGCGGAATACTATGCCGACAGCCAGGTGGTGGCATTTCGCGCGCCGGAGAACGAGATCGCGCTCGGGGAGCTCGAACCCAAGGTGACCTCGAGCGGCGGCCACTTCGAGTTCGCCGCGCTGACCGATGGCGATCTTGCCAAGACCACCGCGCTTCCGGCCGCGGCGGCCGGCGGAAAGGCCTGGATCCAATTCGAGTTTGCCCGCCCGCAGACGATTCGCGCGCTTACCCTGGTAGCGTCCGGCGGCCCCTCACTCGAGGCCGGCGATGACGGTACCGCGTTCCACAGCGTCGCGCGGGTCGCCGGGAACGGCGGGATCGAGCGGACCATCTCCTTCCCGGCAGCCACGGCGCGATTCTTTCGCGTGACGTTCCCGACGCCGGCCGCTGCCACGGCGACGCCCGCCGATTTCCAGGTGGCCGAACTGGCTCTGCACGCCGACGCGCGCGTGAACCGCTTCGAGGAGAAAGCCGCTTTTGCCGCGACGCCCGATCTTTACGCATTCGCCACGCCGCCCGTCGCGGCCGCGGATGCCATCCGCAAGCAGGACACGCTCGATCTGACCGCCAGGATGCAGCCCGATGGAAGGCTGGAGTGGACTCCGCCGCCGGGCCGTTGGGTGGTGCTGCGGATGGGCTATTCGCTGACCGGCTCGCACAACAACCCGGCATCGCCCGAAGCCACCGGCCTGGAAGTCGACAAGCTCAGCAGCGCTTCGGTGAAGGCCTATTTCAATCACTATCTGGACATGTATAAGGAGACGCTCGGGCCGCTGATGGGCAAGCGCGGTTTGCAGTACGTGATCACCGACAGTTGGGAAGCCGGTGTCGAGAACTGGACCGAGGATATGATCGCGCAGTTCACCAGGCGGCGCGGCTACGATCCGCGGCCATGGCTGCCGGCGCTGACGGGCCGCGTGGTGGAGAGCGCCGAGGCCAGCGACCGCTTCCTGTGGGACTTCCGCAAGACCATCGCCGACCTGACGGCCGAGTGCCACTACGACCAGCTCACGACACTGCTTGGCGAGCGCGGGATGGCGCGCTACAGCGAGTCGCACGAATCCGGCCGCGCGTTTATCGCAGACGGCATGGAGGTGAAGCGGACGGCTGCCGTCCCCATGAGCGCCATGTGGACACAGCGGCCGGGCGTCGATGCGGAGCAATACGGGTACAACGCGGACATTCGCGAATCGGCCTCGGTGGCGCACCTGTACGGGCAAAACCTGGTGGCCGCCGAATCGCTGACGGCGAGCGGCAGCAACGGGGCCTGGGTCTGGTCGCCCGAGACGCTCAAGCCGACCGCCGACAAGGAGCTGGCGATGGGGTTGAACCGCTTCGTGATCCACACCTCGGTGCACCAGCCGGTGTCGGACAAGATACCGGGGCTTGGCCTCGGGCCGTACGGCCAGTGGTTCACCCGGCATGAGACGTGGGCGGAACTGGCCAGGCCGTGGACCACCTACCTGGCGCGTAGCGCTTACATGCTGCAACAGGGCAAGTTTGTCGCCGACATCCTTTATTATTACGGTGAAGATTCGAATCTTACGGCGATTTTCCGGGATCACTCACCCGACATACCGGCCGGTTATAACTTCGACTACACGAATGCCGATGCCTTAGTCCACTTATTGACGGTGAAGGATGGGAAGTTAGTCACGCCGAGTGGGATGAGTTACCGCGTGCTGGCGCTCGACCCGCGCGCCGGGCACATGTCGCTCGCGGTATTGCGCAAGATCCGCGACCTGGCGAACGCCGGAGCGGTGGTGGTGGGAGCGAAGCCGGTTGACGATCCGAGCCTGAGCGATGACGCGGCGGAGTTCCGCGCCATCGCCGGCGAGTTGTGGGACAAGGGGAAAGTGCATGCCGGGCAGACGCTGGCGGCAGCGCTCGCCGGGCCGGATTTCGAGTATACGAAGCCGCAGAGCGACACGAATCTGCTGTTCGTGCACCGCGCGCTGCCGGATGGGGAAATCTACTGGGTGGACAACCGCAAGGATCGCGTGGAGCGGGTGGACGCAACTTTCCGCGTGGCGGGTAAGAACGTGGAACTGTGGCGTCCCGAAACCGGCAAGACAGAGCCGGCGTCTTACCGGACGGCCGGCGGCCGCACCACCGTGCCGCTGCGCCTGGAGCCTTACGAGGCGGTCTTCGTGGTGTTTCGCGGTGCGGCGCGGGGCCCATCGCGCACGCTGCCGGATCCGGTGGAGACGCGTCTCGGTGGGCCTGAAGGCGGATGGGACGTGGGCTTTCAGCCGAACCGCGGAGCACCCGCGAAGATCGCGATCGACCGCCTGAGCTCGTGGAGTGAGAGCAGCGACGCGGGAGTGAAGTACTTCTCCGGCACGGCCACTTATACCGGGAAAATTCAGGCGACGGCCGAGTGGTTCCAGAAGGGAGCGCGGCTGTGGCTGGACTTGGGTAGCGTGAAGAACCTGGCGGAAGTTTGGGTGAACGGAAAACCGCTGGGGGTGGTCTGGAAGACGCCCTTCCGGGTGGACGCGACGGAGGCGCTCAAGGCAGGCGCAAACCTGGTTGAGGTGAAGGTGACGAACCTGTGGGTGAACCGATTGATCGGCGATCAGCAGCCGGATGCGGCGAAGAAGTACACGTACACGACGCAGCCATTCTACCGGGCCGATTCGCCGCTGCTGCCTTCGGGGTTGCTGGGACCGGTGGAGGTGGTGAGGGTGAAGTCTGGCCAGTAGCGCGGAATTAGCCGGTGACGATGTGGCGCACGCACTNNGCACTCATGCCGACGCCCGGTCCTGGCAAAGTGTGCGCACCCCACCAGGGTATCGAGACGAGACTTACTAGTCTCGACACGGCACGCAAGAGTGCGTGCGCCACCTGGCCTGGGCCATCTGTGAGAAAATCAGGTTAGTGCCCTCGCGGCCGCGACATCCAGGTATAGGTCTAGTGAAGTCTAGTGATGTCCGGTACCGAGTCCGTCCTTGGGCATGAGATGGTAGCGGGGTTTGTACTTGGGCGGACTGCACCAGCTCAGCATCAGGAACGTTACGTATTCCGAGGTATCTTCCTGGGGGTTGTACAAGTTGTAATCGGCCCAAGGGGTCTGCGAGATCTGCAACTTCATGTAGGCATCGCCGGCGATGCGCGGCCCGACCTTGAGAAGCACGTCGACGGGTGCGGTGCCCACCGCCCCGAGAATTTCGGCGGCAAGGCCGGCCCCCGAGAACTGCTTTTCGATCAAGCGGTCGATCGACTCGGCGAAGATGCCTCCGTACTGCACGGCCAGATAGGCGTAAATGTTAGCGCGCTCCAACCAAGCGAACGTCTTGCCGGCAACCAGGTACTTCCCATAGTACCGGTCAAAATGGACGCCGCGTTCCAGTGTCTCAGCCAAAATAGCACCTCGCGGGAGCTGGATTTCCCAATCAGTATACAGCAAAAACAAAAGCGGCCTGCCCCACATTGCTGTGAGGAGACCGCCAGAGTATTGCCGTTGAATGAGTGACTAGGTGGTGGCTCTCTTCGCCACGACTTCGACCGGGGCCGGAGGATCGCCGCCGCCCATCGCGGGCCGCGTGATCTTCAGCTTCAGCGAGTCGCCATCGAGAGTGCCTTCGTACTTGGTCACCATGTCGCCGTTGGGAGTGGTCCGCTTCACTTCAAAGGAGATTTTGTTGCCATCCACTTTGCCGTTGGAGATTTCCTGATCGGGCGGAGGAGGAGCAGCAGGATCAGCGGCGGCGCCGCCGCGACCACGGCCGCCCATCTGGGCCGGAATGGAGCCAGTGAGCTTGGCGCCATCTTGTTTCAACGTGATCGTTGTCGGACGGCCAGCGCCGCCGTTGCGGCCCGCCGTTTCATAGGTCCACTTGCCGGTTACGTCGGCCGCAAACGCGACGAACGCAACGACAAGCAGAAGTGTCGTTACAAAAAGCAGCTTTTTGGTCATATAAAGGTAGGCGTTGCCTCTAGCCGGTTGGTTACAAGCTGGACTTCGGGGAACGACTTTCTTTAATAGAACGGCACGCGGCCAGGGAGTGGCGGAATGCCGGCCGATCACCCCATCCCATTGATTCTAAGGCGATTTTATGATGGCTTCGCCAAGCGCTATCCGAACGCGGGGCTGGCTGGCAGATACCCGAGATATACTGAGCACTGTGACCGGGAGGTACGAATCTTGAGGCTCACCAGACGGGCTGTAATCAAGGGGCTGGCCAGTTTGCCGGCGGCGCAATGGGTGCGGGCGCAAGGCGGCCGCGCCAGGACGATCGCGCCCGGCGTTTTCCGGGGCGACTGGGAATCCCTGCGGGAATACCGCGCGCCGGATTGGTTCCGCGACGCCAAGTTCGGGATCTGGGCGCACTGGACAGCGCAATGCGTGCCGGAGCAAGGCGACTGGTACGCGCGCAACATGTACATCCAGGGCGAGGCGCAGAACAAGTATCACGTGGAACATTACGGTCACCCGTCGAAGTTCGGCTTCCTGGAGATCGACCACCTGTGGAAGGCCGAGAACTGGGACCCGGAAGCGCTGATGCAACTCTACGCGAAGGCCGGCGCGAAATACTTCATGGCGCTCGCCAACCACCACGACAACTTCGATTGCTACGATTCCGCGTACCACAAATGGAACTCGGTGCGGGTAGGGCCCAAGAAAGACATCGTGGGAATCTGGGCGAAGACGGCGCGCAAGCACGGGCTGCGGTTCGCCGTGTCGAACCACTCGGCGCACGCATGGCACTGGTTCCAGACCGCCTACGGATACGACCCGGAGGGAGCCAAGGCGGGTGTTCCCTACGACGGGTTCCTGACCAAGGCGCAGGGCAAAGGGAAATGGTGGGACGGGCTCGATCCGCAGGAGCTCTACGTGGGACAGAGCATGGTGATGCCGAAGGGCCTCGCCACCATTAAGGAGGCGCGCGACTGGCACGCCCAGAACGACCGCAAGTGGAGTGAGGAGCCGCCGCCGCAGCATCCCGAGTTTGTGGAGAGCTGGTTCCTGCGCTGCCAGGAACTGGTGGACAAGTACAAGCCGGACCTCTTGTACTTCGACGATACGGAGCTGCCGCTGGGACAGGCCGGCCTGGATATCGCGGCGCACTACTACAACTCCAACATGAAAACGCACGGGAGCCTGGAAGCGGTGCTCACGTCGAAGGGCCTCGCGCCGGACCACGTGGGGGCGATGGTGCTGGATATCGAACGCGGGCGGGCGGACCATATTCTCCCGGCGCCGTGGCAGACCGATACGTGCATCGGGAACTGGCATTACCAGCGGTCGCTGTTTGAGAATCACCGGTACAAGACCACCGAGACGGTGATCAAGATGCTGGTGGACATTGTGAGCAAGAACGGCAACCTGATGCTGAACATCCCGGTGCGCGGGGATGGCACCATCGACGATGACGAGCGCAAGGTGCTGAACGGGCTGGCCGGCTGGATGCCGGTGCATGGGGAGGCGATTTACGGCACGCGGCCGTTTACTGTCTTTGGCGAAGGCGCGCCGGACGTCGAGGGCTCCGGCAACTTCAACGAGAACCGGACGCGGCCCTACACCGCGCAGGACATCCGGTTCACCACCAAGGGAGACACGCTCTACGCCTTCGCATTGGGCTGGCCGGCGGACGGGAAGCTGACCATCCGGACCCTGGCGGCGGCGAGCCCGCAGTATCCGCGCAATGTGGGACGAGTGGAGATGCTGGGTGCGGGCGGCCCGCTCAAGTTTTCGCGCGAGGCGACCGGCCTGGTGGTGACGCTGCCGGAGAAGAAGCCGAACGAATACGCGTGGGCGCTGAAGATCCAGCGGGTATAACCGCCGGGCCCTTTAGAATGAACCAAATCCGATCTCAAAAGGATCCACGCGAAATCCCGTGAGGCATATTGCGCCGATCTTGCGCCTTATCTGTTAGTAGTGTACTTTCCTTAATCCCAATGGAGGCGGTTGTGCCCGACGAGAAATACGAGTTGCTCCGGGAGATGATGGAGATCAGAGGTGACGTTCTGGACGGCGTCAAGAGAGGCATTTTGGACGCCGACACAAGATGGGCCCAGCAAAATGCGGGCGAGGCCGCGAATTGGGATCGGTGCTACGCCCAGCTTGGCCTTTTTGGAGCCGTCGTAGGGATCGTGGGAACCGTTGTGGCCGCTACGCCGCCGGGGCTAGCAGTGGGAGCCGGCGTCGTCGCCGTGATCAGGATTCAAGCCATGGTCAGCAGAGTCAAGGGCCTCGCCATCCTGGCCGACGTGAACCAGGGCGTGAATGTCGGAGCGGCTGTCGGAGGAACCATTCAAGCCGCCGGCGCCGGCGTGGGCCTATGGGCAACCTATTACGCGGGCATGGGAAAGCCGAACTTTGTCGTAAAGAAGAACGATCTGGACCAGCTCTCTTCCCGCTTGACGGAACATCTTGACATCTTGCAGGGAAAACTGAAGACGCATTGGGGGGAATTCCAGACGGTCCGTGACAAGCTGGTCACAGACTGGTCCAAGAACCCACGATATAAGGCTGGTTTCGGCGGCGGTGGCGACGGCGATGCCCACGATATCCGCATGCAGCTCATTCTGGACAAGCTTTACAAGAACCTTGGCAACTACGACGCTGGCGTCGACGGCTTTAAGAACGGCATCGCAATGAGTGTATCTGGAAAGTGCATAGACCTTTACGAAGTCATCCAGCAGTTTCTGCCGGAGTTTCGAAAAAACGCTCCGTCACCATCGTTGTCCGGCGGGTTTCCCGAACCGACAGGATATATGACATCACCCCTGCCGGCCGTCAAACAAACCCCAAACCCCAAGTACTACGCTTACATGACCGCCGACAACTTCCTGCAAACCTTCATGAAGGCCAACGACTATAAACGGTGGAAACTCCGGTCCAGGGTGAGCCAGATTCCAGGGATGGAGAGCTTCCTTAGATGATCGGCGGGCTGCCGGTTTGACCCAAGTTGTGCGCGCCTTTAGGAGGCTGCTGAAAAAGTCAGAGAAAGGCATTTTGAGCCGCCGATTAACGCCGATGAACACGGATAAACCAATTCTTTTCAATCTGCGTTTATCGGCGTTCATCGGCGGCTAGTGTTGATTCGGCTTTTTTCAGCACCCTGTTAGTGTTGTACCGTGATGAACTGACGCTATCGCGTCCACTGCGCCGTGAAAATGTTGAATTCGTAGCGGTCTTTGGCATCGTGGTCGGAACAAAAGACCAGCGTCTTGCCATCCGGCGAAAACTCCGCAAATGACGTGAAGCCGCCGAAATTGGTCACCTGCTGGAGGCCGGTGCCATCCACATTGATCAGGTAGAGCTCGAAGTAGCGGCTGTCGCAATTGTGTTTGTTGGAGCTGAACAGGATCTGCTTGCCGTCGGGGGTGAAGGTTGGGGCGAAGCTGGCGCAGCCGAAATCCGTGATGGCGTGGGCGTCGGAGCCGTCGGCATCCCCAACCATCAGCTCCATTTTCATGGGCGCGGTGAGGTTGTCGGCCAACAGCGTTTTGTATTCCTTCATCAACTCGGCGGTCTTGGGATAGTTAGCGCGCCAGACCAGCTTGGAGCCGTCGCGGGAGTAGACCGCGCCGCCGTCATAGCCGGGCGTCTTGGTGAGCTGCTTCTTGTGGGAACCGTCGGTCTTCATGGTCCAGAGGTCCAAGTCGCCCGAGGCCAGCGAAGTGTAAACCATGTTGCCGGTTTTCCAATTGATGGTGGCCTCGGCGTCATAGCCGGGGGTGTCGGTGAGGCGCTTGAGGATCTTGCCGGCGTCGGTCGCGAGGAAGATGTCGTAGCCGGCGAAGACGCCCCAGAGATAGCCGCGGCTGCGGTCGGGGTTGGCGGGACAGGCTGCGGCGGCCAGGTGGGTGGAGGCGTAAACGATGCGCCGGTTGTCGGAGAGGAAGTAGGCGCAGGTGGTGCGCCCTTTGCCGGTGGAGACCAGGTGCTGGTTGGATCCGTCGGCATTCATGATGAAGATCTGGTCGCACTCATAGGGCGAACGGGTGGTCTGGAAAATGAGGCGCTTGCCGTCGGGGGCCCAGTAGGCTTCGGCGTTCTCGCCGCCGTGCGTGAGCTGGCGGATATCGGAGAGAAAGCCGGGCTGGGCGGCGGCCAGCGTTGCAGCGGCCAGTGCGAGCGAAAAGAACTTCATCATGAGGTGGTGGAAGCAGTATAACTTGAAGCACAGGGTTCCGGCACGCGGTAAAATCGAGGCTTGCCTGAATTCCTGGTATCGGTGGTGATCCCCACCTTGCGAGCCGACGCGCGTCTGCGGGAGTGCGTGGAAGCGCTGGGCGGGCAGACCTTCCGGGATTTTGAAACCATCGTAGTGGACAACAGCGGCCAAGGCCTGGTGCGGCGGAATGGGGCGGCGCCGGGCGCACGGGTGATCGAGAATGGAGCCAACGCGGGATTCGGCGGCGCGGTCAACCAGGGAATTCGCGCATCGGAGACGCGCTACGTGGCGACCTTGAACGACGACGCGGTGGCGCATCCGCGGTGGCTGGAAACGCTGGTCGAGGCGATGGAGCGGCGGCCGGATGCGGGGATGGGCGCGTCGCAGGTGCGCCTCTACGGCGAAGAGCGGCTGGATTCGGCGGGGATGCTGGTGGCGCGCGACGGCTCGAGCAAGCAGCGGGGACACGGCCGGCCGCCGGAGGACTTTCCGGTTACCGAGGAGACGCTGTTTCCCAGCGGATCGGCGGCGCTTTACCGGCGGGCCATGCTCGCTGAAGTGGGCGGGTTCGACGAAAGCTTCTTTCTGTATTGCGAAGACACGGATTTGGGGCTGCGCGCGCGGTGGGCGGGATGGAAATGCCTATACGTGCCTCTGGCGGTGGTGGAGCATCACTATTCGCACACGGCCGGCGGAGCGTCGCCGCTGAAAGCCTACTACGTGGAGCGAAACCGGCTGTTCGTGCTGGCCAAGAATTTTCCGGCACGCATGCTGGCTCGGGCGCCCTGGGTGACGCTGGCGCGCTACGCGTGGCATGCCTGGTATCTGCTGGAAGGACGGGGCAGCGCGGCGCGGTTCCGCGCGGAAGGCAATGCCGGCGCGAAGATGATCTGGTACGTGGCGCGGGCACACGCCGCGGCGGTGTGCCAGGCGGCCCGATTGTGGCGCGAGCGGCGGGCCATAAGGGAGCGGGCGCGGATTACCCCGGCGGTCTTCGAGCACCTGTTGCGATGCCATTCGATCAGCGCGCGGAAGGTGGCCGCACAGTGAACCGGGCGAGCGGGGCCGACGCGTTGCTGGTGATTGTGCCGGCGCTCAACGAAGAAGGCGCCATCGGCGAAGTGGTGCGCCAGATCCGGCAGCACGTGCCGGATGTGCCGGTGCTGGTGATCGACGATTGCTCGGAGGACGGAACCATTGGCGTGGCGCGCGCCGCGGGCGCCGACGTGCTGCCCTTGGCGCACCACCTGGGCCTGGGCGGTTGCGTGCAGGCCGGCTATAAGCTGGCGTACGAGCTGGGCTTCGAATACGTAATTCGGGTGGATGGCGACGGACAGCACGACGCGCGCGATATTCCGGCGATCCTGGAGCGGTTGAAGAGCACGGGCTGCGAGATGGTGATCGGGTCGCGGTTCGTGGAAGAGAACGGCTCGTCCACCGGGATGGTGCGGGGGCTGGGAATCCGGTTCTTCCGCATGGTGTTGCGCCCCATTCTGGGAAAACCGGTGCGCGACCCGACCTCGGGGTTTGTGGGCGTGAACCGCAGGGCGCTGGAAGTTTTCGCCCGGAGCTTTCCGCTGGAGTATCCGGAGATCGAGGCGCTGGTGGTGCTGCAGCGGCGGCGGTTCCGCTTCGAGGAAGTGCCGGTGAAGATGCACCCTCGCCTGGCGGGAAGGTCGACCATCACCCCGCGCAAATCGCTGTACTATATCGTCCACGTGCTGCTGGGTGTTTTTGTGAACATATTGAAATATGACGGACGGCCGCGGCCGGGCCGGGGAGGGTAGATGGACAGCCTCTTGCATGTAACGGCGGTGCTGAGCGTAGTGCTGCTGGCGATGGTCTTGATTTCGCTGCGGCGGGCGCACATCCGGGTGGAATACTCGGTGAGCTGGCTGCTGGCGGCGGTGGCCATGCTGCTGCTGTCGCTGAGCCGCCCCGTGCTGGACGCGATCACGCGATGGACGGGAGTGCCGGATTCGCCCCTGACGCTGTTTCTGATCACGGGCACGGTATTCCTGGTGATGTTCTTCCGCTTCTCCGTGATCATCTCGCACCTGCGGGACGACAATGTGGCGCTGACGCAACGGGTGGCGATGCTCGAATACCGGGTGCGGAGTTTTGAACAGGAATGATTGCCAGACCGCTTGCTTACGCGCGCGGCTCCGATCGGAGCCGCGACCGTCAGGGAGCGTTCTTCGCGGAATACGAGAAGATATTTGGTGAACCGCTGTACTAAGCGGCATTTGGCATGAAGGCAGGCATGAAGAAAACCAAGAACCGGGTACCGGCCGCTCCGCCGCCTGTGGCGCGGACCGGGCCCCCGCAGTGGCAGATGTGGGCGGCCGGGGCGGCGGCGCTGGTGGCCATGGTGTGGGCCTACGCGCCGGCCATGAGCGGGCCGTTCCTCTTCGACGATGCGTTCTTGCCGTTCACGGTGTCGGGCCTGGCCCAGCGAACCTTGGCCGACTGGCTGCACAGCCCGCGTCCGCTGCTGATGGCGACGTATTGGATGAGCGCGCAGCTTTCGCCGAACGACACGTGGTGGTTCCATTTCATGAATGTGGCGATCCACGCGATGGCCTCGGGGCTGGCGTTTTTGATTGTGCGGCGGCTGCTCCAATGGGCCGCGGTGGAGAAATCCAAACGCAATCTGCTGGCGGGATTGGCGGCGGCGCTGTTCCTGCTTCACCCGGTGCAAACGGAGGCGGTAGCATACCTGGCGGGGCGCTCGGAGTCCCTGAGCGTGATGCTGGCGTTTGCGGCGTTCACGGTGTTTCTATACCGGCGCCAGGCGGCGGCCACCTGGGGCACGGCGGCGGCCGTGTTTGTGCTGTTCGGGGCGGCGCTGGCATCCAAGGAACAGACCATCGCGCTGCCGGCGCTCTTCCTGCTGACGGATTATTGGTGGAACGATTTTTCGTTCCGCGGCATCCGGGCGAATTGGAAAATCTACGCGCCCATGGCGGCGGTGGGGCTGGCCGGCGTCTGGGTTTTCCGCGGGCTCATCACCAACGCGACCTCGGCCGGATTCGGGTTGAAGGAGTTCACCTGGTATCAATACTTCTTCACCCAGTGCCGGGCGCTTTGGGTTTACATCGGCCTGTTCCTGCTTCCGGCCAATCTTTCGGCGGACTGGGACTTCGCCATTTCACGAACGGTGTTGGACAAAGGCGCCATTGCCGGCCTGGTGGCGCTGGTGGCGGTGGCGGCGGCCGCATGGCACTGGCGCCGGCGGTTTCCGCTGGCCTGCTACGGGTACTTCGCGTTTCTGGTGCTGATGGCGCCGACCTCGTCGATATTGCCGATTAAGGATCCCGTCGCGGAGCGCCGCTTGTATTTTGCGATTCTCGGACTGTTGCTGATCCTGGTCGACGCGCTGGCGCGGCTGCGCGTGGAGCGGAGGGCGCTGGCGGTGGGAGCGGCCGCGCTGGTGGTGGCGGCCACGGTGGCGACCCGCGCGCGGGCGGAAGTCTGGTCGGACGCGGAGCTGCTCTGGAAGGACACGGTGGCGAAGTCGCCGGACAAGTGGCGCCCGCACTCGCAACTGGCATACGCCTATTACGCGGAGCAGCGCTACGACCTGGCGGTGCAGGAATATCGGAAGGCCGCGGCGCTCGATCCGGTGGATGCGGACCTGCTGGTGGACTGGGGGCTGGCGTACGACGGCCTGAACCGTACCGACGATGCGCTGGAGAAACTGCAAAAGGCCGCGGTCATCAAGCCATCGGCGCACGTGCTCTCGCAGATCGGGATGGTCAACGGGAAGGCCGGGCGCTGGAACGAAGCCCTGGTGGCGCTGGCGGCGGCGGAGCGCCTGGATCCGAACTTCGCGGATACCTACGTGTATCGCGGGATTGTCTACTTCAAGACCGGGCAGTTGCTGAACGCCGTCCAGGAATACCGGCGCGCGCTCGCCATCGAACCGGCGAACGAGCAGGCGTCCAAGTACCTGGCGATAGCCATGCAACAGTTGCGGAAGTAGGATGGAGCGGCTGCGCATCGGCGTGAACGCGCTGTACCTCATTCCGGGCGGAGTGGGGGGAACCGAGATCTACCTCAGGGGCTTGTTGGGCGCGCTGGCGGAAATCGACGCTGTCAACCGCTACTTCGTCTTCACCAACCGCGAGACCGGCCGGGATTTGACACCGGCGGCGCAAAACTTCACCGAAGTGCGGCAGCCGGTGCGGGCGTCGTCGAGGCCGAGGCGGATTCTGTGGGAGCAAACCGCGCTGCCGCTGTGGGCGGCGGGGCTGCGCCTGGACGCCATGCTGAACCCGGGCTTCACCGCGCCGCTGCTGGCGGGCTGTCCCCAGGTGACGGTTTTCCACGACCTGCAGCACTTGCGCCATCCCGAATACTTCCGCTGGTTCGATCTTCCCTTTTGGAAGTTCTTTCTGTACTGGTCGGCCATGGTTTCGCGAGCCGTGGTGGCGAATTCGGAGTCGACCGCTTCGGACCTGGTCAAGTTCTACCGGCTCCCCGAAAGCAAAGTGCGCGTGGCCCCGCTGGGAGTGGACCCGGTGTTTTTCGAGCTGGCGAAGCGCCGCCAGCCGCAGCCCTTCCTGTTGGCGGTATCGACGCTGCATCCGCACAAGAACCTGGACGGGTTGTTGCGCGCGTTCGCGGAATTCCGGCGGGAGCGGCCGGACTTCAGGCTGGTGGTGTGCGGGCTGCACGGATTCTTCACCGGCCCGCTGCACCGCCTGCGCGACTCCCTGGGCTTGCGCGACGCGGTGGATTTTCCCGGCTGGATCCCGCGTGAGGAGCTGCACGAGCTGTTCGCGCACGCCTGGGCGTTCGTCTACCCGTCGTTGTTCGAGGGCTTCGGAATTCCGGTTGTGGAGGCGCTGGCCGCCGGGGTGCCGGCCGCCTGTTCGAACATCGAGCCGATGCGCGGCATCGCGGGCGACGCGGCCTGGCAGTTCGACCCGCGGGACCCGGCCGCCATGGTGGAGGCGCTGCGCAAGATCACCGGAGACGAGACGCTGCGCGCGCGTTTGCGCGAAGCCGGCCCGCGGCGGGCGGCGCAGTTCTCGTGGAAGGCGACGGCCGAAAAGACGCTGGAGGCGGTGCGGTCGGTTTGCTGAATGGTCCAACTACTGGGCGCGGAGGGTCTGGTTTTCAGGCGCGCCATAATAAACCTCGTGCCGGCGGGAACAGGCGTAGCGAACCGCGGTTTTTCCGCAAACCCGCTATGCCGCAGTCGCGCTGCTGTCAATTGGAGCGCGTTTCCAGCACCAGGACCGTGTGCACGTGCTCTCCTTGTCCTAAGGTCATCAACTTCGGGTTCAGACGGGGGCTCAGTTCGTACTCCAATGGCGGCTTGTCGGGCAATGATACCGTGACGTGATCGCCCCGCTGGACGAATTTCATTGGTTCAGTGGGGACCGCGAGCAGGTACGCTTTTGTCACCTGGGGCTTCACCTTGGACACCTCGAAGTTGCTGGGCCACTCGAAGAGGTGAATAAAGAGTTTGCCGGGCTTGGTGGTACATCGCCACTGGTTGCCGGCGAGTTCGTCGCCAAACGCCGTGGGACCGGCGCCATAGACAGCCTCTCCGTTCGTCTTCAACCAGCGGCCAAGGGAAGACATCATGGACCGGCTGGGCTGCGGAATGACGCCTTCGGCAGTCGGCCCCAGATTCAGCAGGTAGTTTCCGCCTTTGCTGACCGCATCCACCAGGGCAAAAGTGAGATCTTCGGTGCTCTTCCAGGTGTTGTCATCTTTACGGTAGCCCCAGGTGTGGTTCATGGTCGCCGACGCTTCCCAGCCGCCTTGGGTCACTGCGGCGGGAGCGCGGCCCTCGCTCATGAAAGTATAGTCCGCGGAGGAACCGAGACGCCGGTCGATCAGCGCGGCGGGCTGGAGCGAGTGCATGATCTCCATGAAGCGCCGGTCCCAGGCGGCATCGATGGCGGGCGACGTTTCGAAGGCCATGAGGGCTACGGGGCCATATTGAGTCAAGAGTTCCCGGACCTGGGGCTCGGCTTTGGCGCGCAGATACGCATCGACATCTCTGGGGGCGTCCGGACCGAAATCCCAGGTATTGCCGGGGGCGTTGGGCTCGTGCCAGTCCGGCGCCAGCGAATAGGAGAATCCCAACCTGATCTTGTGCTTCGCGCAGGCATCCGCCAGTTCTTTCAAGGGGTCGCGGTGGAATGGCGTGGCGTCGTAGACGTTGAACTTGCTTGCCGCCGACCGGAACATCGCAAAGCCATCGGACTGCTTGGCGGTGATGACGATGTACTTGGTGCCGATGTCCTCGGCGAACTGGGCCCACTCTTCAGCGTTGAACGCGGCGGGATGGAATCCGCTGGCCAGTTGCTCGTACTCCTTGACCGGGATATGGGCGAAGCTCATGATGTCCTCGCCGGGACCGCCGATCAGCTTGCCTTTCCATTCGCCGGCGGGAATGGCGTACAGGCCCCACGTGATCAAGAGGCCGTACTTGGCGTCGCGGAACCACTTCATTTTGGCATCCTGCGATGCGGGCGCGGCGGCCGGAGAGGATTGTGCCACAGCCCCCGGGGCGAGCAGCACAGAGGCCAGAACGACGGCGGCAAATGAGCGCCGAACACACTCGAGCCGATGATTCATGATGGAACTCATGATGGTCTTCCTATTGAGACACAATCGGGCGGGAACTTCAAGCCTGGCCGGCGCTCTGGATGTGCGACATAAAAGTGGCGGAGCTCCCGATCCGGCGAAATTCGCAGGAATCTGAGCGTAGGGGTACGCGAGGTTTGGTCTTCGGCTTTGTATCAGGGCACGGCTTTAGTCGTGACTCTACCTCTGGTGCGGCGACTTGCGGCACGGCTAAAGGCCGTGCCCTGATACAAACCGCCGGAGTCCCACTTTTATGTCGCGCACCCCGGCGCTCTGGATGTCATGATTGGCGGACGGCAAGCCTATAATACTGGAACTGCCAGGACAGTACGGCCCTAAGGCGCATGCAATGGGGGTTGATGCCATTGATGCCAATTGATGCCAAATGCATGTTGACGGGCGACTCTTGCTTGGAGTATGCTACTACGACCGGGTATAGTTATTCGGCGCGGTTAGACAGATCTCTTAATGCTGGGAGCGGGATCTTCCCTGTCGGGCGCGATATTCGGTGTTTGAGGAGGGGTATTGTGCTGCGTTCTCGGATTTTCAGCCTTCTGGTAGTCGCCACTTTCACCATGATTTCGGCTCTTTCTGCGTTTGCGCAGCCACCGAAGGGCCAGATGAACCCACCGGCTTTGCCTGCCACCGATCCGCTTACGAACTTCGGAGCGGCCAAAGGTGTGTCGACAATAATTCCCCCTCTAGTACCACCTACCCTGAGCACGACCATCTGGACGGCAATCGGGCCGGCATCGCTTTCGGCCGGCGGCGGCAATGTGAGCGGGCGAATTGCCGGTCTCGCGGTGGACCCGACAACCAGTCCCAACGTCATCTTCGTGGCGGCCGCGGGTGGTGGAGTCTGGAAGTCGACCAATGACGGCGCGACGTACACTCCTCTCACAGATAACCAGATCCGGCTGCCGATGGGCGCGATCGCGATCTCTCCCACCAACCATCTGAAGATCTATGCCGGCACCGGGGAGGGAAACAATGCGGCAGACTCGAACTATGGCGACGGAATCCTCGTATCGAGCGACGGTGGAAGCACCTGGACCCTTACTACCGGACCGGGCGGGGTCTTTTCCTCGTCCCGCCTGACGGTCTCGCAAATCTCGGTGGACCCCAGCGACGCCACTGGGAACACTGCCTACGCGGCGATGGGCACGGCCGGCGAGAACCCGGCTGGCTTCCTGAATACCGGAGTCTACAAGACCACGACTGGCGGCACCACGTGGACTAACATGACCGCGGCTGACGGCAAAAACTCCCAAGCGGCCTGGTCGGCAGTTGTGGTGGATCCGAATACGCCAACGACGGTCTATGCAGCCTACGGCTATATTTTCGGATTTGCGCCTAACGGAGTGTACCGATCGTTAAATAGCGGCACCAACTGGACGCTTCTGACCAGTGCTCCCAACGGCAGCACCATCGGCCGCATCGCGCTGGCGGTAGCGCCATCGGCCAATCAGGCAGGGAGCCATGTGCTGTACGTTGTGGTGGTCAATACAATCGGTAACGCTGGTGGGCTATATCAGATGTTGGTGTCAAATAACGCCGACGCGGCGACGCCGACCTTCATCAACATGTCCCTCACTCCGGACTTCCTGGGCGGCGGGAACGGGTCGGGGCAAGGCTGGTATGACGTGGTCGTGCTGGTGAATCCAAGTAACGCCGCCGATGTTTATGCGGCGGGCGTGGAAACGTATGCGCCGTCGGCTCACTACCACGTCATCCGGACCACCAATGGCACGAGTGGAGCGACGGCGGCCTGGACCGACCTCACAATTGTAAGCGGGGTTCAGCCTCACACGGACAGCCACGCGATGACTTTCGACTCCTCGGGGCGGCTACTGTTGGGCAACGATGGCGGTCTGTGGCGCTTCGACCCCCTTGCTAACACTTGGACCAACCTGAACGGGAACCTAAACACGATTCAGTTCACGGGGATTGGACTGCACCCGACCAGCCTGACCTCCTCCGGCGGTGGCAGTCAGGATAACGGAACGGAGGTTTATTCCGGCAGTGTAGTGTGGAATGAGACGGATGGCGGCGACGGCGGTCTACTGCAGATCAGCCAGACGACTGGTAGCCAGTGGTACCATATTGCGCCGGTGGGGAGCTTCGGTTCGTGCTGCTTTTTCCGGGTGAGCAGCAGCAGCGGCGCCTTGGGCACGTGGAACCCGGCGGTCACCGGTTTTCTCAACTCGAATTCGAATTTCTACCCGCAGTTTTCGGTGGATCCAAGCCTTGGAAGCCGCCTGGCGGTCGGCCTGGACCGCGTCTATCTCTCTACTAACTCGGCCGGTACTTGGAGCTTCATCAGCACCCCGGGCAGCGGCGGATTCAACAGCACCGTAGGCAGCGGCGGCTCCTGTTCGGCCACGATCAACTGCGTGGATACCGTGGCCGTCGCGCCGTCAGCCACCCAAACCATATACGCCGCGACGGGCGGGGGGTTCGCGTCGGCCAGCCAGATCTTCGTGACCGCCAATAATGGAACGTTGTGGACGGAGGTGGACTTGCCCCCGACGACCGGCCGCGTGAACGAAATCGATGTCGATCCGAACGATCCCACCGGCCAAACGGCTGTCGCGGTCATCAGTACATTTAACACATTGGGAACTGTGGTTTACCGGACCGCCAATCGCGGAGCACTCTGGACCAACATCAGCGGGAATCTTCCAGTGATACCCACCTGGTCGGCCAAAATTGGCACGGACGTCAACAAGACCATCTACGTGTCCAACGAGACCGGTGTTTATTCCTCCCCCTCCCCGTACGGCACCTGGACCGCGGTGGGAACCGGTCTGCCGAACGCGCAGGCCGTGCATCTGCAGTTGAACAACAGCCTGGGTTTGCTGGCCGTGGCCACGCATGGCCGCGGCATGTGGGAACTCTCGACGACGGCCCTCGCCTCGCCAACTATCGCCAAGGCGTTCAATCCGAGCACGATTCAATCCGTCGGCGGCAGTTCGACCGTGACCCTGACGCTGTCCAACAGCAACGCCTCGGCTCTGACTGGCGCCGCATTCACCGACACGCTGGTGAACATGAGCGCGCCGTCGGGGCCGACATCCGTGACCGGCACCTGTGTCGGGACCACTCCGTCCTCCTTGATTGCGGGCCAAACCAGCCTTAGTTTTTCCGGGATCACGATTCCCGCCAGCGGCAGTTGCACGGTGATCTTCGGCGTCGTCAGCAGCACGCCGGGCGTGCTGCCCAACAGCACCTCGGGCGTGACCACTACGCAAACGCCCACGGCCGGCTCGGTCAGCAACACCGCGAACCTGACGGTGCTGGCAGCACCCACCATCTCGAAGGCGTTCAATCCGACCTCGATCGCGAGCGGTGGAACCTCCGTGGTGACGTTAACGCTGACCAACAGCAATGCCTCGGCTCTGACCGGCGGTGCGTTCACCGACACGCTGACCAACATGAGC
>PMTR01000123.1 GCA_003167255.1 Bryobacterales bacterium
GCCGGCTTTCAGCCGGCGCTTGCCGGGGGCGAGTTACTACTTCGCTTGAGATTTCACCAACTCGTCGATCGCCCGCAAACGCCCCCAGAAATCCCCTAGCAAGCTCAGACGCAAAGCGTTGGGTCCGTCGGAAAGAGCCCGCTCCGGCTGGTCGTGCACTTCCACGAAAACCCCGTCCACGCCCGCCGCCACCGCCGCCCGCGCCAGCGGCTCGATAAACTCCGGCTGCCCGCCCGATGCGTCACCTGCCCCGCCCGGCACCTGCACCGAATGGGTCGCGTCGAAAACTACCGGCCAACCGGTATCGCGCATCACCTGGAGGCCGCGCATGTCCACCACCAGGTTGTTGTATCCGAACGACGAGCCGCGCTCCGTCAGCACCACCTGGCGGTTGCCCGTCGAGGCCACCTTGTCCGCCGCGCGGTGGATATCGTGCGGCGCCACAAACTGTCCCTTCTTGATGTTGACGATCCGCCCGGTGCGCCCGGCCGCCACCAGCAGGTCGGTCTGGCGGCAAAGAAAGGCCGGGATCTGAAGGATATCGGCCACCTCGGCGGCCGGCTCCGCTTGCCCCGCCTCGTGAATGTCCGTGAGGATCGAAAAACCTTCGGCCTTCAAGCCAGCCAGGATGCGCAGTCCCTCGCGCAGCCCCGGACCGCGATAGGCGCTGCCGCTGGTGCGGTTGGCTTTGTCGAAGGACGCCTTGAAGACGAACTCTCCCACCGCCTCGCGAATCCCCCGCGCCATGCGGTGGACGTGCTCTTCGCTCTCGATGACGCACGGCCCGGCAATCAGCACCAGCGGCCGGCCGTGTCCGAATCGCTCGAACTCAATCGCCACGCGAGTAGCTTACCTCCGAATGAGGCTCCGCCAGCGGCGCCAGCCTGCGCCGCCGGTTCTCATATGCCGCGCCGATGAACGACTTGAACAGCGGATGCGGCTCCATGGGCTTCGATTTGAACTCGGGATGGAACTGGCATCCCAGGAACCACGGATGGTCCGCAATTTCGCAGATCTCCACGTAGGTGCCGTCGGGCGTCTCCCCGGTAATACGCAGTCCGGCCGCCTTCAAACGCTCTTCATATTCCCGGTTGAACTCATAGCGGTGCCGGTGGCGCTCCTGGATTTCGCGCGCGCCATACGCCCGGTAGGCAAAGCTCGCTTCGGTGAGGCGGCAGGGCCAGCTTCCCAGCCGCATGGTGCCGCCGAGTTCGTCGACGCCCTTCAATTCCCGCAGCTTGAAAATCACCCGGTGCGGCGTGCCCGAATTGAACTCGGTGGAATCCGCACCCTCCAGCCCGCAGACGTTGCGTGCATATTCGATCACCAGGGTTTGCATGCCCAGGCAGATCCCGAAGTAAGGCACTTTCCGCTCGCGCGCGAACCGGATGGCGTTCAGCATGCCGTCGATGCCGCGCTTGCCGAAGCCGCCCGGCACCAGGATGCCGTCGAAGCTTTCCAACTGGCGGTCCCACTGGTCGCCCACCACGCCTTCGGCCTCGATCCAGTCGATATTCACCTTCAACTCGTGGGCCAGCCCGCCGTGCAGCAGCGCTTCCTTGAGGCTCTTATAGGAATCCTCGTACTCGACGTACTTCCCCACCAGGGCGATGTTCACCTCGTCCTTGGGGTTGGCCAGGCGCTCCAGCATGGCGTTCCACCGGCTCAGATCGCGCGGCGGCGCGTCCAGCCGCAGCAGCCGCAGCACAATCTCGTCCACGCTCTCGGCGGCGAACATCACCGGCACCTCGTAGACCGATTTCACGTCCCGCGCGGTGATCACCGCCTCCACGTCAACGTCGCAAAACAGCGCGATCTTTTCCTTCATCTCCTGTGGGATAAAGCGCTCCGAGCGGCAGATCAGAATGTCCGGTTGAATACCGATGGCGCGCAGCTCCTTCACGCTGTGCTGGGTGGGNNGGCTTGGTCTTGAGCTCCTGCGCTGCCGCGATCCACGGCACCAGCGTGACGTGCAGGAAAATGCAATTGCCGCGGCCCTGTTCGTGGCGCATCTGGCGGATGGCTTCCAGAAACGGCAGCGATTCGATGTCGCCCACGGTGCCGCCGATCTCGGCGATCACCACGTCCACGTCCTGCGCCACCTTCTTCAGGGCGGCTTTGATTTCGTTGGTGACGTGCGGAATCACTTGCACGGTCTTGCCCAGGTAGTCGCCGCGCCGCTCGCGCGCGATGATCTGCTCGTAGATCCGCCCACTGGTCAAATTGTTGGCCTGCGTCAGCCGGGCGTGCGTGAAGCGTTCGTAGTGGCCGAGGTCGAGATCGGTCTCGGCGCCATCGTCGGTGACGAAAACTTCGCCATGCTGGAACGGGCTCAGGGTGCCCGGATCCACGTTGAGGTAAGGGTCGAACTTCTGGCAGGTCACTTTGAGGCCGCGGCTTTCGAGCAGGCATCCGATGGAAGCCGCGGCGATGCCTTTCCCCAGTGAAGAAACCACACCGCCGGTCACAAATATGAATTTCGCCATTACGATTTCACCCCTAGCGTCATGGAAGCGGCGAACAACGCCTCGGCCCGTTCCAGGTCCGCCGGGGTGTCCACGCCCATGGAATCGTACTCCGTTTCCACCATCCGTATGTGGAACCCATTCTCGATGGCCCGCAGTTGTTCCAGCCGTTCGGCCAGCTCCAACGGGCCCACCGGCAATTCCGAATACCTCAACAAAAACTCCCGGCGGTACACATACAGCCCGATGTGTTTGAAGCGGGGCGCGAGCGGCAAGGCCGCGGAGTCTCTGACGAACGGAATGGGCGAGCGCGAAAAGTAAATGGCATCCCCGTTCCGGTCCGTCACCACTTTCACCACATTCGGATCGTCGATCTCGCGCGGGTTCTCGATCCGTTTCATCAAAGTCCCCATCACGATCTCGGGATCGTGCACCAGCGGCAGAATGGCAGCGTCAATGGCCGCCGGATCGATCAGCGGCTCGTCGCCCTGGATGTTTACGACAATTTCAGCCGTCTCCGGCGACGCCACTTCCGCCACGCGGTCCGTCCCGGAGCTGTGGTCGCTCCGGGTCATCCTCACTGCCGCGCCGAAACTCCGCGCGATTTCATACACCCGCGCATCGTCGGTGCCGATAATGATATTTGTGAGATAGCGGGACTGGCAGGCGCGCTCCCAGACGTGCTGGAGCATGGGTTTGGAGGCTAGCGGGGCGAGAACTTTGCCGGGAAAACGGGAGGAAGAAATTCGTGCGGGAATTACTCCCAGAATTTTACGCGGCACAGAGGATGATACCACAAATCCCCTATGCTAGACTTGGAGCAAGAAAGGCTGGCACGACATGATGCTGCCGTCCCGCCGTAAGTGGTTTCTCGTCAGCGCCATTTGTGTGGCCGGTGCCCTCTGGGTTGGGAATCCGGGTTTAGGCGACGCTCAGGTTGCCATCACCCCGCGTCCCAAGCCCACAGTCAAAGAGGAGGTCCTGCCCAAAAGCAACATCCGTTCGGATGTTAATCTGGTTCTCATTCCTGTCACCGTTACCGATCCCTTGAACCGCTTTGTCACCGGCCTTGAAAAGGAGAATTTCAAAGTCTTCGAGGACAAGAAGCAGCAGCTCATCTCCCAGTTTTCGAGCGAAGACGCTCCCCTTTCCATTGGTATTCTGTTCGATTGTTCCGGCAGTATGGGCCAGAAGCTCACCAAGTCCCGCGAGGCCGTCTCCCAGTTCCTGAAGACCGCCAATCCCGAAGACGAGTTCTACCTGGTACAGTTCAACGACACAGCCGAACTGGCACAGGCTTTCACCAACAGCACGGGGGACATCCAGGGCCGCCTCAGTTTCAGCCAGTCCAAAGGCATGACCGCCCTGCTGGACGCCGTCTACCTGGGCCTGCATGAAATGAAGAAGGCCAGGAACGCGCGCAAGGCGATTCTGATCATCTCCGACGGCGGCGACAACAGCAGCCGCTACACCGAAGGGGAACTTCGTAACCTGGTGAAAGAAGCCGACGTCCAAATCTATGCCATCGGAATCTACGAACCCATCGGTGCGCGCAGCCGGACCCCGGAGGAGAGCAACGGACCGGCCCTATTGAGCGAGATGGCCGACCAGACCGGAGGCCGCCAGTATCAGGTCGAAAACACCAATGAGTTGCCGGATATCGCCGCCAAAATCGGAGTCGAGCTACGGAATCAATACGTGCTTGGCTATTCCTCGTCCAACCAGGAGCGCGACGGAAAATACCGCCATGTGGATGTCAAGCTGGTGCAGCCGCCCAAGATGCCGCTGCTGCGGGCTTTCTGGAGGATGGGCTATCATGCGCCCGACAAATAGCGGATTCGTCGCCGGTCTCGCCGGCGTTGTTCTGCTGACGGGCTGCGCACTCCATGGGCAACAGGCGAATCCGCTCCCGTCGCAGGACGAATCCTTCGTCTTCCGCTCCGACACCCGCGTAGTGATCTGCAATACCACGGTGTTCGACAAGACCGGCCATCTGGTGACGGACCTCACGCGCGACGCTTTTGGGCTCACCGAAAACGGCGCCGCGCAGCGCATCACCAGCTTCCGCCGCGAAGACGTTCCGGTTTCGCTCGGCCTGATTGTGGATAACAGCGGCAGCATGCGGGTCAAGCGGGCGGGCGTGGAGGCCGCTTCTCTGGCCCTGGTGAAAGATTCCAACCCGGAGGATGAAGTCTTCGTCGTCAACTTCAACGACGAAGCTTTCCTGGACCTCCCCAACCGCAAGAACTTCACAAACGACATCCGGGAGATGGAAGAAGCCCTCACGCGCATCGATTCGCGCGGCGGCACGGCCATGCGCGACGCCATCCGAATGTCCATCGATCACCTGAACGAGAAGGCCCACCGCGACAAGAAAGTCCTGGTGGTGGTGACGGACGGCGTCGATAACGAATCCCTCATCACGCAAGAGGCCCTGGTGAAAGCCGCGCAGCAGAGCGGGGTCCTGATCTATGCCGTCGGCCTGCTGAGCGACGAGGACCGCGGCGACGCTTCGAAGGCGCGACACGAGTTGACCGCACTGGCCGAAGCCACGGGCGGCGAAACTTATTTCCCCAAAGAAGTGTCCGACATCGATCGCATTGCCCACCTGGTGGCCCACGATATCCGCAGCCAGTACACCATCCAGTACACGCCCTCCAACGCAGCCATGGATGGCACTTTCCGCCAGATCAAGGTCGCAGTCAACGCGCCCGGCCACCTTACGGCCCGCACCCGCAACGGCTACTATGCGACTCCCGACCAGGGTCCCAAGCCCGGAAAGCTGAACACGTTCCGGTGAGGCGGGTGGCCATTTTTGGTGGGGCATGCTTTAGCTTGCCCGTGCTCAGCGCGTTCTCTCGGTTTCGGCTGAGGATCTTCATGCTCACGGTCGCGGTGATCTGCGCGCTGGCCGCTCCGCAGGAAGGCCCCACCGTTTTCCGCGCCGATACGCGCCTGGTGGTTTGCCACACCACCGTGGTCGATAACAAGACCGGCCACCTGGTCACCGACCTGCCGAAGAGCGCCTTCACGGTCTTTGAAAACGACGTGAAGCAGGAAATCAAGGTCTTCAAGCGCGAAGACGTCCCCGTATCCATGGGCCTGGTGATCGATAACAGCGGCAGCATGCGTCCCAAGCGTTCTTCCGTGGAATCCGCCGCCCTGGCCCTGGTGAAGGACTCCAACCCCGAGGACGAAGTCTTTATCGTCAACTTCAACGATACTGCCTACATCGACAATCCCCACGGCAAGCCCTTTACCAGCGACATTGAAGAGATGAAGGAAGCCCTTACGCGCATCGATGCCCGCGGTGGGACCGCTATGCGCGACGCGATCCAGGAATCCATCGAGTGGATGAAGAAGGCCAACAAGGACAAAAAAGTTTTGGTCATCATCACGGACGGCGTGGATAACTCCAGCGACGAGGTGGCCAACAGCCTGGAGAACGTGGTCCGCGCCGCCCGCCAGAGCGGCGTGGTGATTTATTGCGTCGGCCTCCTCAACGAAGAGATCAAGCGCGATGAAGCACGCGCCCGCCGCGAGCTCAACGCCCTGGCCGAAGCGAGCGGTGGCGAAACTTACTATCCCAAAGACGTCTCCGAGGTCGATCGAATCGCCCACCAGGTGGCCCACGACATCCGCAACCAGTACACCATCGAGTACACTCCCTCCAACACCGCCATGGATGGCACTTTCCGCAAAATCCGGTTGGCGGTCAGCGCGCCCGGCCGCCTCACACCGCGCACGCGCACCGGTTATTACGCCACACCGGACCAGGCCCAGCCCCCGAAATCTGGAAGCCCGTCCCATTTGCGTCCATAATAGAAGTCGATGTCCAGGATCCTGTGGCGCCTCCTCCCGCTGGCCGGTGTTCTGTCGCTAACCGCCGGTTCCCAAGAGAATGCCGGGACCGTGTTTCACTCCGATACCCGCGTGGTGGTCTGCAATACCACCGTAATGGATAAGTCCGGCCACCTCGTCACCAACCTCGCCCAAAGCGCGTTTTCGGTTTTTGAAGACGGCGTGCGCCAGCAGATCCGGGTCTTCCGGCGCGAAGACCTCCCCGTGTCGCTCGGCCTCATCATCGATAACAGCGGCAGCATGCGTCCCCGGCGTGCCTCGGTGGAAGCGGCCGCGCTGGCCCTGGTGAAGGATTCCAATCCCGAAGACGAAGTCTTCATCGTCAACTTCAACGACACCGCCTATCTCGACAACCCCCATGGCAAGGCCTTTACCAGCGACATCGAGGAGATGAAAGAGGCGCTCACGCGCATCGATTCCCGCGGCGGCACCGCCATGCGCGACGCCGTCCAGATGTCTCTCGATCATCTCAAAGCCAACGCCCACAAAGAGAAGAAGGTCCTGGTGATGGTGACCGACGGCGTCGAAAACTCCAGTACCGTCAGCCGATCCCTGGAAGAATTGGTCCGCAACGCCCGGCAGAGCGGCGTAGTGATTTATTGCGTCGGCCTGCTCACCGAGGAGGAAAAGCGCGATGCCGCCGCGGCCAAACGCCAGTTGAACGCACTCGCCGAGGCCACCGGCGGCGAAACATTCTATCCCAAGGATGTTTCTGAAGTGGATAAAATCGCGCACCAGGTGGCTCGCGATATCCGCAGCCAGTACACCATTGCGTACTCGCCGTCCAACGCCAATATGGATGGCACCTACCGGCGCATCAAAGTCACGGTTCGCGCGCCCGGCAGTCCCACGCCCCGCACGCGCACCGGCTATTTCGCCTCTCCCGATAAGGGCAAATAGATGCTGCGCGTCCTGTGGCGCCTCACCCGCGGCTACCGCCTGCGCCCCTGGAAGAGCCCCTATCTCCGCTGGCGCATCGAAACCTACTCCGGCCTGGATGCCCGCTACATCGGTTTTTGGAGTTTCTGGCGATTCTCATGGCGGGAGCGCCGCCATCTGTTCCGCTATCTCCGCTGGGCCGCCCGCATGACGGCCGCGCCAGACATGAAGAATTCACCGCGGGGGCGCGGAGGCGCGGAGAAAGGCCAAGACAATGCCAGCCAACGCGGTTGATTCTCTGTTTTCAATCCGCGTTCATCGGCGTTCATCGGCGGCTAAAGCTCTTTCATCAACCTACTAAAAACCCGCCGGCCCAGGCTGTGGACCGGCGGGGTTTCGCTTCTTCGTGCTTTTCACGAGGTTGCCGGCTACTTCTTCACCGGCGTCGTGCTGGCCACGCTCGTCTTGGCCGTGCTCTTCCTGGAGTGTCTCTTGTGCTTCCTCGTGCTGTTCTGGGTTTTGCTCTGCGTGACGGCGCTAGGCGAGCCCGCCGCGGCCGGAGCCGCTTTCACCTGGGCGAACGTCAAAGGAACGGAAGCAACCGCTAGTGCGATCGCGAGTAATGTCGTTTTCATTTTCTCTCTCCCTGCGGGCTCTGCCCGCCTACAGTTCCATACTGCGCCCGAACGCCCGGAAGCACGATAGCCTGCGCAGGCTATAGAAGCCACCCAATTCGGGTCTATGCTGGTTAATGTTTATTAGGGTTGCTATTTAGCCCTCTTGTGGGATAGCCCCGGCCGGGATACCGCGCCATACTGAAAACGCAATGCTTCCGCGCCAGATCACCCACCAGAATATTTACCGGCTGCTGATTGCCGGATTCAGCCTGGTGATCCTGATGCTTCTGGCCGCCGCCATCGTGGGCCTGCGGAACATTCAATCCATTCAGGAAAACGCCTCCAACCTGGTCCACGAGCAGGACACCACCAGGCACCTCGTCGATGAGCTCCGCTCGCGCGAGAAATCCCTCGCCGAAGTCTTCTCCATCCTCGCCCGCGACCCCGAGTCGGTGGACTACGGGGCTATCATGAGCCAGCTTGCCCGCGCCGACCGCGACATCGAGCGCATCTCCGCCGAAGGCGCCCACACTCCTCAAAGCGCCCTTTGGGCCAGCCTCCGGGAAACCTCCGCCGCTTTTTCCGGCGAGGCCCGCCGCATCCTTTCCGCCGAGAACCCCACCTCCTTCGCTTCCCTGGACCTTTTCCGCGATCACGAAGCCTTCACCGCCGTGGTCGCCCGCCTCATCGAATCCGACTACCGCAACGTCTCGGCCGCCCAGGCGCAGATCGATAGCCGCTCCTCCCGCCTGCTGGAGATTTCCGCTCTGTTCGCTTCCGGCAGCGTTCTGCTGGCTCTCGTCTTCGCCGCCCTGACCGTCCGCATGGCCTCCCAGCTCATCCGTAGCATGGAGTGGCAGGCTGCCGAACTGAGCCGCGTCTCCTGGCACATGCTGCAGGATCAGGAGGCCACCGCACGCCGCTTCTCGCACGAGCTCCATGACGAGCTGGGCCAGTCCCTCACCGCCGTCAAGACCAATCTGGCCGCGCTGCGCGCCGATGCCGGCGCCGGCGCCGCCCGCCTCGACGACTGCCTCCGCCTGGTGGACGAGTCCATCGGCAACGTCCGCCAGATGTCGCAACTCCTCCGCCCCACCATCCTCGACGATTTCGGCCTCGACGCCGGGCTGCGCTGGCTGTGCGAAGGTTTCGCCGCGCGCACCGGCATCGAGGTCGATTGCGTCTCAGCCTTTACCGGCCGCCTTCCCGACGAAACCGAAACACACCTCTTCCGCATCGCGCAGGAAGCCCTCACCAACGTCGCCCGCCACTCCGGCGCCCACCACGTCGAAGTCCGTCTAGCCCCTTCCGGCCACCACATCCGCCTGACGATTCAGGATGACGGCCACGGGCTGCCGCAATCCCCTTCCCCGGCGGCCTCTTCACCGGGTCGCAAACCCGGTCCGTTGGGCCTGATCGGCATGCGCGCCCGCGCCCGCAGCGCCGGTGGCGACGTCACGGTTCGCTCCCGTCCGGACCAGGGTGTTCTAATTGATGTGCAGGTCCCTCTGCCCGATGAAACGCATTCGCATCCTGTTGGCTGACGATCACGCCGTGGTGCGCCACGGCTTCAAGATGATCCTCAGCGCCCAGTCCGACATGGAAATCGTCGGCGAAGCCGGTAACGGCCGGGAAGCTGTCGATCTGGCCGCCGAGCTGCGCCCGGATGTGGTCGTCATGGATGTCGCCATGCCGGAGCTCAACGGCATCGAAGCCACCCGCCGCCTCACCGCCGCCAATCCCCATGCGCGGGTGCTTGCCCTCAGCATGCACAAGGATTCCGTCTATGTCCGCGAGATCCTGCGGGCCGGGGCCCGAGGTTATCTCCTCAAGGATTCCGGCCCCGCCGACCTGGTCGCCGCCGTCCGGGCCATCGCCTCAGGAGAAGGCTATCTGAGCCCGGCCGTCTCCGACGCCGTCCTCAACGACTACCGCAAGCACGTCACCAACCCCATCGATCTGCTGAGCAGCCGCGAGCGAGAAGTCCTGCAGATGCTGGCCGAAGGCAAAACCAACAAAGAGATTGCCGTCGTCCTCAACCTCAGTGTCTATACGGTGGACGCCCACCGCGGCCGCATCATGGAAAAGCTGAACCTTCACAGCATCAACGAGCTGGTGCGCTTCGCGGTGCGTAACGGCCTAGTGGATTAGCCTCAATCCTGTTCAGTTAAGTGGGACAGGCCTCCTGGCCTGTCGTTCTGATCAGCCGCACACGGCGGACCACTGCCAAACCCTCGGCTTTCTTTATCAATCCTGCCACCACGGGACCAGAATGACAGGGTCGAAAAAGCGCCGGCCGAGTGGGGCGGCCAATTCTGGCCGCAGCCGGCTTTAGCCGGCTTCCTGCGCTGCCCCGCCCGCCCGGCGACATCCAGGCCCCCCCACTTTTTCACGAACTCTCGCGGGCCGAAGGCCCTCAGCAACGTGAGCCGCCAGGCGGTCATCAAGACGCTGGTCCGGCAGGCTCTCGATCAACACTATCTGGCACGACGCGCAAGGCAGCCGCAGCCGGCGTCCTAACCGCGATCGGCACGAAAAGCGCGCGGAACCTCGCCCAGGCTTTTGGCTATCATATCAGCAGGTCTTTCCATGAAGCATGTCTTACGGCGCCACGCGCTTTTCTTGTGGCTGGCAGTCGCCACTGCTTTCGGGTTGCCGCAGGTGGTTGGGACCGAGCACCGGCAGGTGATCGACCCCAATGCCCAGGATCACGATGTCAAGCTGCCCAATGGCAAATCGCAACGCGACGAGATCCTCAAAGCGGAGCATGAGGAGAATCTCAAGGATGCGGCCCGCCTGGTGGAAATGTCGCAGGATCTCAAGGCCGATCTCGAAAAAAACGACACTTTCGTTCTTTCCATGGGCACAATCAAGAAAACGGATGATATCGAAAAACTGGTCAAGAAGATCCGTGCTCGTATGCGGCATTAGCCTGCTGGCCTGCGCGCTCGCGCCGGCCCAGACGCCGCCCCAGACCAAGACGCCGGCCATCGCGTTGATCGATGCCGCCGACGCCGCGCAGTGGCAGACCTGGACGAAAAGCGTAGGCTGGCAGGTGATCACGGCGGCTGGTACGCCCGACGTGGATGCCGACGTGCGAGCCCGAGCGCTGGCCGCCGCCGTCGCCGAGGCCGTGAAGAACGGCTCCGTCGACCCCACGCGCGTCTATCTGGCCGGCCGCAACGAAGCCGCCGCCGCCGTCTTCTACACCATTGCCCGGATTCCGGACCGCTGGGCCGCGGGAGTGGCGCTGGGCGGATCGCCCAAAGCCGCTCTCGAAAGCAACCGGGTCTTCTCCGCCAACTTCACCGATGCGCCGGTCCTCTGGGCCTCCAGCGGCCCCGACGACCAAGCTCTCGCCCAGAAACTGAAAACCGCGGGCCTCAACCTGGAATGGCGGTCCGCCACCGGTCTCACCAACGGCGCCATCCTGCAATGGCTCTCCACTCATACGCGCGACGAATTCCCGCTGAATATCGACTGTGAAACCAACTCGCCGGCCTTCGCCAGTTGCTACTGGATTCAGATGACCAAATTCGACGCCGGCGAGCGCAACGATGTGCTCCCACTTTCGGTGGTGGCCGGCGAATCCTCGGCCGCGCTCGATCTCGGGGGCTTCGGCTACCATGCCGCCGACCCCGGCCCCGGCGTGCCGGTGGTCTTCCTGCCCCAAAAGTACGTTGGACCGCTCCGCATCGGCGACCGCATCGTGGCGCTCGACGGCAAGCCCATCGAGAACGCGCACCAGTACCTGGAGATGCTCTCCCGCGTCACGGAATCGCGGCCCGCCGTGGTGATGGTGGAACGCGGCAAAGAACGCATCCGCGTCGAAACCCGCGTGGTGGTGCCGCGCCGCGATCCGGTGGTGACCGGCCGCGTGCAGGCGCACTACCTTCCCGAATACCGCCAGATCGAAATTATCAGCCGCGCGGTGACGGAAATGCGCGTCACGCTTCCGCGGGATTGGGTGCCCGCCGACCTGTTCTGGAACGGCCTGTCGCTCGAAGGCATCAAAACCGCCGGTTGTTATCTGCTCAAACTCGACAAGGAACTGTTGCATGCCGGTCCCTGCCCGTAAACCGCGCCGGCTCACCGCGCGCGAAGCGGCACGCCGGCTGATGCGCGCGCCCAAGAGCGCCCCGCGCGACGCCTCCATCCGCGGAACCATCCGCCAGATTCCCAAAGGCAAAGTGGCCACTTATGCCCAGGTAGCGGCCGCCGCCGGCTACCCGCTGTATCACCGGCAGGTGGCCCAGTTGTTGCGCGCAGCGGGCAATTCCCTGCCCTGGCAGCGCGTGGTGGGCGCCGGCGGCGAAATCAAACTCAAGTACGAAGCCGGCCTCGAACAGCGCACGCGGCTTGAAATGGAAGGCGTGCGCTTTCGCGGCAAGCGTATCGATATGGCCGCACACCAGCACCGTTTCCGCCCTTGGGAGTTCGAATAACTCGATGAAGTCCCGCTTCTTCAAGGCCATGGGCACCTACGCCGTTCTGGCCATACTGGCCGCCTTCACCCTGGACGGCCTGATCCGCACCGCCGTCTGGATCTTCCTCGCGGGACTGGCCGTCAAGACCTATATCGCGTACAAAGCCGGCTGGTAGCACGGGAAGGCGCAAGTGCGCGCCGGGTAATCCAAGGCTAAGATAGATCTGATAGCTCGTCCTGGACGAATTGTACGCGACGCGCCATGGGAGGCAAGTTGGCCAAGATATCGTTGATCAAGTCGATTGAAGCTACAAAACTGCATCCGAAGACCGGCGCCGCCTTAGGGGTTCCCGACGTCACCATTTCCTACGGCGCCCTGATCGAACACGTGGGAAGCGACCGCGATCTCGAAAAGTTCAGCTATCTCGGCGACCTCTATGCCTGCCGCCGCGACGCGTTTATTTCCGCCACCGGTAGCGCCCCGCCGCAGACCAAGAGCAAAGCAGAGAAGCCATCAGCCGGGCCGGGCCGCGTTACATCCGGCCTCCAATGGGAACAAGTGGCCTCGAACGGCGTCGCCGTCTCCCGCGCCAAAGTCCCGGGCGGCTGGCTGGTGCTGTGCGGCACCGCTGCCACGTATTATCCCGACCCCGCACACCAATGGGACGAGCCGCGACCGTAAGGGAGCGGAGGGCCGGAATACGCAACTAAACCTCCGAACAGATGTACCGCGCTACTCGACGACTTCCACCCGCGTCACGATCTCTTCGCGCGGCACCAGCGCCGACCAGTAAGCCACAATCTCACGCACCACCGGGCGGCCCTCGCCGAAACCCGTAGCGCCCGGCGGGCCGTTCAGCACCAGGGGAATCAGCTCGCGCGTAAAACGGTCGACCGCTTTCTTATCCGCGCCGCGTACCCCGATGCGTAACTGCACCTCCGGCGGATCCGGATTGGGCGGCGCGGCCGGACCGAGACACGCGTTCACGCCGAAATACTCGGTGTAGATTTCATCGAACTCCAGACCCAGACCCCGCAGCCGCTGGCGCACAATGCGATCGGCGGCGCGCGCTTTTTCGAGCGCCTGCGGCCAGGAATACACCAGCGTGCCGATGGCCTTCCATCCGTTGGCATAACTGATCGAAAGCTTCAGCGAGGGCGGCCGCGGCCCGCCCCGGATGCCGCTCACGCGCACGCGATCGGGCCCCGCCTCTTCCAGGCGAACGCTGGTAAAATCGGCCACGCAATCCGGCGTGATATAGTTCCGCGGGTCGCCCAGCTCATACAGCAACTGCTCCTTCACGCTATGAATGCTGACGCGCCCGCCCGCCGCCGCGTGCCTGGTCACGACAAACGTTCCGTCGGGCTCGGCTTCCACGATCGGGTAACCGATATTCGCCATATCCGGAATAGTCTGCCAGTCCACCTGGCAATTCCCGCCGGTCGATTGCGCGCCGCATTCGATGATGTGCCCCGCTATGGTACCCGCCGCCAGCTTGTCGAACTCGTCGGCCTTCCAGCCGAAGCGGTGCACCATCGGCGCCAGCGCCAGCGCCGTGTCGGTCGACCGTCCGGCGATCACCACCTGCGCGCCCGTCCCGAGCGCCTCGGCCAGCGGAAACGCGCCGATATAGGCGTTGGCGCTCTGGATGCGATCGCGAATGGCCGCGATGGGCTCGCCCGTGTCCATGTCCCGCATCTCGTAGCTTTTCGCCAGGAATTCATCCAGCCGCGGGTATACATCGTCGCCCAGCACCACGGCCACCTTCAGCCCCGGCGCCAACCGCACCACTTCGCGCGCGCAGGCCACCGGGTTAACGCCGCCTGCATTGGCGATCACGCGCACGCCACGCTCGCGGATGGCGCCCGAAATGCGCGCGATGAGCGGCGGAAAATCCCGCGCGTAGCCCAGCGTCGCGTCGGCCTGCCGCTGCTTCTGCAGAATCGACATGGTGACTTCGGCTAGGTAATCCAGCGCCAGATAATCGATCGGCCCCTGCTCCACCAGGCGAACCGGCGCTTCCAGCCAGTCGCCCCAGAAACCCTGCCCGTTGGCAATGCGGATCATTCGCGCGCTCCTCCCTGGCATGCTTCGAGCGCGAACGCCAGCACCTCGCGCGTGTGCAGCGGATCGACCACCGCATCGCAATGGCCGCGCGCCGCGGCATACTTGGAATCGAGCCAGCGCTCGTAGTCCGCGCGCGTCTTGTCGATGGCCTGTTGCAGCTCCTCCGGCACAGCGCCTCCTTTGTGCTTCTCCAATTCCACCGCGTACAGCGCCTGAATCGCCGATTCGCCTTCCATCACGCCGATGCGCGCCGTGGGCCAGTTGAACGTGAAGTTCGGGTCGAAGCCCTGGCCCGCCATGGCGTAGTATCCGGCGCCGCTGGCGTGGTTGAGCGTCAGCACGATTTTCGGCACCGTCGCGCACGACATGCTCTCCACCATCTCCGCGCCGGCCCGGATGATGCCCGCGCGCTCCGCCTCCGGCCCCACCATGAAACCGGAAACGTCCTGCAGGTAAACCAGCGGCTGGCCGAGCCGCTCGGCGGTTTCGACGAAGTACGCCACTTTCCGCGCCGATTCCGCATAGATTATGCCGCCGATGCGCGGCCGCCCCTCCGACTTCAAAAAGCCGCGGCGGTTGGCGACGATCGCCACCGGTTGGCCGCGCAGGCCGGCATTCGCGCACAGGATTTCCGGCGCATGCGTGGGTTGAAACTCGGCGTAGTCGCCGCTGTCGAAGATACGGAAAATCACTTCTTCGATGTCGTACGGCAGCCGATGGTCCGCGGGCAGCACGCCGTACAGGTCCGCCGGGTCGAGGCGCGGAGCCGGCGCATCCGCCCGGCCGAACGCGCGCGGCGCGGGCAATTGCCGGAACCGCTGCCGGATGCGCGCCAGACAATCGGCGTCGTCGGTGGCCATGTAGTGCGCCACGCCGCTCACAGTAGTGTGCATGCTGGCGCCGCCCAGCGGCTCCGCATCGATCACCTGGCCGGTGGCGCCCTTCACCAGGTTGGGCCCGCCGAGGCCCATGAAGCTCACACCCTCCACCATGATGATGACGTCGCTCAACGCCGGCAGGTACGCCCCGCCGGCGATGCACGGCCCCATCACCGCGGCCGTCTGCGGGATGCGCAGCTTGCGCCGCATCAGCGAGTTGTAATAGAAGATGCGGCCGGCGCCGTATTGCCCGGGGAAAATGCCATCCTGGTAAGGAAGATTCACGCCCGCCGAATCCACCAGGTAAACGATGGGCAGCCGGTTGCGCATGGCCACTTCCTGCGCACGCAGAATCTTGGTGATGGTCTCCGGCCACCACGCGCCGGCCTTCACCGTAGCGTCGTTGGCCACCACCACCGCCGGCCGCCCTTCGATCTTTCCGACCCCGGTCACCACGCCCGCCGCCGGCGCCTGGCCGTCGTAACGGTCGTAGGCGATCAGCAGCCCGATCTCCAGAAACATGCTCTCGGGATCGAGCAGCGCCGCGATGCGCTCTCGCGCGGTGAGCTTCCCGGCGCGGTGTTGCTTCTCGATGCGCGATGGGCCGCCGCCCGCGCGCAGCCGTTCCTCCAGCTTGCCAAGCTGTTCCATGAGCCGCCGGATGTGCGCGCTTCGTGCGATGTCCACAGATCTTTGAGTGTAACTGAAGTGCCTTATTGGCGGCCTTGGTGGGGCAGGATGGTATCCTGCGCCGGTTGGCAACCGGCGCTCGGCGGCCATTGGCAAACGCCGGCACCTTCCATCACTGTGTTTTGCGAGGCTCGCGCGCTTCCAGGTGCTGCCGCAGCAACTCCTCCAGATCCCCCACGCGGCGCGCCAGGTCGTCGATCGCCTGGCCTTCCGGGTCGGGCAGGTGTCCGTGCTCCAGCAGTCCGCCTTCGGGCCGCACGCGCACCACCCTCCCCGGCACTCCCACTACCGTGGAATTGTCCGGAACCGAGTGCACCACCACCGAGCCCGCGCCAATCTTGACGTTGTCCCCGATCCGGATATTGCCCAGAATCTTGGCCCCCGTGCCCACCACCACGCGGTTGCCCAGCGTGGGATGCCGCTTGCCCTTTTCGCCGCCCGTGCCGCCCAGCGTCACACCTTGGTACAGCAACACGTCATCGCCGATTTCGGCGGTCTCGCCGATCACCACTCCCATGCCATGGTCGATGAAGAAGCGCCGTCCGATGGTCGCGCCGGGGTGAATCTCAATCCCCGTCAGGAAACGGTTGAACTGGGAGACCACGCGCGGCACCAGCGGCACACGCCAGCGGAACAACTTGTGTGCAAAGCGGTGCCACAGAATGGCGTGAAAGCCGGGGTAGCATAGGACGATCTCAAGCACGCTCCTAGCGGCGGGATCCTCCCGGAAGATGGTGCCGATTTGTTCCCGGATCGCTCGCAGCATGCGGCCGGCTTCCTAGTGTGCGCCGGTCGTTTCCGCGGCTACCACCGGAGGATGGGCGCCGGCGGGAATCGGCGCCAGCATGTCTTCCTTGCGCTTCACCAGCGTTGACGTGTTATAACTGGCCGCTTCAAAGCCATGCCCGTGCGTGATGGCGTCGGTGGGGCAGGCTTCCACGCAATAGCCGCAGAAAATGCAGCGGTTGTAATCGATGCTGTAAACCTTGGCATAGCGCTCGCCGCCGGAGATTCGCAACTTCTCGGTATTCTCCGCGGCTTCGATGTAGATGCAATTGGCGGGACACGCAGCCGCGCACAGGAAGCAGGCCACGCACTTTTCCATGCCGTTCGAATCGCGCTGCAGCACGTGAACGCCGCGGTAGCGCTCTTCGAACTTGGGCGGCTCGTCGGGATAATACTCCGTCACCGTGGGAGACAGCATCTCCTTGAAGGTGACACTCATCCCCTTGGCGATGGCGCCCGCGGCGCCGAAGATTTCTTCAAAGGTATTGGCCATGCGGTCCTATCCCATTCTAGCGTGGCCGCCCGCCGGGCAGCTAATTGCGCGAGCCTCAGCCGGCTTTCCATTCCGGGACGTTGTCGCCCTGGCGGAAGACTGGTGCGCCGGCTTTGGCGGCGAGGAACTCCATTTCCTTCTTGCGCCAGCCTTCGATTACGTGGGAAATGGCGCCGTCGCGCTCCACCAGGAACAGCGTCGGCACGCTCGAAATCCCGAAAGCGTTGCTCGCTGGAAAGCCGCTGTCCTCGTCGTCGAGCAGAGTCGGAAACGTGATGCCGAAATCTTCGTTGAACTCGCGCGTGTCGCGCGCGTCGTTCTGCGAGATGCCGTAGACCGCGAGAGTCCCGGCCGCATGGAGGCGCTCCAGAAACGGAAACGTCAGTTGGCAGACCGGGCAGGAGATCTTGAAGAAGGCCAGCAGCGCCGGCCCGCGAGCGGCTATCTCCCGCAGGCTAACGTCACCGCCGTTCAGGAGTTTCAAGCGGACATCCGGCACGGGTGAGCCGGCATCGAGAAGCTTCGGCTGTCTTCCAGCGGCCATGCTTCGAGTGTACGACGTTTGGTGGGGCAGACCCCCTGGTCTGCGCGGGACGCCCCTCGTCCCGCTGCCGGCACAACCATATCAGCCCTCTTGTATGTGGGGCAGGCGCTTTCGCCTGCCAACTCCCTTCACAAAAATCTTTCGCCTAAATTCGCCCCGTTTTCATCCACTTACAGTTTTTCTCCCGCAGCTTGGTTTCACCTCCATGCTACTTTTGAATCGGGTAAGGAAGTATGCGCTCGTCGCTAACTTCCGAATCCACTTCCTGCGCA
>PMTR01000039.1 GCA_003167255.1 Bryobacterales bacterium
AGCGCGATGTCCCCAAGGCTCTGAATGCAATTCGCTTCGCCCAGTATGTTAGAGACTGCGTGGTAATTTGCGCGGGCCTGCTCAAGCTTGTCGCTGGCGCGATCGTAGTCCGTCAGCCAGGTGAGCGCCGCCGCCAATTGGTATTCCGTGGCTGCCAGATCTTCTGCCGCCGCTCCGGAACGCCTACGTATTTCGAGCGCTTCCTCGAGCGCCCGCGCGGCTTCCCGCCACTGATAACGCGCTGCAAATCCCAATCCGGCGCGGTACAACAGGCGTGCCAGCCCCAACTCTGAACCCTGCTTGCCCCGCAGACGATTGGCCTCCGCCAGCGCCAGATCGGGATCGGGGCCCGATGAAGGCTCCGCGCGCTGCAGACCTTCTCTCGTTTCCGGGGCCGTCGGTTTGAGGGTCTGCGGCTCGACCCATGCCACCAGCGTCCGCACCGACCAGAGATCCGGAGCGTCCTCCCGCAGCACTTCCTGAAGCCAGGGCGCGCCGGCGAAAATCAGCGGCATGTCAAACTGGCGACGCAGCGGATTGCGGTGCTCGTTGAGACGCGACACACCCTCGCGCCATGCGTGCCGCCACTCCGGGTAGTCCGGGACGCCGGTTGGGACGGCGCGCGACAGCCAGATGGCGCCGTCTTCCGGTTCGGCGGTCATCCCCAGCAGCGTGTGCGCGATGTTCCGCAGATCCGCAATGCCGCTCACCGGAATCTGATGCACCCGCTTGCCGTTGGCCTCCAGATAGCGGTCCAGCGCCACCCGGCAGACCTCCGCGCCATCGTCGTTGGGAACCAGGAGCACGATGAAGGCAAACCCTTCGCCCAGGTCGAAGTGGGACAGGAGGGCCTGCCAGTCGGGCGAGGTACCGAGATTGTAGAGGTTCGCGAGGTCGCTCACGGAGTTGTAGTTACTGTGGGCGGCGGGGACGTAACTTGCGCCGACGCGGCGATGCGGCACACTTCGTCCCGCACCAGGGGGTGCACGTCGTACCATTCCTCGCCGTTGCGCAGGTACAGCACGATGTGCGTATCCAGGAACTTGGTCAGCCGGTTGATTTCCGCCTGCGCCGTCGACTTCAACGGGGTGGCCCGCTCGCGCTCGATCTGCGCCAGCCACTGCGCGTCTTCGAGCGAAATAGGCAAATAGTTGCTACGCACCCTGATGATGGCCGCATTGATCGCTTCCTCCGAGACCGGCAGCGAATCCGCGCGCAATACCGTTTCACGCAGCAGCAGCAACAGGTCGCGGTAATGGCCGCCGCACATGCTGATCAGCCGGTCAGCCCGCGCAAACGGATTCGGCCCGAAAAACCGTTCCAGCCCCTGGTGCGAAAACCGCTTCTCCACCAGCGCTTCCGCTGCCTTCGCTCCAGCCTCGCATTTCGCACGACCGGCATCCCGGTCCCACATCCGCAAACAGGGAAGCACCACCATGTTGACACCCGGCAGCACGAACTTCAGCCATGGCGGAACCGTGTACACCATGTGCAGGTACGGTATGTGGAGCAACGGCAGATAATTCGAGAACAACAACTCCACGCTGCGCGTAACTTCCTGCTCGTTCGATAGCGATCCCCGAATCTGCTCCAGGGAGTCGAACAGAAACACCACTTTTGCATCGGCGCCGCGCTTCTTGCGGATATCTTTGAACCCGTCTTCAAAGAAGCCCTCGACTTCCCGCCGCAGATCGCCAATCCGGTCGCCCAGTGCTTTCGAGAGTTTCTCCCGGAAGGAGGGCGTGGTTTTGAACTCCAACTTCAGTTCGGCCCCAGCTTTTACCGGATCCATGCCGACTTCCGTTTTAAGGTTGAGTTCCTTGGCCATTACTTCGGTCTTGGTCAGGTAGTTCCAGAACCGCGTCCAGTAAGTCTCGTGGGTCAAGTCGATCTGCATCGCCTGCAACGCGTCGCTGAACGCACCCGCCAGAATGATCAGCAGATCGGAAATCTGAATCGGCGCGGTCGGACTGATGTAATCGATCGCGTCCGCATAGAGCACCACGTAGCCGGCTTTTTCCAAGCGATCTTGCAGGCGGAATAGCTCTGTGGTCTTGCCCGAGCCTCGAAACCCCGAGAACAGGTTCAGGCTTTCGACATCCGCAAAATCGATGCTGTCCTGGAGAAGCTGAATGGGATCTTCGCAGCCCGGATGGCCGTATATCGGCTGATAGCGGGGATCGCCGGGTTTCAGCGGCTTATCGGTCAGTTCCTGGTAGATCTTCTTCCGGAACTCGCGGTCGTCAGATGTCAGAGGCACTCAATTATCAGTATCATACGAATGCCCCGGCCGGGGATAAGGAGTTGCCGATTTCCGTGAGGGAGGCTTTTCAGCCAGGCTATTCAGCCTGCGTTGCGGGCCGGAGGCCCGGTCTACGGTGGAGCAGGCTTTCAGCCTGCAACGCCGACATTCTTGTCGGCGCACACCGGCGGCAAGACCGCCGGCGCTACGAGCTGAAAATGTACAAACTCCAGGGACCCGCTTTCCAGCGGGTCCCCGACCGGCCAGGAGGCCGGTCCCACTCGCGCGGCTTCGTTAGCGGGTCCAGCGCCGACAAGAATTTCGGCGTTGCAGGCTGGAAAGCCTGCTCCACGTTACGCTATCCCAACCCAGGGACGCCGCCTAAGGTTTTCGCGAACCGGACGGCACGGAGGATGGCGGCGGAGACGGCTTCGGCGGCGGCCACTCCTAGAGTGTTCAGGTCGGCATCGCGATCGCCGATGGAAAGCGCGAAGACGATGTCGCCATCGAACATCGTGTTGACCGGGTAAATGGTGCGCGCCATGCCGAGGCCTGCCTGTTCGGCCAGCTTGCGGGCCTGCACTCTGGTGAGTCTGGCGTTGGTCGAGACGACGGCAAGGGTGGTGTTGCGGCCGCCAAAACCGCCGGTGGCGCCGCGTTTCATGTGCTCCTGGGTATCGATGAAATCATGGCTAGTGGGGCTGGAGCGCGCGCCGGCGACGATTTTTCCGGTGGCGGGATCGCGCACGTCTCCGAAGGCGTTGACCACCACCAGGCTCGCAACCAGCACGCCGCCGGGCAGGGTGACGGTGAAGGAACCGATCCCGGATTTCATGGCCTGCTTCATGCCGAGGATTTTGCCGACGGTGGCTCCGGTGCCGGCGCCGACACAACCTTCTTTGACGGCGTCGGTGGTGGCGGCCGCGGCCGCGGCTTCGCCCATGGCCATGGTGGGACGCACGCCGGCTTTGCCGATGCCGAGATCGTAAAGGATGGCGGCGGGGACGATGGGGACTTTGGCGGCGCCGGTGTCGTAGCCGATGCCGCGGTGTTCCAGGTAGCGGCGGACTCCGGAGGCGGCTTCGAGTCCGAAGGCGCTGCCGCCGGCCAGCAGGATGGCGTGGACTTGGGGAGTGACGTGGCCGGGGTCGAGAGTGGGGGTTTCTTCGGTGCCGGTGGCGGAGCCGCGGATATCGACGCCGCCGACGGCGCCGGCTTCGCACAGGATGACGGTACAGCCAGTGAGGGCTTCGTAATCCGAGACGTGTCCCACACGGATGCCGGGAATATCGGTGAGACCTTTCATGGCTGGCTATCTTCTTAGATATGGTAGCATCGGAGTTCGGGGACCTACCTATTTGCTGGACCTTCTGAAAGAGCCAGTTTCCGCGGTTCAGGACTTCTTCTTGCTCGCAGGACGGGCCTTTCGGAACATTTTCCGACGCCCGCACTACGGCGACGACATCGCGCTGCAAATGGACACGATCGGGGTGGGCAGCCTGCAGATTGTGGCCATCACGGGATTCTTCAGCGGCGCGGTGATGGCCTTGCAGATGTACCACGCGCTGGCGCAGTACGGCCAGATGGGTAAGACCGGACAACTGGTTGCGATCACGCTGGTGCGCGAGCTGGGGCCGGTGTTGACGGCGCTGATGGTGGCGGGCCGCAACGCTTCGGGGATTGCGAGCGAACTGGGGTCGATGAAGGTGACCGAACAGATCGACGCCATGCGCGCGTTGGGCACCGATCCGTTGCAGAAGCTGGTGACGCCGCGGCTGATCGCCACCGCGGTGATGCTGCCGCTGCTGGTGATCATCGCGGACTTTGTGGGGATGTTCGGCGGATGGGTGATTTCGCACTTCAATCTGGGAATACCCTCGAAGCAGTATTGGACCTCGGTATGGCAGGCGCTGGACTGGAGCGACATCGGCCAGGGCCTGCTCAAGCCGCTGGTGTTCGCGGTGGTGATTTCGTTGATCGGCTGCTACTACGGCCTGCGGACCACCGGGGGCACGCAGGGGGTGGGCCGTTCGACGACGCAGGCGGTGGTGGCGGCGACAGTGCTGGTTTTCATCCTGGATCTGTTGATTACTAAAATTTTCGTAAGCCAGGCGACCTGATGCCCGAAGGATCGAATTCCATTCTCCGGTTCGAGCACGTCCACGTCGCATTCGACGGGGTGGTTGCGCTGGCGGATCTCAGTTTCGAAGCCGTGGAAGGCGAATCGCGGGTAATTCTGGGAGCGGCGGGCAGCGGCAAGACGGTATTGCTGAAGACCGCGCTGGGCCTGGTGCGGCCGGATTCGGGGAAGGTCTTCGCGTTCGGGCGGGACTTGACTACGATGCGGGAACAGGAGCTGTTTGACATTCGCAGCCGCATCGGGATGTTGTTTCAAGAGGGCGCCCTGTTCGATTCGCTGAACATCGAAGAGAACGTGGCGTATCCGCTGGTGAACCAGAAGTCGATCCAGTGCCCGCCGGCGCAAGTGCATCCGCGGGTGGTGGAGGCGCTGGAGTTCGTGGAACTGGGCGGCACGCTGGAGAAGTTTCCGAGCGAGCTTTCGGGGGGCATGCGGCGGCGGGCGGCAATCGCGCGCGCGGTGGTGACGGAGCCGCCGCTGGTATTGTACGATTCGCCGACGGCGGGCCTGGACCCGATCACGGCGCACCTCATCATCGCGCTACTGATCAAGGAGCGGGACGTAAGCCAGACGACCACGCTGCTGGTGACGCATCGCTACCAGGACGGCAACCTGATTGCGAATTTTCGCTACAATTCGAAACAAGGGAGCCTGGAGCCGGCGCGAGACGGGGACGGGCGAGGCGCGCGGACCACTTTCATGGTGCTGAAGGAAGGCCGTTTGGTTTTCGAGGGCGACCAGGACCGCCTGGAATTGTCCGCCGATCCTTATATTATGAAGTTCGTGAAGCCGCGGGTATAGACGATGCCGGAGCAGAGCAAAGTACGGTGGTCACAGTTGAAGGTGGGGGTGGTGGCGCTGTGCGCATTCGCGGTACTGTTCGTGATGGTGTTTCTGCTGACGAGCTCCCAGGGCGGGATTTTCCAGAGCAACGCCCTGCTGCGCACGTACATGGACGACGCCGCGGGGCTGGGCGACGGGACGGCGGTGCGGTTGAACGGCATCACGGTGGGGTATCTGGACAAGCTGCAGTTGACCAACTCGCGCGATCCGAAGCGGACGGTGGAATTCGACATGGAGGTGCAGAAGGAATACCTGCCGCAGATCCCGGTGGATTCGGTGGTGGGAGTGGCGGCTTCGAATCTGCTGGGCGACAAGTTCCTGAACATCACCAAGGGCGCGAGCCAGCAGCACGTGGTGGATGGCGCGGAGCTGAAACCGCTGGTGTCGCAGGACATTCCCGAATTGCTGAAACAGATGGCCTTGTTGTTGAGCACTTTCCAGGACAGCGTGGTTCGGGTGGACAACCTGCTGGCGGGCGTGGAAGCGGGCAAGGGCAACCTGGGAAAACTTCTGAAAGACGAAGAGCTGTACAACACCATTAACGGCATCACCGCCGAAGGCAAAAAGCTGCTCACGGATATCCGCACGGGGAACGGCACGCTCACCCACCTGATCTACGACGATTCTCTCTACCAGGAAGCGCGCAAGCCTCTGCAGCGCATCGACGCGATTCTGGCCGATTTGCAGAAGGGGCAGGGCACGCTGGGGAAGGCGCTGAAAGACCCGGTGCTGTTCGACGAAGCGCGCGCCACGCTGGCGGAAGTCCACAAACTGGTGGAAGACGTCAATGCCGGCAAGGGAACCGCGGGGAAGGTGATGAAGGACGAGCAACTCTACCAACGGGCGGTGGCCCTGGAAGAGACCCTCGCCAAAATCGTGGACAAGATCAGCGCCGGACAGGGGACGGTGGGACAGTTCCTCACCAATCCGCAGCTTTTCGATTCGCTAAACGCGGCCACCGGCGAAATGCACTTGCTGATGAAGGACGTGCGCGCCAATCCCAAGAAGTTCCTCACCATCCAACTGAAGCTATTTTGAGCGCTCGAAAACAACTGGTGGTCAACGCGGATGACTTCGGGTTCACGCCGGATGTGAACCAGGGGATTGTGGAAGCGCATCGCGGCGGCATCCTGACGGCGACCACGGTGATGGCCAACGGGGCGGCCTTCGACGACGCGGTACGGCTGGCGCGCGAAACGCCGACGCTCGATATCGGGTGCCACCTGGTACTGATTGGAGGCCATTCGATAGTCAGCGGGAAAGCCTTTCCGCCGACGGTGGGACGCCTGGTGGCGGCGGTGGCGCGCCGCGAGATCCGCATCTACGACGAACTGGCCGCGCAGGTGCGCCGCATCGTGGCCGCGGGCATCCGCCCGACGCACCTGGACACGCACAAACACACGCACCTGGCGCCGCCGGTGCTGGAGGCGGTGGCACGCGTCAGCCAGGAGTTCGGGATCCGCTGGGTGCGGCGGCCCTTCGATTTTCCGCTGAATGCGGCGGCCGGCGCGGCGCCGCTCGCGATGCGCCTGGCCAACGGCGCAATGAAGCTGCTGCGGGGCCGGTTTCATCGGGTGCTGGAGGAGTACGGCTGCCGGACCACCGACCATTTCGCGGGATTCCAGATGACCGGGCGGATGCGCACGGCGGAGCTGGTCGAACTGCTCGAATTGGTGCCGGAAGGCACGACCGAGCTGATGTGCCATCCGGGCCGGTGCGGAGCGGCTCTGCGGCAGGCGCCCACGCGGTTGAAAGAGAGCCGGGAAGGGGAACTGGAAGCCTTGATGGCGGCCGAGACGCGCGCGGCGCTGGAGCGGAACGGGATCGAGTTGGTGAATTATGGAGGGCTGGGAGGTGCTGAAAGAGCCAAAACCATAGCCGCCGATGAACACGGATGAACGCGGATGGAAGAAAATTAGTATGACTACGTCGACGGAGAAAACTGACACACTGGCGGCCGAGGTGTCGTGTTCGATGGATGCGCTTTCGGTTACGTTGACCTAGCACGGGAGTGATTTCGGAGTTTGATTTCGGGGACAGGCTGGAATGCTACGAAGCTCCCAAACGCCAGCAGCTGAGCGATTGGGGGTTCCGTAGCCTGGCCCCGAAATACCGGCCCAGCATGGAGGGGCGCGAACCGCCGCACATCCACGTCGCCCACGCCGGACGATATGCGAAGTTTTGGCTTGATCCTGTGTTGGTCGCCGACGTGAGAGGCTTTCGAGCAAATGAGATGACCGACATTAGGAAAATGGTTGTTGAGAACGCGCAGTTCTTCTTGGAGAAATGGTATGACTACTTTGACGGAGAAAACTGAAACACTGGCGGTCGAGGTGTCGTGTTCGATGGATGCGCTTTCGGTTACGCTGACTGATGGGCGAGTTGTTTCAGTGCCTCTGGTGTGGTTCCCGCGGCTCGCCGACGCGTCACCGCGGCAACGGTCCGACTGGGAATTAATTGGCGGCGGCATCGGAATTCATTGGGAGGCGATCGACGAGGACATCTCGGTGGCCAGTCTGCTGCACCCCGAGAATTTCGTCAGGCTGCCTGGCAAGCGCCTAACGCCGATGAGCCGCACTGGAGGGTCCAGGGCGGGGTCCGGACGGAAGCGCGCTGTTCGGGGCTAGCGGGCGGATGGAAAGCTTGCCGGCGATAGCGCCAAGTGGCCTGCTACCGAACTGCCGCTTCCCGTTTCCCGGAACGGCGTTTCACCGGAGCAACACGCCCTGACCGTTGATATGGTCCCTGCCAGCCGCTCTCGACAGCAACGGTCGCGATTGCGATCCCGGATGCTTGTCCCCGTTCAGTGAAGAGCATCGGGGCTATCCGCGGCGCACCGCTGAACGTGTGCCACACTCAAAGCATGGCCGGCAAGCTCTACCTGGTGGCGACGCCCATCGGCAACCTGGAGGACATCACGTACCGCGCGGTGCGGGTGCTGCGGGAGGCCGATGTGATTGCGTGCGAGGACACGCGGCAGACTCGCAAACTGCTGGATCACTACGAAATCTCCAAGGCCACGGTGAGCTACCACGAACACAACGAAGCGGAGCGCGCGGTGGAACTGGCTTCGCGGATGGCGGCGGGAGCAACGGTGGCGCTGGTGAGCGACGCGGGGATGCCGCTGGTGTCCGACCCGGGATACCGGCTGGTGCGGGCGGCCATCAAACTGGGAGTGCCGGTGGAGCCGGTGCCGGGCGCCTCGGCGGCGCTGGCGGCGCTGGCGGCTTCCGGACTTCCCACCGATTCGTTCTATTTCGGCGGGTTCCTGCCCTCCAAACCGGGGCAGCGGGTGAAGGCGCTGGAGGCGCGGGCGGAGGAGCACGCCACGCTGATCTTCTATGAAGCGCCGCACCGCATTCTGGAAGCGCTGGAAACTATAGAGCAGACGCTGGGGCCGAGGCCGGTGGTGGTGGCGCGCGAGCTGACCAAGATTCACGAAGAGTTTCTGCGGGGCACGGCGGAAGAAGTGCGGGCGCAACTGGCGGCCCGCGACAGCGTGAAGGGCGAGATCACGCTGCTGATCGGCCGGGCGGTGGGACCGGCGCCGGACGATACGCCGGTGGAGGAAGCCGTGGCTGCGCTGGTGGAGGCAGGCACCGGGCGCATGGACGCCATCAAACAGGTGGCCCGCAAGCGCGGGCTATCCAAGCGGGAAGTTTACGACCGGCTGCTGCGAGAAAAATAGTTCCGGCGGGAGAGCAGCGCCAGCGCAAGCAGGCCGGCCCCGAGCAACGCGGAGGTGCCGGGCTCCGGAGCGGAGGTGGCATCCAATTCCGGCGTGTCGGTCGGAAACAGGGTTGGGTTGTCGATCCAACCGTTGCCGGACTCAGAGTCGCCGTTATCGTTGAAAAAATCGAAGACGAAGTGGCCGAGCGGCGGGATGCCCATATCGCCACCGTCATCCGGCAAGTTGCTGCCGACAAGAGATGAGAAGTCGTCGGAAAGCACGCCGGAAAAATCCATCGTGAACTCGCCGGTGCCGGAGTCATAGGTAATGACGCAATCCAGGAAAAAGTAGGAACCGCAATTGAATTGGGAGATGTCGGCGGGGCTGAGGCTTGTGTTGAGGGTGGTGCTCAGGGTGATAGAGGTAATCAGGTTGCCGGTGTTGTTATAGAAATCGATGATGCCGGCTCCCGGGTCTAAAGGGGCGGAACCGTTGAATGGGGGGCTTCCACCGCCGGGGTCGATCCAGGCAGCGGGGTCTTGGATGGTGCCCGCCCAGGCGGACGCAGCCAGCCACGCCAGTATCCCGCATGTCACAACTAAGCGTTTGATGAACATTCTAAGGCCACTCTCCAATGGCAGCCAGCACATTTCTCTTATGGTTACTCGGGCGGGAGGCCCGAGTCAACCCAAAAGACCACTATCTAAAGACGATCCAGAGATCGCGGTACCAGGACCAGCGGTTTATTTGGGTGCTTTTTTATTGAATTCCCGCACCAACTGCGCGAATTCCGGGGTCTTGCGGAGGTTGGCCAGTTCGGGGTCGCCATTGATTTCGTCGAGGGAGTAGTTGTTTTCGAGAGCCTGGCGGAGGCTCGAGATGGCGCCGGCGGTGTCGCCGGCGAGCGAATAGATGGTGGCCTCGCGGAACATGAGCAGGGTGTCATCGGCCTTGATCTGGCGAGCGTGCTGGATCAATCGCAAAGCCGTGGTCTTGTTGCCGATTTTGGCATAGGCGATGGCCTGGCTGCCGAGGGCATCGGAATCCTGGGGGTTGATTTGGAGGGTCTTGGCGGCGAGTTTGATGGCCTCATCGTAAGCGGTGGTGGCCTTGGCGGCTTGGCTGGAGGCCCGGTAGGCATCGGCCAGGTTCACGCGGATATTGGCGTCGTTGGGGCTCAACTCGACGGCCTTTTCGAAATCCTTGATGGATTCGGGATAGCGGCCGAGGCGGAAGTAGGCGACGCCGCGATTGGAGTAATAGAACGGCCTGTTGGGATCTTTGGAAATGGCCCTCTCATATTCCCCGATGCAGTCGCTCCATTTGTCCTGAGCCAGATAGACGGTGCCCATATTGGCGTAGCCGGTGGCGATGTCGGGCTCCAGTCTGGTGATCTGCTGAAACGCGGCAAGGGCCTTGTCATACTGTCCACCGCCGTAGTACGCGAGCCCCAGAAAGTTGAAGTTCAGCCATAGATACGGATTGGTTTTGATGGCTTGCCGATATTCGTCGATGGCCTTCTGCCGGTCGCCGGCCGCGGCGTAAGCGTCACCGAGGCGGCGCATGCATTCGTCCGAAGCAGGGACGATTTCGAGCGCGCGCTTCAGCTCGGCAATCGCTTCGGGGCCCTTTCCGGTGGCGGTGTAGATGCTGCCGAGAGAAGTGTGCACCTCGGGGAGGCTGTCGTTGATGCCATTAGCAGCCAGGGCAGCCGTCAAGGCTTTCTCCGTCCAGGACGAATCTTTGGTCACGGCGTACATGAACAGGCAGGCATCCGCGCGGCCGGCGAGCGCGAGGGCAAACCGGGGGTCGCGCTGGATGGCGGTATCAAACAGGGCGAGGGCGCTCTTCAGGCTTTCCGGATCGCGCTTGATGCGCACCAGAGTGCGGCCGCGGAGATAGGCATCGTAGGCGTCGCTGCTATCGGTAGGCCGGGCGCCGGTGCGCGCCAACTCCTCCTTTGTCCGGTTGATCTGCAGACCGCCGACCAGCACATTGAAAGCGTCGTTTTCGAGGTTGATGAGATTCTGGCGCGAGCCGTCTTTCTGGCGTTTGAGGAGATTGCCGCCGTCCTTTCCGACCTTGTCCATGGAGACGATGACGGAAACCTGCTCGCCGGAGACCTGCACGGTGGTGCGGACCAAAAGAGTGACGCCGAGCATTTTGGCGATCTGGGCGTCGTCCTTCTGTTTGGCGGCGGTGTCGACGATCTTGCCGGTAGCGACGTACACGTTCTGCAACCCGGCCAGCTTGGCGGTGAGAGTGTCGACGACACCGTCGCCGATATAGCGGAACGCTTCATCTCCCTGGTAGTTGACCGGCAGGACGGCAATATAAAATGCGGGCTGGCTCGAAACCGCGGCGTTCTTGGGCGCGCCCAGGATCAGATGGCGCGTCGCGGGGATCGCGAACATCAGCACCACCACCAGCGCGAGAGTGCCGATGACGATGCCCCAGCGCCCGGTGGGTCTGGGGATTTCGATGCTGATGGTGGCGGAACCGGGTTTGGGCTTGGGCGCGGGTGTGATGGTGGCCGTGGTTGACGGGCTGAGGGTAGGGATGTTTTGCGCGTCCAGATCGTCGAGCACTTCGCGGGCGGTTTGGTAACGCCTGGCGGGATCGCGCTCCAGGCACTTCAGAATGATGTTGGCGAGGTAATCGGGCATCTCCGGGAAGATGGTCCGGGGATCCTGGGGCGCGGCAGTGACGCGCTGGTACATGAGCTGCATCGCGGATTCGCCGCGGAAGGGAATATCCGCGGTGAACATCTCGTAGACGATGAGGCCCATGGAATAGATGTCGGCGCGATGGTCGACTTCGCGGGCTTCCACCTGCTCGGGAGACATGTAGCGCGGAGTGCCGAGGATCTGGCCCGTGCGGGTCATCATGGTGGCTTCCGATTCGAGCGATTTGGCGAGGCCGAAATCGGAGACGTAGATATTGTCGGACTGATCGATCAGGATGTTCTGGGGTTTGAGATCGCGGTGGACCACGCCTTCGTTGTGGGCGGCTTCCAGGGCGGAGCACAACTGGCGGGTGAACTTGAGGGCGCGGTCGAAGGGCAAGCGGCCGCCTTTTTCGATGAGGCCGGAAAGATCGGTGCCTTCGACCAGGGCCATGGTGATGAACTTGACGCCGCCGGCATCGCCGAGATCGTGAATGCGGAGGATATTCTTGTGCGATATCTTGCTGGCGAGCAGCAACTCCTGCTTGAAGCGCTGCATGGTCTGGGGGCTGGTGGCCAGTTCGGGCCGGACCAGTTTGAGCGCGACGGTGCGGCCGAGTTCGGTGTCGTAGGCCTTGTAGACCGCGCCCATGCCGCCTTCACCGAGCAGGGCCTCGATGCGATAGCGACTCCCGAAAGCCGTGCCAGGCGCCAGGTTGGTGGGCATGACGGGGCGCGCGCCGGAAGCTGCGGGACTGGCCCAGGTAGCGGATTGCGATGCGCCGGGCGGCGGACCGGGACCGCCGGCAGAGCCATCGAGCATGACGGTTTGTGCGTCATCGGCCGCCTGGAAGGAACGCCCACACTGGTGGCAGAATCGAACGCTCGCGGGATTGTCGGCATTACAACCAGGGCATACCATTGCCGGCTACCTCGGAAACACGCTGATGAAAGGTTGTATCCGCTTATTATGAGGCAGTGAGGGGCCGGGTGCAACGTGGAGCGGCGCAGCGGGTTGGCTTTGCGGGGCAAAATGCGCTATCAATACGTCGATGGCGTTCATCCCCAATCTGGCCACTTTGCCCGCCGCGCAACGCGCCCTATGGCCGGAGCTTAGAGCTACACCGGACACGTTTACGCTCTACGGCGGCACGGCTCTGGCGCTGCGGCTTGGGCATCGGGTGTCGGTTGATTTCGATTTCTTCTCGAACGCGTCCTTTGATCCCGATCAACTGGCGCGGCAAGTACCGTACCTCAGAGACGCCGAACGGGTACAGGCAGCGCCGAACACCTTGACCTGTCGCGTTGATCGCGGCGGGCCGGTGCTGGTGTCGTTCTTCGGCAGGCTTGGTCTGGGACAAGCAGCCGCTCCTGAGCAAGCGGGCGATATACTCCTGCAGGTTGCCTCGCTGCTCGATATCGCCGGAACCAAAGCAGCGGTCCTGCAGAAGCGGGCAGAGGCCAAAGACTACCTCGATATGGATGCTCTCTTGCAGCATGGGATTGATTTGCCAGCCGCGCTTGCGGCGGGGATGGTCGTTTACGGCCGCAAATTCAACCCGTTGATCACGCTCAAAGCGCTCAGTTACTTTGACGATGTGCCGGCGCTGCCAGGCGAAGTGCGAGCACGGCTCAGTAAGGCAGTCGAAGCCGTTGATGCCACCAAACTGCCCGCCTTGATGCCTTACGCGAAGCGCCCTGGCGAGCCTGGAACAAAGCTATGAAGCGGTTGCCTGAAACGCCGGAATTGCTCTCCTTGGCTGAGCGCGTGGTCTGGTTCAAGCCGCCCTCGGAAGCTCTGGCCGATGCGGTGCATTTTCTGGCACACGTCATGACGTATGGGACCGTGGAAGACTTGCGGGCACTGGACGGCGTGGTGGGGCCAGACGAGTATCGGGAAACGTTGGACAAGGCACCTCCCGGCGTCTTCGATGCGCGTTCATGGGCCTACTGGAGCCTTAAATGCGGACGAACACCCGCGCCGCCGTTACCGGTCCGCAGGGGCTTAGAGCCCGTCTGAAGCGACCCTGGAATTACAATTTCTCAATTTCTTCGATCGCCGCGAAGACTTCGTGCCCTTGGTGGGACGACCTTCGCTTTTTGTGGCCTGTTGCAGAGGGTCTTCGGCGCGCGAAGTTTCATGAAAAAGTGGGGGCCTGGATGTCGCCGGGCGGGCTGGGCAGCACGGGAAGCCGGCTAAAGCCGGCTGCGGCCAGGATTGGCCGCCCCACTTTGGTTGCGGCCCAGCCTGTCCGGATTCCAGATTTCTCTGTCTGAATTTCCAGCACAAACCGCGTCCGGTGCGGCGCAACTCCCTTCTTTTGTGCGTGGCATCCTTCTTGCACAAGGGTCGCTGAAGGGAGAAGTCTCCTGATGAACGATCCATCGACATACTGGTTGACAATCACCAACATTGCACTGGGGCTGGTTACTCTGATTTGCTGCGTCGCCGTGGGCATCGGCGTTGCGCAGGAACTGGCCGCCAAACGGAAAAAGAAAACGGCGCTGTCCAGGCTCGATAGCGAAGTGGCCGATCTGGTTGCTTCGTACGACGGGCACGCGTTTCACGTCCCCACGCTCGGCCTCACCATGGCCGATGGCGGCGAGGAGTTAGGGAAGAAAGAGAAGCGGTAGCTTCCATGACGTGCCCTTTCTTGAAAGAGACTGAGGTCAAGTATTGCGGGACGTCCACGGTCCGCAAGCTGATTCCTCTGGCGCAAGCCGGCCGGACGGAAGACAAGTGCTCTTCGGCGGAACACAGTTCGTGTCCTGTCTGGCGGCAGCAACCGGAAGCGGTCGAGCGAACAGCCGGCGGGCCGTGCCCGTACTTGCGGGAATCGCTGATGCAGTATTGCGGGGCGGCATCGGTGGCGAAGCTGGTGCCCTACAGCGAGTCGCTGCTCTCGCGGTGCGGGAACGACTGCTACAAGTATTGCGATTTGTACCGGGCGATGGCGCATCCGGGACTGGCGGCGGCGGAAGTGGACGGCATCGAGTTTCCGGACTGGCTTCGGTATTCCAGCAATCACATGTGGCTGGACGTGAGCGAGGACGGAGTTTGCCACGTGGGCATCGACGGTTTTCTGAGCCGTGTTCTGGCCCCGGTGGAGCGCATCAGCTACGTCTGGCAAAAGGGCGTGCACCGGGCGGCGGCGGTACTAACGGCGGCGGGGATGGATCTGGAAGTGGTCTTTCCGAACCCCCTCCTGCTGACGGGTTGCAATTTGTATTTGCGCGCGAACCCGGACCGGCTGACGGCCGAGCCGTATACGCGAGGCTGGTTATTCGAAGGGCAGCCGCAGGCCGGAACACAGTGCGACCTGATGGACGGCAGGGAAGCGCGGGAGTGGATGGAGCGGGAGCAAAAGAGGATCAACGAGTATTTGCAGCAGCAGACCGGCTGCGCGGCGGACGGCGGAATGTTTGCCGCGGGGTTGGCGGGGCGTCTGGAGCGCGACCAGATGCTGGGGCTGTTTTACGAATTCTTTTCCAGGAAATAAAGCCGTGACGATACGCGGAAAAATCCCGTTTCTGGCTGGAACGCTGATGGCCCTGGGCTTGGGCTGGGTCGGCTTTCCTTACGCCATCAACACGCGCCGGCCGCAGCCGGTGGACTTCAGTCATAAGGTCCACGCGGAAAAGGGCGGCACGAAATGCGAGGATTGCCACGCGTTCCGGGAAGACGGAACGTTCGCGGGCATTCCCACGCTCGACAAGTGTTCCGGCTGCCATGCGGCGGCGATGGGAACGACGGTGGCCGAGAAAAACTTTATCGACCAATACGTGACGCCCAACCGCGAACCGCAGTGGGCGGACTACGCACGGCAGCCGGAGAACGTTTTCTTTTCGCACAGCGTGCACGTGAAGCGGGCGGGGATGACGTGCGAGAGCTGCCACGGCCCGACGGGCGCGAGCGATTCGCTGCGGCCGTACCGGGAGGACCGGATCAGCGGTTATCCGGCGGAGATCTGGAAGGTGAGCGGCACGAATCATGGAATGAAAATGGCGGACTGCGTGGATTGCCACCGCAGCAAGCGGATGGAACAAAGTTGCCTGGATTGCCACAAATGAAAACCACTCGCAGAGACATACTGTTATTCGCAGGCGGCTCGGCCGTGGGCGTGCTGATGACTCCGGCTCCGTGGAGGCTGATCACGGATTCGGCGTTGTGGTCGGAAAACTGGCCGGGGATTCCGCGGCCGGCGCGCGGCGCCATCACCGCGAAGTATACGAACTGTGCGTTATGCGCGGCGGGATGCGCGGTGCGGGCAAGATGCGTGGCGGAACAGCCGGTGTCGCTGGTGGGAGTAGCGGGGCACCCGCTGAGCCACGGAGCGATGTGCGCATATGGCCTGGCGGGGCATCACCTGCCGTATCATCCGGCGCGCGTCACGCGGGGACCGGTCGAGGAAGCGGCTACGGCTGTGGCGGGGGCGATGGCTCGTCTGGGAGCGAACGAACGCGTGGCGGTGCTGGATTTGCGGCCGGGACGGACGGCGTCGTGGACCTACCGGCGAGCGATGGCGGCGGTGAAAAACGGGGTGTACGTGGAGGTTGGCGATGTGGGCAACTCGGCAATCGACCTGACAAAGGCCCGGACCGTGCTGAGCCTGAGCGTGCCGCTGCTCGAAGGTTGGGGCACGCCGGGCAACGTGATCGCGGCGCGCGCGGGCTTTCATTTGATCCAGGCGGAAGCCGTGGAATCGCGCACGGCGGCGATGGCCGACCAGTGGCTGCGGATCAAGGCAGGCTCGGAAGAAGCGCTGGGGCAAGGGATCCTGCTGGCGCTGGGCGGGCAATCTACGGCAGCAGCGGCGGAAGCCACGGGAATTCCGGAACAGCAGATATTGGCGCTGGCGAGCGAGTTGAAGCAGAACGGGCCGGCGTTGGTGGTGGGCGGCGCCGGGTCGCAGAGCGCCGCGCAGTTGGCCGCACAGTTGAATGACGCGCTGGGCGCGCTGGGGCGCACGATTGTGGCGCGGCGCGATGCGCCGGTGCCGGACGGGTGGAAGAAAGCGGCGCCGGCGGTGGATCTGGCGTCGGTGGAAGACGGGTCGATTCGCGTGCTGCTGATCGATGAATCGGCGCCGGGAGCCTACCTGCCGTGGAGCGACGTGGAGCCCAAGCTGGTGCGGGACAACCCGGTAGTGGTGGCGCTGGGATGGACGCGCGAAGGCTACGGGCGGCACGCGCAATACCTGCTGCCGACCGGGGTATACCCGGAAGTGGCGGAGGACATTCCGCGGGCGGTGGATTCGGTCGAGGCCGTGTTCCGTATGGCGGTCCCGCTAGTCCAGGCGCCGCAAGGCGTGGTGAAGCCGGAAGAGTGGATCGCCAAGGCGGCGGGCCTGGAAGTGGGCGACACGCTGCGGGAACGCGCGGACGCCATCCACAAGGCCGGCCGCGGCACGCTGTTCACCTATGCCGACGGGAAATCGGTAGCGACGAAGGATGTGAAGACGGACGACTTCTGGAAGGCGCTCCAAGCCGGTGCGTGCTGGATGGATGAAGTGGAACCGGCGAAGCGGCCGGCTGCAGTCAAGGTGGCGGCGGGCGCGACGCGCCAGGCGGCGGGCTCGGCGAACGACCTGCCGCTGGTGGCGATGCTCACGGAAGCGCCTTCCTCACCGCTGCTTTCCAAAATCTATCAGGAATCGAACCTGAAGCTCGGGCCGAAACAGGTGGCGATTCATCCGGACGAAGCGCGCGCGGCGGGAGTGGAGGATGGCGCACGGGCGGTACTCGAGACGCTGGCAGGCCGAATCGATGTGGAAGTGAGAGTGGATGCAAGCGTTTCCCGTGGCGCGGTGCTGGTGGCACGGCGGGCGGCGGTGCTGGATGTGTGTGGCGCCGGCGTCCGGGCAAAGGTGGTAAGGGCATGATCTCCGAAATCAAACCGATTCACGCGGCCAAATACGGGATGACCATCGACGTGGACCGCTGCAACGGGTGCGGGGCCTGCATGGTGGCCTGCGCGGTAGAGAACAACGTCCCGCCGGCGCACGAAGGCGCCACGGACCGCAAGGGCCTGACATGGCTGCGGGTCTACAAAGTGGATAACGGGGAAGAGTATCCCAACCATCGCACGGCCTTTGTGCCGGTGATGTGCCAGCATTGCAACCACGACACGCCGTGCGTCCACGTGTGCCCGCAACAGGCGGTGGACCTGGACCCGGCGACGGGCGTGGTGGGAGAGATGCCGCAACGGTGCCTGGGGTGCCGGTACTGCGTGGCGGCCTGCCCGTATCACGCGCGTTACTTCAACTGGTGGGACCCGGCCTGGCCGAAAGGGATGGAGAAGACACTGAATCCGGATGTGACGCCGCGCATGCGGGGCGTCGTGGAGAAGTGCAATTTCTGCCACGGGCGATGGCACGCGGCCAAACAGCTTGCGGCGGCCGCGGGGAAGCTGGCGGGCGAGCCGGTTGAGTATACGCCGGCCTGCGTGGAGGCCTGCCCAACGGGCGCGATCCGCTTCGGCGATCTAAACAATGCGGCGAGCGAGCCGGCGCGGGCGGCGAAGGAGGCGGAGAGCTTCCGGCTGCTCGAAAAGCTGGGCACCGAAACCAAGGTTTATTACCGGTCGAAACGCGAATGGGTGCGGGAGATCGCACAAGCGCCCCGGCCTCGCCAGAGCGGAAAGGAGATCGCCCGTGGATAAGGATTTCATCACACGCGGTGTGCGGCGGTGCTCCCCCAACCGGTTTCTCTTGTGGATGACGCCGTGGGTGGCGCTGCTGGCATTTGGGCTCTTCTCGGCCGGTTTGTGCCTGATCAAAGGCCTGAACCAGACCAACATGGACAATCGCTTCGCCTTCGGGCTGTGGATCTTTCTCGACCTGACGGTGATCGCGCTGGGAGCGGGCGCATTCTTCACGGGATTCCTGGTGTACATCCTAAAGCTCGACGAGTTGAAAGCCGTGATCAACAGCGCGGTGGTGATTGGCCTGGTCTGCTATAGCGGCGCGGTGTGCGTGCTGGCGGTGGATGTAGGCCAGCCGTTGCGCGCGTGGTTCACCTTCTGGTACCCGAACGTGCATTCGATGCTGACGGAAGTGACGTTCTGCATCAGTTGCTACCTGACGGTGCTGGCCATCGAGTATCTGCCGATTGTGTTGAAGAACCGCAAGCTGCGGCAGGTGCCGTCATTCCTGGTGTTCGAATTTGAGCTGCACAAGCTAATCTATGTGCTGGCGGGCGTGGGAACGTTCCTTTCGTTCTTCCACCAGGGGTCGCTGGGCGGCCTGTATGGTGTACTGCGGGGGCGGCCGTTCGCGTTTCGCGAAGGCCTGGCGGTGTGGCCCTCGACGTTCTTCCTGTTCATTATTTCCGCGGCGGCGGTGGGGCCGAGCTTCATCCTGCTGACCACGTGGATGGTGGAGAAGATCACCAGGAAGCGGCTGGTGCGGCCGGGAGTGCTCGAACTGCTGGGACGGGTCTCCGGTCTGCTGCTGGCGGTTTATGTGCTGGCCAAGAGCGTGGACACGCTGATCTGGATCAACCGGACGTCGCCGGAGGTAGGCTTCCCGGCGTGGCAGTACTACAGTTGGAATCCCTTCGGCACGTGGATTCTCTTCTCGGAAATCGCGGTCTTCGGGTTGGCGCCGGCACTGATTCTGCTGACGCCGGCGCTGCGGCGGCGCCGGGGCTGGCTGATCCCGGCGGCGGCCATGGCGTGCCTGGGAGTGGCGCTGAACCGGTTCGTGATGACGGTACAGACGCTGGCGCTGCCGACACTCTCCTTCGACAAATTCCTTTGGTACACGCCGAGCTGGCAGGAGACCGGCACGTTCCTGGCGGTAGTGGCATACGGCGTGCTGGTGTACAGTTTCTCGTTCCGCTATTTTCAGCTTTTCCCGGATGAGCGAATGTTGAAAACGGAAGTCAAAAAAGAAGAAGTGGAAGAGCCGCTCGAAATGGCGGGGAGGTACTGAACAAGGGCTTCGCCCTTGAAATCCCTGCGGGATTTGGATGTCAGAAGTCAGGAGTCAGAAGTGCAACGGCGGCGGAGTTTGAATTGTTGGAGTAGTCTTGTTTAGGAATGGCCGGCAAAGGATCAAAACCATGCAACTTTGT